>NZ_JASLGE010000056.1 GCF_030150285.1 Pseudomonas sp. | reverse complement strand
GCGCTCGTGACGCAAGCGGGCGTAGAAATAGCCGCTTTCACTGAGCAGGTCTTCGTCCTGGGCAATCGCGTCACCCAGCACGGTGTAGGGCTCGGCGTAGTGGTAGGCCTCGCCGTAGGTGCCTTTGGCACCGCGCGTCTGATCGACCTGGCCATTGAGCCAGGCCTTGGTATCGCGGTGATGGTAGGCGCGGATATTGACGTGGCGTTCCACCACCCGATGGCTCGATTGCAGGCGCCACACGCTGTCCTGCCCGCTGCTCAAGCCGGAGGGCGAGCGGCACGGCAGTTCAACATTGAACTGGTAATTGCGTTGGTCGTCGTGAAACTCCACCACGTCGATGTACAAGCGATCGTCGCTGGTAAAGCGATACCAGATGCCCACTTCAGCCAGCAGACGGGCAATAAAAGCCAGGTCGCTTTCGTTGTATTGCATGACCTGAAGACGCTTGGGGTAGTCGCGTTTCAGGTCAAAGAAAAAATCCTGGCCTCTGAAATCATGCCGGCTGCGCAGGATACCCTCGACGATTTCAGGTACCGATTGATGCTGGTAAATACGGAACTGTTTACCCCGGCTCAGCAGCGCCAGGCGCGGCTCAAGGGTGAGCGCGTAACGGGCTTCATCGTTGGAGCCAGCCAGGCGCTTAAAGCCCGTAATCACGCCGTGCACGGTGCGCAACGGCTTGACCTCGGGCCGGCTCAACCCCGGCAGCGCCGGGCCGGGTGGTCGGCCATACAGGCTAAAGCGAGCATCGCGCCCGAGCAGTAGCTCGGCGGCAATATCGAGTTCCGTGCTGGTGAATTCGATCACGTAACTGAACGGCTGACTCAGGCACTCCTCGCCCCGAAAGGCCAGCACCTCCAGCGGAACATCGACATTGCGCACGTCGAGTTTATGGCGGCTGTGGTCGAAAAAAGGGGTGGGCGTGGGCATCGGCTACATCCTGGCGTAAACACTTCAGCGGGCCGGTGGAGCGTGGAGAGATACGCTCCCTACAGGGCGCTTAAAGTTTCATGCCAAGGGGGTAAAAGGATGTAGGGGCTTTCCTATTGTTTGGAAAGACTTGAGGGGATTTATCAAAAGCCGGTTGAATCGCGTTAAAAGGCTCGCAAGCGTCACGCTGAACAGAAAGGGGCCTTAGATTCTTTACGAAATGTTTTCGAGCGAAGGTCAGGCAAGGCGAAAACAGGCGAGGAACGGCCGGGGTCGCGCACAACTCTACGTGTTGTAAATGAGCATTCTGAGCCTGTTTTCAACGCAGCATCACCAATGCGCAGGGTGCCCCCAACCCCAAAAAACAACAAAGCCCGTTCAAGACGGGCTTTGTTGGTGCGAGAAGAACTATAGCCATACCGAATCAAACCAAAACATTCAGATCACTTAGGCACTTGTATTTTCAAAAGACTTATTTGAGTGATAACCGCCGGAGTTTTTTCTTTATTGAGCTGTGCCTGAAACAAGAGCCACTCACGCGCAATAATCGAATAGGGAATAAATACACTCACCCTCTCAGCGCCCCTCAGGTGAGATTGAACAATAGTATCGTGCAATGTGACGGAGTAAAATCCAGTGTTAATACCCAACGCTTTACCGTCGCTGCCAATCACAGGACCACCCGACATCCCCCGTACAAGGGGGGCGTCGTGAATACCATAAAGGTCACCACTATGCTCTGCTGTATTAACAAAAGGTGTTTGGTAGATCTTGCCCTTTCCTGTGGTAGTCATTTGAAACGGGCTCAAACCCACGGCAGTTATGCTTTCACCCAGAACGGGGGGGCGCCATAAAGGATAGTTGTCTTTTGCTTTGTGCTTGATAAAAACAAGGTCGCAATCGGTACTGCAACTATATGCAATATTGGCGATATGCGGGGTATGCCGGACTGAGACAGCGTAGTCTTCGTTCCACTGCACAGCAGATGCCGAATACACCAGTGGCGCTGGAAACCCCGAACGAACTATAAAATATGAGTCATTAATAGATCCGAAGGGGTCAGGTTTTACGAAGCCATTACAGCCCACAGTAAAAACGCCCATTAAAAACACCACCATCAACCTCATCATAAACAATCGCCCGCCTATAAATAATGCTACGCACTGTATTTTTTATTTTGACAGCACTAGAGAAGTGCGCTTAACGGTCGACTTCATGAAGTCGCGGTATTGCTTGTTACTGAGCAACCAATAAAGCTTAGGAATTGATCTAAATCAAGGAAACCCGAGAAATAATATATCCAACCACGAAATAACTATAACTAAAGTTATATAGATGGTAGGTACCACTCCATTTTCTCGGTACGAGAGAGGACCTTTAAAGCGGGCGTAACCCAATCGAACCAAGTTACCAAAGAAACTGCGAGCAAGCCCTCAGAGGGCTGAAACGCCCTTACTACGCATAAGGCAAATAGCCTTTCCGATGCTGAGTACCTCGGTAGGCCATGCAAACCTGCCGTGAACGCAACCTTACCGAAACGGATCAGAGGGTGCCACGCAATGGCTTGACAGGAATGATCGAACCGCCTCACCCCAAAATACCCTCCAGCAGCCCCACCCCCCAGAAACGACAAAGCCCGCCAAAAGGCGGGCTCTGTCGGTGTAGCAATATGGCGGAGGCGATGGGATTCGAACTCATGGACCTGTTACAGTCGACGGTTTTCAAGTCTCGAATAAAATCGTTATATTTCAACAGCTTAGTATTTTTCATATTCCGCAAGACGAATATTCTTACAGAGCCACAGGCCGCGTCTTTCAAGGCTTGGATTTTTGATTGCGGAAAGGATTTTGAAGCCATAACACCCCTCCTGGCCCTGCCGAACGGCACTTGCAAAAAAAGGTGATGGCAGCCATTGTAATGACAAATGTCATTACAGGAGTCAAACCTATGGCCTCCATCAACATCCGCGTAGACGACGAACTCAAAGCCCGCGCCTACCAAGAACTTGAACGCCTCGGCGTTACGCCATCAGAACTCATGCGCCAGGCCCTGCAGTACGTCGCAGAACGCGGCCAGTTGCCTTTCCGCCCCGTGCTTATGACTGAAGAAGATGAACAGCTCATCAACACCGTCCGCGAGCGTCTCGCAACACCACAGCGCGTGAAGGTAACGCTGGATGACCTTTAGTCTTGAGTTTGACCAGCGCGCACTCAAGGAGTGGCACAAGCTCGGGGATACGGTCAGGCAGCAATAATCAGGATATTTCCAAGGTTTTGGATTCAAAATAAGTTCTTTGAGTATATTTAATCTGCAGTCTTGCGGATCAAACACATGTGGTAGAGTTAAATAACAATACTATAAACTCCACTTGGGCATTTCAGCCAAGAAATCAATACAAACACCGCTTGATACTCGCCAACTGAATCCAGCATTTTAAAAACAGCTTATTGCAAAATAACCTACAGAACTTCTCCACTCGCCCATGAAAATAATTTGCTAAAGGCACACCTTGACGATATGCCATCGCCGTACATATAAAGCCGAAGCAATCAAAAAAACTAGAATTTAATATCGAAATACCTCAATCAATAAAAGACAGGGTAATACATGGAGGGATGAATACCCCCCATAAAAATCCACTACTGAAAATATGTGTTTATATTTTTAGCTGCATCATAGTGCTCACGAAGTTTAAGCAATAAGTTTCTCATCTCCACAGGCCCCCAAACCTTTTTATTTCTATCCTGAAAAACTGGAATACCTTCAATGTTAGTGGTTCTTGCGTGGGCAAACTCAATCCTGTGCTGATTTATTTCATCTGAAAAATTTGAAATTATCTGATGGCAATTTAAACTCAACTGCCCACCATCTTCCTCTAAAAGCTTAAGAAGAAGATCGACTTTCACGCGCAAATTTAATTTTGATATTATTCGCTCTGTAGACATATTATCAAAACGCGGCAAATTGACATTTTGCAACTCGTCAATATAATCTTGTAACGATTGCTTTGCCATCCCCCTTACTTCATCAACGGTTGGAGAGCCTTTCTTATTAATAATAGAATTAATAGTATCCCCAAAAAGCCCTTCTAACTCACCAACAGATCCAACCACTAAGCCACGCATATAATTAGGATGCACAACTCTTCTTATTGCATTCTGCGCCAGAGAAAAAACCTCCTGAGCTAATGATGCGCGCTGCATGCAATAGACACCGTCAACCTTTTCCAGGTATAACTTTTTCCTCAACTCCTCATCTGGTGCCGAGCTATAAAAAACCATATCACCATAAGTTTGGCTTCGTATTATTCTCGTAAGTCTATGCCCTATTTTTCCAACGCCGAGATCATAATCCACCATTATAAGATCATAAGGAGAGTGCTTTCTCAACCCATCAGTTAGAGCCTTAATGGACGCATCGTCAAACGTATCATGCCAAGTTATATTCACATTCAACCCGACATTATACAAACGACTCTCTAAATTTTTGACCACACCATTAAGCTCATCCTTTTGATCATCCAACCAAAGAATGCAATAGGTCGCGTCCATTAACTGTACACCTTAATTTCAAAAGTTGTACCACTAAAACTAGATTTCGCTAGCTCTATGGTGCCATTTATATTTTGCAATAGCTGTCGAACATTATACAGACCCAAGCCAGAACCACTGGTCGTAGTAATACCCTTATCGAATATTGACTCAATATTCGATATTTCGCTTGGAATACCCACTCCATTATCTTCAAGACTTACAAGAAGAACATTCGACTGAGATTTTGAAATCTCAATTTTCATATAAGAGGCATTAGCCTTAATAGCATTATCTATTAAGTTATCAATAATAATTGATATCTCAATAGGCTTGAACTGTATAACAAACTCTCTAGAAAAACGGACAACCTCAATTAAAATCTTGCTCTTGTACACTTTACAAATTTTTTCTACATATTGATCAAGGTACAGCGCCAAATCTTCTGTAATAGAATTAGAATCGAGCTTAAAATTTGCTTTTGTTGCAAACCTAGATGCTGCAATAACCTGCTGATTCAAAAGAAGTAAATTCTCAAGCGTTTCTTCTAGATCCTGCTGAGGAACCTGCCTTCTGCTGTGCATAGAAAACAAACTAGCCTCAATTAGATTTATTGCATTACTGGCATAAATAATTACTTGATGATGCAAACTTTCGAGCACATCTTTATCGTGACTTTGAAGCGAGGTCAAAAAAAGATTTCTTTCCTGCTCTCTCTTCAGGTCTTTTTCAACTTTAGAAGCTAATGCCTCTGCCTTATGTCGCTCAGCCCTCTCCCGCTCCGCATACTGGACAGCTTCGGACTCTGCCTTGAGCATCTCTTGATAACGAAACTTAGCACTTTTTATTTCTTCAACGAGTTCATCGTTTCCAGTTTTTTGTGCGATATTAGAAAGACTTTCGATAGTTTTATCGAAATCCTTAGCCTTACTATCGATAAGAGTTAAAAAATCCTCTGCAAAATACTCAACACGCACACCTGGAGAGTTAGAAAGCTTGTTAATGACCTCAATTATTTTTGATCTTAACTCGTCACGAGTTAGGTGACTAGAGTCCAATAAGTCAGCATCATATTTAACCCTCCAACTCACACCAACAACGTAATTCTCCAGTCGCAGCAAACACTTTTTCCAAAAAGCTTCCTTCAGCTGTATATACGCAGGTGTTTCTATGAGCCCCTTATCTCGGCTTGACGATTCTTTAAAGCTTGAGTCATCCCCATAAACATCAATCTTCCCAAGAATTTCTCGTGTACCTAAATACCTTGAATGACCTTGTTGCTTTCTTCTATCAATACCAAAACTATCATCAAGCTCTTCACCTACTGGATAAACTCTAAAACCATTTTTAAATAAAAAAACGGAACCAAACGAAACTGAGTTAACTCCCATGCGACGAGCAAATGTAGCTTTAGCCGACCTATTCAAGTAAAAAATATTACACTCGAACCCCGAACCATCCAGTTCTTTGAACTCGTTATCTTCAGAAATTCTGTAAATAACTTTTCCGCGATCTATCAACTCGGTTATTACTACTCCATCAACAATCCAAGTTTTTAGCCAAGTGGTTTTTTCTTGCAAAGTTTGAAAAATAAAATTATCAACGGGCCCGTTAACTATCTCATTAGGACTGGGCTCATCCTTCAGATTACTTAATCGCGCATCCTCATCGAGTTCAGACCTTGCTTTAATAAAAACTGAAAAATCATTTTTCTGAGTTCCAAAGGGGTTTATTAACTTCGCAAGAGATGATTTTAAATCCTTTAGTTTAGAGCGCCCCCATGCCTCCCGCAACCCACTAATTTCCAAAACAGTACCGCAATCATAATCAAAATCGACGCCATCGCAGAGCGAGAAATCCTGGGATACACTATGATTGATATCAATATTTATAAAATCATCTTTGGATGATGATTCAAACGCAGACCAGATAACATCTAGACGATTGACATCAGTGCTAGACTCTACTTTAGTTTGCAACGATAGAACTTCACCCAACCTATCACAAGAGAATCTTCCTACTCCTTTACTCCCAGCATACCTTTTGGATTGTATTGACTCCCTATAATCCAAATGTAGACCATCCTCAGAGCCATCTTGCTTTGCGGAGTATGCTACAAACAGCCATTTATCGACTAAATCTCGATACGACATACCTTTACCATTATCTATGATAAAGATTGAATCCTCTGTAAAGTGAAGAGTCACCTCACTAGCACCTGCATCGAAAGAGTTTTTCACCAATTCGAAAACAGCAACAAAATCATCTGTAATCAAGTCGCGCCCGATAATAGATTTCAGATGCGAACTAACTCTAAAATTCAGGGATTGCATTAGCCGGGCCTTTATAGATTTTATTAAGCTCACCATCGTCTAAGCGCACAGACTGCTCCCGCAGCAAAGTCCCAATAGCCTCTGCTAGCAATGGAGGTACTGCATTACCTATCTGGGTATATCTAGGACACTCAAACCGCCTACTTTTTCCACCCGTAGTATACTTCCCCGTAAATTCGAACCAATCAGGAAAAGATTGAATTCTCGCAGTCTCTCTAGCAGTTAAAATCCTCAACTCATCATAATGAATAATATCATCTGGCAAGGTGGTAATTGTAGGCGAAGGGGAGTTCTTAGTTAGCACTGTAATTGCATGTTTTTTTAAGCCAAGCCTATCCCGTGCTTCTTTAGAAAGTGACCGCCCAGGCCGAGACTCACTCTGAATTCGTCCAAACTGAGCTATAGTGTCTAACTTATGCCTAGGTAAACGTCGACTATTAGGTACACCATGAAAATCCTCTCTCATAATAGCCAAATAAGGAGAGGAAATCTGAGGAGCCTCGTATGCAGCCTCAAAAAAACCCTTAACATTCGAATCGGAGTTTTCAGCTAACTCTCGCCCTCTTGTCTGCAAGTCAGCGATAGCTTCATATACAGAAACAGGGCGAGCGACAGGAAGCCCTTTGAGCTGTAGAAAATCCTGCCGCTTATCGAGAAGAGTTTCCAGCAACCCCTCACCACCACCAAGAGAGCAAATTATTATATATCTACGCCGATTCTGTGGCACCCCGAAATCGGCACAATTAACTATGCCTCGGGAAACTGAATACCCTATCTTAGAAAGTTCCCCGCAAATAAAATCTGCGTACGACCTCTTAAAATGATGCTCCTCACCACCATCTACACGTTTCGCCTCATTAAACTTACTATTAAACCCACTTACATTTTCAATAACAATAAATTTTGGCAACACAATCTTAACTAATTCGAGGTATTGCTCTGCCATTTTATTTCTTGGATCAGCTGGATCACGCCGTCCAGCTGTAGAGAAGCCCTGACAAGGTGGCCCGCCAACCATAAGATCAACAGTCCCACGCAACAGTCTAATTTTTTCTCCAAAGCCGCTAAGAAAGTCTTCGCAACTCATGGCTTGTTTTGGGAGCCAAGATGGCCACTGAAATTGGTAGCGAGCGCCATCAATGAGGTTGTGCTTCAGAGTCTCGAAGGCCATCGGATTTTTTTCTATTGCAATCACACCTTCGCACCCGGCCTTCAGCAGGCCAAGAGAGAGGCCGCCACACCCGGCAAAAACGTCCATGAATCGCATGGCTGCCTCCTTAAAAAATTACGCAATATTAATTAAATCAGCAACACATGTCTAGATGTGACCTCTCGCTCGAAAATCTCTGCGCAGTCACAGATTTCATATAAATGACTGCTAAGCTTCACTCTTGCCCAACTTTAAAATAACAAGCTAATATTTAGTATAAATAAAATAACACCCTGAATTGCTACTGGTCTCTTTCGCCGGCAGACTAAAATAAAAATAGTCCACCATAGATACCTGGCTCCCAATTCATCACAATCAACTCCCCCGTTACCTCAGCCTTACCCTGCCGCTGGTTCGCTGTCGTGTACCGGATCTCGGTCGTTTCAATGTGAAACCCTTCAAACACTCGCCGGATGTCCGGGTGGTCGTTGATGCTGACCATCACCTTGCCTTTGCAGCGGCGCATAAAGTCGGCCATGCGTTCGTAGTTTTCAAACGGGAAGTCGACGCCGTAGCCGGCGGTCTGCCAATAAGGTGGGTCCATGTAGTGGAAGGTGTGCGGTCGGTCGTAGCGCTCGGCGCATTCAAGCCAAGGCAGGTTTTCGACATAGGTACCGGCCAGACGCTGCCAGGCTGCAGATAGGTTTTCTTCGATGCGCAACAGGTTGATGGTCGGGGTTGTTGTGGCGGTGCCGAAGCTTTGGCTCGATACCTTGCCTCCAAAGGCGTGCTGTTGCAGGTAGAAGAATCGGGCGGCGCGCTGGATGTCGGTCAGGGTTTCCGGGCGGGTCATTTTTTGCCACTCGAATATCTGCCGTGAGCTGAGGGCTCATTTGAATTGGCGCACGAATTCTTCCAGGTGGTTCTGCACCACGCGGTACAGGGTCACCAGGTCGCCGTTGATGTCGTTAAGCACTTCGACCGGTGCGGGCTGTGGGCGCAGGAAGTACAGCGCCCCGCCGCCGGCGAAGACTTCGACGTAGCATTCGTGGGGTGGGAACAGGGGGATAAGGCGGTCGGCCAGACGGCGTTTGCCGCCCATCCAGGGAATGATGGGTGAAGACATTATGTGCAAGACCTTTACTGTATGAATAGACAGGTGTTAGGCTCGCTCCGCTTTGTGCACGGAGCAGGAGCCTTGACTGGGCTTGCAGGACGGTTCTGCGGGTTTGGTGGCCGGGCTGGATGTTGACGCATCCAGCCTCGGCCGCTCCTTTTATTTCGTGGCTGAGACTTCTTTTGCGTAGGCCTGGCAGGCCTGCAGTGCGATCAGTCCCTGGTCGCCGTCGCCGGTGATTCCGATAATTCGTTGAGCATGCGCTGGGTCAAGTTGGGCTCTACGGGGGCCATAAACCAAGCCGCCGGGGCCGGTGGTGGTTTGCACTGCGTCACAACCAGTTGCGGCGGTGGCGTCGAGTTGGACTGACAGCCGCAGGTCAGCAGTAGCAAGGCGATCACGTAGACGTGCTTGTTGGGTTTGTTCATCAGTCAGGGCTCGGTAATGGGCTTGATCGCTGGCTGCCAGCCATTGTTCCAGGGCAAGGCGCTTGCCCTCTTCCGCCAGGATCTGCGCGGCGTTGGCATTGGCCAGGTTTGTGCGTTCGGTTTGATGGTCAGCGTCCTTGGCGGCCAGTTGCTGGCCGTAGGCGTTGGCCTGCCACTTCCATGCGGCCCACGCACTGCCCGCCATCAGGACCAAGATGACCAGCAGCACCCCGCCCCATTTCACTGCATCGACCTTCACGCCAACACCTTCAACGCCCGGGCGTAGAGTGCCTGGCGGTCTGCAGCGCCGTTCTGGCCGCCGTTGATGCGCTGGGTGATCTTGTCGAACTGGCCCGCGTCCGCCAGGGTGCTGAGGCCCTTGGTTGCCCAGAACCATGCCGCTGACATGCAAGCATGGTGTGGTTTTTCCAGCAGCTCGGGCTGCTTGAGCAGGTCCAGGGCAAGGGCTTCACCACAGGCCATGTAGTTGGCCCGGCCGGTGATTTGGATCAGGCCACGCCCCCGGTACTTGGAGCCGTCGCCAACCACGGTGTTACCCAGGTCTTTGCGGCCTTCGTATTTGGCTTGGGCAGCCGTTGGGCCCCAGATTTCTTTGACGTATTTGAGCTGGCCAGATTCATGGCCAATCTGGGCAATAAACGCCGCAACGCGCTTCGGGCCAATGATCTGGTAACGCACCATCGCGGTGTTGAGTACCGGCACAAAAACGCCGGCAACTGAGCCGGCGTTCGGGAGGATCTGCAGCAGTTGTTGCTGGGTGATTGTCATAAGTTGCCCTTACGAAAAAGCCCGCACAAGGCGGGCCGGGGGTGGGTATGTTTGGGGGTTAGAGCTGAACGATTTTCAGGGTCTTCGCGGGCTTTTTGCCTTTGGCCTTGGCCTTACCTTTCTTGCCGGCGTTGCACTCAATCGTCGTCGACCAGCCAGACTGGGTGAATACCTGTTCCCGGGAGTCCACCAGGTACTCGCCATCGAGCCCGTTTTTGAAGCCTTGTGCGTTGATCATCCGCTCCGCGAACAGGTCAGAGCGTCCGGGCATTTCCAGCCGTACACCTGCAGTCGAGCGATTGAACGCCGCCAAGCGCGCCTTGGCGGCCTGTTCGGCGGCGGTTTTGTCCGGGTGGATATGCCGATCGGTATGCACCGGCGGCAGGCCGTCCGGGGCGTCGTCGTTGTTCAGATTTACCACCTTCAACTTGCCGGTGGCCTTGTCCTGGTACTTGGTACTGACAGCCTTGTGGGTCGAGCGATCGCCCAGCCGAAAGCTGTAGCGACTGACGTCCGTTTTGTTGATGGTCACGACGCCCAGATTCTTGCCGCTTGCGGTGACACCGCCCTGTCGCGGCATAACAATCAACTTGCCGCCCGCGACCTTGGCCGTGCAGTCGTGCTGCCGAGCCAGCCGGGTGATGAAATTGAAGTCAGATTCGCCCAGCTGGTCAGCGCGGGGCACGATCGTGGCCACCGTACAGGCAGGCTCCCAGCCGTTACGCCGGGCCACGGTACTAACAATGGTGGCCAGGCTGACGCCCTCCCAACTGCCGCTACGGGTGGTTTTGCCACTGCCGCGCATGTCGCTGGCCTTGCCGCGTATCACCAGCGTGTCCGGCGGGCCTGAGACTTCGACCTCGTCGACAACGTAGCGGCCCTCCCGGGACAAGGTGGATCCGGCATAGCCCAGATAAATTTCGATGCTGGCACCGCGAGACGGCAACGTCACGGCGCGGTCGCGGTCGTCAATGCGCAACTCAAACTCGTCAGACTCCATCCCGGGCTTGTCCGAGGTGCGCAGCAGCAACAGCCGGTCATTGATCATGCGGGTGATGTCGCTGCCGTCGGCAACGATGCGGAAAACAGGCTTCATGGTTCAACTCCCACAAAAAGCCCCGCACGTAGGCGAGGCTCGGGTTTCAAGGCGTGTTACGCGTAACGGTCAACTCCACAACTGAACCGCCTGCTCATCGCTGGCCATCGGCAAGTCCGGCAACACGATCAACACGCCGCCACGATACGGCTCCGGTTCGGCTGCTAACCCGGGGTTGGCTTCCAGCACCCCCTCCACGCTGCCGTTGAGGTGGCCATAGGCGTTGTGACAAATGGTGTAGAGCTTGTCGCCGTCAAGTGTTCTGCAGGTCTTCGCCATAACGGACAAACTCCAGACTAAAGCCCTGCTTGCGGGGAATTCCGCCCTGCAGGAACGCGCTTTGATCCTCGGTGATCGAGGTCAGGCACCAATCCCCAAGCACGTAGCCATACCCCGTGGTCAGACCCAAAGGCACCAACAACCCGCCGATACTGCGCAGGGTGTCCAGTTGTTTGAGGCCGCCCCGGTGCCCGGGGAAGATCGACCCCTTGAGGGTGATTTTGTCGTCACCCATGCCCACCGCTTGCTGTGCTGGCCGCCGCATCAGGCGCTCTTGCGAGGCCCAGCGAAAACCACTCTGCCGGTTCAGTTCCTCAAAGGCCGCCGTGTCCAAGTTGAAGTAGTACGGCGGCGCTTCGTGCTTGTGCGGTTGCAGGATCAGCAGGTGGGGAAACGGTTTAACGGCTTCCACGGCCGGGGTGGTATCGGCGGTAAACGCGCTGGTGGGCAGGATGTTGCCCAGCGCGGGGTTGATCTGGCCGGCAATCTGGTTGATTGCATTTTTCGCCCGGGTTGCCTGCTCGCCCAGCACTTCCAGCCGCTGCTCGATCTGCGAGGCGGCGCGGGCCGCTTGGTTGTAGACCGCAACCACCGCGCCCACCTTGGACTGGGCGGCGCTGATGCCGCGCATGACCCGCTGCAGCTTTTCCCCGACCATCGGACCAATGACCGGCAGGGTTTCCAGCTCGGAGGCTGCGCCGGTCATTTCACTGATTGCGCCGTTGACCGGCCCCATCATCCCGTCAAGGCTTCGCCGCCCGGCCTCCCCGGCCGTGGCCAGGTAGCTGACCGCGCTTTGCATCTGCTCCATGTAGGCCATATCACCTCCTTACCCGATATGCGGGCTGTCGTATAACTTGCGGTCATTGGCCCGGCGGGCGTCGTCCTCTAACTGGCGGGCGAAGTCGCTCAGTTGGCTTTGCATCATCGGTTGCAACTGACGCATAAGCTCGGCCGGATCCTTCACATCCCCCTGCACGGTGATGGGCATGTGCGGCGCAAAGGTAATTTTCTGATCGATCGGCGCAGGCCTGGACTCAGGTTTAAGCACCAACGGCGACGGGAGGGGTGTCCGGCCGGACTTAGCCGACATTGAGCGCACCACATCGCCTGGCTCCGCATCAGTGCCAAACAGCGACTTGGCGAACGACGTTTTACCGAACATGCCTCCCACGGTTTCGCCGCCCATGCCCCCCAGAAACGCACCGACCAGACCGCCCACCGCCGTGCCGATGATTGGCACCACGGAGCCGATCGCAGCGCCGGCAGCTGCACCGGCCATCGTGCCCGCCAGTCCGCCTGCAGCACCGCCGTAACCCGCCGCTTTGTCTTCGGCCGTCTTGGCCGTGGTGTAGGTGTCAAAGGCCTTGATACCCGCTTCAAACACCGAGCCGGCCGGAATGGCTTTGCCCATTTTGCCGAGGGTGCCCACGGCCCCCATCAAGCGAGCGCCCATACGCGGCGACACCGCCGGTGCAGGTGGACGCGGTGGACCACGGCGGCGCGCTCGACGACTGCCACGCCCAGCAGCACCCATGCCACCCAGATCACGGGCATTCACCACAAAGACCTTTTGCGTGCGATCGGAACCGCCCACCACACCGCCTTGCTTGGCTTCACGAATCACATCGAGCAGTTCCAGGCCGGTCTCTACCGGGTCAAGTTTGGTGCTGGCTGCGCCCTCACCCTCTGCCACCTCGTCCTTGCGCCCCAGCAGGGCACCCACGCCAGCAGTGACCCACGACCTGACTGCGCCGCCCCGCCCATCAAAGCCGCCGCCAGAACCACCCAGCGCGCCTTTGGCGTTGGTGACATAAACCGACTGCACACCCCCACGGCCCTTGCCACCCCCCAATCCGCCCCGGGCCAGATTGACCAACCCTCGGCCGATCTTGAGCGCGCCCAGCAGACTGGTCACAACACCGGCCCCGGTGGCCAGCGCCGTCAGCCCCATTACCAGCTTGGGTGATTCATCCGACAACCGGGTGATGCCCTTGACCACCGTGGTCAGCCCGGTGGCCACCGAATCCGTGACCGGCCGAATGGCATCGCCCAAGCTGCGCATGGCGTCGTTACCCGCCTGGAACATCTCGGCCCATTTCTGGGACGAGGTGTCGCGCCGCTCCGCAAGGTTCTGGTCCAGGATGCCCGAGGCACTGGCCGACTCACGTTTTAGCTGCTCGTACAGTTCCTTGTTTTGCACATAGGCGGTCAGTGCTGACTTGACCTGCATGTCAGCAAAAATATCGCCGGTACGCAGCGCCTGCTCCAGGCTACTGAGCATGGCCTTGGCTTTTTCCGGGTCTGATTCCTTGCTGATCTTGGCCGTGGCCTCAGCCATCTTCGCGGCTTTTTTCGGGTCGGTGGCTTCGATGTAACGTCTGGCTAGCCCAAAGCTTGCCTCCAGCGTCGACATGCCACCCTGAATGCCGGTGTTGAGAGAGCCTTGATAATCAATGCCCGCTTTGTTGTACGCCCTGACCACCTCCCCGGAACCGATCTTTTCAATCCAGTTTTTGAGGTTGTTGGCCGCTTCGTCGGCAGTGCCGGCGGTTTTCATTTGCACCTGCAGCATTGAGCCCAGTTGCGTGACGGCGTCCATGCCGGTGATGCCCTGTTTCTGCATACCGGCCAACAGTTGCGGAAACCACTTGGCCATGTCGTTGGATTCAAAACTACCGGCCTGGCCTTGATAGGCCACAGCCTCCAGCGCCTTTTCCAGCACCTTGGGGTCGGTGATTTGGGCGTTGCTCTGCAGCGCCTGGATCATTCTTGCAGTGTCGACACCGCTGGAGCCCTGCCCCACGACGAACTTGGCCGCCACCGGCGCAAACTCCATCGCCTGCTTCAACTCCATGCCGGCACCGACCAGCTCGTTGACCACATCGGCGACTTCGTTGCGGCCCATGCCGACATCATTCGACGTCGCGATGATGCTGCGCGACATTTCGGCCTCTTCAGCCGTTCGCGCCACACCGGCCTTGATCGCAATATCGCGGATGATCGCCTGATAATCCGCGCTGACCTTGGTCGGTAAAGCCAACATGCCCGTGGCCACAACCCCCTGGGTTATCCCTGCACGCACCTGCTGCTTGCCGCTGTCTATCTGGCCAAAGCCTTTGGACTTCAGCTCAGCACTGCGCCCGGCGCGGCCCAAGCGATCATACTCCCTTGCCAACCGGCCAACTTCTACGCCCTCCTTGCGCAGTACACCCAGATTGCGTTCCAGCCGATTTTTGAGTGCTTGCGCGCCCTTCTCACCTTCAGCGTGGGCCTTTTTCCACTCATCGCGCAGGCGCATGGTTTCGCCGATGGTGCTTTGCAGCACCCGTGACTTTTTGCCTTGCTCGCTCAGCTTTTTGACGCGGCTTTCCACGTCCTTGAAAGCCGCGCCCACGGTTGAACTGACGGCCCCGCCGATCACCAGACCGAGCGCCATTTTGTTTGCCATAGGAATGCCCTGTTACGCGTAACGGAGGGGGTGGCTCAATCCGTGAGCCACCACAGCATGCGGTTAAACGGCATGGTCTCGATTTCACCGGCCGAGAAGTGATACTCCCGGGCCAGTTGCTTGGCCGCCGCTTTAATCGTTGTAGGGGTAAGGTTCATCATCTTCGACCAGGCGAAAATAACCGGCCTGCAGGCGGTTGTAGTCCACCACCGTCAAGCCGCCGATATCCTTTTCACCGGCCTGCGTCAGGGACGCGAACAGAATAACTTCACGCTTTTCGGCATCACCGCCGGACTGGACGGTGGCCAGTTGCACGTCCTTGACGGTAGGTGCCCGCAAGTTGACCCGGTTGACTTTGATCTGGTTGATTTCGACCGCCTTGCGCAGGGTGATGGTGGCACCCTCTTCGGTCAGTTCCAGCCAGCTTGGCAGTTTCTTGGTGGTGGTCATGTTCATTGTCCTCAGATGCCCAGGACGTTACGCACGTCCGCCAGTTGGTCCACGCCATCGATGACGCGTACAGAGTTGATCGGATCGATTTCGTACATCACGCGCCCGTCGATTTCGAGCTTGTAGTAGGTGACGTCCACGGCGTATTTGAACTCAGCCTTGGCCCCGGGCGACCACTCGCCCGGATCGACTTCGCGCAGGCCGCCGCGCAAGGTGGCCACCACGCCGGTGGTCGCGCCTTTCTGCCCCTTGAAGGCACCGCGAAACGAGGCATCAAAACCGGTCTGGTCAAAGGCACCGAAGTGCTTCAGCACCTCACGGCGCACACCGTGGGTGGCAAAACTGGCCTCCAGTTTTTCAAGGCCCATGTCCATCGCCACCGAGGCATCCATACCGCCGCCGCGATAGTCCTCAGTCTTCACCGTTATCTTGGGCAGGCTGAGGCTTGGGACGTCGCCCTGCAGGCTCTGGCCCGCGATAAACATATTGGTGTTAAACAGGGTTTGCGGAATCATTGAACGCCTCCTCAGGCTTCCAGAACTTCAGTCAGCCACTGGTTAGTGACTTCAATTTGGAAAATCGGGTTTTCCGCCGGCGGCACATCGGTAAAGCGGATGGTCCAGTACACCTTGCCCTGCTCGATCTGCGTGGCGGTGGTCTTCTCCAGGTCGGGGTAGACCTCAAAGTTGATCACCGCGCCCAGCGCTTTGAGGTCACGCATAAAGGCGTTGATCGTCTCGGTGACGTCCTTGACATAGGTTTTGGTGATGCCCCGGTCGACCGCCCATTTCATGCCGGCCTGAATCGCTTCCATGACCATATCGGTGGTACGCACACGGGTGACAAAGGCCCACTTGGCATCACTCGACAGAGTGCGGTTGCCCCACAGGCGATAGCCGCCATCACGGATCACGGTGGTGATATTCGCGCCGTTGAGCAGATTGGCCCGACAGGTCTTGTCGCCGTCCAGGTACTCGACCGGACGCACCGTGCCGGTGATGCCGGCAATTTCCTTGTTCGACGGTGACGCCCAGAAACCAAAGCGCGAATCGGTCTGAGCAAACAGGCCTGCCGCGATCGCAGAGCCCGGCACCGACACATCGCCATTGACTGCGGTACTCCACTGCTTGACCGCCGGATCGATCATAAACAGGCGTTTGGAGCCGAAGTTTTCGGCGTAGGCAATCGCGGCCTCGTCGGTGGTGTTGGGGCCGTCGATAATGCCGATGGCCTTGAGCTTACCGGCCAGTACATCCATCGCGGTGGCCACCGCTTCCGTGGCGCTGTGCTTGGGCGCAATCAACAACCGCGGCTGCAGGTTGAACAGGCTCTTGCCGTCCAGCAACGCCTGCATGCCAGTACGCTTGCCGTCTGCCGCCACACCCCCGATGATCGAGCTGGTGAGTACCGCCGCCTCGGTGCCGGTCGGAACACCGACCGCGACAATCGCGGCCGCTGACTGGTTAAAAATGGCCTTACAGGCCCGGGTCAGCGCCGAATCAGGACCGAACGCGGCCACCGCTTCACTCTCACGGGTCAGCAAGGTGAGCACGTTAGACTCTGCCAGGCCCAGCCCCGGGGT
This sequence comes from Pseudomonas sp., assembly GCF_030150285.1. Classification (GTDB taxonomy): domain Bacteria; phylum Pseudomonadota; class Gammaproteobacteria; order Pseudomonadales; family Pseudomonadaceae; genus Aquipseudomonas. The sequence goes on along the minus strand of NZ_JASLGE010000056.1, from coordinate 56,363 downwards.
GAAGGTATCGACAATGCCAATGATCGAGGACGACGGCAGGCTGATAATGCGTGCGCCGGTCTCTACCAACGCCACCGTAATGCCGTGAAAGAAGTCGGTTGAACTCATGGTTATCTCCATAGAAACGAAAAAACCGCCAATCGGCGGTTGCAGTACAGCGGTGAACCCTGTGCTTACATCGGGGTGACGCGATAGCCGACGGCGATCCAGCGCACGCCAAAGGCCTGGTTGTATTCAAGGTACTCCGTGAAGCCGAGAACAAACCCCGCCGTGGTCAGTGAGCTTTCAACCAGTGCACACGTCACCGTAGAGGCAGACGAATTGCCGCCCGGGTGCTGGGTAATCACCGGCAGCACAATGAAAGGCGCGGTATCAAACCAATAGGGGAAGTTGAACTGAACATTCCACCGGCCACCCGGCATGTCACCCAAGTACGAGTTGCCCCACTGCACAAAAAGCCCCGTGTCTTTATCCCACCAAAAGCCAGACGGATTGTGATACAGGCTCGACGGCACCCCAGCACCCAAGGCAGCCCGCGCTGTATCCGGGGTATTGCCGCCGGTACCGCCCCGCAGCACCGGCAAAATGCCGCTGATCAGCTTGCCGGTATCCAGACCCGCCAATGCCAATTGGATATTCAGGTCACCACTGCCATCGAACCAACCCAAGCCGGTGGCCGCCCCGACGAAGCTTAATGCGCGTCCGGTTTGCAGCTTGCTCGCGGATCCCGCATTGGCGGTAGTCGGTCGGCTCAGGGTGCCCGTTGCGATCTTGCTGGCATCCAGTGCCGGAATATCCGCCGCTTCAAGCGCCAAACCCTTGACCACCAGCCCCTTGGCGGTGACTTTGACCTTTCCGTAAGTCCCCGCTGTCACCCCTGAATTGGCCAGGGCCATGTCGATAGTCGCATTGTTCGATCCATCGAATAGCGCCTCGCCGGTGGCATCGCCCATGAGCGCGATCTTGCGCGACGTCTTTAGTCGGGAGGCGTAGCCGGCCGTACCCTTGCGGATTTCATCACGCACGACCTCCAGGGTAGGCATAACCAGCGTCGGGTCATTGATCAGGGTTATGTCGGCTGTACTGCTGACCAGCAGTTGCATCCGAATACCTTGAGTGCGTCCGGTACCCTGAGCTTGCGTCGGCTTGAAGGTCGCCGGGTAATTGGCGACCGCCACCAGCCTGCCAGCCGAGTCATACAACCCCACTTCACGCACCCACCAGCCACCCACGTTCGACGGCAAAACCAGCTCCGCGACAATGACCGGCCGATCAACACGAGCCGTCAGCCGATTTAAGGGCAAGCGCAGGTTTTCGTGAACCAGCGCCGTTTGCAATTGCGACGGAATGGGCGTTACACCATTGCCATCGCCAACGGCCATATGGGTCCAGTTCAAAGGTATCCCGGTGGCGGCGGCGCGGGCGAGTTGTGCCGCACCGACATCGGTCAACATAGCGACATAAAAAATATCTTGATCTGCCATACATTCGCTCATTTTGTAGCCGCACTGGCGGCATAGGCGCTCAGCACCTCAGAGGTTGGTGGTCATCCGGATCACACTCTCGACATCCCACGCCTCACCCGGCTGCGTGGTATGCGTTGTGCCCCCCATAGTGCTGACCGTGCTGCCAGCCACGCTGTAGTAAAACTTGTTGTAGTTGACCGCACTGGCGATATAGAACCCGCAGCTTGGCAAGCCTGGGTGTTTCAGGATCTGAACGCTGGCTGAGATACCGGTTGGCCCCCAGAGCTGGGCATCGGGCAACGAACCCAAGGTGGTCACCTGAGCAAACCCGGTTGCGGACACATCCTCGATCGAGGTATACGGCGCACGCATCGCGGTATTGGTAATGACCTCACCGGTCGTGTCCTTGATCAACCGCTTGATTGGTAGCATGGTTAACATGGCCGCCTTCAGCACCAAGGACTTCGACCACACCACCTGCTGCGATATCGCGATCTTCAAACCACCATCTTCGCGACTGAGGGTCACCCGCTTGACGTGGGTGGCCACTTCCACCTGGGTGTTGCAGCGATACAAGCGAGAGTTCTGCACCAGGGTCAGCTTCTTGCCGACGTAGGTTGCGACCGTGTTAAACGGGATCTGCACGCCATCCAGAAACAGGGCAGCAAATGTCTTGATCTCGTCGCCATGAAAGCCCCCCATGTAATCCGGCATACCGTCCTCGAGCGCTGCCATCTCAAGCTCACCTCCATTGAGTAATGGCTGGCTTCCACGGGCCCGGACAAAACTGGTGGAGCTGGTAGTCAGATCACATTCATATTGGTGCTTAAGACGCCACAAGTCCGAGTTGCCATAAGCGTCTGCACCCGTCGGATCAAAGGGACGATTTTCGTAACCAATCGTTTGTTCCAGGTACTTGAGGGAACTGGACTTGGCACCCTTCACAAAAGCGCTGACGGCGTTAGCGCTGGTCTTCACCACCACGTCATCCTGAGCCAGCGTTGAAACCACTGTTCCAACCGGCTCAGATGCGCGCGGGAAGCCACAGAGCGGGCCGTAATCGCTTGCCCCGTTCCAGTAAAACATCGGCAACTGGTGCGACTGGCCACGGAAGCGATCAGCCACCGCGCCATCGTGGTAGGTTCCCCCCTTAACCGCCGTAGCCGGCGTATCCCCCGTGGTGACCACTGCCAACATGTCCAGGTAGGCCACATTGAGGGTGGTGCTGGAGAACGTGAAAGAACCCGGTGCCAACTTGATTCGGCCCTGCCCTCCGATCGCCGGCAGGATCAAATAGTTGTCCCACGCCAGCGTGCGGGTGGCCGGATCGAACGTGACGTTGTTCGGCGCTTGCTTCATCCAGACTTCGCCCAGGTAGGGATTGGCCGGCCGCCGATTAGCCAGTGCACCGCCATACCCCACCGCGTCGTTGATGAACAGATAGAGCTTGTTGTCATCGACAAACGCACCATTGGCAAGCCCACCCGTGGGGCTGGAATATCCTCCAGTGGTCAATTGCGGCACCAATTTTCCGTCAACCAGAGCAGCACTAAGGTCCACATACAGCGCCTGACCTCGGGCCACCGATACATCCGCAAGCCCCGCCACCACGACCGTGGTGTTGCCGATGCCTCGGGTAATCCTCAGATCGCCGAACGACATCACGCACGCCGTACCGCTTTCCAAATACCGGGTTAAATCACCCATCACCACATAGGCCGGGCGGTTGGCCCGGTTCTTCAAACTCTGATCGATGAAGTTGAAGGTGATTTGCTGCTGCGCCAGAGGTCCCGCGATACCCCGCTTATCATTGACGAATAGATAAACCTTGCGATCGGTGATGAACGCGCCGTTGGCCAGCATCCCGGCGGTATAACCGCCACTGGTGACTTGGGCTACCAGTTGATCACTGCCATTGAGATCGCCATCCAGATCAACGTACATGGCCTCGCCGGCCGGTACGATCACATCGGTGGCAGGGGCCACACGCTTAGCGGAAAACGTCTGCGCGCCGGTTATCGTCAGTTCGGGAAAGCTGATCTGGTAAGTCGAAGGTGTCGATACCAGCGGCTGGAGCTTGGTGGCTTTGCCCGCCACATTCCAACTACCCCGATCCAGCATGTTTTTCAGCGAAATGTCCAACGCAACACGTCCAACTGCACCGTCTGCGACAGCATGGTACTGAGGGTGAATAACGCCCCCAATGATCCCATTCAGGCAAGTGAACAAGATGATCTTGCTATCGTCGATGTAGGAACCCGGCGGATTTGCAGTGGTCGCTAACGGGAGTTCAGAGACCTGTACAACATACTCCCCCCCCACCAACTCCGCAGCCAAATCGACATAAGCACATTTGCCATTGGGCACCGTCACATCGGTAACAGCTTGCACGTAGGCTTGCGCCTTGCCGGTACCCGTGAAGATATAGAGCCGCCCCCAACTCACCAGGTAATCAGAGGTCCCGGCAATTTTTTCCACCTTTGTAGCGCGGCCGGATAGTACATAGTTGCCGCGACGGGCGATGGCCGTCACTGGGGCGTTTGGAGAACGCTTACCCGTATCAAGAGCCACACCCGCGTTATTTTTATACAGAATCAAATTTTCCAGATTGTCCGGGCTCGGAACACTGAAATACTGACCATTTGCTGTACTCACTAAACCGATTGCGGTGCTGTCGTAGATTTTGCCCGTTGCATTGGCGTGCTCGGCAGCAACAACGGCAATGGCAGCATTATTAGAGGCAACGACAGCAGAATCCGTTAGCCCATCAATTAATGCGCTAACCGATGTTTCGGCTTTCAACTCTGCAATCAACTCAGTCACCGCCACACCGATGGCTAACTGGCCGTCAGACGTAATATCAGCGGAGACTTGTTTAAGATTCTTGATTGGGCCTGATGCAGTTTGAATATTCCCAGCACCAATCGGATCATTAGAAAAGCGCTGAACAATGTCCATACTTTGTTCTGCAGCTTCCACAATTAAACCAAGCCGCTCCGCCTGATGGTCCATATATATTTTCCTGAAGATCAAATGCTAAAAAGTTTGGACATAAAGACGTTGCCGATACGGTTGTAATCTTTCGCGGCACTTTCCAATCGGTTTAAGTCCTCATCACTGAACTGCAATTCAGCGGAGGAAATAACCACTTCGTCGCCGGTAAAAATCGCACCACCCAAGAACAACGCGCCTGTCGGGCTGTAGGTAATGTTCAATCCCACCAGGTGCCGGCTGATCGGCTTGGTGTCGGCAATCATCCGTTCAAGGTCAGCCAGCCCCTGCTCGCTCAGGCCGCTATCAAACAGCGCCAGGCTCAAGGTGAAAGTGCCGGGCTCGCCCATCGGCTCCAACTGGTGCCATTCGGTGATGTCGATAAGGTCGGCAAACGGTTCAATCACCCGCCGGAGCGCGCCCAAGGTGCCCTTGCGTTTGTGGATCTCGAAAGAATCCTTAATCACCTTGCGCTTGATCGCCTCCGACCACTCCGGGTCCCAGCGATCAACACTGCGCTGAATGGCCAGCCAGGGCAGCAACGCAACCGGGCAGGTGTCCGGTGAGATCATGCGGCGCAGGACGTTTGGCAGGCTCACCTTTTCCATCGACACCAAGGCCAGCGCCTGCTCCAGCGTAGTGCGGTTCGGCGGCAACAGGCTGGCATCACTCATCAGTGCCACCGAACACCACGCTAAGGCCCGTGCAATTGGCGGCTTCGTGGTCCAGCACCACCACATCCTCAACTGGGTGGATCAGTTCCACGCGCTGCACCCGCGACACATGCAAGGCAGCATGAATCGCCGAACGACGAATATCGCGCCCCAGGCGGCGCTGGGTGTTGATATAGCGATTCAGGGAGGATCGGGCTTCAGTCAGGCTTAGCTCAATCTCCGGGCCCGGGTAGAGGTATAAAACAGCCTCGATCCGATAGTCGATCAGGCTGGCAGACTGAACGATCAAGCGGTCGCCGACCGGCCGCACATCCTCATCGCCGAGGGCCACCCGCACCACTTCAAGCAAATCCTCAGACGCCACGCCATCGCCAATGCGGCTAAGAATGCTGACCTCAACCGTGGCCGGGCTTGGACTGGCGGCCCGGGCATCCGCCACGCGGCCATCGGCCGACATGGCATGAAACACGTAGGCATCCCGAGGGCCGGCAATCGACATGCCCTCAAACGCCAACAGCGTGCGCTCCACCAGGGAATCGTCCGATTCGTACTGCGCCTCGATCGGCGGCACAGCACCGGAATCAGCAGCGATCACAAGTAGCCGTTTGACGTTGTAGTTGGCCGCCAGATGATCCAGATCGCTGTCACGGGCAAAGGCCAGCAGCAACGCCTTGGCCGCGTCGTTGATCCGCGCACGTCCCATCATCTTGTCGTAGGCGGCTTTCTCCAGCAGTTTGACGACCGGATCGGACTCCAGCGCCGCCGACCAGTTGCCCCCCATCAAGGCGCGAAAGTCGGTCAGCGCTTCCTGATACATCACTTCAAAATCAAGCGACTCCAGCACAAGCGGGGCCGGTAAACGGGACAGGTCAAGTGTGCTCATACGGTCACTTCCACTAGCTGGCTATCGCCCTTGTAGACCCCCGACAGGCGAAACGTGATACGCCCATCAAGAACGGACAGGACTTGCACCTGCGTCAGTTCCAGACGCGGCTCCCAGCGCTTCAGGGCGCGGGCTGCTTCGGCCTGCACAGCGCTTTTCCAGCCCTCACTGACGGGCAGGTCGACAAAGCGTCGGATTGTGCTGCCGTATTCCGGGCGCATCAGCCGGGAACCCAGCGGCGTGGTCAAGATGTCTGCAATGGACTGCCTCAGGTGTTCAACGCCCGAGATAGGCAGCCCGGTATGGCGGTCCATTCCGATCATGTGCTTACTCCGACAATCGCTCTAAATCAGGGTGGCCATCCAGATACGCCCGCGCCTGGGCGTCGATCACCTTGACCGCGACATGACCTTTGCTGACCTGCAGCAAGCGGCCGCCCGGCATCACCAGGCTGCGAGAGGTAAAGGCCTTGTCGCGATAAACGACCACCGCTGCCAGCTCTTCGGCGGTGTAGTCGTCCGCCGTCTTGATCGGCAGCGCTACAGCGTCAGCAGTCATCGGTACCGCCACGGCATGCACGGTGATCGGTACGGCCACGGCGTCCACCGCGACTGCACCCGGCGCGCTGTCGGCCGAGGTTGGTTTGCTCGCCATACATTTCTCCAGGTAGAAAAAAGCCCGCACGCGGCGGGCGGGTTGAGAGTTGTGTTTAGTGCTTGTGGTTGGGCGTGTTGCCGCTGGTGTCGATGATTGCACCGCCGCCGTTGATATCGTCCGTGACGCGTAGTCCGCCGTTGATCAGTACTTCGCCGTAGATCGTCACGTCGCCCTCGAGCGCGATCGTCCCGGACGTGACAACGACAGCGTTATCCGTAACGGCGGCCGATGAACTGCCGACCTTGATATCCACCGCGCCCGTCGGCAGCACAATGCTGTAACGGTGGGCCTGCCAGTCGTAAGTCAGTGACCCGCCATCCTCGAACAGCCAGCGTTCGACATGATCGCGGGTGTCCGGGGCGGGCCCGGCATCGCCAAACAAGCCCGGCACAAAGGTGCCTTGTGACACGTCACCGCTCGGGCTAAGCAAAGCACCCTGCTCGCCCATGCTGGGCACCCGCCAGTGTCGCGCCTTGCCCGCCGCCTGACTGTGCCAGCGCACCCAGGCGCTGACCCATTCGCCGTCCGACACCCGGCACACCGGCGGCGTGGCCGCAAGGTCCAGGGCGACCACATAGCAGCCCTTGACCACCCCGGCGATCATGCGGTCGTGTTCGGCAAGGGCGTGGCTCATGGGTCCACCTCACCGTTCACACTGATCACCAGCGAGCCCGGCTGTTCGTCGGGCCACGGCCATTGCACTTCCCCCAGGTAAATCGTCTGCGTCCACTCCACCAGCCACACGGTGTAGCCATCCAGCTCCGGGCGGGTCCAGTCCTGGGTTGAGCGTTTGAATTCGGCCGGTTCTACTGCCAGGCCCCACGTCTGCGCCCGTAACAGCACAGCCAGTTGGGTGGCCAGATGAATGGCCTGCTGGTAGTGCTGATCGCGGATCACGTCAACAATCACCCGCGCTTCAAAGTTGACGTTCAGCGTGCTTTCGCCGGTGCCTATATCGGTACCCGGCTCGATCTCGGCGATATCGAGAAACACCGCCGGTAGCGGGATATGCTGCTCGATGCCAGGCCAGAAACCGACCAGTTGAACGCCTGCCAGCGATTGCTGCAGGTGCTGCTCGATCGTTTGGTACAACACATCGAGGCTAAACGGCTGCTCAGACACGGCGCGTCCCCTTCAGGTATTTCTGCAGTTCAAAGCTCATTTCTTGCCTGAGGACATGCAACAACTGGGCATCGGCCTTGCGGCTCCAGGCTTCAAAATGCGGCCGGACTGAATCCAGTGAAATCTTGGCCTTGGCCAGCGGGAAGCGGTCGCTGTTTTCCCCCACAAAACCGGAGCTGGCCCCGGTCTGCGATGTGACTTCGCTGTCGGGGTAATCGGCCCGATCAAAGTGTTTACTGGCGGTGCGAATCCAGATATCAGCCTGATTGCCGTACACCTTTTTGTAGAAGGCACCGCGATAACGGCGACCGGCCACTGACACACCGGCCTTAGTTTGCCGTGGCCGCCCTGCCCGGCTGGCTTCCAGCGGATTGATCCCAAACCAGAGTTTGCCGCGCATCGCGCCGCCGGTGATCGGGTAGCTGCGCAGGCGCTGCCGCACCGCCTTGACCGCGATCCGTTCCTGCTTGCCCACGGCCCGGGCTATATGGGTGCTCAGCCATCTCAGGGTTTTGTTGATTGCCCGGCGTTGCGCGTTGGCAGCGGCTTTGGGTACCTGGGTGGCAAAGTCCGTAAACGCTTTCATATCCTCGGCCGAGACCTGGATATTTAGCAGGCCGCTGTTGGCACGCACTTCGCTGAAGCTGCCGATGCTCATGCACGTTTCCTCAAGATCAGGGATACCAGGCCGTCGCCGCCAGGCTCCAACTGCAACAGGTCGTAGTCGCCACCGCCGTCCAGCTCGGGCAGGTCGATGGTGACTCGCAGGCCTTTTTTCAGGCCATCCGAGTCCGCGACCCGCACGACAAAGTGCGGCTCACGAAGGCCCGTATTGAGGCGACCTATTTGCGGCTGTTTCCACGGTGCCGAGAACATCCCCAGCACCGGCTCGGCGCGACCTTCGATGTGGCCGATATCGCCCAGCACGTCGAAAATCACGTTGTCGATATCGGCCACCAGATCGCGAATACCCACGGTTAAAGCTCCAGCAGGATCTGGGCCCGTGGGCGGGTGCAGATATGCAGCGGGTTGGACTGCGCCTCACCGGCCATGCCCTTGTTGAACGGCATCGGCTCAATTTTGCTGTAGTACGGGATGCCCTGGGTGTTGACCGTTTCCATATAGTCAGCCGGTGCAAAGGCCGAGATATACAAGTCGGGCACGCCTTCGGGGACCAGCAGGGCTTTGTCATCGTGGACGAAAGCAACGCTCGCAATCTTGCCGCGATAGCGTTCCCAGACAATGCCGCCGTATTCGAAGCTTTCGCGGGCATCACCTCGCAGCGCTGCAGCTTGCGCGGAGTTGAGATAAGTGGCCTTGATCTCCTTGAGGCCCATCATTTTGTTCCAGAAATTCTTGCCACAGAATGCACGGGCACCGGTACTGGTGACACTGCCCAGCGCATCCTCTTGCATGTCCAAGGCTTCACCGCATTTAACGCGGAAGTCAGAGTCTGCAACGGTCAAGCCCATCGACATCTTCTGTCGTTCAACACCGAAGCTTTTGTACAGATCGAGCAGCACCGTCTTGCCGTCCGCATCGAGGATTTGGCCATTCAATGCACCGGCACGCTGGAATTCGTGAGTTACGTCCAACTGGCGACGAGCCTTGAGCAGTCGCGCATTGACCACGTCCTGCACGGCCTGCAACTCAGTACGGGTACCGAAAGCGCGAATGCCCTGGATCTCATCGGCCTTGATGGTGAAACGCTCCGGCAAATGCACGGTGTTGAACGGGATCAACACGCGTTTGCTGGCACCCACCACCAGACCCGACGTGCCACGTTCACCGGCGGGTACCAAGGCCAGGGTGTCGCCGTCCTTTTCGATCTGTACGGTCAGGGTGGTGATGCCTTCTTCCTGAAACAGGCCAAGGCTGCTCAGGCGCCCGGGCAGGTATTGCTGTTCGTTGATGGCAGCGGTCAGCGACGAAACAGAAAACGCTTCGTCGTCAAAGATGGCGATATCGGCCATTGGGGGACTCTCCAGACAGTAAAAACCCCGCTCGATGGCGGGGTGCGATAAAGAGGCGGTCGGCTTAGCGCACGATCACAAAATGCTCAGCCAGCGACTTCTCGCCTTCGGGATCAAGCCCGGTCAGATGCGCTTCGCTGACTTCGGCAAGACGCACCACGGCGCGACCACGGCGCACAATGTCCGACTCGCCCAGCGGCCCGTAGAGAATGGCCACGGCGGTCTGGCTGCCGTCTTCGGCGGTGGGCACATAGGGGGCGAACTCGCCCGAGGCGGTCACCAGCCCCAGGACCTGGCCGGGATTGAGTGCAGGGCCAGCGGCCACGTTGATGGCTTCACGGGAGATATTGCCGGCCCCTTCGGACAGCAGGAATTCGCCCGCGTGAATCGGTTCGTGTCGAATGGTCATGCTTTTACCCCTGTCTGGGCGGCGCGACGGGCCGCGTAGATCGCATTGGTGTCAGGCTGTTTGGCCTGGGTTTTCGGTGCCGGGTCATCGTTGATGGGCAGGCTGTTGTCGATTTCAAAACCGCCGCCTTTGACCAGCTTGTCAAACAGCCGGCCGCGCACCGCTTCAGCGCTCAACCCGGCGGCGACATACGGTTGGGTGAACTCCGGCAAGCGCGCCGCCACACACAGGTCGCGCACGGCCTTGGCATTGGTCAGCGCCGCGTTGACCGTGGCCTCATCGGCCAATTGGGTGGTGCTGATCAACGACTCGATCAAGTTGCTGATCCCGGCGGCAGTGCAGCTTTGGGTGATCAGCACGGCCAACTTGGCCGAGTCCACGATGGGTGGTTTTTCTGGCTCAGGCGGAGTCGGTTCCGGGTCAGGCTCGGGCGGTTCCTCCAGTTGGGCCAGCAAGGCCTGCGGCGCGTGCTGAAATCGCTGCAGTGCATTTCCCTGACCCAGACAGGCTTTGACGGTCAGGCCTGCGCCCACTTCATCTGCCAGCCCCAGGGCTACCGCTTCGCTGGCCGTGAGCCAGGTTTCAGCATTGACCAGTCGGCGCAGCTCCACTTCGTCAATGTTGGGTGCCTTGGCTTTATAGGCCGCGATAATGGCTTCCAGCGCCTGATCCAGCGCGGCAGCGACCTTGCGCAAGTCCTCTGCATCACCGGATGCGAAGGTATACGGGTTGTGGATCATCAGCATGGCATTGGACGCAATCACGACCTTGTGCGCGCCGCACACCGCGACACTGGCCGCGCTGGCTGCCAGGGCGTCCACTCGGCCGGTGCAACGCTCGCCCAGCCGCGACAGCGCGTTGTGAATGGCCAAACCGTCAAACAGGTCACCGCCGATGCTGTTAAACGCCACCACAATCGGCGACACGCCGTCATCGAGCGCGGCAAGGTCGCGCACAAACTGGTTGGCGGTGATGCCCCAGGTGCCGATCTCGCCGTAAACGTAGACCTCGATACTGCGGGCCTCGGCTTCGCCGCTGGCCTTGAGGCTGTACCAGTGCTTGTTCTGCGGTGCAGGTGGGTCACCGGCCTTGTTGAAGATCCGTAGCGGGTGCTGCTTGATCATGGTGTCTCCTTGTCGACCGGCTCTGTTGGCAGTTCGACGAGCGTTTTGTAGTTGAGGCCCAGGTCACGGGCGCGGGCCTGATCGGCAGCGTTTTCGGCGTCGACGGTTTCAGCGTCATAGCCCGAACGCAGGACCATTTCGCTGCGGGAGCTAAAGCCCGCGTTGACCTCCATCATTCGCGCCTGAATGTCCTGCACCGGCTGGATATAGGCCCAGCCCTGCGGTACCCAGCGGGTGCGCAGGTATTCGCGCCGACGTTGCGCGTAGTTGTCCAGCTTGAGGCGACCAGCCAACACCGCCATGTCCATCCAGGCGGCCCGCACCGGGCGGCACAGTTGGTGGACGTAAACGCCGAATTGCAGTTGCTCCAGGCGACGGCGAAACTCGTTGAGCACGACCCGCAGTGCCCGGTCGTTGACCTCGCGCATGTCGCCGGTGAGGATCTCGTAAGGCGTGCCCGTACCAGCGGCAGCGGCCATCAATTGCTGTCGCATAAAGTCCGGGTAGTTGTTGCCCGCGTCTGGTGGTTTGGAAAACTCCACCTCTTCGCCCGGCCCCAGTTCCTGCATGGTGCCGGGTTCCAGTGCCACCATCGGCGTGAAGCCATCACGGTCTTCGTTGAAGGGCTGCCCAGTCACCGGATCGAGCGCAAGCTGCCGGCCCTCTGGCGGCGGCCGGGAGATAAACCCGGCAAACAGGTTGGCCACCTCCTGTCGAAACAGCACCGCGTCGTCGTAGTTGTCCAGACTGCGCAAGCGCTTGAGCACGGGAGCCAAGCGCGGAACCCCGCGTAACTGGCCGGGTTCGACCGGCTCAAAAATATGCAGCACTTGCTCTGCCGGGACCCGCACCAGTTGGTTGTAGCCCGCGTTCAGCGACGAAGCATCGCGGGGGTGAACGCGGTACATGTGATAGGCCACCCGCTGGTGAGCCGGGTTGAACTCGATCCCGGCGCGGATGCTGTTGCCGTTTTTGGCCGTCTCAAATTTGTCATGGGGCACAAACTCGGGGGCCAATACCTGGAGCTGCAGCGGTACCGCCAGTTCTTCGTCCTGGCCCCGTGGCCGCAAGCGCACAAAGCACTCACCGGCGGTTTCCACGGTACGGGCAATCAACGCTTGCTGACCGTAGAAGTCGGTGAGGCCATCGGCGTCCGACTCATCCACCCAGTCCTCCCACAGCACCTGCTGCACTTTGCGCAGGGCATCGTCCTCGATCTTGGGCCGTGGGGTGATGCCGGTGCCGATCAGGTTACTGACGCGCTTGTCGATGACGTTGAAGGCGTAAGGGTCATTACGCACTGCTGCCCGCGAACGGGACCGCAGGTTGCGCAAAGCCGGGGTATTGATGCTGTTGATGCCGATATCGGGCGCGTCCCAACTGGCCGAACGCCTGCCCTCACCGGCCCCCTCATAACTGGCTTTGATCCGCTCCGGCAGCAAGAAACCGTTGCGGGTCAGCGTCGGGTAGTGGCGTGCCATTAGAGTCCCTTGCCTCCGTGGTAAAGCCTCACCACTTTGGAGCGTGGCCCGGCAGACGCGACCAGCGACGTGCGGATCTGGTCACGGGCTTTGAGCAGCTCGTCAACCGTGCGGTACTCCACGGTACGGTCGGCATAGCGCACGGTTTTCTCACCGCGTGCGATGGCCGACTCAACCGCGTCGAGGTGCTTTTGTGTAAAGGACATAGGTCAGCGTCTCTTGAGATAGCCGCTTCGACTGACGCGGCGAGCCGGGGCCATAGCAACCGGTTTAGAAATAACTACATGATGTGCAACTGCAACAGGAATGACCGGGGCGACTTGTACTATTTCAACGGGTTCAGCGGCCTGCTCCTGAGTAGGATCGCTATCTGTGACTTCAGGAGGCAGGCTTTTGTTTTCGAACAGATGATGCTGCATTAGCGACTGTCGAACTTTCTCCCAATCGTTTTCGTGATAACGATGCAAACCGAGGTATTCCGCCATTCCTAAGGCGTACACCATCAAGTCGAGGGCTTCATTGCGTTCGGCTTTGCTTTTTGTCCACTCAACCAAACGCTTGCCCTTCACGTAGCGAGCAACTTTGCGCTCAGCGACGCATTGAGCAAAGAAATCATCAGGCAAGTCTTTAGCAAAGTGGAGCGCGCCGGGGCCGGACTCTAATGGGTAGCGGTTATAAATCCAGTCCTTGGCTGTATCGGTTCCGATAATCCACAGTTCAGCGCCGTTCTTCTCGACGCTTCCCCTCCAGTTCACATCTACCCGAGAAGGCCGTTGAGCAATGATATTTTTACTGGGGTGGCTACCACCCTTGACCGCAAATACGTTGCGCCACCGACGAATGCGACAGAACTGATAAACCTCATGGGTATGGTGCCCCCCCGAGTCAACAGCAGTCGCCAAGATACCAAGGCCAACACCACTTGCATGGCGATAGCGGACCTTAAGTTTGTCATCGAGTACCTCCCAGGTTCGCGAGTCAGATGGATCACCCATGATCACCTGATGATCAATGACCCAGCGCTCCATACCCATACCCCAGCCAATGACAATGAACTCCAGGCGGTTCCCCTGAACATCCACCGCCGCCGTGAGCATCAATGCTCCAATAGGGACAGTTCCCAGCACGTAATTCTCAGCACGCGCACGCGCCTGCAAGACATCCGCTTTGGTTTGTTCCATTGCATTGTCCCAAGGCAATGCAAGTTTGGTGTTGTAAAACACCTGCATGGTGGCCTGGTCACCTTGTTTTTGCATGACCAGGGCGTCATCAAAATCCTTTGCCAAAGATGCCCAACTTGTCCAGCCCAAAGGCGCATAAAGGGCATTGAGGTGAAAACCTACGGTTTCACCATCGCCATGTGCGTGGGAACGCCACTCACCTTTAGAAAGCATGCTGGCCTTGGCGTGCTCATCAATCATTGCGCCGCACTCAGGACCGTTGCAGAGGTACTGCACCAACCGATAGTTTTCATCCCACTTGAGGTTTTCCCATTCAAGAACCTGCATATGGCCACAGTGCGGGCATGGGACGTAGTAGTGACGCTGGTCGCTGATCTTGAACAGGTCAGCGATGCGCGAAGCACCTTTGATCGTGGGTGAGCTGGAGAAGTAAAACTTGGCGTTGCGGCCGAATGTAGAAGCGCGAGCCTCTGCCAGCTTTACTGGGTCGCCTTCGTTATCAATGTCCATTTCCCATCGATCTACTTCATCGCCGTAGACATAACGCACCGACTTCTCGGCCAGGTTGGAAGATGAGCCGGCGGTGGCGATGAACAACCGGCCACCTTCAAACTGCTTGTTCTCCCAGGTGTTGGTGCCCTTACGAGAACGCGGTACAACGACTCTGGCACGCAACTCAGGAACGGCCTCCACAGCCTGATCGACGCGCCCGGCAACGCTCTGGGCCAGCTTCTGTGTAGGCTCCAGAAGAAGAATGTTAGCCGGAGCCATGTGAATACAGCCGCCGATCCAGTTGAGGGCAATCTGGGTTTTCATCAACTGTGAGGCCACCATAGTGACCACACGTTTGCATGGATGTGACGGTGACAGGCAGCGCATCGGCTCACGCGCATATGGGGTTCGTTCAGTCCGATATGGACCAGGCTCGGCAGCACCAGAGCTCTGAGGGATGCGCATGTAACGATCCGCCCACTCATCGACCCACAGCTCTGGCTCTGGGCGCAGGCCACGAAAGTAGCCCTCGCGGTAGACCTCTTCGCCCCCACGCTGATCACTAACCATTGTTGTCCTTCTTGATTGACAAGGAATGCCGAAGGTCGGCACTAGAAATGCGCTCTGCATCCTCAAGGGCGCGTCGGATTGAGGCCAGCAGGTGCTTTTCTACTCCCCATGCGTCGCTCATTGCCGCAAGCTCTGGCGCGATCTGCGTCGGCACCGCCAACAGCAAATCGCGTAGAAGCCGCCCAGTGGCATAAGCAGCCTCGTCCACGTCCGACATTTCCACCAACGTGCCCTGATTTTTGTAGAAATCTGCTTCTACCGTCATGGCGTTAAAGTGTTCACGCCGGGCGCGAGCTTTTTGAAAATCGGGCTTGAGGTCCGATGACTCAGAAAGGCTGAGTGGCGCAGCCTGTAAAAACGCTGAGGGGCCAAAGGGCTCAGCCGATGGATGTCCTTTGCTGATCCGCTCTTGCTCATGCCGGACAGTAACGCCGGCTTTGCTTGGGTCGCTGGTTTTATCGATCAGGGCATTGGTTGCCGCAACATCCACCAATCCTGCCGCGTTCAATACCAACCGCTCTTGTTTAGCGAGCTTAGACACCCAAGGTTTCGACCAATTACGACTCGCGGCATAAGCCGACTTGCTCAAATATTCCATGCTTGAACTACCAGTTAACCCAATGAATACAGGAAGTTAACTGTTAACCGCAGTTAACTAAGTTTGAAGATCAGCCAGTTACGCTTTCCCGCGGGTTTCCGACCCCGTACCCTTGGATATTCCCCAGGGTCCCCGGCAGGATTTAGACTTGGCATTCAGTCAGCGCGATCAGTCGGGGTCGGAACCTCGCAAACCCCGAGGCGCTTGGCGGCCCAGCGCTCGTAAAGGCCAATGGCAACGTCCGCCCCGGCCATCGCCGTAAGGCAGCCCACCGCCGATGACGCCCAGATCGACACACCGTTGGCATGCAGCAGCATCATCGTGGATAGGCCACAGCCGATACAGGCGCCTGACCGTAAGGCCAAGCGCCGAACCAGCGACCAACCCCGTGCGCCGTCCTTATCGGCTCGCCACATCTCACCCGACACCCCGCCGATCAAGGACAGTGCAATCACCAGCCAGATCGGCATCTCCGCTAACGCTTGTTGCTCTGTTGTCATTGCCTGCCCCTAAACGCAAAAAACCCGGCGCAATGGCCGGGTTTAGTGTGGTGGTGTCTGCCGCTCTTTGCGGTCGCACCTATCGAAGATGACTACTTTTTACAGGTGTATTTTACTGGCAGCAAGCCACTTTTAATGCCATCGGTGAATATGTGGGTTTGGTAGCTGAACGCCCTACGAATATCGGCGAATACACTCACTCGGCTAACGCTTTTTGGGGACTGCCCTACCTGTCCTACTATTCAAAGTAGAGGTAGGACAGCTAGAGCCCGCTGAATTCGGGGCTCTGCCCTACTGTCCTACCTCTTTTAACTTTTTCTCGTGTAAAGAGAGAAAACTAAAAACACGCATGCGCGCAAACAGCGCGTGATACGTCGTGCTACGCACATGTGCGCGGTGTGCAATTTAGGTAGGGTAGTAGGACAGGCCACGTACTGTGCGGCCTGCGGCAGTCCTACCTTGCAAAAACGAGGTAGGGCAAGGTCGGACAGTAGGACAGCAGCAGGCGCAGATAGACAGAGGGTCATGCAGCTTTCCCCATTAGCATGCCCTGAACGAACTCATGAGCTTCATGCAGTCGCATATAGTAAGTCCGCGAACTGCACGCGCAATGCAACATTTTCTGAGAAAGGAAACTGTCGTGATTGCAGTAGTGCTCCAGAACGACCTGGGAGAGCCGAGGCGGCATGTGTTTGAAGACTATCAGTTGGATGTCCGCCGACTCATCCAACAGCACCCGACTGCCACGTGTCCCACGTATCAACTCGCCCTTACACTCCATCAACATAGCAATCATGTTGCCGCCGCTTGACCCTCCATAGGTTTCCGTTACAGGCGAATGCAGATCCTGCGCCCATAGTTTGAGAAGCTCGTCGATTCGCTTAATCAAAGCATGGCTCCTCATCTTGGAAGCTTTCGATCTGCAGCGCAGATGTAGTGCCCCAATGATCTGGCTTCTTGTAGGCGTAGGGTCGAATGCCACTTTTAGGCAAAGGCGGAAGTCGCACCTTTCGCCATTCAAGACGATGCATGATTGCGCCAACACGCATTTGTTCCGGCTTGCCCCAGTGGCCGTAATCAAGCTTCAGTGCGCCGGCCAATACATCCTCGCCACTCGCTGTTGCGCCGATCTGTGACTCCTCCAGCCACTTGAGAATTGGTCCCTCCCACTCATCCACCACAAATCGCGATTCCTGCGCCTCGGCAAACAGTGGGGCCTCATCACGATTGACCCACCAGATATCGCCGGATTCATAACAAAACATCGCCTCGGCCCAGAGCTGATCCCGAACCTCCCGCAACTTGTCTAAGTCGACCTTAGTGCACGCAACCGGCCAATAACGGCGGTTGCCAGTGGCGTCCTTGAGGTATTCGTCCTGGTTGGTCGTACCCACAAAAACACACTGGCGTGGCACGTCCATTGTTCTTCGGCCATAGCTCTCGCGGTAGGTGTCCGTTGACGCAGAGAAGAACTGCTTCGCTTTAGTTGACTCAGCCTTGTTGAAACTATCCAACTCCCCCAGCTCAATGATCCACTTGCCACGGATCGCCTGGAAGCCGTCTTTGTCGCCCAGGGCGAAAGGTGTATCCATAAACCAAGCACCGCCAAGTACAGACATTGCCGTTGATTTACCTGCGCCCTGTGCACCTTCGAGGATCATTACCGAGTCAGCCTTGCAGCCAGGCTGCATAACACGCCCGACCGCTGACACCATCCAGCGCTTACCAACTTTCGAACTGTAGTCAGTCGCATCAACCCCCATGATATCCGTCAACCAGGTGTCTAACCGTGGGACACGGTCCCATTCCAGATCGTTCAGGTAATTGCGTACAGGATGGAAGGCATGATCATGGGCAACCACACTGACTGCTTCAATCACGCTGCTGGCCTTGACCCGAAGGTTGTACTGTTGCGCGAGCCACTTCATTACCAGTACATCGTCAATGTCTGCCCAGTCGCCGACACCTCCGCCATAGGGAGCCGCCCGCAACTTAACGATTTTGGAGCTGAATGCGCTAAAACCAATGACCCCGGCCCAGCGCTCATCATTGCCAAGTATCAGCTCGACGTTTTGCATGTGCGCGATCAACGAGCCGTTTTCACTGCGCGCCAATTGATCTTTCCAACCACCTGCAGCCGGCGGCCTGACCACCGACAACACCTGGCGGCGAACAGCGTCTAAACCTTCGGCACAATGCAGATCGTTGAAGTCGGTCCACTTGATCTCACGCTCACCCGAGAACACCGGGCCAACAACCTGGCCGCCAACGATCAACGCGGCGTTACTGCCCTTCTCTTCCCCAGGGTTCCAAGGCTCGCCGTTGGGGCGTTTGGTTTTCCAGTCATCGTCACGGCATACGATCAAGGCGCGGCCGGGGAAACGCTCGCGCATGGCCTTGGCCACAACACTCAAGTTGCCCGCGTCAAAAGCAATGGCCACCGCCAGAGAGGTGGCCATATGCAGACTTACGCCGGTGGCGTAACCCTCACACACCAACACCGGTTCACCCGGTTCCGGGTGACGACCGATCAGATGGAAAGCGCCCTCTTTGGACATGCCGTAGGGCCAATAGGATTTGTCTCGGCCCGTGTCCTGCTGCTTCTCGGGATAGATCACCTGCAGCCCGACGATTTGATCCCGCACATTGCTCATCGGCACCAGTAACGCACCGGAGCGCGGAGCGTAACGCACGCCTATGCCAACGATTTGTTTGCGATCAAGGTAAGCGCTACGGCCCTTTTCCGGCATGCGTTTGAACAGGCCTGCAGCACGGTTGGCAGCGCGGCGGGATGCATTGGCCGCAATCTCAGCGGCGCGGCGTTTACCTTCCTCTTGGCGAGCGCGCATCACGTCGCGCTCTTCCTGGCTCATGCGCCCGGCCTTGACCTTGATTTTGTTGCTGTCGCCCGTACGCCAATCACCGAAGCTGCCGAAAATCAGGATTTCGTTTTTCTCGGTGCGGTGTTCATGAATCACGTACCAGCCGTTTTTCTCTTTGCCCTTGTCCTGCGTGGTTTTGCAGCGGGTCAGCTTGCCGAAGGTCAGCGGTTGCGCAGGCTCAAGGCCGTGGTCAGCGAATTGACCGAGTACGTCATCGAGCATAACGGGTACCTACCTCTTCGTTCAGTTGCTGACAGCCGGCACAGCGCGTGCAACTGGTGACGGCCAAGCGACGGGCCAAAGGGATGGCCGAGTCGCAATCCATGCAGAACTCATAAGACTCAAACACCGGCTGCGCTTTGCGTGCAGCCAGAGCCATGTCGAGACGTTCCTGCACCAGGTCATTAGCAAAATCTGCGATATCAGCCACGGTCAGCACCCCGCGTGATCGAGTTGACGTAGCAAGCGCGGTTGTAAAGACCCAACAAACCTTGAATACCCCGGAACACCTGAAGGCGGATTTCAGCCAGTTCGCTATTGCATACAACGCCGTCACCGATGCTCTTGGCCCAGGTATCGGCCAGATCAGCCACTTGCCGGAAGTACATCGCAATGCCAGTAGTGAGCGTCTCAGGCATATCGTCGGTATAGGCCTCGGCCAGTTCCTGCCAGATCGTGTCGCCCACCAACGCGTGCACCGCATCCAGGATGCGGCGGTCTTTGGTCAATTCCAGGATTTCGGCGAACTCTTGAACATTCACCGTGTGACTTGGATGGGTCGGGGATAGCTTGTGCTGCAGCGTGGTGGAGTTGCGGCCGGTGGTGGCGGCGATGGCAGCAGCGCCGCCCGGATAGTCGCGGGCAGCGTGATAAAGCGCCAAATCGAGCGGCAGAATTTCGCGCTGCGCTCGTTGGATGCAACTGAGAGCAATACGGCTCATGGCATTAATCCTTATAAGTTGCCAGTGCCGCGCGGCGTGCTGTGGTGGTACATTTGCCGCGTGGCTGAGTAGGCCCAAAAGCCGGTCTAGATTCTTAAGATCGAAACCGGCACCGTGCCGAGGCAAGCGATCCGTCGCTCACCTCTGGCGCAACAGCTGCCAGATCTGTGGTGGAGAAGGCAGCAACCCAAGGCTTCCGAGCCTTGGAAAGCGCGGTAAAGGGAGGCGGAATTGCATGTGGTGTGCCCGCCTACCTCGACCGCGACCCGACGACACTGTGGTGGTGTGTGCCGGGAGGAACTGGGCGGCCTTATTGGTCGCCTTTTTTCTTTCTACGCTGCCTTGGTTTCCGTCACACCAAAGTGTTCCAGAACCTCAGCAAGCGATACGCAACCTTCGCTTTGGCGGGCCAATGACTTGATCAGCGAAACACTTGGGTCTTTGCTTGCGTACTTTACGTGCAGACGCAGGTAGTTAACCGCGATCTTGCAACGCCCGGCGTAAGCCAGCAGTGCCTCTGAATCTAAGCTGTCGATGTAGTCACGCAATTTCATGTGGTGTACCTCCGGGAGATGCAATTTAACCGCAAAGGTTAATTTTGGCAATACCTCAAAGGACATTCACCCCATAGGTTAATCTAGGCACAATCACAGCATGAGAATTTCAGATACCCGCTTGCATAATTTCCGCCAGATCCTGGCCGAAAAAAAACTACGCCTGATCGATATTGCTGAGTTGCTCGGCAAAGCGCCTGCGCAAGTGAGCGCTTTCGGCGGGAAAAACCCAACCAAAGGAATTGGCGATCAAATTGCGCGCGAAATTGAAAGAGCTCTCAGCCTGCCTAACGGCTCGCTCGACATACCACATGGTTTCGCAAACTTTGATAACGGTACTGTTATGGGCTACACCGGTAGGAAATTACCGGTGATTGGCTCAATCGCTGCTGGGGCATGGTGCTCTTCAGAAGAGAGCTTTGACCCACGCGACGCTGAAGAATGGATCGAATCACCAGGCCCGGTGGGTCCGCGTGCATTCATCCTGCGCGTTGAGGGTATCAGCATGGAACCCAAGTTTATGGAAGGCGATAAGGTAGTGATTGATCCGTCTCTGGATGCTTTCCCTGGGCATTTTGTTGCAGCAAAACGCACCCGAGATGAAGCGACTACGCTTAAACAGCTGAAACAGGAAGGGAATGAGCTTTATCTTTACGCCATCAATCCTGATTGGCCGGAGCGCATCATTCGAATGACTGAAGAGTGGAGCATTTGTGGTCGGGCCAGATGGAAAATCTCTGACTTATAATTAAAATCATCTCTAGCCAGTAGAGCTTCCAACACTAATATTCAAGGCTGGCCTGTACTCTGTCAGAAATTCCGTTGCCACAATTGGGCGACCGAAAAGATAACCTTGAAATGCTGCACAACCCATAGATTCAAGATATTCACGTTGCTGCTTTGTTTCTATCCCCTCAGCAATCGTAGAAACGCCTAATATATCTGCTATTTCTATTATCTTCCTCACAAGCTCGCGTTTACTGGCGTCATTCTCAATATCAAAAATAAACGACTGATCAATCTTTAGCTCATGCAAAGGTAGCGTTTGCAACAATGACAAAGAAGAGAAACCTGTTCCAAAATCGTCAAGCGACCATGAAATCCCATCATCACTAAGAGCTTTCATTTTGGAAGCTGTCGAATTTAGGTCACTAGCAAAAACAGATTCGGTAATTTCCAAGCACAACTTATCTCCGGAGACTCCAACTTTTCGCATAATTTCACGGACATCCTCGACAAATGTTTGTGAGGCAAGTTGTAAAGGACTGACATTCACTGAAAGCACCCACTTATTCACACTGGGCATTACAGACCAAGATTTCAGATGTCGACAAGCATCCTCAATAACCATTAGACCAATTTCATTTATCAGTCCCGTTTCCTCAGCAAGAGGAATAAATTCAGCCGGAGACTGTACACCGTAGCCAGGTCTATTCCATCGCAACAAAACTTCAGCACCTATTACTTTTCCATCAATGGCTACTTGCGGCTGCATATACGAACATAACTCCCGCTGAGATACCGCTCTAGCGAGCGACCTATATGACTCAACTTTCGAGCTCAAGTCCTCACGAAATATCGCCAACACACAGATAGTGAGTGCAATAGCAGTAGCACGGTTCAAATCATGACCTAACTTACTGACATCAGCCGGCAATAGCTCCAGATGAGGACCTAAATCTAGAGAGTAGTTTGATATAACAACTAACGCTGAAAAGCACACCACAGGAAATACCCACCGCAAATAAAACCCATCACTACGAAATAAGAAAAATGCTGAAATCCCAATCGGTAATAGGAATAAATGTGCAGACCTAGCACTGTAAGCTGAAGGCACATCGGCTAGGCTGGCAAAAACTGCAATGGTCAAAAAAACATGAGCAATCAAACTTAGGGAAAAGAGCTCAAACCTCTTTGCTACGAATATACATCCAACACCTAATAATACGAGCGCAAACAGTAATAGAGCCATAACACTCATAGCGTGAGTTGCGTAGTAGAAGCCCCAAGTCAATCCATGAATAATACAGACGACTCCACTAAATCTAAGTAGCCGCTTGATACGAGGCCATTGAGCCTTATCAGGAAATTTTCTAGAAAACCATCGCCTACTAGACTCACAGCGCATCGCTTTCACCACTGCCATCTCTCCATGACTGAATAATCACTAGTTTTCAGCCTGCTCAACTTTCAGATGCGAGCTAAACACTGGGTCACCCTCGATTTCTCGAGCACTGAGGAGACACATCGAGAGTAGCTTAATCCCAACGGCCTGCGACCATCCGCTCACTCGATCAAGAAATCTCCCTACTTTCGCTCTAAACCTGAAGATCGCAGACACAAAAGAAACCCCAAAGGTAAATTATTTGACAAGATAACCTTTGAGGTTAATATCTCTCGCACTCTCCCACCACAAAGCGAGATAACACCATGCACACCACAGCAACACTTCACGTCCACCCAGCGTGCGCCAGTAACCGTCGACTGATCGAGCAGCTGCAAGCCACCACAGGCTGCTTGGTCATCCTTCACAACCACAAGCCCCGGCTGATCCCGCACAGCAATCGCCCTGCACCGTTTGATCCGAACAACGGAGGGAATGCAGCATGAACCGGTTTTCTTTGGCGGATAAAACCCTTCGCCTACTGGCGGCGCAGATCAATTTGAACGGTACGTTTCACCACTCGTGCAGCTTCAAAAATACCAATCTGCTGTTGATTTTCGTGCTGCAGGTTGAACGCAGTTCCTCCAGTACGCTTTTCACCATTGTTTCCGGCGATGAGAAGCACAGTCTGACGGTGTATGACCCCAACAAAGACACACACCGTATGCTCGCTGAGTTTATTGAGTCCATCGCAAATGGCCGCATGGATACTGCCGAGCCCGCAACACCGCGCGTATTGGCTGAATCTTTCGACCGCGGCCAACTACTGGATACCAATCAACAAGAGCAATTGCACCGGTTGGTGCGCCAAGGTGGCGTGCTGATGCTCGATGTCGGCCTGCAAGAGCCCGTGTGCCTGGCCGTTCATCGCACGCGAAGCCGAACAGGTATCACGGCGATTCTGGCCACTGGCGACAGCTGCCCGCGCACTCAGTGCTTTACGGCCTATGGCGATGATCAGCACAGCCTTAAGCGCCTGCAACAGTCGCTCGATCACTTGGCCGCGTCGGCAACACCTGCCGCGCTTGCGGCTTAGGGGGTGTTATGGGACGCACTCTTGCCAAAGCGGCCGCGTGCCTAGGCACTACCCGACCAAAACTGATCAAGCTGATGCGCGAAAAAGGCTTGCTCAGCGAGCGCAACTTGCCGGCCTTCCCGGTTCGGGACCGTGAGTTTTTGCGGGTCAAGGACAGCAACTGGTTTCACGCCGAACTGGGTATGCAGTACAGCCAGTCAACACGGGTACGCCAGCCCGGCATCGCTTGGCTGGCCGAACAGTTGGGCCTGGAGCTTCCACCTGTTCCGGCTGACCACCGTGACGTGGCCTAGGGAATACGCTCGGCAGATCGTGGCCATGCCGACACGCGAGGAGCGCAACGCTGCGCTCCTTGAAGTGCCGGAGCATTTGCGCGAACTGACCAAGCGCCACTGCCTGAATGCGTGGAACCACCCAAAACGGAGAAAAGACCATGAACAACGATCTGATTGATCTGCACATTCTCAACTTGCTGCGCATACCCGTTGAGGAACGCACCCAAGAGCGGGTCGCTCTGGCACTGACAGGCATTGCTGAAGCTGCACAACAGAGTACGGACACGAAAGCTAACCCCTTAATGGCGCAGACCATACTCCAGAAAGAGCAGCTCAAGTTAGCCGCGATTGCCGACTTTCTCAGGCAAGGGCTTGAGCTTGAGCATGGCACCGCCGAGCTTGAACTCCGCGCACCTTACAACGAATGGGACAAACCCCTCACCGTCATTTTGTCGACCGACAAGAGCAAAACGATAATGGTCGGCCGCGGCCAAACCGCTGAAGAAGCTCTTCGTGACCTTCGCACCATCGCCAGGTCAGAGCAAGCCGCATGAAAGACAACCAACAAGCCCCGCTGCGCCTGATGCCAGCACCGGACCCGGCCACTGTTGAACTGCTTTATCGCAGTTTTGGTGACGTGCTTATCCCCCTCGACAAGCTGCGCGTGCAGTACTTCCGACACCTGAACGAGCAGTCGTTTGCAGCGGAGATCATCAGCGGCCGGATTCAATTGCCCGTCATTACGCTCGACAGCAGCCGCAAGGCACCGAAGTTCGCTCACATCCGGCACGTTGCCGCGCTGATCGACATTCGCGCCTACAAAGCCGACGAGGAACTGGCCAGACCGCACAACGATACACCGGACAAAGACGACTAGCCCAGCGCTGCCACCACCAGCGCCGCACCAGGAGTACACCACATGACCTCTATCCAGATCAGCGCGCTGATCTTTTTGATAGGCAGCGCGGCCCTGCTGTATTGGATCGGCTACCGCAACGGCCAGGCCGATGGCCGCAAGCATCAACCCGAACCCCGCACCCGGAGAAAAGCGGTATGACGCACTCACTGACCCACCGCCTGACCCTGCCCGCTTTACTCCGTAACGCCAGTGGGATCGACGCGCCCGTAAAAAACAGCTTCTGCTGCGCAGCAGCAGGCATTACTAACGCTCTTCGCGCCACTGCGGGAGTGCTTATACCCCACATAAAGCTGCGCCAGGCCGCCCACCTTAATGCCCCGCTAACCGCTAAAAATCGCCCGCCCGCGCAGCTTGTCGTGGGGTATGCGCACGTTCCGAAATACGCCGAGGGTTGCTAGATCTATGGACATTCAAACCGAAACCCTGGCCGAAGAAGAGCTGGCTGCGATCACGGGCTACCTGCTGCCTTCCAAGCAGATCCAGTGGCTCAGCACCAATGGTTGGCAGTATGTACTCACACGCTCACGTCGTCCCATCGTGGGCCGTGTGTACGCCCGGTTGAAACTGGCCGGTGTGAAGCCCTCAGCGACCAATGCCGTGGCCGAGACCTGGACACTTGATCTGTCGCGTGTGGGTTAACAATGCGCCTTAGAAAAACCACTAACCGTGACCTCCCGCCGAGAATGCTTCGGCGGGTGCGGGCCTTGAAAAACGGGAAAACTTGGGTCGGGTATTACTACGATGGCCGAACCGAAAGCGGTAAACGGGTCGAGATCCCGTTGGGTTCAGACCTGGACATCGCCAAAATCGAATGGGCCAAGCTGGAACACAAAGCGCCGCCCGCCAAAACCAGCCTGCTGGGCCAGGTGTTTGATCGCTACGAGCGCGACATAATCCCGGGCAAAGCCCACCGCACCCAAAAAGACAACCTGCTGTCACTGACTCAATTACGCAAAGCGTTCAGTGACGCGCCGATCGAAGCCGTAACCCCGCAAGCAATTGCACAGTACCGTGACAAGCGAACGGGCAAGGTGCGCGCCAACCGAGAGATCTCGCTGTTGTCGCACATCTATAACATCGCCCGCGAATGGGGGCTGACGGATAAGGAGAACCCCGCTGCAGGTGTGCGCAAAAACAAGGAAACACCACGCGCTTTCTACGCAAGCGCAGAAATATGGGACGCCGTGTACAAACTGGCCGTGCCCGAGCTGCGCGACGCGATGGATCTGGCCTACCTGACAGGCCAGCGCCCAGGGGACGTGCTTTCAATGCGGGCAACCGACGTGGTGGATGGCTTTCTGCAAGTTGCCCAGGGCAAGACCGCCAAAAAGCTGCGTATCCGACTGAGCTATGGTGAGAACCTGAATCAGTTGGGGGTTCTGGTCGAGCGCCTACTGGAGCAACGTCGACGCTGGAGCGTGCGCAACCCGTATCTGATCATCACGGAGCGCGGGATGAAGGTATCGGCAGCCATGTTACGACTGCGCTTTGATGATGCGCGCCTACAGGCCGTCAAAAAGGCTCTTGAGAACCAGGACACGACGCTGGCCGAAAGCGTGCGCCAGTTTCAGTTCCGGGATATCAGGCCAAAGGCAGCGAGCGAGATTGACGACCTGGGGGACGCGAGCCGGTTGCTGGGGCACACGGACAAGCGGATTACCGAGACGGTGTACAGGCGAGTTGGGGAAATTGTGAAACCAACCCGTTAAATCGGCGGAAAGTGCGCAACCAACAGGCACTTTCCAGCGGGCTAAAACCCAGGCTGTAATAAGCTGGCTCGCGCTCTAAAAACACCCCAGTTGCGGAAACGATCTAAAAAGATGCGGAAACGATGAGGTCAGACGCTGGGAGTTTCCCAACCCCCAGAAACGACAAAGCCCGCTAAATGCGGGCTCTGTCGGTGTAGCAATATGGCGGAGGCGATGGGATTCGAACTCATGGACCTGTTACAGTCGACGGTTTTCAAGACCGTTGCCTTAAACCACTCGGCCACACCTCCTAACGTTGTTGCGGGCGCTATAATACCCGAACGAAACACGTTGTCAAACTCTCTTGATCGCTTGTTTCAGAGCCTCTGCTATGATCTTTGCTACTTAACATTTCAGAACACAGGAGTATCGCAATGCGCGAACAGGATTACGCGGTTCATAACAGCGTGCAGGCCGAGCAGCTAGAGGTTAGCCGTGTCCTGCGTAACACATACAGCTTGCTGGCCCTGACCCTCGCTTTCAGCGGTGTGATGGCTTATGTCTCTCAGCAAATGCGAGTCGGCTACCCCAATATTTTCGTGGTGCTCATCGGTTTTTACGGTTTGTTTTTCCTGACCAATAAACTGCGTGACTCGGTGTGGGGTCTGGTGTCGACCTTTGCACTCACGGGTTTCATGGGCTTCTTGCTGGGCCCGATTCTCAACCGTTATATCGGTATGCAGGGCGGCGCTGAGGTGGTGAGTTCGGCATTCGCCATGACCGCGCTGGTGTTTGGCGGCTTGTCGGCTTATGTGCTGATTACTCGCAAGGACATGAGTTTCCTGGGCGGTTTCATCACCGCAGGTTTCTTTGTGTTGCTGGGCGCAACGCTGGCGAGCTTCTTCTTCCAGATCAGCGGTCTGCAACTGGCGATCAGCGCTGGCTTCGTACTGTTCTCTTCGGTCTGCATTCTGTTCCAGACCAGTGCCATCATTCATGGCGGCGAGCGTAACTACATCATGGCGACCATTAGCCTGTATGTATCGATCTACAACCTGTTTATCAGCCTGCTGCAAATTTTCGGCATCATGAGCCGCGATGACTGATTGACACTGCTCTACACAAAGCCCGCTTCGGCGGGCTTTTTGTTGCCCGCCATAAGCATCTTCACGCATCTGGCCTTATCATTGCCGCAGATTTGCTGACAGAGGCCGTTATGAAATTTGCCATTGCCCTTTATTCGGCAGCCCACTCGCCCTCCTCCCGCCGCGCACTTCGGTTTGCCGAGGCGGCGGTGGCGGGCGGCCATGACATTGTTCGTGTGTTCTTTTACCAAGACGGCGTCCATAGTGCGGCAAGCACGATTGTGACGCCGCAGGATGAGCAGGACCTTGCGCAACAATGGGCGAGCTTTATCTCCCACAACCAACTGGACGGTGTTGTGTGTATCGCCGCAGCTTTGCGTCGTGGCGTACTGGATGCACAGGAAGCCAATCGCTATGAGCGTTCGGCCGTTAATTTGAAAGCCCCCTGGGAATTATCCGGGCTTGGGCAATTGCATGACGCCATTCAAGCTGCAGATCGGTTGATCTGTTTCGGAGGCCCCTAAATGTCCAAATCACTGTTGATTATCAGTCGTCAAGCGCCTTGGTCTGGCCCCGGTGCCAAGGAAGCACTTGATATCGCTCTGGCGGGCGGTGCATTTGATTTGCCGATAGGCCTGGTGTTTATGGATGACGGCGTTTTTCAACTGGTTCAAGCACAAACCCCGGCCCTTGTTCAGCAAAAGAACCTCACAGCCAACTTGCAGGCCTTGTCGCTCTTCGGCATCGACGATCTGTATGCGTGCAGTCACAGCCTGGTCGAGCGAGGGCTTACACCCGCACAATTTGCAGTCGAGGATGTGCAATCACTGGCAGCCGAAGAAATCCGTACGCTTATTGACCATTACGACCAAGTGATAACCCTCTGATGTCGACCCTACATGTCTTGAGTCACTCGCCTTTTTCAGATACTCGCTTAAGCAGTTGTCTGCGCGTGCTGGGGGCCGACGATGCCGTATTACTCTGCGGCGATGCGGTCTATGCCTTGCAACCCAATAGCGCCGCGCTAAAAGCCCTTGAAGAAAAACGCGACACCTTCAAACTCTTTGTTCTCGAAGAGGACCTGCAAGCGCGAAATCTGCAATGCCCAGAATGGGGCACCGTTGTTGACTATGCAGGTTTCGTCGACCTGTCGATCAGCTATCACAAGGTCAACAGTTGGCTATGAATACACTGACGCTCAACGGCAAAACGATCAAACTGGATAAAGACGGTTACCTGCAAGACCTCAATGACTGGTCTGAAGAGGTTGCCAACGCTCTGGCCACCCAGGCCGGGCTTGAGTTAAGCCCGGAGCACTGGGAAATCCTTGCGTTGCTTCGCCGCTTTTACCAGGAGTTTGAGTTATCTCCGGCCACCCGCCCATTGATCAAATACACCGCTCGCCAGTTGGGCCCGGAGAAAGGAAACAGTTTGCACCTCAATCGCCTGTTCAATGGCACTCCCGCCAAACTCGCCGCCAAGTTGGCGGGCCTGCCCAAGCCGACCAATTGCCTATGAATGCTCCAGCACCACTGACTCTAGAGGCCCCCGCCGAACATCCCTTTGCGCCATTTGTGCGCATTCTGGGCAAAGGCAAGCGCGGTGCCCGCAACCTGACCCGCGCGGAAGCCCGCGAGGCGATGGGCATGCTGCTTGATAACAAAGTGGAAGACACGCAATTGGGTGCCTTCCTGATGCTCCTGCGGCACAAGGAAGAAAGCCCCGAAGAACTGGCGGGTTTCACACAAGCAGTACGCGATCGGCTGACAGCACCAGCGATCAAAGTCGATATTGATTGGCCTACCTATGCCGGTAAAAAGCGCCACTTGCCGTGGTATCTCCTGGCTGCCAAGTGCCTGGCACAAAATGGCGTACGCATTTTGATCCACGGTGCCGGCGCTCATACTGTCGGGCGGCTCTACAGCGAGCAACTGCTCGAAACACTGGCCATTCCCCTGTGCCGTAACTGGCAGGACGTGGACAGCGCGTTGAGCAGAGAGAACCTGGCCTTTATCCCGCTACAGGATTGGGCCCCGCAATTACAACGCATGATCGACCTGCGCAACACGCTGGGCTTGCGCTCACCCATTCACTCCCTGGCGCGCATTTTAAATCCGCTGGGGGCACGCTGCGGCCTGCAAAGCATTTTCCACCCGGGCTATCAGAGCGTACACCGTGAAGCGAGCCGCCTGCTGGGCGATACCTGCATCGTGGTAAAAGGCGATGGCGGAGAAATAGAAATCAATCCTGACACGATCAGCCATCTTTATGGTACGACGGCAGGTGAGAACTGGGATGAAGAATGGCCTGCGCTATCCGCGCAACGCCATGTAAAACCTGCGACCCTGGAACCTGAACACCTTAAAGCACTGTGGCGTGGAGACGTCCAGGACAGTTATCCGCAACTGGCCCTGCTCTCGACCATGGCTCTGGCTTTACGCGGCCTGGGCACGCCCCGTGAGCACGCTTTAGAAATGGCACAACACTACTGGGACAACCGCAACACATCGATTTAACGACCGCAGCCAGCAGCGCCCCTATTGTGATGAGAATGCACCATGCTAATTCCTTACGACCAACTTGAACCCGACACCCTCACCCATTTGATTGAGGACTTCGTCAGTCGCGACGGTACCGATAACGGCGATGACACGCCCAAGGAAACTCGCGTGTTGCGTGTTCGCCACGCGCTGAGCAAAGGCCAGGCGGTTATTTTCTTCGACCTCGAAAGCCAACAGTGCCAACTGCTGCCCAAGCACGCGGTACCAAAAGAGCTCTTTGATTAATCCTTTTCCAAGGGGGGCTTTAACAACAGGGCAGCATTCTGTTGTTGTATGCGCTCATATATTTCCAGTCGATGAACACTGACGAGCTTGGGGGCCTCAACCCCCAAGCGAATGCTGTTGCCTCTCACCGCGATGATACGCACGGTGATGTCTTGACCGATTGAAATCTGCTCGCCGGCAGCACGGCTCAGTATGTGCATGGCTCTTATTCCGCGATGTCATTGGCCATAAAGACTGCACGCCACACAACAACCCTTCAATCCCTACACACCAATTCAGCACAAACCTACTCTTACATAGACAAAGCCCTACAAGACCGCTTACCAAAACTTACTTATCTGCTGGTAATTCTCTTCTAGAACTGAAGAAACGCTCAAGAGCTCGAAAACCGAGGCCCCACCAAAATGATCGTCGCCCCCACCACACATAACACCACCCCCACCCAATCGGAGCTCAGCGGCCGAATACGCTCAACAAGGGCTAGCCAAGCAATTGAGGTAATGATGTAGATGCCACCATAGGCCGCATAAGCGCGCCCGGCATAAGTAGCCTCTACCTTGGTCAGGAGCAGGCCGAATACCGCCAGACTCAGGACAGCCGGTACCACCCACCATGCGCTCTTGCCTTGGCGCAGCCACATCCAAAACCCGTAGCAGCCTGCGATTTCAAACACAGCCGCCAGAAAAAACCAAACATAATTAAGCATCCAATGCATCTCCCACTGTGCAGCGCGCCACCCTACGCGCCTGTCATTGCCCGTTCAAGGGCTTTACCTTTAGGCTAGGGTTAAACCCTTCAACCCTCTGTGGGAGCGAGCTTGCTCGTGATCTTTTGGTTTTAAAAGCTCGCGCCTACTTTATTAGGGGGTTGTATTGATGGATCTACACAAGGCAACCACAAAACACTTTTAACAGTATTTAAAAGAAACACCCCACCCCACACTTAATTACCGATAACACAGCAACCATGCAAATGAATCATTATCAAGTTAAAACCCACACATAATCGCCACCTATAACACTCGCCTGATGACATCACACCTTCTATATTTATAAAAACCCTCATTACCTTAACCGAACCCCAGGATTGCCATTTACTGCCCGTTCACAGCCAATAAGCGGACTTATTTATGCAAACCCCCTACTCGGCAAGTCAAATCATCCTGCACTGGATTTCGGCAGTTATTATTATTTGGGCGACGCTTTCAGGGTTCTGGATCAGTGTGTTCGACATAGAGCCCGCTATCAAAAACTGGGTGAGCTTTTTCAACATCTCGTTAACCACCCTGTTTATTCCAGTGTTTGCCTTAAGAATCTACCTGGCGTATCGCCAACCCACTGCCGCCGAGGCACAAGCCCCCCTGCTGAGTAACGTCCTGGCAACGTGGGCCCACCGGCTTCTGTACGGGTTAACCACTGTTGTGTTGATAACCGGTGTGATGATGATGGATCGTCCAATCAACATTTTCGACCAGGTGCTGATCCCACAACCCCTGACGGATCCCGCGTTGATTGAGCTGTTTTTCAAAGTTCATGTGGCTGCGTGCTGGGTGTTGGCGTTATTGATCGGGCTCCATATCGCCGCCGTCATCAAACATGAAATCAGCGGCAACCGGGTCATGAAGCGCATGTCACTGAGTCGTTCGAATGACGAGAACCCTGGCGCACTTCCCAACGCCTTGAAAGAGGACAGTACTCAACCAAAATAGAAACGCCGGATCAACGGCACGCGGGTTAATTCGCGTGCCGCTGATCCGGCGCCAATAACAGGAGCTTTCTCTACCTATAAAGCGTTACTTGGGATCTTCAACGCCCGCCGTATTGTCCAACAGACTTTTGGTGGCGGTCTGCAAGAACGATTCAAGCTTGCGCTTAAGCTCGGCGTCCTCTGCTGAGTCGGTCACCACTTTAGCCTGCGGATCAGCGCCCAACGAGTATTGCCAGACTTTCGCTGGCATGTCTTTTGGCTGTACCAACAGATGATCGCCGCTGATAATCGCCACGGTTTGATCACTGCCCGAAGGCTTGATTACACCGCTGCCCTTGTCACCTTCAGGCAAGGTCAACAGGTCACGGCCCCAGCATTGCTGACGGAACTCGCCGCCGAGGCGGCCCATGATGGTTGGCACGATGTCCACCTGCGTACCCACAATGTCACTGCGCGGGCCAAATTTTTCCTGGATGCCCGGGCCTATCAACAGCAAAGGCACGTTGAAACGGCCCAGGTCCATCTCGGAAATCTGCTGTTCGTTGCCAAAACCGTGGTCACCGACCACCACAAACAGGGTTTCCTTGAAGTAAGGTTCTTTACGCGCTTTTTCGAAGAACTGGCCCAAAGCCCAGTCGGAGTAACGCATCGCGGTCAAATGCTCATTGAGCGAACCACGGTCGGTCACAGGTTCAACCGGCAACGGTGTCGGCAAGGCGTACGGCGTGTGGTTGGACAGTGTTTGCAGCAAGGCATAGAACGGCTCTTTGCCTTCACGCTTTTTCAACTCTTCCAGACCGCGGCTGAACATGTCCTGGTCGGACACGCCCCACGTAGGGTCGGAGAAGACGGGGTTAATGAAGTCATTACGACCCACGAAAGTGGTCATGCCCTGGTTGCTGAAGAAACCCGACTGGTTATCCCAGGCAAAGTCACCGTTATAGACATAGACGTCATCAAACTGACGCGCACTCAGCAGTTCCGGCAGGCCAGAGAGCTTGTGGCTACCCTCAGGCGTTTGCATCAGGTACTCGAAGCCCGGTAGGTTCGGGAAGCACGCCATCGTAGCGAACATGCCCTGGTGGGTATGAGTACCGTTGGAGAAGAAACGCTCAAACAACAAACCTTCTTTTGCCAGGTTGTCAAAGTACGGCGTGATATTGCCAGGGCGACCCAGGGCACCTACCGAGTGACCGGCAAAGCTTTCCATCAGAATCACAACAACATTCTTGATCGGCAGCGTTTTCTCCGCAGGCGGCGTAGTATCACGACGCACAGCAGCCGTGTCCGGATCGACCAACGCATCGTTTTCGGTCAGCAACATATCGCGAACCGTCTGCTGAGCCACAGGTTGCTCCAGCGTTGCTTTCCAGATATTGGAGCGCTCGTCTGAGAAGCGGCTTTTCGCGGCAGCAATCAACGACAGCGACCCATTCAGGCCCAACTGGTTAGCGAAGTTGGAATCTGTCGTGTAGGCATCACCCCAACGCAATGGAGGCCCCTGACGCAAGGTGCCACGCGCGGCCACCACACACACCAGCAGCAACACGACAAACACCACCGCACGGCCATACCAGGGCGCAACTGACGGTGCAGCGTTCACGGTCGACCCGCTCACGCGCGAGCGGGTTACGCGATCAGCACCCCGGAACGCAACGTACAGCACCAGCGTGCCCACGGCCCACGCCAACAGATAGCGCACCACCGGGAAGCCATACCAGAGCATGCTCATCACGGTTTTCGGGTCTTCCTTCACATATTGGAAAACCAGACCGTTCAGGCGCTGGTGGAACTCACGGTAGAAGTCCATTTCCATCAAGCCCAAAAACAGCGCCAGGCTGGAAGCGGCAGTCAACCAGAAGCGCATCACACCACGCAGGGCCATTGCCTTGGCGCTGAGCAGCGCCAATAGCAACGGGATGCTGAGGTACACCACAATCCGCAAGTCAAAACGCAGACCGTTGGCAAAGGCCTCAAGGAACGTCGAAGCCGGCGTATCGAGGATCATTTCCCGGTTATAAGCCAGCAATGCCACCCGTAGCAGGGTGAACATCACCATCATGATCAAGGCACATAGCAGCGTAAATGCCAGATGAGATTTGACGGTCGGTTGCAACACACGCATGCCAGCGTGCTGTTGTCTTGGTGCGTCCGGGTTTGCCATGTCGTTTTAGGACCCATTGGTTCAAGTTGAAAAAGGGTGAGGCTGAAATTTTACGAGTGAATTGTCTTTAATGGACCGTGAAAATTCCGTAGAGAGCATATCCTGAAACACAAGAAAGGGCCTTTCGGCCCTTTCTTGTTGTGACTCAATGTTAATCGTTGCTTGGCTTGTTCACTGCCTGCAACACATATTGCGGTAAGGCAAAAGCGCCGATGTGAACTTCGGGGTTGTAATAACGCGTCACGATACCGCTGCCCGCAAAGCGTTGACGCAGGGTCTCGAGTGGCAATTTGCGGTAGGCGGTGTTAGTCGAACCCCAGGCAAACGTCATTGCACCGCCGATGTAGGTAGGCACCGCTGCCTGATAAAAGTGCCAGTCTGCAAACAGGCTACGCATGCGCCCTGCTGTGGTCTGCACTTCTTTCAACTGCATGAACGGCGTACCGTTTTGCGTCACCAACACACCGCCTTCGTTCAGGCAACGATGGCAAGCCTGATAGAAATTCTCGGAGAACAGCACTTCCCCAGGCCCGATCGGGTCAGTGGAGTCGGAAATGATCACGTCGAATTTTTCTTCAGTGGTCGCCACAAAGCGCATGCCGTCATCGATAACCAGGTTCAGGCGCGGGTCGTCATAGGCTCCTTTGGAGTGGTTAGGCAGAAATTCCTTGCACATGTCCACCACGGTGCCATCGATCTCAACCATGGTGATGTGCTCAATGCCACGGTGCTTGGTCACTTCACGCAACATGCCACCATCGCCGCCGCCAATGATCAAGACGCGCTTAACCGTGCCGTGGGCCAGGATCGGCACGTGGGTGAGCATCTCGTGGTAAATGAACTCATCGGCTTCGGTGGTCTGGATGACGCCGTCCAGCGCCATAACCCGGCCCATCACCGGGTTTTCGAAAATCACCAGGTGCTGATGTTCGGTGCGCACTTCGTGCAGCAACTTGTCCATGCGAAAGCGCTGGCCATAGCCTTCGTAAAGAGTTTCGAGGTAGTCAGATTGAGTCGCTGTCATGGGTAGTCCCTTGAATGCTGGTGGCAACGGACGGTCACCCGCCCATGATCGACAGCCAAACGGCACACCGCTGTATCGCGGTCACACGTTCAACTGCCCAAGAAAGGCGCGCATTCTACGTTGAGGAGCATGACAGGTCGAACCTTGACGCGGACAAACTCAACGGGCAGCCACCCTTTTCGCGTCGCTGCCCGCCAGTCAGGCCTAAATACGCACGTTACCGCGCGGCCCGGCAATGGCCCAAATAATCAAGCCCAATACCGGCAGGAAGATAATTAGCAGCACCCAGAGAATTTTCATCCCGGTTTCAGCATTGCTTTTCAGCACGTTGATAATGGCCCAGATATCCAGAGCCAAAATGATAAGACCAATCAGACCGTTAAAGGCAGACCCCATGATGTCGCTCCTGCGTGTGTGCATGTTCACTTAGGATAGCCAGCGGCAGCGAGGGTTCCGTTATTTATTCACGGGGTGTTTAAACGTGCACCGCAACCTTCAAGGCCTCCAGCGACGGCTCGGCCGCGATGCCCACTTCAGCACACAGTTCCAGCACACGGGGCACATCGTTGCCGTACACCAGCACCACTTGCAGTTCGTCATCCAGCGGTTGGCTCAGGTTAACCAGCACATAGCCACCGTTCTCCGGGGCCATGCTGCCCATCTGGATCTGGATACGATTGAGCGCCGTCAGCGCCTCGGTTTTGGCCAGCTGTTTGGGCTTGATGTTGAAAGCCACCTGCGGCCCGAACGAGGCCACGATGTGTGCGAACAGCTCCATGTAGGTGTCGGCCTGGAATAAAACCGTCTCAGGCAAACTGCCAATCACGACCCACTCACCCAGTGGGATAGGGAAGGTATCGTCGTAATTGATATCTGGATTAGCCGTCAGAAACGCCTCGGGATCGGCATAAGCCTGGGCCGCTTCATCGGCCACCGAGGCAATTTCGCCTTCGCTCATGCACCCAGAGCTGATTTTACTAATGAGTTCAACAAGGGTGGTTTTCATGGGCTAGGCCTGTCGCAAGAAAAATGAGGGCGCGCAGGATATATCAATTACGGCCCTCAAGGGCACCGATCAACCCGCCAACGGTTCGAGCAGCGCCACCGCGTCCAACGCACCCATGGTCTTCGCCGCGTCCAGGGCCGAGATGCCGTTGGCGTCTTTAGCCTTGGGGTCGGCCCCCTGACTGATCAGGTAGTCAATGATCGGCAAACGATTGAACATTGCCGCCATCATCAGCGCTGTACGCCCGTCGAACGAAGCCCCTTCAACCTGTGCGCCGCCCTCGACCAGTGCCTTGACCACCACCAGATCGCCCTTGAACGCAGCGCCGGCAATCGGGCTTTGACCGTTGGCATTGCGAATTTCAGGGTCGGCCTGGTGCTCCAGCAACACTTTCACGGCCTCCACATGGCCGTGGTAGCTGGCCAGCATCAGCAAGGTGTCCCCCTTGTGATTACGCAGGTTGGGCGGCAGCCCTTTGCTCAGCAGGGCTGCCAACATGGCGGCATCCCCGTCGCGTGCCTTGTTGAAGACTTGTTCGGCAAAGTCGCCAGCCTCTTCAGGGGTCATCTGCCGTCCTGGTGCTGCGGGAGTATTGTCTGACATGTGAGATTCCATGTTCGCTGCAAAAGAACACAGTGTCCTGAGACGCGCAAAGCCTGTCATCCCTTTTTTGCGCAAGGCATCGATAGCCAAAATTTATCGACAGCTCAAAAATCCAAAAGATTCATACATCAACCAAAAGCCCCTCATTTGAGTGGGCAAAATGCAGGATGCACGATGGCCACTCATGCAAAATGCACGAAGCCTTCATCTTACATAAAACTTAACCCGTTGTTTTATATGGAATTTTTAAAAAAATGAGGCTGGCACACTCCCTGCAACTACCTCTTCATGCACGCCTATTGAGCTGATGGAGATAAAGACATGAGTCTAATTCAAGAAAAATTCACCTCCCTGTTCACTCATCACACCGTTACCGTCAAAACCCGCCCGGATGGCGGCGTATTGCTCACCTTGCGTGATAGCGATGGCAAGCAGACCCAGCGTTCTATTTCTTACACACAACTGCGCACGGCCGAACAACTGACGTGGGTCATCAGCGCAATCCGCCGGGACTTGGCGGACAATGCCAGTGAATTGCCGACCATCTCACTGCTGCAAAGCCAGAATCGCTTTGCCCTGCCGACTTACAAAAATGCCTGACCGCGCGAACGCCTAAGTCCGCACAGCAAAAAGCCAGCATTCGCTGGCTTTTTTGTGCGTCTTCATCGCGCGCGGGTTAGGGGTGTGCAGGGTCGATGTCCGCAAAGCTGCTCACGGTCACGTGCCCTTTCAACTCACCGCCTTCACGCGCCAGGCCGCAGGTGAGCATCCCTGCCGCCCGAGCGGCATCCAACTCCTCGACGATGTCTGACAAAAACAACACCTCACCGCCAGCACAGCCGATCGAACGGGCAATGTGCTGGTAAGACTGCGCTTCACGCTTGGGGCCGCTGGTGGTATCGAAATAGCCTTTTAACAAGGGCATCAGGTCGCCCGCTTCCGAACAGCCAAAAATCAGTTGCTGGGCCTGAACAGAGCCGGATGAATAGACATAGAGCGCGTAGCCTTGCTCGTGCCACGCCTTGAGGGCCTGAACCGCATCCGGGTACACGTGCCCCTTGAGTTCTCCCGCTTCATAGCCCTGCTTCCAGACCATGCCCTGCAAGGCCTTGAGCGGCGTGGCTTTGCGGTCTTCGGCAAGCCACTGCAACAGAATCTCGATCACCCGCTCAACCGTGGCTTGAGGTTCGCCACTGTCCCGGCGCACCGCCTCTAGCTGCACCTTCACCTCGTCGTCAGCGGCATGCTGACGCACGAAGTCGGGCAAATGACGTTTCGCGTAGGGAAACAGCACATCAAACACAAAGCTGACTGCGCTGGTGGTGCCCTCAATATCCGTGAGGATGGCTTTGATCGGCATGCGGACTCCTTAGTCTTCGAGGCGCGGGAAACGGTTGGCGATGTCTTCACCGGTGAAATTGGCCAGCCAGCCGTCAGGATTATTGAACATCCGGATCGCTACAAAGTGCGGGTGTTCGCCCATATCAAACCAGTGGGGGGTTCCAGCCGGTACGGAGATCAGGTCGTTTTTTTCGCAAAGCACTGCATACACGTAGTCATCGATATGCAACGTAAACAACCCGCGCCCCGCGACGAAAAAACGCACTTCATCTTCGCCATGACGATGCTCATCAAGGAACTTGGCGCGCAATTCGGCTTTTTGCGGGTGGTCGCTGTTA
The DNA here is from genome assembly GCF_030150285.1 of Pseudomonas sp. Lineage (GTDB taxonomy): Bacteria > Pseudomonadota > Gammaproteobacteria > Pseudomonadales > Pseudomonadaceae > Aquipseudomonas. Next base: position 17,729 of record NZ_JASLGE010000056.1, on the reverse strand, counting down.
AGGCTGATGACATCGACGGTGACGTAGCCACCTTCAGCCATCAATCGATCAATCTGCTGGCGGTAGGCGCTGATGACTTCATCCTGGGTAGCACCCGGCTGGATCGGCGCGGCGGCTTGCCAGCGTTCAAAGCGCACGCCTTGCTCGGCCAGGGTGGCGGCGATGTCATCCAGGTGGGTCAGCACCTTGTTCGGCAATTCAGGGCTTGAGACGTGGTAAACGGACAGGCTGCTCATGGGACAGGGTTCCTCGGCTTCGGTACGCGCTTTCGGCTTTTACAGGCCGTTCAGGCACACCGTTCAAATCAGGCAGGTGAGCTTCTTCGCAGTGAAGTCAGCGTTAACGGTTAAGCACGGCACGGGTTTTCAGTTCGCATTCAAACAGAAATTCAAAGGCTTCGATCTGGCGCAAGGCATCGCTCATGCGCGGCCCCCAGGTGTACAGGCCGTGACCGCGAATCAGGTAGCCCACGCACTCGGGGTGGGCGTCAAGCCAGGGCTGGACCTTGGCCGCGAGCCGGGTGATGTCCTGGTCATTGTCGAAAATCGGCACGCGCACTGTGGATTCATGGGTGGAAATGCCACTGAAGGCTTTCTGCAATTCGTAGTCTTCAAACTCAAGGCTGTCACCCGGCGTCAGCCGTGACAGCACGGTGGCATTGACCGAGTGGGTATGCAGCACGGCACCAATACCCGAGTGCCAGTTGTAAAGCTGGGTGTGCAACAAGGTTTCAGCGGACGGTTTCTTGCCGGGTTCAAGGCTATTGCCGGACAAGTCGGTGGCCAGCACATCATCCGGGCCGAGCTGGCCTTTGTGCTTGCCCGACACGGTCAACAGTGCTTCGGTGGCCGACAAGCGAGCCGAATAGTTGCTGCTGGTGGCCGGCGACCAGCCACGGCCATATAAAAAGCGCCCGGCTTCAATGATTTCCAGGCTCAAGTGTTCACGGGTAAGGCGCATGCCCTGTCCTCTTGCAGTCGAGTTGCGATGATAACGGCTGCAGCCAGCGCTGCGACACTGGCCATACTAAAGGTGATAGTCGGGCCCAGCGTGTTCCAGCTGTAACCGGCGAACAGCGCGCCGCCGGCACCGCCAACACCGGCCAACGTGGCATACAGGGCCTGGCCCTGCCCTTGCTGACCCGGGCCAAAGCTGCGCTGCACAAAAGCCATTGCACAGGCGTGGAAGCTGCCGAACGTGGCGGCGTGCAGCACTTGGGCCAGCAGCAACACCCACAAAAACTCTGCGAACGAGCCCAGTAACAACCAGCGCACTGCCGCCAGCAAAAAACTGATCATTAGGACGCGACGCACCGAAAAGCGCAGCAAAATGCGGCGCATGGCCATAAACATCAGCACTTCTGCCACCACTCCCAATGCCCACAGAAGCCCGATGACGCCACGGCTGTAGTCCAGGTCTTCAAGGTGCAGCGTCAAAAAGGTGTTGTACGGCCCGTGACTCAGTTGCATCAGTGCCACACAGCCATAAAAGGCCAGAACCCCAGGGCTGCGCAGTTGCGTTAGAAACCCGCCGGCCAATAATTTACGCCCTTCGCTGGAGGGTTGCGCATTGGGCACCCACAAGCTGCACAGCACAATACCCGCCATGATGACCACCAGCGCCACCGGGTAAATGTCCAGGCTCAACCATTCAAACAGGCGGCCCAGAATGACCACCGCGAGGATAAAGCCCACCGACCCCCACAGGCGTATCTGGCTGTAACGCTCAGGTTGACGGTGTAAATGGGCAAAGGTGATGACTTCAAACTGGGGCAACACGGCATGCCAGAAGAACGCATGCAGCGCCATGACCAGCGCCAGCCAGGCATAGCTCTGGCTGTAGAAAATCAGCGAAAAACTGAGCAGTGTAAACAGCGCCCCCAGGCGCACAATCAACAGGCGCTGCCCCGTGTGATCCCCCAACCAGCCCCACAAATTGGGGGCCACGCAGCGCATCAGCATTGGGATAGCCACCAGTTCGCCGATGCGTGCGCTGGAAAACCCCAGGTGGTGGAAGTACAACGCCAGAAACGGCGCTGTCGCCCCCAGCAAGGCGAAATAGAACAGGTAGAAACCCGATAATCGCCAGTAAGGAAGTGTCGCCACCGTCGTCAGACCGTGGCGCTCAACGGCCCCTGCATTACAGCTGGCCCAACACAGGTGTATTCACACGTACATCGGCATTTTGCCCGCGATGGCGCAGCAAGTGATCCATCAGCACGATGGCCATCATGGCTTCGGCAATCGGCGTGGCACGAATGCCCACGCACGGGTCGTGGCGGCCTTTGGTGATGACGTCCACCGGGTTGCCGTTGGTATCAATCGAGCGACCGGGCGTGGTGATGCTCGACGTCGGCTTGAGGGCCAGGTGCGCCACAATCGGCTGGCCGGACGAAATACCGCCCAAAATGCCGCCCGCGTTGTTGCTGAGGAAACCTTCGGGGGTCAGTTCATCGCGGTGCTCGGTGCCACGCTGGGCCACACTGGCAAAGCCCGCCCCAATTTCGATGCCTTTGACCGCGTTGATGCTCATCAGCGCATGGGCCAGTTCGGCGTCCAGACGGTCGAAAATCGGCTCGCCCAAGCCTGGAATCACACCCTCGGCAACCACGGTGATTTTGGCACCCACTGAGTCCTGATCGCGGCGCAGTTGATCCATGTAGGCCTCAAGCTCAGGCACTTTGTCTGGGTCAGGGCTGAAAAATGCGTTGTCCTCAACCGAATCCCACGTCTTGAACGCAATTTCGATCGGGCCCAACTGGCTCATGTAGCCACGAATGACAATGCCCTGGGTTGCCAGGTACTTTTTCGCAATGGCTCCCGCAGCCACCCGCATGGCGGTTTCGCGGGCCGAACTGCGCCCGCCGCCACGGTAATCGCGCTCACCGTATTTGTGGTGGTAGGTGTAGTCGGCATGGGCCGGGCGGAACAGGTCCTTGATGGCCGAGTAGTCCTTGGACTTCTGGTCGGTATTGCGAATCAGCAAACCAATAGCGCAACCGGTGGTGCGGCCTTCAAATACGCCGGAGAGGATTTCGACTTCATCGGCTTCCTGGCGCTGTGTGGTGTGGCGGCTGGTGCCGGGCTTGCGGCGATCGAGGTCGCGCTGCAAGTCGTCCAGGGACAGCTCAAGCCCGGGCGGGCAGCCATCGACAATGGCGACCAACGCCGGACCATGGCTTTCGCCAGCGGTGGTGACAGTGAACAGCTTGCCGTAGGTATTGCCGGACATGCAGGGCGCTCCGCAAAAATCAGCCGATAAAACTCAGCGTGGATAACTAAGCCCGCCAGTATACGCAGGCTGCCCCTGTAGTTCATCCTCGAACCTTCTTCATTCGGGCGGGTCTTACAGGCACTCAGAGCAATATGGCGAAATGATGCTAAGGATACTAGTGATAATGGCGACCCTGTTCTGCGGCCTGGCCCACGCCGCGGCCCCCAGCGTGCTGCTGCGCCCCATTGAGCTGAATACGCCGACGGGCACGCTGTATGGCTCACTCGTGCTGCCAAAAAGCGCCACGCCGGTGCCCGTCGTGCTGCTGATCGCGGGCTCCGGCCCCACCGACCGCAACGGCAACAACACCATAGGCGGGCGCAACGATAGCTTGCGCAAATTGGCCCAACTCCTGGCGCAGCACAACATTGCCAGTGTGCGCTTTGATAAACGCGGCATTGCCCAAAGCGAACCCGCCGGGCCTGACGAACGCACCCTCACCCTTGAACAGTACGTGCAAGACACCGTGGGCTGGGGCAAGCAACTCAAGTCCGACCCGCGCTTTGGCCCGCTGTTTTTGCTGGGCCACAGTGAAGGTGCGCTGATCGCCACCCTCGCCGCGCCGCAGGTCGACACGGCAGGCGTGATTTCCATTGCCGGCACCGCACGCCCCATCGGCCAACTGTTGCGCGAGCAACTGCAGCGCAATCATTTGCCGCCTGCCTTGCTGGAGCGCAGCAATCAATTGATCAGCACGCTGGAAGCCGGCCGCACCGACGATAACGTGCCCGAAGCGCTGCACGTCATCTTCCGCCCCAGCGTCCAGCCTTACCTGATCAGCTTATTGCACTACAACCCGGCGCGGGCATTCGGGGCACTGAAAATGCCCGCGCTGATCATTCAGGGCACTCACGACATCCAGGTCGACGTCGACGATGCGCGCCTGCTCAAGGCCGCCAAGCCCGATGCCGAATTGACCTTGATCGACGGCATGAACCACGTGATGCGCATTGTGCCCATGGACATGAAGCTGCAGGTTCAGTCCTACAACGACCCCTATCAACGCCTTGCCAGCGAACTGGGTACGCGAATTGTGCAATTCATCACGAAAGTGAGTGCTTCCTGAAGCGTTAGCCCTCCAGTACCGCGCATAACGGCCGATAACCCCTTGTCAGCCGTCTTTGCGCTGCTGGCACCTCGGGCTTTCACAGGACTTTGCCGTTATGAGCGACACCCCTTCTCACACGACCGCATCTGAAGCGCCGGTTTCGCCCGAGGCGCAACCCTTGCCGTGGGCAGACGTTCAGCCCGAACACTTTAGCCTGCTGCGCCTTGCCCCTTTGCAGACCGACCGCAGCACCGGCGCACGGCCTTTGCGCTTCGTGCAGTTCGAGTACGCCGAACGCACCGACAAGGATGTGAGCCTGCTGCGCCTGAAGATTTCACTGCCCGGCCAACACGTGCGCAAGGAGCAAAATCAGCTCGACATATGGCTCGACCATGCCACCCGACGCGTCAGCATCAGCCCTGAGCGCGGGTTACAGGTTGAGCCCGTGAATCGCGGCCTGGGGAGGTTTGTGATGGCTCAGGGCATTCAATGGCTGCAACAGAAAGGCTCGCGCTATTCCTTTGACAGCATTGAGTTGCCCACCCGGGACGCCTTGAACGAAGACACTCGCCAGCGCCGCGATCACAGCCTGCGCACGCAAGGGTTTGATGTGGTGTATGAAGATGCGCAGCAGCGCAAGGCGCGCATCGACACCGTCCAGATCAGCGAGCTGTATGGCGCCTGGAACACGGAGAAAGTGCAAGTGGTCAGCACCCTTGACGCCGCACAGATGCTCCAGCAGGCAGAACAGAACCTGCTGGAACAGGAAGTCCGACTGCGCGAGAAGGAAGACCGTATCAGCCGCTTTCAGCGCGAGGATATCGGCCTTCGTTTCACCATCACCTGCCTCGTGGCCTTTGCCGTGTTTCAGGCCGCGCTGCTGATCTGGATAGCGACACACCGGTAAGCCCGCCGGGCACCGGGTGCGCTAGCCGTTTTAAACGCGTGACGCAAACAGCGCCTGATGGTCACGGCATTGTTCGGCGGTCAACATAAACACCCCGTGCCCGCCGCGCTCGAACTTCAGCCAGGCGAAGTCCACTTCAGGGTACAGCGACTCAACGTGCACCAGACTGTTGCCCACCTCAACAATCAGCAAGCCCTTTTCGGTCAGGTGGTCGGCAGCTTCAGCGAGCATGCGCCGCACCAGGTTCAAGCCGTCATCGCCGCAGGCCAGGCCCAGTTCCGGCTCATGCTGATATTCAGCGGGCATGTCGGCAAAATCTTCAGCATCCACATACGGTGGGTTTGAAACGATCAAATCGAAGCGCTGGCCCGGCAACCCGTCAAACCCGTCCCCCTGGACCGTGTACACACGTTCATCGACGCCATGGCGCTCAATGTTCTGGTTCGCCACTTCCAGCGCCTCAAATGACAGGTCCGCCAACACCACTTCCGCATTCTGAAATTCATAGGCGCAGGCAATACCGATACAACCCGAGCCGGTACACAAATCAAGAATGCGCGCAGGTTCAGCACCCAGCCACGGCTCGAAGCGGTTTTCGATGAGCTCACCAATGGGCGAACGCGGAATCAACACACGCTCATCAACGATAAACGACAGGCCGCAGAACCACGCCTCACCCAGCAGGTAAGCCGTGGGCACGCGCTCTTCAATGCGCCGTTTCAGCAAATGTTGCAGGTTAACCAACTCATCGTCTTCAAGGCGGCAGTCAAGGTAACTGTCAGCTATTTCCCACGGCAGGTTCAACGCACCCAACACCAGTTGGCGAGCTTCATCCCAGGCGTTGTCGGTACCGTGACCGAAAAACAGCTCTTCCCCATGAAAATGACTGACAGCCCAGCGAATATGGTCGCGCAGTGTGCGCAGACGGGAAGTGATCAACGGTCTTACTCCTCAAAATCGACCTGAGATTCTAACAGCCAAACCCCGGCGCGGCTAAAGTTGTGCCCGACGGTAATCGCGCGCGCCGTTTAAGCGGCACCGCCCCCCTCAGAAACATCCGAAAACCCTCCACTTTGTACTTTTTGGGCTTTTACCGCGCTGGCTTGACATCGCTGTAGCCCAACAACCACGCTGCTTACACGACTAGCCATTCACATAAACGCTCCGCCAGTGGAGAATGTCTCAAAAGCCCCACACAAAGGAGCCCCCGAATGTCCGCTTTAAAGACGATGTTTCAACTCACTGGGCGTGGTTACGCAGCCGCAAATCTGAGCAATGCCAGCCTGCTGATCATCGATGCACAAAAGGAATACCTGAGCGGGCCTCTGGCCTTGTCCGGCATGGACGAGGCCACGGCCAATATCGCTCACCTGCTCGAAGCGGCCCGCAAGGCCAAGCGCCCTGTGGTGCATGTCCGCCACTTGGGTACCGTTGGCGGCATGTTCGACCCGCACGGCGAGCGCGGTGAATTCATCAAGGGGCTGGAGCCTCAAGGTGATGAATTGATTATCGAAAAACGCATGCCCAACGCGTTCAACGACACCGGCTTGCAAAAAACTCTGGAAAAGCTCGGCACGCTGGATGTGATCGTCTGCGGCTTTATGAGCCATTCCAGCATCAGCACCACCGTGCGCGCCGCCAAGGACTACGGTTTCCGCTGCACGCTGGTGGAAGATGCCTGCGCAACCCGCGACCTGCCGACGCGCAACGGCATCATCCCTGCCGCCGACGTGCAGAGAACTGAAATGGCGATCATGAATGACAACTTCGCCACCCTGGCACTGACTCAAGATCTGATTTGATCGGTCACAGCCTGTGAATAGGCGGCAGCCCTGAGCCGCCTATTGATAAACATCCTTCCTGCAGTGTGAAATCCCCATTTCAGTGCACCCGAGGAACAACTCTTACATGTTCCTGTCGAAAGGCCGATAGCCTAGAAGGAAAGATCGGAATGAAGATCGCCGATGGTTTTGATGCGCGACGCCTGCGTCCCAAAACCCCGAGCAACTGGCGTTCGCGCCTGATACTGACACTGGCTGCCCTGCTGACACTGCTTGGCATGCTGTTACTGCTGGCGAGCATCACCAGCCTGCTGGGGCACCCGGTTGCCCCAAGCGAACTCGACACCAGCCCGACGGGCGCTGGTGTCACCGCTGTGTTCGGGCTGCTGGTCGGCTGGCTGGGCATCTGGCTATGGCGTCGTCGCCGGCGTCACATGCGCCAGCCGCTGGGGCTGAACATGGCTCCACATCTGATGAAAAAGCGCGACTAAGGCACTTCGACAGCACGCGGGTCGTCAACTTGGGTAAACTGGCAGCCCTTCGCGGAGGCTGACATGCAAGACGACGACTTTTCCTTGTTCAAAAATGAAACCCGCGGTGTCAAACCGATCAAGCATGATCGGGCTGACACCGGCAAGCCCAAGGCCGACCGCGCACAACTGGCCAAACTACGCCAGAACGCCATTGTGCGGACCGATGCCACCATCATCGACGGCCTGTCTGATCAGTTCGTCATTGATGTCGGCCCCGAGGATCAACTGCACTGGGCCCGCGACGGCGTGCAGGAAAGCCAGATGCGCAAGCTCAAGCTTGGCCAGATCAGCTTCGAAGGCAGCCTTGATTTACACGGTATGACGGTCGAAAAGGCCCGCGAAACGCTCTGGGAGTTTCTCAACGAAGCCACCCGCCTGGAAGTGCGTTGCGTGCGCGTTACCCACGGCAAGGCTGTGCGCCTGGACGGTAAGCGCCCCATGATCAAAAGCCACGTCAACACCTGGCTGCGCCAACACGCGCAGGTACTGGGCTTTTGCTCCTGCCAGGCCAAACATGGGGGGGCCGGTGCCCTGTATGTCATGCTCAAACGCACCATGATGGAAGGCCGCGACGAGTAATGGGGCCACCACCCTCTTGCGGCAAAACCTAAACAACCTGTAGGTACGCGCTTGCTCGTGACCCGTTGCTCTATAAAAGATCACGCGCCATCGAGCGTCGACCGTCTGCTCCCGAGTCGAACGCCTATCAAACGTTCAAAGTGGCACGTCGTAAAGCCGCAACCTCAAGTGGCCGCCTTGCTCTACGGCAGCAGTAACCCACCTTGCTCTAGAGTCGATATCAGCGCTTTCAAGTTGGCAGGGGTCACTTGTATAAGGCCTTTGCCCGGCACATCGATTTCCGCGATCATAAACAAGGCCAATGCTGTAAACACGGGCATTATACAAACCAGCGTATTCCCGCCCAACTTGCCCCGGGCATTGTAACCAATCAGAAAATTGGCACAGACCGCGGAAAGAATAAGCAGCGCCCACGCCACGCTGGGAATTTGATGCCGCCAGCTGGACATCGTTTTTTGCTGTGCAACATACAGCTCGCTGCTGGCGTTCAATACGGTCACCACCACCGGGTTCGGGTTTTCTTTGGCAATCCTGCTAATTAAACTCCACATATAAGACTGCTTCTTGATGGATTCCATCCGAAGCTCGGCACGCTCTTCGTCATCTTCCGTGGCGAAGAAAGCGATGCGTAACTTCAAGTATTCCTGCAGCATTTTCTCAGCTTGGTCGTGCTGGCTCTCAGTGAGCAAGGTCGTGCGCTGGAAGGCGCTACCGATGGCAATCGCTTCATTTTCTTCAGCCGCAACACGAGAGTTCAACCCGCTTATTGCAAACGAAAGGATAAAACCCACCAATAAACCAAACATGGACAATATACAGCCCAGTACAATTTTCAGCTCATCGTCAAAGTCAGCGTTACGATTAAATTTACCCCCCCATGCCATCTTTCCGGCAAAGGCTGATACGCATAGAATCAGCAACATCGTGACCAACAAGAACCAGGAATAGATATCAATAGAGTGCAGGATCGAGGGCATTTTTTTAATTTTAATAGGGAGTGGGATTTAAAAATCCTTATAGCACGCGCCCAACTGCATTCGCATGTTTTTTACCAGGCAGTTTTGTTTAACGCTCAATAACGCCTGACCCTCAACCTGGCAGCCTAAAAAACGCAACACGCCCTCGATCGACCTGAACGTTATTAAACCGCCAGCGGTCTGCAGGCCAGGCCTATAAGGTCAAGCGCGCAGCCCCCACCCAGCGAGCATGTTGAAGGGGCGCTAACTCGCTGCCGCTATCATGAAGACTCAACACATCCACGGTACGACGTCTCAACCCGCGTCAGCTTATGCCTTCCAATCAAGTAGGATTTGTGCGTACATTCCGCAGGCAAGCGTAACCAACAGGCGCACCTTGAAAGCAGGAGCAAAACTGCAGATCCGGGCACTCAGGCCATACAACTGCAGGCATACCTACGCTACCATGTGCCCTATGGCAGGCATGAACCCTGCGTTTATGGCCAATCGGCTGAGTCTCTGTGTGCAGACGGGCTATCAACGCCTGCCCAGCGACTCAACGCCAGCACACGCTGGAACGAGCTCGGGAAACTCGACAGCAGCCTGATTGGTTAAATATTGGTACGACCCGATGAGGTGCCACTCTGAAACTCGCATGGAAAACAGCCCTGTGACATTGGAACAAAATTACACCGCCATCCTCGGTCAGCTTGGCGAAGACGTCTCCCGTGAAGGCCTGCTGGACACACCCAAACGTGCCGCCAAGGCCATGCAGTACCTGTGCCGCGGCTATGAGCAGACCCTCGAAGAAGTCACCAACGGTGCCCTGTTCAGCTCTGATAACAGCGAAATGGTGCTGGTCAAGGACATCGAGCTTTACTCGCTGTGCGAACACCACCTGTTGCCGTTTATCGGCAAGGCTCACGTGGCTTACATTCCGAGCGGCAAAGTGTTGGGCTTGTCGAAAGTCGCACGCATTGTCGATATGTACGCCCGACGCTTGCAGATCCAGGAAAACCTGAGCCGTCAGATTGCCGACGCGGTGATGCAAGTCACCGGCGCGCTAGGCGTGGCCGTGGTGATCGAAGCCAAACACATGTGCATGATGATGCGCGGCGTCGAGAAGCAAAATTCGTCGATGATCACCTCGGTGATGCTGGGCGAGTTCCGTGAAAACGCTGCCACGCGCAGCGAGTTTCTCAGCCTGATCAAATAACTCAGGCAACCGGAAAACCGGCGTTTGGCGCCGGTTTTTTTCTGCCTGGCGATTTCAGGTAAGCTTCTTCTCTTATTTCCTGCCCATGAGGCTTTTACTGTGTTTATCAAAGCGCTTCGCGTCGGCCTGGGCCAGTTGATCATCGCTGGCGATTTTCTGACCCGCCCCGGCAAAAAGCAGCGTACGGCTGCCGCTCAGGCTCAGGTTGATCTTGCCGCCAAAGGCCTGACCCTGTACCAGTTCCACGCCTGCCCGTTCTGCGTGAAAACCCGCCGCACCCTGCGCCGCCTGAATGTGCCAGTGGCCCTGCGTGATGCCAAGCACAACGAGCAAGACCGCCAGACACTGCTGGAGCAAGGAGGCAAGATCAAGGTGCCCTGCCTGCGGATCGAAGAAGACGGCAAAACCACCTGGATGTATGAGTCCAAGGCCATCATCGATTACCTGAACCAGCGGTTCGCGACGGTATGACCCGACCACAAAAAACCGGCTCTTGGCCGGTTTTTAGTGGATGAGATGAACTCAGCCCAGCATGCTGACATGCCGAGGGTGGCTGGCCACCCGCTGCAACCAGGCCTGAATGGCCGGGTAAGCGCTCAAATCAAACCCGCCCTGGTGCGCCACATGGGTGTAAGCGTAGAGCGTTACATCCGCAATGGAGTAACGGTCACCCACCAGATACGGCGTGCGTTCAAGCTGCTGCTCCATTACATCCAACGCCTTGTACCCGCGTTTCTGTAACGCGCGGTACTCCTCACGTCGCGCTTCGGGCAACCCCAGGTAAAACTCGATAAACCGCGCGACCGCAATGTACGGCTCATGGCTGTACTGCTCGAAAAACTGCCATTGCAGCACTTGCGTGCGCAAGCGCGGCTCAGTAGGCAGAAATTCGCTGGCATCGGCCAAGTAGTTGAGAATCGCATTGGACTCCCACAAACACGTGCCGTCATCGAGCTCCAGCACAGGCACTTTGCCGTTCGGGTTTTTTGCCAGAAACTGCGCGGTGGCAGTTTCTCCGTTCAGAATGTTCACCGGTTGCCACTGATACTCAAGGCCCAGCAAATGCAGCATCAACTTGACCTTGTAACAGTTGCCCGAGTTGTAATCGCCGTAAACCTTGAGCATCGCAACTCCCTTAAGCCACCTGGGCAGCCTGTGCCTGGCGAATAACAGTTGCCAGTCGCTTCAACCCTTCGTGCAAACGCGCAGGGTCAATGTGACTGAAGTTCAGGCGCAGGCTGCCAACGTTTTCGTCCGGGTTGGCGAAGAACGGTTCGCCCGGCATAAACGCAACGTTCTGTTCCAGCGCCGGCTTGAGCAACGTGCGGGTGTCGAAGGGCTGCTTGAGGGTCAGCCAGAAGAACAGCCCGCCCTGTGGCACATGCCAGTCGGCCAGGTCCGAGAAGTGTTCTTCCAGCGCCAACTGGAAACTGTCACGGCGTACACGATAGAAATCACGCAACTCGGCCAGGTGACTGTCCATTTTCTCGGTGCCGATCCACTGCAAGGCTTGCCATTGGCCGATACGGTTGGTGTGCAAGTCCGCCGATTGCTTAAGGCGCAGCAAATGCGGGAACAGGTCTGGGCTGGCAATCAGGAAACCCACGCGCAGACCCGGCAGCAGGGTTTTCGACACGGTACCGGTGTAGATCCAGCTGGCCTTTTTCAGGCGACTGACGATCGGCGTAGCGCTGCCGCCGTCAAAGTTCAGTTCACGGTACGGCTCGTCTTCGATCAAGGTCACCCCGAACTCGTCCAGCAGCGCGGCAACGGCGTCACGCTTGGCTTCGCTGTAGCGCACGGCTGAAGGGTTCTGGAAAGTCGGGATCAGGTAGATAAACGCAGGCGAATGCTTTTGCAGCTCAACACGCAGGGCCGCCAGGTCCGGGCCGTCGGCCTGCAGCGGGAAGGTCAGGCATTGCGCACCGAACAGTTGGAAAATTTGCAGGGCCGCCAGGTAAGTCGGGGCTTCGAGCATGATCTCGGTGCCCTTGTCGATGTACAGCTTGGCGGCCAGGTCGAGGGCTTGTTGCGAACCGCTGAGGACCATCACCTGGCTGGCTTCGCAATTCACACCCAATTTGCGCGCTTCGGCGGCCAGCACTTCACGCAGCGCCGGCTCGCCTTCGCTCATGCCGTATTGGCCCATCGAAGCGGGCATGTCGGTCCAGTCGACCTTGGGGAGCATTTCTTCCGCCGGCAGACCGCCTGCAAAGGACATGACTTCCGGACATTGGGCCGCAGCCAGAATTTCGCGAATCAAAGAGCTTTTCAGGCGGGAAACACGTTCGGAGAAGGCCATACAGATCACCGGTAGCGGAAGTAATTGGAAATAAGTCAAACTGATTGACCGAAATTACGCCGCGAAGCCTAGATACGTCAATATGCTTGACCTTAAAAATCCGACCACTCAGCGTGCCGCCATGGAAGCCTTCTTCTTTGGCTATCAAGCATTTACCGCCAAGGCGGACGAAATGCTGGCCCGTCGCGGGTTGAGCCGGGTTCACCAGCGCATCGTTTTTTTTATCGCCCATCACCCCGGCGTCAGCGTCAAAGAACTGCTGACCCTGCTGGGGGTCAGCAAGCAAGCCCTCAACACACCGTTGCGCCAACTGATTGAAATGAACCTGGTGCGCAGCGTGGCCCCCGAAACCGACAAACGTAAACGCCTGCTGGAACTGACCACAGAAGGTGTGCGCTTTGAGAAAAACTTGCGTCGCGAGCAGGTCAAATTGCTGCAGCGGGTGTTTGCCCAAGCGGGTGAAGACGCCGTGAATGGTTGGCTGACGATCAACACCGCACTGGGACAAAGCCGCTGGCCCTGACGGGGAATAATTGAAAACAATACTTGCTTTATTTGTATACAAACGCATAAATCAGCTTACCCAGCAATTGCGCTGGGCGTTTGTACATGGAGGGCAAAATGAGTCTGGAAACCTGGCTGCTGTTCAGCAGCGCGGCATTGGTGGTCATCCTGATCCCGGGGCCACTGTCTTTATTGATGATCAGCAACAGCTTGAATTACGGCCTGCGCCGTTCATATCCGGCTTTTGTGGGAGGCGTGTCGGCCTCGATTTGCCTGCTCAGCGCGTCGGCCCTGGGCCTGGGCGCGCTGCTGTTAGCGTCGGAGCAACTGTTCAGCGCCCTGAAAATCGTTGGCGCGCTGTACCTGTTTTACTTGGCCTGGCAAAGCTGGAAGCAGTCACGCCAACCCGCCACCGCCACGGCCGTGCCTGAAGCCGCGCCTGCTCCGCGCTTTAGTGCACTGTTTGGGCGGGCGTTTGTGCTGGGCGCGAGCAACCCCAAAGACATTCTGTTCTTTGCCGCCTTTCTGCCGCAGTTCCTGAACCCGCAACAGCCCTTTCTGGCGCAGTTGCTGGTGATGATTGCGACGTGGACCGTGCTCGACCTGCTCTGCAAACTGGCCTATGGCCTGGGAGCCCACGGCGCTGCGGGTTACTTGCGCAGCGGCAAGGGCCAGAGCTGGTTCAACCGTATCAGCGCCGGGCTGTTCGGCATGGCTGGCACGGCGTCACTGCTGAGCCGCTGACTCACACAACCCTCTGCATCTGTAGGCGCGAACCTGGTTGCGCCTGCAGATGACCGTTTCAAGCGAAAAAAAGCCCGCAGTGTGAGCGGGCAAAAACCACATGCGCAGCTCGATAACACTTAACTCCCGCGATAGGTCGAGTAACTGTACGGCGAGATCAACAGCGGTACGTGGTAATGATCTTGCGCAGCACTGATGCCAAAACGCAGTACCACCACATCCAGAAAGGCCGGTTCCGGCAGTTGCACACCCCGTGCCCGGTAGTAGTCACCGGCACTGAACTGCACCTGATACACCCCATTACGGTAATCATCCCCTTGCAACAGCGGCGCGTCGCACCGGCCGTCACTGTTGGTCAGTGCCGTGGCCACCTTCGTCAATTGCGCACCTTCAACGCGAAACACCTCGACCTTGATTGAGCTGCCAGGGCAACCGTGTGCGGCATCCAGCACGTGCGTAGTCAAACGTCCCATAGATTTTTCGACCTCCCAATCCAGTGAATGAGTACTGCCGGCACGCGTTGAAGCGCACTCAGTGAGCCGGCGATGCAGGATTAAGACACTTACAGAAGAAATTGTACACAATTAATATTCGCTTTCAGCGGCCGCCTTCAACCAAAAATACCAGTCTCCGATCGCGCTGAAACAGCCATGCTATAAAGACTTGCCATTCACAAGCTGACCACTCAGACAGCTTTTATAAAACCCCTCCTTTAGAACAACAAAAACGAGAAATGTGAAAAATAAGGGTTACAAAGAAATTATTAAGTTGTATACAATCAGTCGACGCATTGATGCCAGGCCTCGCCAGGCGACTGCCAACACCCACAAAAAGGAAGCCTGTAGTGAGCGCCGACTACCCACGCGACTTGATTGGTTACGGTCCGAACCCTCCCCATCCGCACTGGCCGGGCAACGCCCGCATCGCGCTGTCTTTCGTGCTCAATTACGAAGAGGGTGGCGAGCGCAACCTGCTTCACGGCGACCTGGAATCGGAAGCGTTCCTCTCTGAAATGGTGACCGCGCAGCCGCTGCAGGGGGCGCGCAACATGAGCATGGAATCGCTGTACGAATACGGCAGCCGTGCAGGCGTATGGCGAATTCTTAACCTGTTCAAAGAGGCCGACGTGCCGCTCACGGTGTTTGCCGTGGCGATGGCCGCACAGCGCCACCCCGAGGTGATCCGCGCCATGGTCACCGCCGGCCACGAGATTTGTAGCCACGGCTACCGCTGGATTGACTACCAGTACATGGATGAATCACTGGAGCGCGAGCACATGCTCGAAGCCATCCGCATC
The DNA here is from genome assembly GCF_030150285.1 of Pseudomonas sp. GTDB lineage: Bacteria > Pseudomonadota > Gammaproteobacteria > Pseudomonadales > Pseudomonadaceae > Aquipseudomonas. The sequence goes on along the minus strand of NZ_JASLGE010000056.1, from coordinate 2,589 downwards.
CTCACTGAACTGACCGGTGAGCGCCCGCTGGGCTGGTACACCGGCCGCACCGGCCCCAATACCCGGCGGCTGGTGATGGAGGAAGGCGGTTTTTTGTATGACAGCGATACCTACGACGATGACCTGCCCTACTGGGAGCCGAACACGCCCGCCGGCAAGCCGCACCTGGTGATTCCGTACACCCTGGACACCAACGACATGCGCTTTACCCAAGCGCAGGGCTTCAACACAGGCGAACAGTTTTTTCAGTACCTCAAGGACGCATTCGATGTGCTGTACGCCGAGGGCGCTGAGTCGCCGAAAATGCTATCGATCGGCCTGCATTGCCGCCTCATTGGCCGCCCTGCGCGTCTCGCAGCGCTCCAGCGTTTTGTGGCATACGCCCAACGCCATGAACACGTGTGGTTCGCCCGTCGTGTCGACATCGCCCGCCACTGGCACGCCACCCACCCTTTTGCTGCCGAGACTGCCCAATGAGCGCCTTCAAGACCCTCAAGCCTTCGACCCTCAGCCGTGAAGGGTTTGTCGAAGCCTTTGCCGACATTTACGAACACTCGCCCTGGGTCGCCGAACAGGCTTATGACCTGGGCCTGGACGCCAGCGTCGACCACATCGAAAGCCTGCACCAGCGCATGAGTGACATTTTGCTGAGCGCCGATCCGGCCCGCCAATTGGCCCTGATCAACGCTCACCCGGACCTGGCAGGCAAAGCCGCCATCCAGGGCCAACTCACCGAAGCCAGCACCCATGAGCAAGCGGGGGCTGGTATTCACCAGTGCACGGAAGAAGAGTTCCAACGCTTCACCGAGCTGAACGATGCCTACAAAGCCACGTTCAAGTTCCCCTTCATCATGGCGGTAAAAGGCAGCGACCGGCACCAGATCCTCGCCGCGTTCGAGGCGCGCATTCATAACCCGGCCGACGCCGAGTTCAGGTGCGCGCTGGCAGAAATCAACAAGATCGCCCTGTTCCGATTACGCCAGCTCTAAGCCGACCCGGCACAGGCCGGTCACGCATCCCCAGCCACTCACCCAAAGGCAGACAAGAAGAATGAAAGCGCAACCCATACCTTTCGAGAAGTTCGTCAACTTGGCCGACGCCCGTCTGGGCACCAAGATCATCTCGGTAACCGATGACTGGTTCGCCGATGCCAACCGTCTGTTCCAGCCAGCCCCGGCCGTATGGAAGGAGGGCGTTTTCGATGATAACGGCAAGTGGATGGACGGCTGGGAGTCGCGCCGCAAACGCTTTGAAGGCTATGACAGTGCCGTCATCCGCCTCGGCGTTGCGGGCACGATCAAAGGTGTAGACATCGACACCTCGTTCTTCACCGGCAACTTCCCGCCGTCGGCCTCGCTGCAAGCCTGCTTCCTGGCCGAGGGTGAACCCACCGAACACACCCAGTGGGTTGAAGTGCTATCGGCTGTGGAGTTGCAAGGCAACAGCCATCACTACCACGCGATCCAGAACGATCAAGCCTTCAGTCACCTGCGCTTCAACATCTACCCGGACGGCGGCGTTGCCCGCCTTCGCGTCTATGGCGTGCCGTTCCGCGACTGGTCTGCGGTGGGCGACAACGAACAGATCGACCTCGCAGCAGCCCTTAACGGCGGTCGCGCGCTGGCCTGCTCCGACGAGCACTTTGGCCGCATGAGCAACATCCTCAACCCAGGCCGCGGCCTGAATATGGGCGACGGCTGGGAGACTGCACGGCGCCGCACCCCCGGCAATGACTGGGTCATCGTGGCGCTGGGGCATGCGGGCGAAGTCGAGAAAATCATCGTCGACACGCTGCACTTCAAAGGCAACTACCCGGACAGTTGCTCTATCCAGGGGGCGTTTGTAAAAGGCGGCACCGACAACCAGATCGAAACCCAGAGCCTGTTTTGGCGCGAACTGTTGCCGAGCCAGAAGATGGACATGCACGCCGAGCACACCTACAGCGAACAGCTCAACACCCTGGGGCCCATTACCCATATTCGCCTCAACCTGTTCCCCGACGGTGGGGTGAGCCGCCTGCGCGTACTGGGCAAAGTCGCTAGATAAAAGGTCGCGAGCAAGCTCGCGCCTAGCCCGCTTGCTCGCGATACCGATAGAAGCAACACCACAGACACCCGAATAAGAAGACCACCATGCGCACATTGACGATTGAACCGCTGACCAAGGAAGCCTTCGCCCCATTCGGTGATGTCATTGAAACCGACGGCAGCGACCATTTCATGATCAACAACGGTTCTACTCGGCGCTTTCACCGCCTGGCCGACGTCGAAACGGCCAGGCCGGACGATAAGGCAATCATCAGCATTTTCCGCGCCGACGCGCAGGACATGCCGTTCACAGTGTGCATGCTGGAGCGCCATCCGCTGGGCAGCCAAGCGTTTATACCGCTGCTCGGCCACCCCTTTCTGATCGTGGTCGCGCCCCTTGGCGACGCACCTGTATCAGGCCTGGTCCGTGCCTTTGTCAGTAATGGCAGGCAGGGCATTAATTACCATCGCGGCGTCTGGCACCACCCGGTGCTGACGATCGAAAAGCGGGATGACTTCCTGGTGGTTGATCGCAGTGGCACTGGCAATAACTGCGATGAGC
>NZ_JASLGE010000055.1 GCF_030150285.1 Pseudomonas sp. | reverse complement strand
TTCTGCGGTAAAGAAGGCAAGTTCGTGACCTCCCGTAACATCAAGGAGCGTCTGGACAAAGAGCTGCTGTACAACGTTGCACTGCGCGTTGAAGAAGGCGACTCGGCTGACAAGTTCAAGGTTTCCGGCCGTGGTGAGCTGCACCTTTCGGTTCTGATCGAAACCATGCGTCGTGAAGGCTTCGAAATGGGCGTTGGCCGTCCAGAAGTTATCATCCGCGTTGTTGACGGTGTTAAGCAGGAACCGTTTGAAAACGTGACCATCGACATCCCTGAAGATGCTCAGGGCCGTGTGATGGAAGAGATGGGGCTGCGTAAAGGCGACCTGACCAACATGGTTCCGGATGGCAAGGGTCGTGTGCGCCTGGAATACAACATCCCGGCACGTGGTCTGATCGGTTTCCGTAACCAGTTCCTGACCCTGACCAACGGTGCAGGCATCCTGACCTCGATCTTCGATCGCTACGACACCATGAAGTCGGGCCACATGTCCGGCCGTCAGAACGGTGTTCTGGTATCGGTTGAGACCGGCAAGGCACTGACCTACTCCCTGGAAACTCTGCAAGCACGCGGCAAGCTGTTTGTTGAGCACGGTCAAGAGATCTACAACGGTCAGATCATTGGTCTGAACAGCCGTGACAACGACATGGGCGTTAACCCTACCAAGGGCAAGAAGCTCGACAACATGCGTGCTTCGGGTAAAGACGAAACCATCGCACTGGTTCCACCTGTTCGCTTCACCCTGGAACAGGCTCTGGAATTCATCCAGGACGACGAACTGTGTGAAGTGACACCTAAGTCCATCCGTCTTCGCAAGAAGATCCTGGACGAAGGCGAGCGTACCCGCGCTGCCAAAAAGGCCAAAAACTAAGTCACTTAGTTAGCGGTTACAAAAACGCCCCCGACCTTGCGGTCGGGGGCGTTTTTTTATGCCCGGCGTTCGACTCTTTCGACGGTAGGAGGGGCCGGCCCCGGCCGTGTCGCGGCTAACCCGGCGTCCTGCCGGGTTAGCCACTGCGCAAAACCTGCGTTCGCCAGCGTGGTTTAAGGGGGCCCTTTAGATCAAAAACCAGATCAAAAACACGGTGTTCACGCGTAGGCGCAGTCGGTCGATACTCGATTGCTCGCGATCTTTTAAAGGTCAAAAGATCACGAGCAAGCTCGTTCCTACAGGCCTTGCTGCGTTCGGCCAGCGTGGTTTAAGGGGGCCCTCAGATCAAAAACACGGTGTTCACGCGTAGGCGTAGTCGGTCGATACTCGATTGCTCGCGGTCTTTTAAAGGTCAAAAGATCACGAGCAAGCTCGTTCCTACAAGCCTTGCTGTGTTCGGCCAGCGTGGTTTAAGGGGCCCCTCAGATCAAAAGCCAGATCAAAAGATCGCGAGCAAGCTCGCTCCTACGGGGGTTAGAAGCGCTCTAGCGTGCGCACATTTGTGTCACGCACCACTTCTTTGGGCTTGTAAGCGCAATAGCCAGGGCGTGGACCGATCTTGGGGTGGTTGCGGCATGTGTCCGGGCGGGTGTCATAAATCGTGCAGAAACGGCTTTTGCGGTCCAAATACAGGCAATCGTTGTTGCTCATGCGCTGCAAGGTAAAGATCTCGGATTTCGCGTTATAACGCTCTACGATCCCTTCCTTTTGCAACCGCTTGGCGATGTTCTTGGGCGGGTCGCCGCGTTCGAATTCGTCGACGATGCCGATACGGATCAAGTCCTTGATTTTCACCTCAACCGGCAAGGTGCAGCAGCTGGACACGCAGCCGCCGCACATATGGCTGGAGTATTTCTGCCACGTTTCGAGACGGTCGAGTTCCGCGGCGGCGATCAGTTGAGGCTTCATCAGGTATCCAAGAGGGGGCGGGTGTTCCGGGCGCGCGATCATACCGGGATTGATGTTTTTTTGAACACGATTTTGTTGCTTTCAGCCCAGTGGCGGTTCGGCACGGCCCCTGCATCAACCTCTGGCCAGTAACCGTTGAGCAAAAACTCTTGAACCCGAGCGGCTAGCGCTGTCAGACCAACTAGGCTCTAGCCACTCCTACTCTCTCGCCCGAGGTTGCATCGATGTCTCAGGAACCGCTTGTACGAGAAGCAGAGGTCGCCGCCTTCCGCGCGTCTGTGCTGGCCAAACTCACTTACGCAGTGGGCAAGGACCCGGATCACGCCTTTGACCATGACTGGTTTGAAGCCATTGCCTTGGCCGCGCGCGATCATATGGTCGAGCATTGGATGGACCATACCCGGCAGATTTATCGCAAGGATCAGAAGCGGGTCTATTACCTGTCGTTGGAGTTTCTGATTGGTCGCCTGCTTTATGACAGCCTTAGCAACCTCGGGCTGCTGGAGGTGGCGCGCGAGGCGATGACCGAGCTGGGCGTGGACCTGGAGCGCATCCGCCTGCTGGAGCCCGATGCGGCCCTGGGCAACGGTGGTTTGGGCCGGCTGGCCGCGTGCTTTATGGAAAGTATGTCGACCTTGGGCATTGCCGCCCACGGGTATGGCATTCGCTACGAGCACGGGTTATTCCGCCAGAGCATCGTTGACGGCTGGCAGCAGGAGCAAACTGAGAACTGGCTCGACTTTGGTAACCCGTGGGAGTTCGAACGCGCTGAAGTGTTGTACTCCGTCGGCTTCGGCGGTTCGGTGGAAACCCGGCAGGATGAACACGGCCAGGCTTGCCAGGTGTGGTGGCCGGGCGAGACCGTACGGGCGGTGGCCTATGACACGCCGGTTGTGGGATGGCGCGGGGCAAGTGTTAACACCTTGCGCCTGTGGCGGGCCCGGGCGTTGCACGATTTAAACCTGGGACGCTTCAATGCGGGTGACCATTTGGGGGCCGTGGCCGAAGTGGTGCGTGCGGAAAGCATTTCCCGCGTGTTGTACCCGGCGGACAGCAACGAGGCGGGGCAGGAGCTGCGGTTGCGCCAGGAATTCTTCTTTGTCTCGGCCTCGCTGCAGGACTTGTTGCGACGACACCTGCACGTTCATGACACGCTGCTGAACCTGGCCGAGCATGTCGCGATCCAGCTCAATGACACTCACCCTTCGATTGCCGTGGCTGAGTTGATGCGCATTCTGGTCGATGAACACCACGTCGAGTGGGGCGTGGCGTGGCAAATCACCGTTGATACGCTGTCTTACACCAACCATACGCTGCTGCCTGAAGCGCTGGAAACCTGGCCCGTCGGGCTGATGGAACGGCTGTTACCGCGTCATATGCAGATCATTTACCTGATCAATGCGCATCACATCGATGCCCTACGGGCCAATGGTATCCATGACTTTGACGTGCTGCGGGCGGTGTCGCTGATTGAAGAAGACAACGGTCGCCGTGTGCGCATGGGCAACCTGGCATTTCTGGGGTCACACAGCGTTAATGGTGTGTCAGGGCTGCACACACAGTTGATGCGCAGCACGGTGTTTGCCGAGTTGCACCAGCTGTACCCGGACCGCATTAATAACAAGACCAACGGCATTACGTTCCGCCGCTGGTTGTACCAGGCCAACCCGCCGTTGACGGCGATGCTGGTCAAGGCCCTCGGGCCGTCGTTACAGGACGATCCGGAGCACAGGCTGATCGAGCTGGAACCGTTTGCCGAGCAAGCCGATTTTCGTCGCCAGTTCGCGGCGCAACGCTTGCAGAACAAAGTCACCCTGGCGGCGTTGATCCATGAGCGTTTGGGCATTGTGGTCAACCCTGAAGCCCTGTTCGATGTGCAGGTCAAGCGCATCCACGAGTACAAGCGTCAGTTGCTCAACGTGCTGCACACCGTGGCGTTGTACCAGGCGATTCGAGCCGAGCCGGGCAAGCAGTGGGCGCCGCGGGTAAAAATCTTTGCGGGCAAGGCTGCGGCCAGTTACCAACAGGCCAAACTCATCATCAAGCTGGCAAACGATATTGCCCGCACCGTCAACAACGACCCGACCGTGCGCGGGTTGCTCAAGGTGGTGTTTATTCCCAACTACAACGTCAGCCTGGCCGAAAGCATCATTCCGGCAGCGGACTTGTCCGAGCAGATCTCCACCGCGGGCTATGAGGCTTCGGGCACCAGCAATATGAAGTTCGGCCTCAATGGGGCGTTGACCATCGGCACGATGGACGGTGCCAATGTTGAAATGTGCGAGCGGGTCGGGGCGGACAATATGTTTATCTTCGGTCTCAGCGCGCAGCAGGTTGAAGCCCGTAAGGGCGCAGGCGAGTTTCATGCGGGGGCGGATGTGGCGGCGTCCCATCGTCTTAATGACGTGCTGCAGGCGATTCGCGGCGGTGTGTTCTCCCACGATGACCCGACGCGTTACACCGGGCTGGTGGATTCGTTGATCGATCACGACCGTTTTCTGGTGTGCGCCGACTTTGATGCCTATTGGAATGCCCAAATGCGCGTTGAACAACTGTGGCATGACCAAGACGCATGGTGGCGCGCGGCAGTGCTGAACACCGCGCGCATGGGTTGGTTCTCATCGGACCGCACCATCCGCGAGTACGCGACGGATATCTGGAAAGCGCTGTAACCCAACACCTTTCGTGGGCGCTGATCGGACGCAAAGCCTGGCAACGGCTACGGTGTGCCAGGCTTGTTGAGCAAATAGGGTGGCCAGTGCAGGCTTTTCAGTTGATTTAAGGGTTCAGCTGACCCCGTTCGGCCAGTTCTCAGTCTGTTTAGAAGATTTGCACCGCAACACGCGTTAAACTGCGCGGGTTTTTCGCCCCCTCCCCCTTGTTCGGAGCCTTACATGTCCCGCGTTACCCTGAGTCGCTATTTGATCGAGCAGACCCGCAGCAACAAGACCCCTGCCGATCTGCGCTTCCTTATCGAAGTGGTGGCGCGCGCATGCAAAGAGATCAGCCACGCTGTATCCAAGGGCGCCCTGGGCGGAGTGCTGGGCAGCATGGGCACTGAGAACGTGCAGGGCGAAGTGCAGAAGAAGCTCGACGTTCTGTCCAACGACATCCTGCTGGAATCCAACGAATGGGGCGGTCACCTGGCCGGCATGGCGTCCGAGGAAATGGACAATGCCTACCAGATCCCGGGTCAGTACCCCAAAGGCGCCTACCTGCTGGTATTCGACCCGCTGGACGGCTCGTCGAACATCGACGTCAACGTTTCGGTCGGCACCATCTTCTCGGTATTGCGCTGCCCAACCGAGTACCTGACCCAGAACGACAGCCTCAACGAGCAGGCTTTCCTGCAGAAGGGCACCGAGCAGGTCGCCGCCGGCTACGCCATCTACGGCCCGCAGACCATGCTGATCCTGACCCTGGGCAACGGCGTCAAGGGCTTCACCCTGGACCGCGAAATGGGCAGCTTCGTGCTGACCCACGAGAACATCAGCATCCCGGAAACCACCGCCGAGTTCGCCATCAACATGTCCAACCAGCGCCACTGGGAAGCCCCGGTCAAGCGTTACGTCAGCGAGCTGACCGCTGGCGAGGAAGGCCCGTTGAAGAAGAACTACAACATGCGCTGGATCGCCTCCATGGTGGCCGACGTGCACCGTATCCTCACCCGTGGCGGCCTGTTCATGTACCCGCGCGACGCGCGCGAGCCGTCCAAGCCGGGCAAACTGCGCCTGATGTACGAAGCCAACCCGATGTCGTTCCTGGTCGAGCAAGCAGGCGGCGCGTCCACCGACGGCCACCAGCGCATCCT
>NZ_JASLGE010000047.1 GCF_030150285.1 Pseudomonas sp. | reverse complement strand
TGTGCTGCCTGGGCAACTGCGACAAGGCGCCGGCGTTGATGATCGACGACGACACATTCGGTGACGTGCAGCCTGCTGGCGTCGCTACGTTGTTGGAGGGCTACCCATGACCCTGACTTCTTTCGGCCCTGCCAACCGCATCGCGCGCTCGGCAGAAACCCACCCGCTGACCTGGCGTCTGCGTGACGACGGCGAGCCTGTATGGCTCGACGAATACCAGGCCAAAGACGGCTACGCGGCCGCTCGCAAGGCATTTGCCGACATGGCTCAGGACGATATCGTCCAGACCGTTAAAGACGCGGGCCTCAAGGGGCGGGGTGGTGCCGGCTTCCCCACGGGCGTGAAGTGGGGGCTGATGCCCAAAGACGAATCCATGAACATCCGTTACTTACTGTGTAACGCCGATGAAATGGAACCCAACACCTGGAAAGACCGCATGCTGATGGAGCAACTGCCCCATCTGCTGATCGAAGGCATGCTGATCAGTGCCCGCGCACTGAAAACCTACCGTGGCTATATCTTCCTGCGCGGTGAATACACCACCGCCGCCGTGCACCTGCGTCGTGCAGTCGAAGAAGCCAAGGCTGCGGGCCTGCTGGGCAAGAATATCCTCGGTTCGGGCTTTGACTTCGAACTGTTCGTGCACACCGGTGCAGGGCGCTACATCTGCGGCGAAGAAACCGCACTGATCAACTCCCTCGAAGGCCGTCGCGCCAACCCGCGTTCCAAGCCGCCGTTCCCGGCTGCTGTGGGCGTATGGGGCAAACCGACCTGCGTGAACAACGTCGAAACCCTGTGCAACGTACCGGCCATCATTGGCAACGGCGTTGACTGGTACAAATCCCTCGCCCGCGAAGGCAGCGAAGACCACGGCACCAAGCTGATGGGCTTCTCCGGCAAAGTGAAGAACCCTGGCTTGTGGGAATTGCCGTTCGGCGTGACCGCGCGCGAACTGTTCGAAGACTACGCTGGCGGTATGCGCGACGGTTATAAGCTCAAGTGCTGGCAACCTGGCGGAGCCGGTACCGGTTTCTTGCTGCCCGAGCACCTTGATGCGCAAATGTACGCCGGTGGTATCGCCAAGGTCGGCACCCGTATGGGTACAGGCCTGGCGATGGCCGTAGACGACAGCGTCAACATGGTGTCCCTGCTGCGCAACATGGAACAGTTCTTTGCCCGTGAATCGTGCGGCTTTTGCACCCCTTGCCGCGATGGTTTGCCTTGGAGCGTGAAACTGCTGATGTCCCTTGAGAAAGGCGAGGGTCGCGAAGGCGATATCGAGACGTTGCTGGGGCTGGTCGGTTTCCTCGGCCCAGGCAAGACGTTCTGCGCTCACGCGCCGGGTGCCGTGGAGCCCTTGGGCAGCGCGATCAAGTATTTCCGCCCAGAGTTTGAAGCCGGTATTGCACACGCAAAGCCTGGCGTTCCGCCTCTGGCACGCCCGATTGTAGTCGGCGCGTAACGCTCTGAACGAGGGCGGTCCGTGCCGCCCTCTGATCGTTCGATAACGCCGTAAGGCTGGGTTGCTTCGAACGCATAACAAGATTCCATTAGCCACGCCCGCTGACACCGGGCCAACGAAGAACTTTGAACCATGGCCACTATCCACGTAGACGGCAAAGAGCTCGAAGTCGATGGGGCAGACAACCTGTTACAGGCATGTCTGTCGCTAGGCCTCGATATTCCGTATTTCTGCTGGCACCCTGCCCTTGGCAGTGTTGGCGCCTGCCGCCAGTGCGCAGTCAAGCAGTACACCGACGAGAACGACACCCGCGGTCGCATCGTCATGTCCTGCATGACGCCTGCCACTGACGGAAGCTGGATCTCCATCGAAGACGAAGAAGCGAAAGTATTTCGCGCCAGCGTCGTCGAATGGTTGATGACCAACCACCCGCACGACTGCCCTGTGTGCGAAGAAGGCGGTCACTGCCACCTGCAAGACATGACCGTGATGACCGGCCACAACGAGCGCCGTTATCGCTTTACCAAGCGTACCCACCAGAACCAGCAACTGGGCCCGTTCATTTCCCACGAAATGAACCGCTGCATTGCCTGCTATCGCTGCGTGCGCTTCTATAAAGACTACGCGGGCGGTACTGACCTCGGCGTGTTCGGTGCCCACGACAACGTGTACTTCGGTCGCGTTGAAGACGGCGCACTGGAAAGCGAGTTTTCCGGCAACCTCACCGAGGTTTGCCCGACCGGTGTGTTCACCGACAAGACTCACTCCGAGCGCTACAACCGTAAGTGGGACATGCAGTTTGCGCCAAGCATCTGCCACGGTTGCTCCAGCGGCTGCAACATCAGCCCGGGCGAACGCTATGGCGAACTGCGTCGCATCGAAAACCGTTTCAACGGTTCGGTAAACCAGTACTTCCTGTGTGACCGTGGCCGTTTCGGCTATGGCTACGTCAACCGCACCGACCGCCCGCGTCAACCGCTGCTGGCCGACGGCACCCATCTGGGCCTCGACGCTGCACTGGATAAAGCGGCTGATCTGCTGCGCGGTCGCACTATCGTCGGTATCGGGTCGCCACGCGCCAGCCTCGAAAGCAACTATGCGTTGCGCGAACTGGTGGGGGCCGAGCACTTCTACTCGGGCATCGAAGCCGGCGAGCTGGAGCGCATCCGCCTTGTGCTGCAAGTCTTGAAAGACAGCCCGCTGCCCGTGCCGAACATGCGCGACATCGAAGATCACGACGCCATCTTCGTGCTGGGTGAAGACCTGACTCAAACAGCCGCCCGTATGGCGCTGTCGTTACGCCAATCGGTCAAGGGCAAAGCCGAAGAAATGGCCGAGGCCATGCGCGTTCAGCCTTGGCTCGACGCTGCGGTGAAAAACATCGGTCAGCACGCGCTGAACCCGCTGTTTATCGCCAGCCTGGCTGAAACCAAGCTCGACGACGTGGCCGAAGAGTGCGTACACGCGGCTCCAGACGACCTGGCGCGCATTGGTTTCGCCGTGGCGCACGCCATCGACCCTAGCGCCCCTGCCGTTGCCGGTCTGGACGCTGAAGCCCTGGAACTTGCCAAACGCATCGCTGACGCCCTGCTGGCTGCCAAGCGTCCGTTGATCGTTGCCGGCACTTCGCTGGGCTCCAACGCCCTGATCGAAGCCGCAGGCAACATCGCCAAGGCCCTTCACCTGCGTGAAAAAGCCGGTTCCATCAGCCTGGTGGTGCCAGAGGCCAACAGCCTGGGCCTGGCCATGCTCGGCGGTGACTCGGTCGATGCCGCGCTGCAAGCCGTCATCGACGGCAAAGCCGATGCCATCGTGGTGCTGGAAAACGATTTGTTCACCCGTGTGGACGCGATCAAGGTCAATGCCGCACTGGATGCTGCCAAAGTGGTGATCGTTGCCGATCATCAAAAAACTGCAACCACCGACCGGGCCGATCTGGTTCTGCCGGCTGCAAGCTTTGCTGAAGGCGACGGTACGCTGGTTAGCCAGGAAGGCCGTGCCCAGCGCTTCTTCCAGGTGTTCGAACCGCGCTACCTCGACTCGAGCAACCTGATCCACGAAGGCTGGCGCTGGTTGCACGCCCTGCGCAGCACCCTGCTGAACAAGCCGGTTGACTGGACCCTGCTCGATCACGTGACTCAAGCCACCGCAGCCAGCACCCCGGCGCTGGCCCAGATCGTTGATGCTGCGCCGTCTGCTGCGTTCCGTATCAAAGGTTTGAAACTGGCCCGTGAACCGCTGCGTTACAGTGGCCGCACGGCCATGCGCGCCAACATCAGCGTGCACGAGCCCCGTATTCCACAAGACCCGGACACCGCGTTCGCGTTTTCGATGGAAGGTTACTCGGGCTCCGTCGAACCTCGCCAACAAGTGCCGTTTGCCTGGTCTCCGGGCTGGAACTCGCCACAAGCGTGGAACAAGTTCCAGGACGAAGTTGGTGGTCACATCCGCGCTGGCGACCCGGGCACCCGCCTGATCGAAAGCAAAGGTGATGCACTGAGCTGGTCCGCCAACATTCCGGGCGCGTTCAACCCGGCACGTGGCACCTGGCAAGTGGTGCCGTTCTATCACCTGCTGGGCAGCGAAGAGAACTCTTCGAAAGCCGCGCCGGTGCAAGAGCGTATCCCTGCTGCTTACGTGGCCCTTGCCAAGTCCGAAGCCGACCGTCTGGGTGTCAACGACGGCGCGCTGCTGAGCTTGAACGTGGCGGGCCTGACCCTGCGTCTGCCGCTGCGTATCAACGAAGAGCTGGGTGCAGGTCTGGTGGCATTGCCAGCCGGTCTGCCAGGTATTCCGCCCGCTATCTTTGGCCTTACCGTTGACGGTTTGCAGGAGGCAGCCCAATGAGCTGGT
>NZ_JASLGE010000072.1 GCF_030150285.1 Pseudomonas sp. | reverse complement strand
TCTGCAAGCTTTCGAAGGTGTAGTGATTGCCAAGCGTAACCGTGGCGTGAACAGTGCTTTCACTGTTCGTAAAATCTCCAACGGTGTTGGCGTAGAGCGTACTTTCCAGACCTACAGCCCGCAAATCGACAGCATGGCTGTGAAGCGTCGCGGTGACGTTCGTAAAGCCAAGCTGTACTACCTGCGTGACCTGTCCGGTAAAGCAGCTCGCATCAAGGAAAAACTGGCTTAAGTCCAGCGTTCCGATGCAGAAAAAAGCAGCCTTCGGGCTGCTTTTTTGTTGCCTGAAATTTGTCAGACCTTTGTCCAGTTGTAGGTAGTAGAAATATGTTTTCCCGTGAGCAAGAGATTCAACGTCGCACTGAACTGTCCGTCACTCGTATCACCAAGGCGGTATTTCCCTCGACGACCAACCATCACAACACGCTGTTCGGTGGCACTGCGCTGGCCTGGATGGATGAAGTGTCGTTTATCGCGGCCACGCGTTTTTGTCGCTTGCCGTTGGTCACCGTTTCGACAGATCGCATCGATTTCAATCATCCAATAGCTGCCGGCTGCATTGTTGAGCTGATTGGGCGTGTGGTTAAAGTCGGCAACACCAGCCTCAAAGTTGAAGTTGAGGTGTATGTCGAAAGCATGAGTTGTGACGGCCGTGAATTGGCAATCCAGGGCTTGTTCAGTTTTGTTGCGATTGATGATGACAAGCGGCCGGTACCCGTTCTGCCGAATAATCCGTAACGGCAGCGTCTGTGGTTGATAACGGGTGTTTATGATACGGCCCGGCTATGAAAGACTATCGGCTCATTTTTTATGCGCGGCCTCTAAGCTGTGCTTTCGAGCCCCAATGACCGCCATCGACAACCCGCTGATCGACCGATTTCTGGATGCCCTGTGGCTGGAAAAAGGCCTGTCGGATAATACCCGTGACGCTTATCGCAGTGATTTGACACTGTTTAATGGCTGGTTGCAGGAACGGGGTATTGAGTTGGTGAGCGCCGGGCGTGAGCTGATGCTTGACCATTTGGCGTGGCGCCTTGAACAAGGCTACAAGCCTAGATCCACTGCACGTTTTCTTTCTGGGGTGCGTGGCTTTTATCGTTATTTGTTGCGTGAACACCTTATCGGCGTTGATCCGACCCTGCAGGTAGAAATGCCGCAACTGGGCCGGCCATTGCCCAAGTCTTTATCGGAAGCAGACGTAGAGGCGCTGCTCGCCGCACCGGATCTGAGTGAGGCCATTGGTCAGCGCGACAGAGCCATGCTCGAGGTGTTGTATGCCTGCGGCTTGCGCGTGACAGAACTGATCAGTCTGACGCTGGAGCAGGTCAACCTGCGTCAGGGGGTGCTGCGCGTCATGGGTAAGGGCAGCAAGGAGCGACTGGTGCCGATGGGGGAGGAGGCGATCGTGCGGGTTGAGCGTTACCTGCGCGATGCCCGCCATGAGCTGCTCAATGGGCGCCCCAGTGATGTGTTGTTCCCCAGCCTGCGCGGCGAGCAAATGACGCGCCAGACATTTTGGCATCGCATCAAGCATCAAGCCGCAGTGGCTGGCATCGATAAGTCGCTGTCGCCTCATACCTTGCGACATGCGTTCGCCACGCATTTGCTTAATCACGGGGCCGACTTGCGCGTTGTTCAAATGCTGCTGGGCCACAGTGATCTGTCAACCACTCAGATTTATACCCATGTCGCCCGCGCCCGGCTGCAAGACCTGCATGCGCGGCATCATCCGCGGGGCTGAGCTAACGGTGTTCGCTTGTGTCGGCTGGAGTCGGCCGCGCAAGTCATCTGTGGTAGGCTCTGTCGGTTTATAAAGCGACCCGCCCAATCCCAGTGTCCGGAGCGGGAATTTTAGCGGTGGTCGTTTGCCTGCCTTCCAGGAGTTCTCATGCGCTTGATCCCAATTTTAGCCGCCGCAGCCATTGCGTTGGTCAGTACGTTCTCGTTCGCCGATCCCGGCGCTGAGCAAGCCATTCGCAAAAGCCTTGAAACGCTGCAACTGGATGTTCCGGTCGAGAGCATCAGTGCCAGCCCGCTGGCAGGGCTTTACGAAGTCAAACTCAAGGGCAGCCGCGTGTTGTATGCCAGCGCAGACGGGCAGTTCATCGTGCAGGGCTACCTGTTTCAGCTCAAGGACGGTAAGCCGGTCAACCTGACCGAGAAAACCGAGCGTTTGGGGGTGGCTAAATTGATCAATGGCATTCCGGTTGCTGAAACCGTCGTTTACCCTGCTATCGGTGAAACCAAGTCGCACATTACCGTTTTCACCGACACGACCTGCCCGTATTGCCATAAATTGCACGCCGAGGTCCCGGAATTGAACAAGATGGGGATCGAAGTGCGCTATGTTGCATTCCCTCGCCAGGGTTTGGGTTCGCCGGGTGATCAACAGTTGCAGGCAGTCTGGTGTTCTGCGGACAAGAAAACGGCGATGGACAAAATGACGGATGGCAAAACGGTCGAGGCGCCCAAATGCGCGAACCCGGTTGCCAAGCAGTTCGCATTGGGCCAGTCGATCGGTGTCAATGGTACGCCAGCCATTGTTTTGGCTGATGGCCAAGTCATTCCGGGTTATCAGCCTGCTGCACAGGTTGGCAAGCTGGCACTCAGTGTTAAATAATCCTGCGTCGTCACGGTAAACCCTTGACGATCATGGTCGGGCAGTTCAAATGCCGGGCCATTAATAGAGAACCGTGGCAATCCACGGTTGTTTTCCACGGCCGGCCTTGAGTCGGCCGTTTTATGGGGAGTTCAGCGTGAATCCGGTCAAAGTAGGTATCTGTGGGCTCGGGACCGTCGGTGGCGGCACCTTTAACGTACTGAAGCGTAACGCCGAGGAGATTGCCCGCCGTGCCGGGCGTGGTATCCAGGTTGCGCAAATTGCCATGCGTACGCCAAACCCTCAGTGCGACATTACCGGTACCCCCATTACCAACGATGTTTTCGCCGTGGCAACCAACCCTGAGATCGATATCGTGATCGAGCTGATCGGTGGCTACACCATCGCTCGTGAACTGGTACTCAAGGCCATTGAAAACGGTAAGCACGTGGTCACTGCCAACAAGGCGCTGATTGCCGTTCATGGGAACGAAATTTTTGCCAAGGCCCAGGAAAAAGGCGTGATTGTCGCGTTTGAAGCGGCAGTGGCCGGTGGCATTCCGGTGATCAAGGCGATTCGTGAAGGCCTGTCGGCTAACCGTATCAACTGGGTCGCGGGCATCATCAACGGCACTGGCAACTTTATTCTGACCGAGATGCGTGAAAAGGGCCGCACGTTCGAAGACGTGCTGGCAGAAGCTCAAGCGTTGGGTTACGCCGAAGCCGACCCGACGTTCGACGTTGAAGGCATTGATGCGGCGCACAAGTTGACCATTCTGGCGTCCATTGCCTTTGGTATTCCGCTGCAATTCGATAAAGCCTACACCGAGGGCATCACCAAGCTGACCACGGCTGATGTGAATTACGCAGAAGCGTTGGGCTATCGCATCAAGCACCTGGGCGTAGCACGCAGCACCGCCAATGGCATTGAACTGCGAGTCCACCCGACACTGATCCCGGCGGACCGTCTGATTGCCAACGTCAATGGCGTCATGAACGCCGTCATGGTCAATGGTGATGCAGCGGGCTCCACTCTGTTCTACGGCGCGGGCGCAGGCATGGAGCCCACGGCGTCGTCAGTGGTTGCAGACCTGGTGGACGTGGTGCGGGCGATGACGTCCGATCCTGAAAACCGTGTGCCGCACCTGGCCTTCCAGCCAGACTCGCTGTCTGCGCACCCGATTCTGCCGATTGAAGCCTGCGAAAGTGCTTACTACCTGCGCATTCAGGCCAAGGACCATCCGGGTGTATTGGCTCAAGTGGCCAGTATTCTGTCCGAGCGCGGTATCAATATCGAATCGATCATGCAGAAAGAAGTTGAAGAGCATGACGGCCTGGTGCCAATGATTCTGCTGACCCACCGTGTGATCGAGCAGCACATCAACGATGCCATTACTGCGCTGGAAGCATTGCAAGGCGTAGTGGGCCCAGTGGTTCGTATCCGCGTAGAAAGTCTCAATTAATTGAGAGCGGCAAGTTTCAAGCTACAAGCTGCAAGCTAAAAGCAACTCTGTTTTTACTTGCGACTTGTGGCTAAACCGCTTGCCGCTCAAACCGAAGGTTTGAATACATGCGTTATATCAGCACCCGTGGCCAGGCACCGGCCCTGAATTTTGAAGATGTCCTGCTGGCCGGTCTGGCCAGCGATGGCGGTTTATACGTGCCGGAAAACTTGCCGCGGTTCACCCAGGAAGAAATCGCTTCCTGGGCGGGCCTGCCTTATCACGAGCTGGCTTTTCGGGTGATGCGCCCGTTTGTCACCGGCAGTATTCCGGATGCCGACTTCAAGAAAATCCTTGAAGAAACCTACGGCGCTTTTGCCCATTCGGCTGTAGCGCCTTTGCGTCAGCTCAATGGCAACGAGTGGGTACTTGAGCTGTTTCACGGGCCTACGCTGGCGTTCAAGGACTTTGCTCTGCAATTGCTGGGTCGCCTGCTTGATTACGTGCTGGAGAAGCGTGGCGAGCGTGTGGTCATCGTTGGCGCAACCTCGGGTGATACGGGGTCGGCGGCAATTGAAGGCTGCAAGCACTGTGAAAACGTTGACATCTTTATCCTGCACCCGAATAACCGGGTTTCGGAAGTTCAGCGTCGTCAAATGACGACGTTGTTCGGTGACAATATTCACAACCTCGCCATTGAAGGTAACTTCGACGACTGCCAGGAAATGGTCAAGGCCAGCTTCGCTGACCAGGGTTTCCTCAAGGGCACACGCCTGGTTGCCGTGAACTCGATCAACTGGGCGCGAATCATGGCCCAGATCGTTTACTACTTCCATGCGGCCCTGCAGTTGGGCGGCCCGCATCGTTCCGTGTCGTTCTCCGTGCCGACCGGCAACTTCGGTGACATTTTTGCGGGCTATCTGGCGCGCAATATGGGCTTGCCGATTAACCAACTGATCGTGGCCACTAACCGTAACGACATTCTGCACCGTTTCATGAGCGGCAATCAGTACGCCAAAGAGACGCTGCATGCGACGCTGTCTCCGTCGATGGATATTATGGTGTCCTCGAATTTTGAGCGGCTGTTGTTCGACCTTCATGGTCGCAATGGCGCGGCCGTGGCTGGCCTGATGGATAGCTTCAAAAAAACCGGCAATTTCAGCGTGGAAGATGACCGCTGGGTTGAGGCGCGTCGCTTGTTTGATTCATTGGCTGTCGACGATGAACAGACCTGTGAAACCATTGCTCAGGTGTTTGCCGAGACCGGCGAGGTGCTTGATCCGCACACGGCGATTGGCGTCAAGGCAGCTCGAGAGTGCCGCCGTAGCCAGGATACACCCATGGTGATTCTGGGTACTGCACACCCGGTCAAGTTCCCTGACGCAGTTGAGAAAGCTGGCGTAGGAAAGGCACTGGAATTACCTGCTCACCTTTCTGATTTGTTCGAGCGAGAAGAGCGCTACACCGTATTGGCCAATGATCTGAAGGCCGTACAAGCCTTTGTAAGTCAGCATGGTAATCGAGGTAAGCCGCTGTAAAGGTATTTATCTTACGCACTGTTAAGCCCGTCATCTGACGGGCTTTTTTGTGGGTGCATGGCAAACTTGACGGGTTTTCGCCTCTGTATGCTGGCGAGTCAAGGAGGCTGTCATGTCACGTTTCAATTACGTGCTGAGATCATGGGTGTGTAGCGTACTTCTCTTGGCCTGTGCGGGCTTCTCCTCAGCGGCCAACGACTCGCAGCAAGCGGTGTTCAAGCTGCCCAAAAGCTTTCTAGAATCCAGACCTTTGACGCTCGACCCCGTGCACCGGCAATGGCTGAGTGATCGCGCAAATCTGCGCGTGGGCGTCTTCACGGGGGACTACGCGCCGATGGATATTGCGACTGACAATAATATCTATCAGGGCATCAGTGCTGACTACCTTAGCCTCGTGTGTGAAAAGTTAGGCATTGGCGTTCATGTGCAGGGGTTCAGTAAGCGTGAACAGGCCGTAGCGGCTCTGCTCTCAGGGGAGGTCGATATGCTGACCAGTGCCAATGGCTATGAGCGGGGTATTGAAGGCCTGGCTTTCTCCGAGAACTACATGGAGGACCGCTCCGTGATTCTGGGGCGCGACAGTGACCTGGCTGTGAACGAGAGCCGAGAGGGCAAAAAGATCGGCTTTCTGGAGGGGGACGTCGATGTTCTGGTTGCTGATGCGTTTTACCCCAAGAGCGATATCGTACTGTTACCCGATTTGCGCAGTGCCGTAGAAGCACTTTCCGAGGGCGAGATTGATGCGCTGATTGGCAATGAAGTGATTGTGCGATCGTTCAAGACCTATCGACCCTATTCCGGGTTACGCCTGGTGGGGGATAGCGCGCTGCCCATGTCGGGATTTGCCTTTGCCACACGGCGTAATGACCGACAGTTAATTGCGTTGATTGATCAGGCGTTGAACAGTCTGGATGCCTCGACGACCCAACTCATCCTTGCGCGGTGGACAACTGGTGTGGGCGGCGGTGTGGGTTATCAGCACATCAAATTGCTGCCCCACGAACTGGACTGGATCAAGCGCAACCCCGTTGTGACGGTAGCCACCCAGCAGTACCCGTTGTATGCCTTCAAAAATGGGGACGTGCGTTGGGAAGGTCTGAGTGTGGACATCCTTAACCGGATCTCACGCATGACCGGTCTTCAGTTTGTGCATCGCGAGAGCCTGACCACTGAGCAAACACTGGAGATGCTCAAGAGCGGAAAGGCGCAGATGAACACCACCTTGTCAAAGAACTCCGAGCGCAAGGGCTACCTGAATTTCACGCACTCTTTTGGCGGTGCTCCGTGGGTTTTTGTGGTCCGTATCAACAACTCTCGTCTGGGCTCGCTGAGCCAGCTGTCCGGCAAAGTATTGGCGCTGCCAGCCAAACATGCGCTTGAGTCGATGATTCTGAGGGAATACCCCGAGATCAAATTGAAGAGTGTGGGCGACTATGCTCAGGCCCGGCACCTGGTTGAGCTTGGCGATGCCGATGCGACCATCCAGAATGAAACACAAGCTTACCTTTATCCTCCCGGACGTTTGAGAGTCGGGCGCAGTGTTGACGGGCGCTGGTCTACGGATAATTTTGCCGTATCGGTTCACTACCCAGAATTACTCGACATATTGAACAAGGGGCTGGAAGCACTGCCGATGGCGGATGTGCAGGCTTTACGAATCAAGTGGCTGCGAGCTGGCAGGCAGCCTGTGATCCATTCGGGGCGGTCACAGACGTGGTGGAGGTATTGGTTCACGGCCGGTCTCGTGGCTGTAGGGGTGATACTTGTCATGTGGAACCGGCGGCTTGCCAAGCAGTTCAGGCTCCGGCAGTTGACCGATAATAAAATGCGAGAGCGCCTGGCTTTCCAGGCACGTTTTTTTGATGCCGTTCCCTATCCGGTTTTTGTGAATGGGTGTGAAGGACAAATCATCACCTGCAATCGTGCTTTTGAAGAATGCTTTTCTACGCGGGCCGAACTTATACGAGGAAGAAGCGTGACTGAGGTGGGTTTTCTTTCTGCAGAGGCTGCTGAACACCTGCATGCAGAACTCATGCAGGTGTTGCAAAGCCGAAAACCGTCGTATCAAAAGCGCTTGGATGAAAGCCCGAAAGCCAACCTTGAAATGTATCGCTGGATTGTCCCTTTTTACTCGGATTCCGGACAATTAGAGGGCGTGGTGGGCGGTTTTTTTGAGGTGTCAGCGCCCAAAAAATGGGGCTGATATATCGCTTTGCCTATTTTGCTTAGTGAAATTTCCTGCATTTCTTTCAGAACGATCTTATGTTGTTTCTTAAGAAATCAAACTAGAGTCGAGCCCCCCAAGTCAACACGCGTTACGTCCCAAAGGCCCCTGATGCGCTCCCTGAAAGTTTTAATTCTTGAAGACAACCCCTTTCAGCTCATGGTGTTGCACCAGATGCTGAATGCTTTTCATATTTTTGATGTTCTGGTGGCCGAAAGCGTTGAGTCGGCTCGCAGCTCGCTGGCCAAGCGCGGGGCTATTGATGTGGCTATTTGTGATCTTTTTCTGGAGGGGGTGTCCGGCTTGGAACTCATTCACGAACTGGCGCTCAAGCGGGAGGCGCAGGCGTTGATTATTCTGAGCTGTGCCGCCCCTCATATCCTGGAGAAAGTTGCCTATGCTGCCCGCCAGGAGGGGCTCGAGGTGTTGGGGTGCCTGAGCAAGCCAGTGACATTGGCCGGGCTGGAGCTATTGCTCAATGGTTATCAGCGAGCTGAGCCCGATAGTGCGAATTGATTGCACCTGTCGGGAACCATTTATAGGGAATCAGTGTCAGAGATTTCATCAGCAGCCTTAAGCATTTTGCTCCGATGCTTGTAGGTTGTTGAGCAGGTCATCGTGACCTTGTTAAACCCCGAGTTGTCTCCCCACTGCTCGGGGTTTTTTTTGTGTTTTTTTAATTTAAATCACCCCCCTCAAGCGACGGCTGAACCTCAGTATGTTCGTCGCGCAATTGTTCTGTGTTGAACGTCTGCGCTTCCACATTCATCAATGTGTCCAGGTTGATGTTGGTCAACACGGTATTGATGCCGCGAATGATCTCGCGGCCCTCATGTGTGTTCGAACACCCGATGTAAATGGGCTGGTAGGTCGGAGCCCCTTTGATGGGATAAAAAACCAGATCTTCCGGTAACAATCCCAGTTGGTTGGCCTTGGACTGTATCTCAGGCCAATACCCCAGCATTGTTTGCAGTCGACCCGCTTTCAGCATTTGCAACAGGTTGCCTGACGCGTCATTGCCGTAATGCGTAACAATTTGGCTCTCGGTACCCTGCATCAATTGTTCGTCGATCCACTCCCCGTAGCTGCGTTTGGCGACGATGCCGAGCTTCAAGGTCTGGGCGTTCAGCAAGGCCGGCAAATCCACGGAGCCTTCGTGGATAAAGGCCTCAATCCGTGGCTGGTCTTGGCGGCGAATGACAAGGCCGTTGCTGTGTAAACCGATAATCGGGTTGGAGTAGGCAATCCGGTTGGCGCGCCTGGCGTTCCATAACAAAAGCGGGTCACAGGTCAGTGTCGGGCTTTCGAGCATCTGGGAGGCGCGTGCCCGGTTAACCCGCAGCATAATGTGCTCATAGTGCGGCAAGCTGGCAATCAGCATGGGCATCAGTTGGTCGATGACGCCTTGACCTTTCTTTGGCCCCTCATGCACCGACAGGGGCGGGAGGTCGCGCATCAGCCAGACAAGTTTTTCTGCTGACAGGCTGTCAGGAGCCCACATCACACACATTGACGTGATCAGCGCCGTACAAATGCCTCGCCACTTCCAGCGGTTAGTCATTGTGCTGATTTCCTTTCGCAGCCACTTATTAAAAGAGGTGAGCCGTGCGGCCTAAATGGCACCCGTCTGTTTCAGGTTCGCAATGGCGTCAGCGTCGTAACCCAGCTCACTCAGCACTTCATGGTTGTGCGCCCCCAACTCGGGCCCTACCCAGTCAGCAGTGCCGGGTGTGTCTGACAGTTTGGGCACGATGCCGGGCATTTTGAATGCTTTGCCATCGGGCAAATTGGCCTGCAAAAACATCTCGCGGGCGAGGAATTGTGGGTCAGTGAACATGTCCTGTGCCGAGAAAATACGGCTGGCCGGGACTTGGGCTGCGTTCAGGTGCCCAAGCACCGCCTCCAGCGGCAGTGCGCCGACCCAGCGGTCAATAACGCCATACAGCTCATCACGTCGACTGTCGCGGCCATCATTGCTGGCCAAAAGGGGGTCATTGGCCAGGTCATCGCGCCCGATCTCCAGCATAAAACGCTTGAAGATAGCGTCGCCATTGGCCCCGATCTGTACGTGCTTGCCGTCAAGGCTGGTATGAATGGAGGACGGTGTGATCCCCGGCATGATGTTGCCCGTGCGCTCGCGAATAAAACCGAACACATCGAACTCGGGCACCATGCTTTCCATCATGGCGAAAATCGCTTCGTAGAGCGCGACATCAACGACTTGGCCCTGCCCGCCATTCACCTCACGATGCCGTAAAGCCATCAGCGCGCCAATCACGCCCCACAGCGCGGCAATGGAGTCGCCAATCGAGATGCCCGTGCGTACCGGCGGGCGATCCTCAAAGCCCGTAATGTAGCGCAGCCCGCCCATTGATTCACCGACGGCACCAAAGCCCGGCTGGTCCTTCATCGGCCCGGTCTGGCCAAAGCCCGACAGGCGTACCATCACCAGTTTTGGGTTCAGCGCGTGCAGCGTTTCCCAACTCAGGCCGAGTTTTTCGAGTACGCCAGGACGGAAGTTCTCGATCAGTATATCGGCATCCGCCAGCAACGCTTTGAGGATAGCCAAGCCATCCGGGTGCTTAAGGTTCAGGGTCAGGGATTTCTTGTTGCGCGCCTGCACAAACCACCACAGGGAGGTGCCTTCGTACAGCTTGCGCCACTTGCGTAACGGGTCGCCGCCATCGGGGGATTCGACCTTGATCACATGGGCACCAAATTCGGCGCAGATACGTGATGCGAAGGGTCCCGCGATCAAGGTGCCGAGTTCGACGACCTTAAGGCCCGAAAGTGGTTTGGCGGCGAGCGGCATGAGTAGTCCTTGTCCTGTACGTGCGAGTAGAGCCTTTTAGCATAGGTGACCGCACAAATCCTGCCGCTGCTTTTGAATATGAGGTCTGGCTCGCGTGCCGTGCTGTCAGGGATTCGTTGATTGATGGCGTATCGGTTAGACTTGGCTCCTTATTCCGTATCAAGAAGCCCGTTCATGGCCCAGCCGTCCACGACCTACAAGTTTGAACTCAACCTCACCGACCTTGACCGTGGGGTTTATGAAAGCGTCAAGCAGACCATCGCACGTCACCCTTCGGAAACCGAAGAGCGCATGACTGTGCGCCTTCTGGCCTATGCCCTCTGGTACAGCGAACAGTTGTCTTTTGGTCGTGGTCTTTCAGATGTAGATGAGCCTGCACTGTGGGAAAAAAGCCTTGATGACCGCGTGCTGCACTGGATCGAAGTGGGCCAGCCTGATGTCGACCGCCTGACCTGGTGTTCACGCCGTACCGAACGCACCAGCTTACTGGCCTATGGCAGCCTGCGTGTGTGGGAAGGGAAGGTGGTGCCTGCGGTCAAAAACCTGAAGAACGTCAACATTGCAGCCGTCCCGCAAGACGTACTGGAAGTGCTCGCCAAAGATATGCCGCGGGTGATCAAGTGGGATGTGATGATCAGCGAAGGCACGATTTTTGTGACCGACGACCGTGGCCAGCATGAAGTTCAGTTGCAATGGCTGCTGGGCGAACGCGGTTAACCCACCGCATTCTTCATACCTCAAGAGATTCCCCTTTCGTTTATGCGCATCGAACCCCGCCCATTACCCGAGACGCTGCCTTTTTTGGGCGAAATGCCAACCCTGTTGACCCGCTTGTATGCGGCGCGCGGCGTACAGTCGCAAGCCGAGCTGGACAAGAGCCTGGCACGGCTGATTCCGTACCAGCAGCTCAAGGGTATCGATGCTGCTGTGGATTTACTGGTGATCGCGCTAGAGCAGCGCCAACGCATTCTCATCGTCGGCGACTTTGATGCGGACGGTGCAACCGCCAGTACGGTGGGTTTGCTTGGCCTGCGCTTGCTGGGGGCGGCGCATGTTGATTACCTGGTCCCCAACCGTTTTGAGTACGGCTACGGCCTGACGCCTGAAATCGTCGAAGTGGCCCTGACCCGGCACCCGCAGTTGCTGATCACCGTCGACAACGGCATCTCCAGCGTTGAAGGTGTGGCGGCCGCAAAAAAAGCAGGGCTGAGTGTGCTGGTCACCGACCACCATTTGCCGGGCACTGAGTTGCCGGCGGCCGATGCCATCGTCAACCCCAACCAGCCCGGTTGTGACTTTCCGAGCAAGGCGCTGGCGGGCGTTGGGGTGATTTTCTATGTCCTGATCGCTCTGCGTGCGCGCTTGAATAGCCTCGGTTGGTATCAACACAGCAAGGCACCGAACATTGCCGAGCTGTTGGACCTGGTGGCACTGGGCAGTGTGGCAGACGTTGTGCCACTGGACGCCAACAACCGCATTCTGGTGCATCAGGGGCTTGAGCGTATTCGTGCAGGGCGTGCGCGGCCGGGGCTCAAGGCTATTTTGGAGGTGGCCAAGCGCGATCACTCACGTATCACGTCGACGGACCTGGGCTTTATTCTCGGCCCACGCCTGAACGCCGCCGGGCGTTTGGACGACATGAGCCTGGGTATCGAATGCCTGCTCACCGATGATGCGAACGCGGCCCGTGAGATGGCCGTGCAACTGGACGAAATGAACCAGGACCGCAAATCCATCGAACAGGGCATGCAGCGTGAAGCGCTGGCGCAGCTCAAGGACCTGACCGTAGACAACTTGCCGTTCGGCTTGAGCCTCTTCGACCCGCAATGGCACCAAGGGGTGATCGGAATTTTGGCCTCGCGCCTTAAAGAGCGTTACTTCCGGCCAACCTTTGCATTTGCCGATGCCGGTGACGGCATGCTCAAAGGCTCCGGGCGTTCGGTACCCGGCTTTCATATTCGTGATGCGCTGAGCGTGGTTGCCTCCCAGCACCCCGAATTGATCAGCAAATACGGGGGGCATGCCATGGCTGCGGGGCTGACCTTGCCTGAGGCCAATTTTGCGGTGTTTTGCGAAGCGTTTGATGCTGAAGTCCGTCGCCAACTGACTGAAGAAGACCTGACCGGGCGCCTGTTGTCTGACGGCAGCTTGGCTGTCGAAGAGTTCCATCTGGAGTTGGCGCGGGCGTTGCGAAATGCGGGGCCGTGGGGGCAACATTTCCCTGAGCCACTGTTTCACGGGGTGTTCCAATTGGTGGAGCAGCGCATCGTGGGCGAGCGTCATTTGAAGGTGGTGCTCAAGACCGAATGCGGCAGCGTCAAGTTGGACGGCATTGCCTTTGGCGTCGACCGGGAAGTGTGGCCTAACCCGACCATCCGCTGGGTTGAGCTGGCTTACAAACTCGACCTCAACGAGTTCCGGGGCAATGAAAGCGTGCAACTGATGATTGCCCACATCGAGCCGCGCTGAAAAGATCGCGAGCATTCGGGCGTCGACCGGCTGCTCCTACGGATGGCAGAGTTTGTAGGAACGAGCTTGCTCGTGATCTGTTGATCTGGCTTTTGATCTAAAGGGCCCCCTTGAGCCACGCGGGTCTCGCGCCGGGTTAGCCGCGACACGGCCAGGGAGGGCCGATCGCGGCGTGCCCACGGAGCAAAGCCTGTGGTGAGGGCATGCCGAGCCACAGCGAGGCACCGAGTGGTAGGGGCATAAGCGTTTGGCCACTTTGCGCTTTTGTACAGACCGGACACATGGTTGACGGGTGTACGGGGACATGGTGGACACTTTTCGGCGAGCTTATTTCGCCGGAGAGCCATCATGCCTTGGAATACGAG
>NZ_JASLGE010000067.1 GCF_030150285.1 Pseudomonas sp. | reverse complement strand
CGTAATGCATGCACGGCATCTCCGACGTTAGTCGCAACCAGGCGGGTGGCGATGTTCAAACCGTCGTTGCGCAACTGGGCCACCCACCGGGGGAAGAAGCCCGACGCCAGGGAGTGTGCCGCAGCCACCTGCACCACCTCGCCCTGCCCGCCCTCAAGATGATGCAAATGGCGGAGAATTTCGCTCAACTGGTCGACAACAGTGCGCGCCGTGACGAGAAAAAGCTGGCCGGCCTCTGTCAGTTCGATGGGCGTGCGGGAACGATTCACCAGTTGCAGCCCCAACGCCGCTTCGAGGCTGCGGATACGCCGGCTGAAGGCCGGTTGGGTGACGAAACGCCGCTCTGCGGCCTGGGAAAAACTGCGGGTAGAAGCCAGCGCACTGAAATCTTCCAGCCATTTGCTTTCAAGGTTCACGAAGCACATCTCCCGGCGTGCACCAAAATGGAACACGCTCGAATGTCAATTGGCGTCACATGAAACACTATGCCGTTTGTGCATAGGTTAGCGTGCAACAGCATTGGCCGCAAAATCACCTTCAGGCCTAGGATTGGCGCCATTCCGGCATGTGCCGGGTCAATATCGAGATGATATACATCATGTCCTCCGCTGCATCGTTCCGCGTCGAAAAAGATCTGTTGGGTACCCTTGAAGTTCCTGCTGATGCCTACTACGGCATCCAGACCCTGCGCGCTGCCAACAACTTCCACCTCTCCGGTGTTCCGCTGTCGCACTACCCGAAGCTGGTCGTGGCCCTGGCCATGGTCAAGCAGGCCGCTGCCGACGCCAACCGTGAGCTGGGTCACCTGAGCGATGCCAAGCACGCCGCCATCAGCGAGGCCTGCGCCCGCCTGATCAAAGGCGATTTCCACGACCAGTTCGTGGTTGACATGATCCAGGGCGGCGCTGGTACTTCTACCAACATGAACGCCAACGAAGTCATTGCCAACGTTGCGCTGGAGGCCATGGGCCACCAGAAGGGTGAGTACAAGTACCTGCACCCTAACAACGACGTGAACATGGCGCAGTCGACCAACGACGCCTACCCGACCGCAATCCGCCTGGGCCTGTTGCTGGGTCACGACGCGCTGCTGGCCAGCCTTGATAGCCTGATCCAGGCCTTCGCTGCCAAGGGTAAAGAATTCGACCACGTACTGAAGATGGGCCGTACCCAGCTGCAGGACGCCGTCCCGATGACCCTGGGCCAGGAATTCCGCGCCTTCGCCACCACCATGACTGAAGACCTGCAGCGCCTGCGCTCGCTGGCTCCGGAACTGCTGACCGAAATCAACCTGGGCGGCACCGCCATCGGTACTGGCATCAACGCCGACCCTGGCTACCAGGCCTTGGCCGTACAGCGCCTGGCCACCATCAGCGGCCACCCGCTGGTACCGGCTGCCGACCTGATCGAAGCCACCTCCGACATGGGCGCCTTCGTGCTGTTCTCCGGCATGCTCAAGCGCACCGCGGTCAAGCTGTCGAAGATCTGCAACGACCTGCGCCTGCTGTCCAGTGGCCCACGCACCGGCATCAACGAGATCAACCTGCCGGCGCGTCAGCCAGGCAGCTCGATCATGCCCGGCAAGGTCAACCCGGTAATCCCGGAAGCCGTCAACCAGGTAGCTTTCCAGGTCATCGGTAACGACCTGGCGCTGACCATGGCAGCCGAAGGCGGCCAACTGCAGCTGAACGTGATGGAGCCGCTGATCGCGTTCAAGATCCTCGACTCGATCCGCCTGTTGCAACGCGCCATGGACATGCTGCGCGAACACTGCATCGTCGGCATCACCGCCAACGAAGCACGCTGCCGTGAACTGGTCGAGCATTCGATCGGCCTGGTCACCGCCCTGAACCCGTACATCGGCTACAAAAACGCCACCCGTATTGCCCGTATCGCGCTTGAAAGCGGCCGTGGCGTGCTGGAACTGGTGCGCGAAGAAGGCTTGCTCGACGACGCCATGCTCGACGACATCCTGCGCCCGGAAAACATGATTGCCCCGCGTCTGGTGCCGTTGAAGGCCTGATGCTGTAACACGCTTTTTGATCACCAGGTCGAGGGACTAGACACCTCTCACCTTTTGAGGGCTCGCAGATTTGATCTGCGGGTCCTTTTTTTTGCCCGAAATTGGCCTGTGGACGCAAGCCAGCTCGCGCCTACGAAAGGGCAAATCTGACACTATTTGATGGCATTTCAGACTCTTTACACATGAAAATTCAGTCACTTATGCAGACGCTTCCTACACTCCTAGGTATAGTGCCCGCCCTCTTCTCGTGCCAAGGCCCTGCGCCAGCGGCCAGCGACAGCACGAAAACAGCGTAAATCAAACAGCAACATGGCCTGAATCCCCTCGATCGCCTACGTTTATGCCTGCCTGAACGGGCGTAGTGCGTGATCCCGATCCAGCCGTTTGCCTTCAGATAAAAACAGCGAGGAAAAATCCATGCTTGAAGTCATCAATGACTTCCTCTCAGGGAAAGTGCTAATCGTGCTCATGGTTGGGCTCGGTAGCTACTTCACGATCCGCTCGCGTTTCGTTCAGTTTCGCTACTTCCTGCACATGTTTGCCGTATTCAAAGACAGCCTGCGCAGCAGCGCAGGCCAACTCAGCTCCTTTCAGGCGCTGATGCTCAGCCTCGCCGGCCGGGTAGGCGCGGGCAACATCGCCGGTGTCGGCATTGCCGTGACCCTGGGAGGCCCGGGTGCCGTGTTCTGGATGTGGGTGACCGCGCTGGTCGGCATGTCCAGCAGCCTGATCGAATGTTCGCTGGGCCAGTTGTACAAACGCCGCGACTCGGAAGGCCAACTGCGCGGCGGCCCATCCTTCTATATGAAGTACGGCCTGGGCAAAATCTGGATGGGCAAACTGATGGCCGTCCTGTTGCTGATTACCTTCGGCTTTGCCTTTATGGGCCTGCAAGCCCACGCCGTGACTCACTCGCTGCAAGACGCCTTTGGGTTTGATGTGACTTACTCGGGGCTGACCATCGCCGTGCTGCTGGGGCTGGTGTTTATCGGCGGCATCAAGCGTATTGCGTCGGTGGCTGACTTGCTGGTTCCGGTCAAAACCCTGGCCTACATCGCCGTCACCCTCTACGTCATCGTGCTGCAAATCGATCACGTACCCGCCATGCTCGGCCATATCGTCAAAAGCGCCTTCGGCCTCGACCCGGTGTTTGGTGGCCTGATCGGCAGCGCCATTGTGATGGGCGTTAAACGAGGCGTGTTCGCCAACGAAGCCGGCTTGGGCAGCGCTCCGAACGTAGCCGCTGTCGCGGACGTCGAGCACCCGATCGCACAGGGCGTGGTTCAAGCGTTCAGCGTATTCCTCGACACCTTCCTAATCTGTACCTGCACCGCGTTGCTGATTCTGCTGTCCGGGTTCTACACGCCAGGCTTTGAAGGCGACGGCATTGCCCTGACGCAAAACTCGTTGGCGGCCGTAGTCGGTGAGTGGGGCCGTGTGTTTATCAGCGTCGCGCTGGCGCTGTTTGTGTTCACGTCGATGCTCTACAACTACTACCTGGGCGAGAACAACCTGCGCTTTCTGGTCGGTGAAAGCCGCAAGGCGCTGATGGGGTACCGCGCGCTGGTGCTGGTGCTGATCTTCTGGGGCTCAATCGAAAACCTGCAAACGGTGTTCGCCTTCGCCGACATTGCCATGACCCTGCTGGCATTCGTCAACCTGGTCGCCCTGGCAATGCTGTTCAAGATCTGCATGCGCGTGCTCAAAGACTACGATGACCAACGCTCTGCCGGCATCAAGACACCGGTGTTCGATTCCAGTAAATTCCCGGACCTGGACCTGGACCTCAAAGCCTGGCCGCCTCGACCAGCCACCAAGGCCACCGACACAAAACGCTGACACTCACGCGGCGGTTCTGATCAGAGCCGCCGCGTTTTTGCTTAGGGAGACTCTATTAATGACGGCAGTGACCCTCGCCCCCGCCCGGCGCGTCATGGTGCTCTACACCGGCGGTACCATCGGCATGCTCGCCAGCGCCAACGGCCTGGCACCTGCCTCCGGCTTTGAAGCGCGCATGGCCGAACACCTCGCCAGCCAACCGCACGTAAAGGCACCCCAGTGGCAATTTCGCGAGATGAGCCCGCTGATCGACAGCGCCAACATGACGCCTGCTTACTGGCTGCGCCTGCGCACGGCAATTATCGACGCTATCACACAGGATGGCTGCGATTCGGTGCTGGTTCTGCACGGCACCGACACCCTGGCCTACAGCGCTGCAGCGATGTGCTTTCACCTGATTGGCTTGCCTGCACCGGTGCTGTTCACCGGCTCGATGTTGCCGGCGGGCGTCCCTGACAGCGATGCCTGGGAAAACGTCAGCGGCGCATTGATGGCCCTCGGCCAAGGCCAACCCCACGGCGTACAACTGTATTTCCACGGCAAGCTAATGGCCCCAACCCGGTGCGCCAAAGTGCGCAGCTTCGGTCGCAACCCGTTCGTGACACTCACCCGCAACGGCGGCGTCGCCAAGGCAGATGCTCTCCCGAACGCGCTGGCCTACGACCAGCCCAGGCACGAAGCCAGCGTTGGCGTACTGCCCCTCGTGCCCGGCATTGGCGCAGCACAACTCGATGCCCTGCTCAATAGCGGGATCGAAGCACTGATCATTGAATGCTTCGGCAGCGGTACCGGCCCCAGCGATAACCCGGCCTTTCTGGCCAGCCTGCAACGGGCACAGGAAAACGGCATCGTGGTGGTCGCCATTACCCAATGCCATGAAGGCGGTGTAGCGCTGGATGTGTACGAAGCGGGCAGCCGGTTGCGTGAGGCTGGCGTGCTGTCGGGCGGCGGCATGACCCGTGAAGCGGTGTTCGGCAAACTGCACGCCCTGCTGGGCGCGGACTTGCCGCTGGCAGACGTTCGCCGCTTGGTCGAGCAGGATATCTGCGGCGAACTGGCGTAACGCCGCGCTCCGGCATACAACTTGCTCGCATCTGGCACCTCCCCTTGTTGGACGCGAGCATGCTGCACTCCCACCTCACCACGCTCAACGCCGTGTCGCTGGTGCTCAGCACCTTCGAAGCCGAAGGGTTGCCCAGCGAAACGCTGTTGGCCGGCAGCGGCATCCGCGCTGCGGACTTGAGCCGCGCCGACACGCGCATCACCACCAACCAGGAAATGCGCGTATGCGCCAATGCCGTGGCGTTGCGCCGCGAAGTGGGCCTGGAATTGGGGCGGCGCATGCATGTGTCGTCCTACGGGATGTTGGGCTATGCCCTGCTTACCAGTGCCACCTTAGGTGACGCTTTACATCTGGCCTTGCGCTACCCGGCGCTATTGGGAACACTTTTTGAACTGAGCCTGCACGCCGACAGCGAGCGGGTCTGGTTCTGTGCCACAGGCTATCGTGAGAGCCCACAATTGGCGGCATTCAATGCCGAGCTGTGCCTGGTCTCGCTCAAAGTCATTTGCGAAGACTTATTGGGCCACCCCCTGCCCTTGTTAGGGGCGCGCTTCGCTCACTGTGCCCCGGACTATCACGCCCGCTACCACCAAAGCTTCGACTGCCCACGCCAGTTCGAAGCCTGCGACAATGCGTTCGCCTTTGCCCCGCACTGGCTCGAACAACCGCTACCGCTGGCCGATGCCGTCACCCACCAGGCCATGGCGGAGCGTTGCCGTAAACAAAACCTGGAGTTCACGGGCCGCCAAACCTGGCTGGAGCGTATCCGCCAGTTACTGGCCGCCCAGTTGCAGGCGGCTCCAGGGCTGGAGGGCCTGGCCGAACAACTGAACTGTTCGCCGCGCACCTTGCGCCGCCATCTGCATGACATGGGTTGCAGCTACCAGACGCTGCTGGATGACCTGCGTTTTGAGCGCGCCAAGTTACTGCTCAACGAAACGGAATGGCCCATTTATCGCATCGCTGAAACCCTGGGGTTTAGTGAAACCGCGAGCTTTCGTCATGCCTTCGTGCGCTGGAGCGGCGTATCACCCAGCCAGTTTCGGGCCTAGCTCGCAGCGCCGGAAAGGGGCGAATTTCGGTCAGTTATTTTGGCCGCTCTGATCCCTTTTTGGCCGCTCCTGTCGTTTTCTGGAAGCGCTGACACCGCAAGACTGTAGGTCACTGACCACGCCTGCGGAGAACAAGAAAAATGCTGACGATCTATTCAGACGATCACCACCTGCATCACGGCCGCTGCGAGTTGATAGACGGGCAATTACTGCCCTGCTTTGAAATGCCGTCACGCGCCGATCACATTCTGAAACGCGTACAGGCACGCGGGCTCGGCCCGGTACAAGCCCCCCACGACTTTGGCCGCGCCCCCATTGAGCGTGTTCACAGCAGTGCCTACCTGGACTTTTTCCAGGGCGCTTGGGCGCGCTGGGCCGAACACGGCCGCGACGGCGACCTGCTGCCCTACACCTGGCCCGCGCGCACCCTGCGCGCGGTATTGCCCACCAGCCTGCACGGCCAACTCGGGTTTTACAGCTTCGACGGCGGCGCGCCGATTACGCCTGGCACGTGGCAAGCCGCCTACAGCTCAGCACAAGTGGCGCTGACCGCCCAGGCAGAAATCCAGCGCGGCGCGCGCGGTGCGTTCGCCTTGTGCCGCCCACCGGGGCATCACGCGGCGAGCGATTTAATGGGCGGCTACTGCTACCTCAATAACGCCGCGATTGCCGCACAGGCCTTTCTTGATCAAGGCCGCCAGAAAGTGGCGATCCTCGACGTGGACTATCACCACGGCAACGGCACCCAGTCGATTTTTTACGCGCGCAATGACGTGCTGTTCACCTCGATCCACGGGCATCCTGAAGCCGAGTTTCCTTTCTTTCTAGGCTATACCGATGAAGTGGGCGAAGGCGCGGGCGAAGGCTTCAACTTCAACTACCCGCTGGCCGCAGGTTCCGGCTGGGAGCGCTGGAGCGCCGCGTTGGAGCAGGCCTGTGCCGAAATAGAACGCTACGACGCCGATGTGCTGGTGGTGTCGTTGGGTGTCGACACGTTCAAAGACGACCCGATTTCCCAGTTCAAACTCGACAGCCCTGACTACCTGCGCATGGGCGAGCGCATTGCACGCTTGGGCAAACCCACGCTGTTTGTCATGGAGGGCGGTTACGCCGTGGAAGAGATCGGCGTGAATGCCGTGAACGTGCTGGAAGGGTTCGAGCGCGAGCAGTAAGTAGCCCGGCCCGTACAGGGACGAACAGGCGCGCGGTCTGTGCGGGTCAGGGCATCTACCCCCGGCTTGCTTAAGGCCATGTGCGAACCGTCGGAATCGGTCACGCGGACGCTCAGCGCACCCAGGCTTTTTCCAGCCGCGCCAACGCCGCCTTGATCTCCACTTCCGGCACCGCGGCAAACCCCAACACCAGGCCGGCGCGGTTATCCACAGGCTCGGTGGAGTGCTTGAGCCAATACCGGCTCAAGCCGTTGACTTCCACGTCTACTTGCCTGGCCTGCGCCAGCAACTCGTGTTCTCGCTCAAGGCTCGCCACGGGCACGGCCACATGCAGCCCGGCCGCGATGTTAGGCATTGCTCCCATGCCCTCGATGCCTTGCGGCCAATGTGCCAGCAACGCATTACGCCGACTCAGCGCCGCACGGCGCATGCGGCGGATATGCCGCTGAAAATGCCCCGTCGCCATAAACTCAGCCATCACCGCCTGGGTACCCACTTCCGAATGGCGCATGTCCAGGGACCGGCGCTGATAGAACGGCCTGATCAAGTCTTTAGGCAACACCACATAGCCCAGGCGTAACGCAGGAAAAGCCACCTTGCCGAACGTGCCGACATAAATGACCCGCTCGTGCCGGTCCAAGGCCGCCAGCGGGGCCAGCGGCGCGCCGCTGTAGCGGTATTCGCCGTCGTAGTCGTCCTCGACAATCCAGCCCTGCGTGCGCTCGGCCCACTCCAGCAACTCAAGCCGCCGAGCCAGGCTCATGGTGACGCCCGTCGGGTACTGGTGCGACGGCGTCACATACACCAGGCGGCAGCGATCCAAATGCGCCAGCGCCGCGCACTTCATACCGTCCTGATCGACCGCCACGCCTTGCACATTAGCCCCTGCAACCGCGAAGGCCTGAGCGGCCGCCTGGTACCCGGGGTTTTCCACAGCCACCCCTTCGCCGGGCTCCACCAGCAACTGTGCACAAAGGCTAATTCCTTGCTGTGCGCCACTGGTGATCAAAATTTGTTCAGATGAGCACGATAAGCCGCGTGATGTTCGCAAATATGCGGCGATCAGTTCGCGCAAACGCTCATCGCCGGCCGGGTTGCCGTAGCACAACTGATGCAGATCCGGCTTACGCCAAAAGGCCGCTTGCAGCTTGCTCCAGACCTCAAAGGGAAACAAATCAAAGGCCGGAACCCCCACCCGAAACGCGCGTGGGGTGCCGCTGGGGGGCAGGTCCAAAGAATGGCAAGAGACTCGCGTCAGCGCCGTGTTGTGGATAACTTTACTGGACGTAAATACAGGTAAAAAGTCGCTTTTTGTGGATAACCCTGTGGGTAAGCTTGTTGGAAACCCTGTGGACAAGTTGGTGGACAACTTTTTTAGCGGCAGTGCTTTCTCTGGCAATTGGGCGACATACGTGCCATCACCTATGCGCCCTTCGATGAACCCCTCGGCATACAACTGATCGTAGGCCCGCACCACACTGTTGCGCGAAATACCCAGCGCCGCCGCCAAATCCCGAGTGGCAGGCAAGCGTGATCCCCCGCTCAATCGGCCGTCCAAAACCCGCTGACGCAAGGCTTGGTAAAGCTGGCGGCTCAACCCTTTTTTCGGGTCCAGTTCGATTCCAGCCGGGTTGAAGGCGAGAGAAAGGGTTGGCTTTGGCATGAATTGGACCTATGAAATTGGCTCTTAGTGGCTCTTACAACGAACCATTAGCCTGCCTAGGATGCCTGCATTCGCCAAGGAAAACTTCCATGTATGTACCTCGCGCCTTCGCAGAAACTGACACCGCGGTGTTACATGACCAGATGCTGGCCACGCCTCTTCCGGTCGTCATCACCCACGACCTGATCGCCAGCCACGTACCACTGCTGCTCATGCCCGACGAAGGGCCATTCGGCACGCTGTACGGGCATTTGGCCCGCCCCAATCCACAGGGGCAGTCCTTGGCCGAGCCCGCAGAAACCCTGGTGATTTTTGCAGGTGAACAGGCCTATATCAGCCCCTCGTTCTACCCCGAAAAAGCCGTCCACGGCAAAGCGGTACCCACCTGGAACTACCTGGCGGTACACGCCTACGGGCAAGCCGAGGTATTCGATGACGCCAAGCGGTTGCTGGCGCTGGTCAGCCAGCTCAGCGCACGCCATGAGGCGGGCCGACCTGAGCCATGGGCGGTCAGTGACGCCCCGCGTGACTACATCGACAGCCTGCTCAGCGCCATCATCGGGTTTCGCCTGCCGATCACGCGCCTGATAGGCAAACGCAAACTCAGCCAGAACCGTAGCGCCGCCGACCAGGCTGGCGTGCGCAGCGGGCTGCTGGCCAACCGTAACCCGCACGACCACGCACTCGCTCATTTAATCGCCAAGGACTAGCCCCCATGACTCAAGCCATTGAAATCAGACCCGCCACCGCAGCCGATCAGAAGGCCTGGCTGCCACTGTGGCAGGCCTACCTGCGCTTTTATAAAACCGATTTACCCGCCGAGGTTAGCGATTCGACCTGGCAGCGCTTTCTCGACCCGAGCGAACCCACCCACCTGGCGCTCGCCTGGCAGGGCGATAAAGCCGTGGGCATGGTGCAAACCGTTATCCATCGGTCCAATTGGAGCATTGGCAATTCGTGCTACCTGCAAGACTTGTACGTCAGCCCAGACCTGCGCGGCACCGGCGTGGGCCGCCAGTTGATCGAGCACGTCTACGCCGCAGCCCGCGACCTGGGGTGCGCCAAAGTTCATTGGCTAACCCACGAAACCAACACCACGGCGCAACAGCTCTATGACCGTATTGCCGATCGCCCCGGGTTTATCCAATTCCGCAAAGCCTTGTCATAAAAAGGAAGCGCGTCATGCCTGAATCTCTACAACACTGGCAACCGGCCAAAACCCCGGGTAACCGAACGCTGGACGGTCTCTACATTCGTCTGGAAAAGCTTGACGGCACCCGGCACGGCGACGATTTATGGCTAGCCTTTCAAGGGGCCCACAGCGATCCCGCGTTGTGGGACTACATGCCTTTTGGCCCTTTCGCCGAGCGCCCGGCCTTTGATACATGGCTGCAAGCCCTGACCAACAGCCTCGACCCGCACTTTTACGCGGTTATCGATAAACCTGGCGGCCAGGCCCAAGGCCTACTCAGCCTTATGTCCATCGTGCCGGAACACGGTCGCATCGAGATCGGTAACGTGACATTCGGCGCTGCCATGCAGCGCTCGCCAAAAAGTACCGAGGCGGTCTACCTCTTGGCCAAGGAAGCCTTCGCCTTGGGCAATCGCCGGCTGGAATGGAAGTGCAACAACCTGAATGACCGGTCAAAGCGTTCAGCAGTACGATTGGGGTACACCTACGAAGGCATTTTTCGCCAGCATATGGTGGTTAAAGGCAGAAATCGTGATACCACATGGTACAGTATGATCGGTACGGAATGGCCCGCTATAGCGTCAGGGTTTGAGAAATGGCTGGCACTGGATAACCAACCAGAAAGCGGCCAAATCCTGACCTTGGAAGCCTGCCGAGCATTAACTGATTAATTTTTGATCAATACGCCCAACAAGGACTGTTGGGCGTTTTTGGGTTCAGAAGAGACTTAAAATTTTCTTGACCGACGCACCACACCCATTTGCAGACCGAACGGTTTGAAGACTGCATTCAAGGATTTGAGCGTGGGATTGCCCTCGTCGTGCTCAATTTGAATCAAAGTGCGGACCGATATTTTGCACATGCGGGCAAATTGGGTTTGCTGCAACTGAGTGACATCGACCCGCAATCGCTTCACCGCCTCGCCCAAGGTGGCTTTCCCCTGCGCCAAATCAGCCTCAATGGTTTCGATAATCAACTGGCGCGCATCAATGGTCAGCGTCATTTCAGCCCCCACGTGCGTAGACGCTGATCGAGGTTTTTAAGCGCTATTTGTGGGTGATTCATTGTCACGTCCGGGAGGCCACTCGCGCTGAGTACGTCTGGCAACGCTCGCAGTTGCTCTGCATCTGCGCGCAAGCGCTCAAAGGCAATGTCGGGACTGACAATCGCACTTAACGATTCACACGCAGCGCGCCAATCAATCTCACCGGCCCGCTCAATCTCCAACGGCCATTTAGTGGTTCGAGTAATCCCTTCGTCGTCCATGACCATCGGTGCCAGGTCATAAATCGGGGCCAGTCGAAACGCATCGGTGCCGCGAATAATCGCCGTATTCCGACCGTGGTTATCGCTGTTACCCAGAATCTTGTTAAGCACGTCACGACGCAGGTATTCGGCGACCAAATCCTCAATCTGACCCTGCTGCCCGGCCTGGCTCCACAACCCCGCAAGCAACTCAACCACCTCAAGATGCGTCATCGTGCTGCCCGGCTCGGTCACTTGAGCAAGCGAGTAAATCGACTCCACAGCGTAGCGTTCAACACCGCGCGCCGTGACATTTCGATCAAAACGCTGCATCCAGAGACTTGGCTTGCGGCCCTCTTCCAACGCCAACCCCTGGGCCGACACGGTTTCAATCCCGAGCGACTGCAGCGCTTTGTAATAGAGAAACTCGCTGCGCAAGATTATCTGATCCCGCTCAAGAGCCCTATTACGCGCAAATTTGATAAACCAGTGCTGCTTTACGCGGGCATCCTCAAGGGTCGCATCCGGGTACAGCAGGCCATCAACCGCTTCAGCCATCAATAGCTTCGGGGCCTCCCCGCCGGCTCCCGTTGCACCTCCAATGGCTGCGCCCTGTTCGTGGGCATATTCCAGAAAGCTATTGTCGCGAACGATCACGTCTTCACGGGTAAAACCCAGCGCCTGACGCTGATCCAACCGCTCATGAGACTCTTTTATGCGTAAATGCCCGATAGGACCCGGCGTGCTGCGCCCAAGCAAAAATAAGTCATCACTCAGATGCTCAGGTTTTTCTCGCCCTATCTGCTTGATCAGTATTTTTTTCGCCGCACCGGCGGGTGCAATGTCATGCAAAAAGGCCGGGGCCGTTTTTGAGTCCCGGGCATCCCATTCAAGAGGCACGTAAGCGCTGACCGACCGTGAAAAAGGGCTGTCGATCACTTCCAGATTTTCAATCAGATAATCCTGCGTGTAACCAAACCGACAGGGCCCGTTAAAGCCCTTATCAGGCTCCGGAAACTTTAAAGCCATCGCATCCTGCCATTGGCCATTGCTGTAAAGCTGAAGGGTTAGCTGAAACATGCATTCACCTGCAATTTAATGCACTTCAAAGGCCGAAATTGACTCTATACCTGCATTATAGTGCAGTTAAAGCACTCTTTCTCTTACTTAAAATGCATTTTAATACAGATTAATTCCCACCTAGCGCCAAAAAACTGCATTGTAGTGCAGATGATCCGCTCAAATTACGCACCAAAAAAAAGGGGAGCACATGCTCCCCCGAGGTTTAAAGCGTTTGAAGCAAAGGCGGTATCAGGCTTCGATTTCGATCAGAATTTCGCCCGGATTAACGCGGTCGCCTTTGACCACATGAATGGTGACAACTTTACCGGCGATGGCGGCCTGAACCTCGGTCTCCATCTTCATGGCTTCAGTGATCAGCACCGACTGACCGGCCTTGACGGTGTCGCCCACTTTGACCAGCACATCGACAATGTTGCCTGGCATGGCGGTACTGACGTGGCCCGGCTCAGTCGCTTGCTTGCGCTTGCTGGCAGACCCACCCACGAATTCGTTGAGCGGCTCGAACACCACTTCTTCGGGCATGCCGTCGATGGACAGGTAGAAGTGACGCTTGCCTTCGGCCTTGACGCCCACACCGGTAATGTCGACGCGGTAGCTTTCACCGTGAACGTCGATCACGAACTCGGTCGGCACGCCTTCGCCACCGGCCTTGGTCACGCCACCCGCCTCAGGAATCGGCAGTAGAACTTCAGGGGCCAAGGTGCCCGCCTCACGCTCTTCCAGGAACTTGCGGCCAATGTCCGGGAACATGGCGAAGGTCAGGACGTCTTCTTCCGACTTGGCCAGCGCGCCGATTTCGCCGCGCAACTTGACCATTTCCGGCTTGAGCAGGTCCGCAGGGCGCACGTCGATCAGTTCTTCGTTGCCGATGGCCTGACGGCGCAATTGCTCGTTGACCACGCCCGGAGCCTTGCCATAACCGCCTTGCAGGTACAGCTTCACTTCGTTGGTGATGGTCTTGTAGCGCTCGCCGGCCAGCACGTTGAAGAACGCCTGAGTGCCTACGATTTGCGACGTCGGGGTCACCAACGGTGGGAAGCCCAGGTCTTCACGCACACGCGGGATCTCGGCCAGCACTTCGCTCATGCGGTTCAGGGCACCCTGTTCCTTGAGCTGGTTGGCCAGGTTGGAAATCATCCCGCCCGGTACCTGGTTGACTTGAACACGGGTGTCGACAGCGGTGAATTCGCTTTCGAACTGGTGGTATTTCTTACGCACCGCGTAGAAGTACAGACCGATTTCCTGCAGCAGTGCCAGGTCGAGGCCGGTGTCGTATTCGCTGCCCTTAAGGGCGGCAACCATCGACTCGGTACCCGGGTGGCTGGTGCCCCATGCGAAGCTGGAGATGGCGGTGTCGATATGGCTCGCACCGTTTTCCACAGCCTTGAGCTGACACATGGCCGCCAGGCCCGCCGTGTCATGGGAGTGAATAAAGATCGGCAGACCAATTTCAGCCTTCAGCGCTTTCACCAGGTCGCCGGTGGCGAATGGCGTCAGCAGACCGGCCATGTCTTTGATGGCAACCGAATCGCACCCCATCGCTTCCATCTGCTTGGCCTGGGCCACAAACGCGTCGATGGTGTGCACCGGGCTGGTGGTGTAGGCGATGGTGCCTTGAGCGTGCTTGCCAGCGGCTTTCACGGCTTCAATGGCCACGCGCAGGTTACGCACGTCATTCATGGCATCGAAAATACGGAACACGTCGATACCGTTAACCGCCGCCTTGGCAACAAAGGCTTTCACCACGTCGTCGCTGTAGTGGCGATAGCCCAGCAGGTTCTGCCCGCGCAGCAGCATTTGCAGACGGGTGTTGGGCAGTGCTGCACGCAGTTGGCGCAGGCGCTCCCACGGGTCTTCTTTCAGAAAGCGCACACAGGCGTCAAACGTCGCGCCGCCCCACACTTCCAGCGACCAGTAGCCGACTTTGTCGAGCTTCTCGCAGATCGGCAGCATGTCTTCAGTGCGCATGCGAGTGGCCAGCAGCGACTGGTGAGCATCACGCAGGATGGTGTCGGTTACGAAAATTTTCTTGGACATTGTTTTATTCCTCACAGGCCCGCGTGGGCGGCGATGGCGGCGGCGATGGCCAGGGCCAGCTCTTCGGGTTTGCGCTTGATCGAGTAGTTGGTCAGTTCTGGATGGCTTTCTACGAAGCTGGTGTTGAACTGGCCACTACGGAATTCCGGGTTACGCAGGATTTCCTGGTAATACGCGGCGGTGGTTTTGACCCCTTGCAGACGCATGTCGTCGAGGGCGCGCAAACCACGGTCCATCGCTTCTTCCCAGGTCAGTGCCCACACCACCAGTTTCAGACACATGGAGTCGTAATACGGTGGAATGGTGTAGCCGGTGTAGATCGCCGTGTCGGTACGCACGCCAGGCCCGCCGGGCGCGTAGTAACGGGTGATCTTGCCGAAGCTGGGCAGGAAGTTGTTTTTCGGGTCTTCCGCGTTGATCCGAAATTGCAGGGCGAAGCCACGGTGCTGAATGTCTTCTTGCTTGATCGACAGCGGCAGGCCCGAAGCGATACGGATCTGCTCACGCACAATGTCGATGCCGGTGATTTCTTCGGTGATGGTGTGCTCCACCTGCACCCGAGTGTTCATCTCCATGAAGTACACCTCGCCCTCGGCGAGCAGGAACTCCACGGTACCGGCATTCTCGTAACCCACGGCCTTGGCGGCACGCACAGACAGGTCGCCGATATAGGCACGCTGTTCCGGGGTCAACTGAGGGCTTGGGGCGATTTCGATCAGCTTCTGGTTACGCCGCTGGATCGAGCAGTCACGCTCAAACAGGTGCACCACGTTGCCGAAGCTGTCACCCAGGATCTGGGCTTCAATGTGTTTGGGGTTCACGATGCATTTTTCGAGGAACACCTCAGCCGAACCAAACGCTTTGGTGGCTTCGGAGATCACCCGAGGAAAAGCTTGTTCCAGTTCTTCACGGCTGTTGCACCGACGAATACCGCGACCGCCGCCACCCGAGGTGGCTTTAAGCATGACCGGGTAGCCAATGCGCTCCCCTTCAAGCAGCGCCTCGTGGATATCGGCCACGTTGCCTTCAGTGCCCGGCGTGACCGGCACACCGGCCTTGATCATGCTGCGGCGGGCCTCAGTCTTGTCGCCCATGCGGCGAATGACTTCAGCCGCCGGGCCGATGAACTTGATACCGCGCTCCGCGCAGATATCCGCCAGTTCGGCGTTTTCCGACAGAAAACCATAACCCGGGTGCAGGGCATCACAGCCGGTTTCCACCGCCAGGTTCACCAGCTTGCGCGGGTTCAGGTAACCGGCCAGCGGGTCGTCACCAATGCTGTGCGCTTCGTCGGCACGCTTGACGTGCAGGGCGTGGCGATCAGCCTCGGAATAAACCGCAACAGAGCGAATCCCCATCTCGGCGCAGGCACGCACGATGCGGACGGCAATTTCTCCGCGGTTGGCGATCAGGATCTTTTTTATCACTTGGATTTTTCCTAAAGCCCATGGAACAAACGACCTGCTAGACCAGGCCTGCACGTGTCCAAATGTGTCTGAACCGTTCTGTCGCCACACTAGACCCACGCATTGATAAACAAAAATCAATAATTCTTGGGTTATGCATTAGTAAAAACTTATAGTGAAA
Source organism: Pseudomonas sp. (assembly GCF_030150285.1). Taxonomy (GTDB): domain Bacteria; phylum Pseudomonadota; class Gammaproteobacteria; order Pseudomonadales; family Pseudomonadaceae; genus Aquipseudomonas. The sequence continues at coordinate 35,107 of NZ_JASLGE010000067.1, read as the reverse complement.
ACCTGAAGAAAATCAGAGAACCGCCATAAAATGCGTAAGTCATTGATGCGTATCACTTTTAGACAACTTCAGGTGTTTAACGAAGTGTGTGTGCTGCGCTCATATAGCCGCGCTGCAGAAGAAATGTCGCTGACGCAACCCGCCGTAAGTCTACAAATTCGGCAGCTAGAGGAACTGATCGGGCAGCCTCTGTTCGATTATGTCGGCAAAAAGCTGTACATGACGGAAGCCGCTGAAGCGCTTCAGCTCGCCAGTCGAGATATTTTCGGTCGCCTGGAAAACCTCGATATGCAGCTCTCGGACTTGCTGGGTTCGTTGCAAGGGCAACTGAAACTGGCCATCGAATCGAGCGCAAAATATTTTGTGCCGCACCTGTTTGCCGCGTTCAAGCGCCAGCACCCCGAAGTCAATTTGCAACTCACGGTGGTCAATCGAGCGCAAGCCGTACGGCGATTGTCGGATAGCCGCGATGACCTGGTGATCATGTCCATGGTGCCGCAAGACATGGGGCTGGAGTTCCTGCCGTTTTTGAACAACCCGATTGTGGCCGTCGCACCTGCGGATCACCCGCTATGCGAACAGGGCCCGCTGCGCTTGCAGGATCTGGAGCCCTACACGTTACTGATGCGCGAGCAAGGCTCGGGGACGCGTATGGCGTGCGAAGAATACTTCAAGGAGAAACGTGTGCACTTCAGCCAAACGCTGGAAGTGTCGTCCAACGAGTCTCAACGCGAATGCGCGGTGGCCGGGTTGGGCGTGGCCTTGCTGACACGCCACGCCGTCAGCCTGGAGCTGGCGACCGGCCTGCTGCGCGAGCTGCCGGTCGACGAGTTGCCGCTGTACCGCAGTTGGTGCGTGGTGCAGGCCAAAGACAAACGCTTGTCTCCAGTCGCCCATGCGTTTCTGGGGTTTATTCGCAGTGAGCGCCTGCAAATCAGCGCGCTGGTTGAACGCTTCGACGGCCAGTTGCCGGAGCGGCCAGCCAATAGTTGATGGAACCAAGGTCGGGGTATTCAGCTGTTTCCAGGCGCAATTGGCGCTGATCAGAACGGTCTTCAATCGCACGACGAAACGCCATGCGACGCTGGTCTTCCTGTTGACGGCGGGTTTTGACGGCGCTGTTGCGTTCTTCGTAAGGCTGAGCCATTTCGAGTCTCCCAAGGCGTGTACGGGAGTTTCACAATGGACGTTGTTTATGACGGCTTGGCGAAAGCGCGATGACAGGGGGATGAAGGGCGACGAGGTGCTGAACACTGCGGTTTTTTGTGTTGACTAACCCTGTAGGAACGAGCTTGCTCGCGATCTTTTAAAAAATCAAAAGATCGCGCGCAGGCGCTAGTCTTCGTGGCTTTTCAGCGATTTTGGCGACAGGCGCAAGCTGCGAAGGCTGCGTTTCACGCTTTTAAGGTGGTTGACCAGGCTCGGGCCGCGGGCCATGGCCACGCCCATTGCCAGCACGTCAATCACCACCAGGTGAGCAATGCGCGAGGTCAACGGGGTGTAGATTTCCGTGTCTTCGTGTACGTCGATGGCCAGGTTCACCGTCGCCAGCTCGGCTAACGGGGTTTGGCTGGGGCACAAGGTGATCAGCGTTGCGCCACTTTCACGCACCAGGTTGGCGGTAATCAGCAAGTCTTTGGAACGGCCCGACTGGGAGATACAGATGGCCACGTCCGTCGGCTTCAAGGTCACCGCCGACATCGCTTGCATGTGCGGGTCGGAATACGCCGCCGCCGTCAGCAGCAAACGGAAAAACTTGTGCTGGGCATCGGCCGCCACGGCACCTGACGCCCCAAACCCATAAAACTCGACGCGCTGGGCCTGAGACATCGCGGTCACGGCGCGCTGCAAAGCCACGGGGTCCAGATTCTCACGCACATCCATCAGGGTATGCAGCGTGGTGTCGAAGATTTTGAGGCTGTAGTCCGCCACCGAATCGTCTTCGTGAATGGCGAACTGGCCAAAACTCGCCCCCGCCGCCAGGCTTTGCGCCAGCTTGAGTTTCAGGTCCTGAAACCCTGAGCAGCCTATAGCTCGGCAAAAACGCACGATCGTGGGCTCGCTGATGCCGACACTGTGAGCGAGGTCGGCCATGGAGCTGTGCATTACCGCCGCAGGATCAAGCAGCACGTGATCGGCGACCTTGAGTTCCGATTTCCGTAACAGGTGGCGTGACTGGGCGATATGTTGCAGCAGGTTCAAAGGGCTGGACTCGGTCGGTAAGCGGCAATCGCCGGGGATGTAGCATTCTTGTAGTTATACTACAAGAATCGACTTTCTGCCCAACCAATACGTCATGACAACACGCCTCATTACCGCCAACCCCCCGTCACAGCGGTTTCAGGCCACCGCCTGAAGCACTACACAATAACGATGCCTGAGCGCAGCAAATCACCCAAGGCCATGGCATTGATCGGCCGGCTAATGAAAAAGCCCTGCACTTCGTCACACTGCTGCGCTTTGAGAAAGCTGATTTGCACCTCATCTTCGACACCTTCCGCCACCACTTTCAAATCCAGGCTGTGGGCCATCGCAATAATCGCCTTGGTAATGGCATCGTCTTCACTTAAGCGGCCCACGCCGCGAATAAAGACCTGATCAATCTTCACGTAGTCCACCGCAAAACGTTTCAGGTAGCTGAGTGACGAGTGGCCGGTACCGAAATCATCAATGGCCAACTTCACGCCCAACTCGTGCAACTGCCGGAAAGTCGCAATGACGTATTCAACATTGTCGAGCAACTGGCTTTCGGTGAGTTCCAGTTCCAGACAATGAGGGGGCAGACCGGTCTCTTCCAGCACCTGACGCACCAGGCTGACGAGTTTGCCCTGGCGCAGTTGATGGCCAGACAAGTTGACCGACATCCGTATCGGCGCAAGCCCCGAGCGTTGCCATTCAAACGCCTGGCGGCAGGCTTCACGCAACACAAACTCGCCAATGGCACCTATCAGGCCGGTCTCTTCAGCCAGCGTAATAAAATCACTCGGCGGCACACTCCCCAACTGCGGGTGATCCCAGCGCACCAGCGCTTCTGCAGCATGCAGCCGCCCCGTCTTCAGGCAGAGCTTGGGCTGATAAAAAACATTGAGCTGGCCTTCGGCAATGGCCTTGCGCAGTTGATTTTCCAGTTGCAAGCGTTCAAGCGGGCTGTGTTGCAAGCTGTGGCTGAAAAATTGAAAAGTGCCACCTCCGAAGTGTTTGGCCTGTTGCATGGCTTTGTTGGCCTGATGAATCAGGGTAGCCGTATCACGGGCGCTGTCAGGCAGCAGACTGATACCAATCGATGTGCTGATAACCAGTTCATGGCCATCCACTATCAGGGGACGGCTCAACTTGCTCAGCAACCGGGTGGTCACCCGCGCCAGGCTGGTCAGGCTGCCATACGCATCAAACAACACGGCAAACTCATCGCCGGACAGCCGCGCAATCGTGTCGGCTTCAGGCAACGCCTTGGTGATACGTTCGGCCACCTGTTGCAGCACCTGGTCAGCCAGTTCATGGCCGAGGCTGTCGTTGAGCAGTTTGAAACGGTCCAGGTCAATGTGCAGCAGCGCCAGGTTGCGCGACCCTTGGCGAACCCGCTGATGAGCTTCTTCCAGGCGCTCCTTGAACAACAGCCGGTTGGCCAGGCCGGTCAACTCGTCGAAATGCGTCAGGTGGCGTACCCGCGCCTCCGCCGTGCGGCGCGCTGACAGGTCAGTGATAAACGCCACTATATGGCTGACATGCCCGGCGTCGTCACGCACCACCTTGAGCTGCAACCACTGTGGGTACAGTTGGCCATTCTTGCGGGTTTCAACCAGCTCGCCTTGCCAAGTGTCGTGCTGGCGTAATGAAGCCTTTATCGCGGAAAAATGCCGATGGGCGTCGCGGCTACAAGCCAGCTCATCCACCCGGTGCCCCACCATCTCTTCAAGCGCGTAACCGGTGATACGTCTGAAGGCCTGATTAACCGCCAGCATGGTGTACCCGGGATCAAGGATGACAATGCCTTCGCTGGCGGCTTCAAACACGGTAGAAGCCAGGCGACGCTGTTCCACCTCGCGCGCCAGCTCAAGGTTGAGCTGCTCACTGCGCACATTGGCTTGTTGCAAATCGTCGAACAGGCCCTGGTGGTGTGAGCGACGCGCCAACCGGCGTTGATGAATCCGTTTGATGTATACGTTCAGAGCGCCCACCAGGGCCAGCGAAAGACCGAACGCGATGCCGAAAAACACGCCTGGCGAGTGAATACCCTGAATCATCGGCAAAATTCTTAAAATAATGGATCAGCCAAAATGTCGCCCGAGCATACACAAGCAATGCCCGCGACCAAACGGGCATCCCTCAATAAATAGATTAAATATCCGCCTCACATTTTGCCCCCCGCTCTACATCGGCCCCGCTCTCTTTTCGGGTACTCGACGCATGACCACTGCGCAGCTAGCAATGAAACGCCAACAGCCCCTAAAATGCCCTGATGCGCGATGATCTCTCTCTCCTGTTAAATTCCCTCAACGATGCCCAACGTCAGGCTGTCACAGCCAGCGTCGGCCGTCAGTTGGTTCTGGCCGGCGCAGGTTCCGGCAAAACCCGTGTGCTGGTGCACCGTATCGCCTGGTTGATCCAGGTCGAGAACGCGTCCCCACACTCTGTGTTGTCGGTGACGTTCACCAACAAGGCGGCGGCCGAGATGCGCCACCGCATCGAGCAGTTGATGGGGATAAGCCCGGCCGGTATGTGGGTCGGCACTTTCCACGGCCTGGCACATCGCCTGTTACGCGCTCACTGGCAAGAGGCCGGGCTGAGCCAGACCTTCCAGATTCTCGACAGTGATGACCAGCAGCGCTTGGTCAAACGCGTGATACGTGAACTGGGGCTGGATGAACAACGCTGGCCTGTGCGTCAGGCGCAGTGGTTTATCAACGGCCAAAAAGACGAAGGCTTGCGCCCGCAACATATCCAGGCCAGTGGCGATTTGTTCCTGGCTACCATGCGCAGCATCTACGAGGCCTATGAGGCGGCCTGCCAACGTGCGGGTGTCATCGACTTCTCCGAATTACTGCTACGCGCCCTTGACCTGTGGCGCGACAACCCGGGCCTGCTGGCGCATTACCAAAAGCGCTTCCGACACATCTTGGTGGATGAGTTCCAGGACACCAACGCCGTGCAATACGCTTGGCTGCGGTTACTGGCCCAGGGCGGCGACAGCCTGATGGTGGTAGGCGATGACGACCAGTCGATCTACGGCTGGCGCGGCGCAAAAATTGAAAACATCTACCAATATTCCACCGACTTCCCGGATGCCGAGACCATTCGCCTGGAGCAAAACTACCGCTCCACCGCCGGCATCCTCAAAGCCGCCAACGCCCTCATCGCCAACAACAGCGGGCGCATGGGCAAAGAGCTGTGGACCGATGGCGGCGAAGGCGAAGCCATCAATTTGTACGCGGCCTTCAACGAACACGACGAAGCCCGTTATGTCGTCGAAACCATCGAAAGCGCGCTGAAAACCGGCCTGGCTCACAGCGATATCGCTATTTTGTATCGCTCCAACGCCCAATCACGGGTACTGGAAGAGGCCTTGCTGCGTGAGCGAATCCCTTACCGTATTTATGGTGGCCAGCGCTTCTTCGAACGCGCCGAAATCAAAAATGCAATGGCCTACATGCGCTTGCTGGAAGGCCGTGGCAACGATGCCGCGCTGGAGCGGGTCATTAACGTCCCGGCCCGCGGCATTGGCGAAAAAACCGTTGAAGCCATCCGCGAACACGCACGCCACAGTGACGTGTCAATGTGGGAGGCCATGCGCCAGTTGATCGCCAATAAAGCCTTACCCGGCCGCGCATCAGGGGCCATTGCAGGGTTTGTCGAACTGATCGAGCACCTCGCCGCCAAAGTCATGGAGATGCCGCTGCATCTGATGACCCAGACCGTGATCGAGCAAAGCGGGCTGATTGCCTACCATCAGGCAGAAAAAGGCGAGAAAGGTCAGGCCCGGGTAGAAAACCTTGAGGAACTGGTTAGCGCTGCACGCAACTTCGAAAACACGGAAGAAGACGAAGAGCTGTCGCCCTTGGCTGCCTTCCTCGGGCACGCATCGCTGGAGGCTGGCGATACCCAAGCGCAAGAGCATGAAGACGGTATCCAACTGATGACGCTGCACAGCGCCAAAGGGCTGGAGTTCCCCTATGTGTTCCTGGTGGGCATGGAAGAAGGCCTGTTCCCGCACAAGATGAGCCTGGAAGAGCCCGGACGCCTTGAAGAGGAACGTCGCCTGGCTTACGTGGGCATCACTCGGGCCATGCAACAGCTGGTGATGACCTATGCTGAGACCCGTCGCCTCTATGGCAATGAAACCTACAATAAGGTGTCGCGCTTCGTGCGCGAGGTGCCAAAAGGTCTTATTCAGGAAGTTCGTCTGTCCAACAGCGTCAGCCGGCCTTTCGGGGGCGGTCAGAAGCAAAGCGCAAGCACGCTGTTTGGCGGGTCGGAAATCCCGGAGACCGAATTCAAGCTCGGGCAACTGGTTCGCCACGCGGTGTTCGGCGAAGGCGTGATCCTCAACTTCGAAGGCGCGGGGGCTCAAGCGCGGGTGCAGGTCAACTTTCCCGAAGGCAGTAAGTGGCTGATGATGGGCTACGCCAAACTTGAAGCGGTCTGACAGCAACGCGACAGCTTTTCAGCGATAGGGTAAGGGTAGTGCGGGAGCTGGAAGGCCAGTTCCCGCACAATATATTCCTATTTCCTACGCCTAAAAAATCTAAGCCTTGCAGATAAATACGCAAAAGCCAGAAACACTTCGACACTAGCCAGTCACACCTCAGCTGTGCAACATGGCGCGCGTGTTAACCACAAATGGGAACTCCCTTTATGAAACGTTTTCTTAGCATCGCCATGGCGTTGTGCATCGGTTTGACGATGAGCCTGGACGCGAACGCCAAACGCTTTGGCGGCGGCAAAAGTGCTGGTTCAGCACCTGCCCACCAAACACGTCAAGCTGCACCCGCGACAGCCGCCGCACCGGCAGCTGCCGCTGGCGCTGCAGGCGCAGCTGCCAAAGCCGGTGGTGCTTCGCGCTGGCTCGGCCCTCTGGCCGGCCTCGCGGCAGGTGGCTTGCTCGCCTCCATGTTCATGGGCGGCGGCTTCCAGGGCATGCAGTTCTTCGACATCCTGATCATGGCGGTCATCGCCTTCGTCATCTTCCGCTTTATTGCTGCCCGTCGCCGCAAACAAGCTGAAATGATGGCTCCAGCAGGTCACGCGCCAATGGAACGTGAAGTGTTTGATGCCAAACCTGCCACCGCCTCGATCTTCGGTGGCGGTTCGGCTGCTCCAGCAGCCCGTCCGGTGATCAACGCGCCGGCCTGGTTCAACGAGCAGAGCTTCCTGGAAGCTGCGCGCAACCATTTCCAGTCCCTGCAACAGCATTGGGATGCCAACGAAATGGACAAGATCACTGAGTTCGTTACACCGCAAATGCTTGAGTTCCTCAAGCGCGAACGTGCTGAGCTGGGTGAAGGCTTCAACTCCACCTACATCGATAACCTGACCGTGCAACTGGACGGCCTGGATGATCGCGCCGACAAGACCATGGCGACTCTGACGTTCAGCGGTATCTCGAAGTCCTCGCGCTTTGACCAGGGCGAAGCCTTCAGCGAAAGCTGGAACATGGAACGCCAACAAGGCGAAAACCAGCCTTGGCTGGTCGCCGGTATCCGCCAAAACGGCTGATCCCTGCAGTGTTACAGGCATGAACCAAAGCCCCGGACTTGTCCGGGGCTTTGCATTTCACGATTGCACTTATAACAAGCTACTGTATAAAACGCGTCATCTAAAACCGCGCCATAGAGTATGAGGATTGAGGTCGTGGAAGAGATCATCGAAGAGCTACGCGATAAAAACGAGCCTGTACCTGTTCCACTGGAACTGCCTGATGAAGACCTGCTGGTGGAAATCGAAGAACAACTGTTCATCGATATTCCGTTTGTCTTCAAAGAGTTTTTGCTCACCGTCAGCGATGTGGTGTACGGCAGCCTGGAACCGGTCACCGTGACCGATCCACAATCCCACACCTACCTGCCGGAAGTGGCTGCGACGGCATGGGACTTGGGTGTTCCGCGCGAGCTGATCCCTATTTGCCAGGACGGCGACGATTACTACTGCGTCGAGGAAGACGGCACCGTGGTGCTGTGGTCCGGCGAAGAAGAACTCGTCACCGAAGAAACGTGGGAATCGGTCTGGCACTGGGCCCGGGACGTGTGGCTGGAAAGCTGATACACGCCTCTGAGGGAACGGGTTTGCTCGCGATTTTTTGATCCGTTAAAAGATCGCGAACAAGCACGCTCCTACAGGGGGGCTGTTAGTGCCCGCCTTCCTTGTGATTGTCCAGCGTCTCCAGCAACGCCACTTGCATGCGCGTATGGATGCGCACAAACCAGCGCCACAGCACAGCGGCCACGCCTGCCGCAACCACGGCGATAATGATCAGCAGTTCATTGGTCGGCAAAATGCTCGCGGACAGCGCGGACAACAGCAAGAAGATGACCAGTAGCGACAAGATCGGAATGATCTCGGCAATCACCCGACGCACACGCTGAGTGTGACGACCTGCCACCTCCGCTTTAACCCCCATCTCCGCCAACAGCATCGACAACGCTTTAAGCTTGCGATAAGCCGCGATCAGGAACGGCAGCGACAGCAACAAAGCGGCCCCCCAGATCAAACTGTTTTGCCAGGTTGACCGTGCAACCCACCCCTGCAAAGACTCCGCAATCCGGGGTGCAAAGTAGCCGCCAGCAAAGAAGATCGCGATCACCAACGCCAGATTAACGCCGACTTGAAGCAGTATTTTACGGATCATGGCCGCCAGCAACGCCCCCTCACCCTGCGGCTGAATGCTGCGCAACCATTCGCCATATAACCCGAACACCCGCGACAAACGGCCAGGCATCACGTGTGCCAGCTTGAGCGAGAGCGGATCTGCGGCGCGAATCAGGTAAGGCGTCATCAGGGTCGTCAGTACCGACACCGCGACCGCTACGGGGTACAGGAAGCTGCTGGTGACCTGTAATGACATACCCAGCGCCGCGATGATGAATGAAAATTCACCAATCTGAGAAAGCCCCATGCCAACTCGCAACGAAGTGCGCCCGTCATTGCCCGCGATAAAAGCACCCAGCCCGCAAGAAAGCATCTTGCCCAGCACCACTGCACAGGTAATAACCACAATCGGTAAGGCGTATTCCCACAGAATCGCGGGATCAAGCATCAACCCGATGGCCACAAAGAAAATGGCACTGAACAAATCACGTACGGGCTCGATCAAGCGCTCGATTTTCAGCAACTGGCGCGACTCGGCCATGATGGCACCGATCAAAAAGGCACCTAGCACCATGCTGTACTCGAGCCTGACCACCAGGAGGCAGAAGCCAAAGCACAGGCCCAGCACCGTAATCAGCAACATCTCATTGCTTTCAAATTTCGCGACATAGGCCAACACCCGCGGTACAAGCAAGATGCCGATCACCAAGGCCACGATCATAAAGAGCGACAACTTGCCGACAGTCGAAAAAACCTCTTCAGGGCTCACACTGCCGCTGACGGCAATGCTCGACAGCAGGGCAATAATGCCAATGCCCAAGATATCTTCAACGATCAACACGCCAAAAATCAGCTGCGCGAAGCGCTCGTTTTTCATCTTCAGGTCGTTCAGCGCCTTAACGATGATGGTGGTCGACGAAATCGCCAGAATGGCACCCAGGAACAGCGAGTCCATGGTGCTCCAGTCAAACCAGCGGCCAATTTCGTAGCCGACCCAGATCATCAGCGTAATTTCCATAAACGCTGCGATAAAGGCTGTGGCTCCGACCTTGAACAGTTTGCGCAGGCTAAATTCCAGCCCCAGGCAAAACATCAGGAAAATCACGCCCAGCTCGGCCAGGGTTTTAATCGTGTCTTCGTCGTGGATAAGGCCAAACGGCGGGGTGTGTGGGCCGATAATAAAACCGGCTACGATGTAGCCCAGCACAACCGGTTGCTTGAATCGGTGAAACAGTATCGTCACCACACCTGCGACCAGCATGATAACTGCCAGATCCTGAATAAAACTGATGGCATGCATGGCGTGGCGCCTCCTTGATTAAGTGTTTCTCAGCAACAGAACGTCAGGCACAGCGCATTTGTCTGTGCCTGTAGACTGATTTAAGTGTAGGAATTACCCATGTATCGGGCTTTCGAAGGTTAACACCGCGACTTCCTCTAGAAAGGCGGTGCAATATATGGAAACAGATAGAAATCAGCGTGACGGCTGTCAAAACGGTAGCGTCCCGTTAATAACTGTTTCAAAAATCGACAAGTATCCGCAGAGATACCTCCTTATTCACTGCTGCAACACAACCGCGAGCCTGCTGCTATGGAACCCGGAAACGCCCAACTGTCGATGACGGTTTTAATGACACCGGACATGGCCAATTTTTCTGGCAATGTTCACGGCGGAACCCTGCTCAAGTACCTCGATGAAGTCGCTTACGCCTGCGCCAGCCGTTATGCAGGTCGCTATGTCGTCACGTTGTCGGTGGATCAGGTGATTTTTCGTGAGCCGATTCACGTCGGCGAATTGGTGACCTTTCTGGCATCAGTCAACTACACCGGCAATACCTCCATGGAGGTAGGGATCAAGGTCGTCACCGAGAACATTCGTGAACGCTCGGTGCGCCACACCAACAGTTGTTTCTTCACCATGGTGGCGGTGGACGACGACCGTAAGCCCGCCGCTGTACCGCCTCTACAGCCGGTTAACAGCGAAGACAAACGACGCTTTATCCAGGGCAAGCAACGTCGCCAGATTCGTCAGGAACTGGAGCAGCGTTATTTGGAGCTAAAACACGAAGGCGTGTAAAAAGCGCCTGGCGCAAGGTTGCTCGCGATCGTGAAAAGACCGCGAGCAGCCGTTTTACAGCACGATTGGCTGCGCCTCAAAACGCACACGCGGATGAGCGATGCGGTCTTGAGCACGCACCAGTTGCAACTCGTAGCTGTTGCAGGCCTGGGTTTCAAGCAGCACTTCATGCACCGCCGCCGCCGCGAATTCAAACGCGGCCACCAGGCTATCCCCCAATAGCACTCGCGCCAGGAACAAACCTGACGTCAGATCGCCCACACCCACCGGCTGGCGTGGGAACGCCAACAGGGGGCGGCGTAAATGCCAATTCCCTTGCTCGGTCACCAACAGCATCTCGAAACTGTCTGGCACCTTGCCCGGGTAAGCCAAATGTTTGACCAGCACGGCTTTGGGGCCACGGGCCAACAGGCTGCGCGCCATGGCCAGGCAATCCAGCAGCGATTGCGGCTGACGCCCACAAAAGCTGTCCAGTTCCAACTGGTTCGGGCACAGAAAGTCCGCCACCGCTGCCGCTTCATTGAGCAGAAAGTGACTGACCTCCTGCGGCACGATGCAGCCCTTTTCAGGGTGGCCCATCACCGGATCGCACAGGTACAGCGCCTGAGGGTTGACGGCCTTGATACGCGCCACGCCGCTCAAAATGGCTCGCCCTTGGGCAGCACTGCCCAGGTAGCCGGACAGTACAGCATCACAGTTCCCCAGCTCGCCAATGGTGGCAATCCCTTCAATCAACGCCGGAATCTGCTCGGGGGCCATCACTTCGCCGGCCCATTGACCATACTGTGTATGGTTTGAGAACTGCACCGTGTTCAAAGGCCATACGTTCACGCCCACACGCTGCATGGGAAATACCGCGGCACTGTTGCCGGCATGGCCGAAAACCACGTGGGATTGGATAGCAAGTAAGTGAGGTGTGCGTTTCATGCCGGATTCCAGACTGCAGATGGATTCAAGCCACGCAGTATGCGACTAAACACAGCCTGTACGACAGGCTAAAGACACAGTTAAGCTGAGCTGAATCTGTTGGAGTCTCTCTGATGCTGACCCTTGGAAATATGTGCGTGCTGATGTTGCTGGCAGCGGCGGGTGCCTGGTTGTGGCACAACCATGGCCTACGCGAGCGGGCGCTGGAGCGGGTCAAGCAGCACTGCAAAAATCTCGATATCGAGTTGCTGGATGAGAACGTTGCCCTAAAGAAAATCGGCTTTGTCGCCGATGCCAATGGCAACAAGCGCTTGGCCCGTGTCTACACCTTTGAGTTCACGGTAACCGGTGAGCAACGCCACACGGGCACTATCACGCAGTTCGGCCCTCACAGCGCCAAAATCGAACTGCCCCCCTACCCGATCAAGACCGAGCCCCAACCGAGCGAAATCCCCAGCGCTCAAGTGATTGAATTAAGCCAATGGCGCCAGGAACACAGCAAGACCCGCCACTGACCCGGGCCTGTGGATAACTTGGCTTCATCCCGTATCCATTGACTTTAAAAACCCCTGAAACCCTTGAGATAGACGTATCTAGAGCGTTTAAGGGGGGGAATCTGTACAACACAGATTATAATTGTAGGACAATTTTACCAGCACAAAAGCCGCGTTTTGAGGCCTTAAAGCGGCTGAGCAGGTACGATTCGGCAGTTTTCTAAGCCGGCTCGCAGTGAATCCAGGTCTTGTGAGCAATCAAAGATCAATTCCATGCGCGAATCCTGCCTCCACTCGCTGGGTTTCCAGGGGGCAAGGGTGTTTTCCAGAGAATTGGTCGAAAACCAGCCGTGGGGCGTGCGAAAAACCAGCTTTGCACGACGCCAATTCAGGCTTTGCAGCCACTGCTGGAGTGCTTCCAGGTCGAACGACTGCGAGGCATGCCAGCGCCATCCTACACTCCACCCTTGTGCCTGATGCTGAACCTGCAGAATCGGCACTTCGGGGCCTGAAAAAACGCCGCTTAATTGGTTAAAATCTTTATAAATCAATGAGTTATCCACAGCGTGAGCAACTTTCATATTCGCTGAAGGCAGCGTATTCAGCGGGATGCAGCCATGCTCGACCCATAGAACAGGGCACTTTGGCAGGCTGTATTCAATCTGCTCACGTTGCTCATTGGGCACACTATTAGATTTATTCATGACCACTAAACCGGCACTTTTCAGGGCGGTTTTCTGGGTTTCAGGCAAGGGTTTCCCCTGCGCCATTGCCTGTGCGTCCAAGACCATCACGCATGGCTGTAACTCCAAAACACCGGCCCAAGGGGCTTCGCTCAGCTGCTTCATGATTTGGGCAGGATGCCCCAGGCCGGAGGGTTCGATAAAAACCCGATCAGGTTGAGCCTTGCGTAAAAGGCGGCCCAAACCGATCTGAAAAGGCGCGCCATTGACACAACACACACACCCGCCCGCCACTTCGGCAATGGCAATAGTGCCATCACCTTGGCTCATCAACGCCGCATCCAGGCCTATCAGCCCAAACTCGTTGACCAATACCGCCCAGCGTTCGTGTGCGGGTTTTAGTGTCATCAGGTGCTGAATGAGGCTGGTTTTGCCGGCACCCAACGGCCCGGCAATCACATGGGTAGGTATGTTCTGCAGCATCATTGCCAGCTTCTGTATGGATCGAAAGAAGCAATATGCCTTAGGCCAGCCAATCCAGGGTCAAAATCAGCCTACGTTCCCCCTCAGCCAATGCCGGAGAACGATGAATCAACCCCAGACCTTCGTTACCCCGCCATTTTTCACCTTTGAGCAGCGCCACATCCCCGGTATCAATGCGCTCAATAAGCGAGGTTTGTGTCGGTTCGGCGTGCAACTGACCCAAATGACACCGCTCCATCGCACCTTCCTGCAGCCACTGACTCCCCATTCCCGCATACGTGGTAATCAGTCGTACAGGTACATGGTCCACATGGAACCGTGGGCACATCGCCTTATCCAAGACCCTGAGGCGCAGCCCTACACGTTTTACACCCAGCAGACTGGCATAGACACTGACAAGCCACGCCACATCCGCCACAAAGCCCTCATAGCCTTCCAGGTCGCTAAAGCGCGAAGCGAGCCCCTTAAGGTTGGGCGGTACTTTCTCGTCCTTTATTTCCAGGCTGATGGCGTCCGCCAGTGGCTCGTCCAACGACAGTAATAGCGCTCCAAAATCAGCGATATGCAGGGGTAATGGGCGCTGCCATATCGCCAGATTGACGTCATCTTCCAGCACATTAACCAGAACATTCGGGGTTTTTCCCCGCACCTGACGCACCTGCGTCGCAGGACTCAGTGCCGAGTGATGACTCATGCCACCTCCTCCTCATGCCATTGACCAAAAGGGTCGTTCAGGTGCTGCCAGCCCTCAATGCCCAATGCCATTTCTACCTCTGTGAGCAAGCACGCTTCCAACTCAGTCGTCAGTTGGGCAACGTCGAGATGCTGACCAATAAAGACCAACTCCTGACGGCAATCCGCAGTGTCCGGCAGCCACTTTTTCAAGATTTCAGCCTTGGCGTCGGCGTCTTGTGGCCATTGATCGCGGGGAACAAAGCGCCACCAGCGCCCAGCAAAGCCATAGCGCATCAAACCGCCCGCCTGCGACCAACTGCCCGCTTCCTGATACTTGCTGGCCAGCCAGAAGAAACCCTTGGAACGCAATAATTTGCCGTTGGTCCAGGGACGGTCAATAAAATTGAAAAAACGCTCGGGGTGGAAAGGCCGACGCGCCTGGTAAACGGTCGAGGCAATGCCATATTCCTCAGTTTCAGGCACGTGCTCACCGCGCAGTTCTTGCAGCCAACCCGGGGCCTGAGCGGCCCGTTCAAAGTCAAAGCGACCGGTATCCACTATTTTATTCAGCGGCACTTCGCCCATGACCATCGGAATGATTTCGGCTTGAGCGTTTAAGCGCTCAAGGATGGCAATCAATTCTTCGCGCTCGGCACGGCTGATCAGGTCAATTTTGCTGATCAAAATAACGTCAGCGAACTCGATTTGTTCGATCAACAGGTCCGTAATGGAACGCTCATCATCGTCTTCTTGAAGCTGCGCGCGAGAAGCCAAACTGTCTGCGGCCTGGTAATCCTGCAAAAAATTCATGCCATCGACCACGGTCACCATCGTGTCCAATCGCGCGATATCGGCAAGGCTTTGGCCTGTGTCATCACGAAAAGTGAAGGTTTCTGCCACGGGCAGCGGCTCTGAAATACCCGTGGACTCGATCAGTAAATAATCAAAGCGCCCCTCTCTGGCCAGCGCACTGACCTCTTGCAGCAGGTCTTCGCGCAGCGTGCAGCAAATGCAGCCGTTGCTCATTTCGACCAATTTTTCTTCCGCGCGATTGAGGCTGACATCACGCTGAACCGCACTGCCATCGATATTGATTTCACTCATATCGTTAACAATCACCGCCACGCGTAAATGCTCGCGGTTACGCAAAATATAATTCAGCAGGGTGCTTTTACCTGCGCCGAGAAAACCGGACAGCACTGTCACCGGCAGACGTTTTGGCATGGAAGTTCCTCATCAGGGTTGGCAGGTCAAAGTGCCCGCTGTTGGGTGGCCGAGGGCGGCTCTCGATAATGATACATTATAACAATACAAAGGATTAGAATTGTTATGTTGTAACAATATCGCCATTCACTACTGGAAGCCCTTATGACCGCTCTAACCCTTCCCGACATTGCGTCAGAACACACGTACCAAACCGTTCCACTGGAATGGGTGGGTATGTGTGGTATTGCCTTACCGGTGCTGATCGAGGGTCAGCGCCTGCCGGCCACAGCCGATGCCGGCGTCAGCCTGGATGATGTCGATGCACGCGGCATCCATATGTCGCGACTTTTCCTTGCGTTAAATGTGCTCGAGTCACAGGCCCTGAACCCGTTACTTTTAAAGAAAATTTTGCAGCAGTTCCTCGACAGTCATGACGACTTATCGACCTGTGCCTACTTGAATATTCACACCCATGTCCTGCTGAACCGGCCCGCACTGGTCAGCCCATTGAGTGGATGGAAGAGCTACCCCGTCAGGATCAAAGCGTCTTTGAAAAACGGAATGTTCCACGTGGAACTAAAAATCGACGTGAACTATTCATCGACATGCCCCTGCTCAGCGGCCTTGGCTCGGCAATTGATCCAACAACAATTCGTCAGCGACTTTGCCAACCAGTCGTTAGAGCATTCGCGGGTAGTGACGTGGCTCGGCAGCGCTCAGGGCATTGTTGCGACACCCCACAGTCAACGAAGCACGGCACACACTCAGGTGCTTCTCGGTAATGAACACCAACAGCTCCCCATCAATCTGCTGATTGATACGATTGAGTCCGCTCTGGGAACGGCGGTTCAAACGGCTGTGAAGCGCGCCGACGAACAAGCATTCGCCTTGGCTAACGGCCAGAACTTAATGTTCTGTGAGGATGCCGCAAGGCGACTGAACAGTGCCGTGAAGAACATGAACGGGATCGATGGTTTGAGCGTGAGGGTGGTTCACGCCGAAAGCCTGCACAGCCACGACGCGGTAGCCGAAAGCCGTTGGAACTGGAGAACGCCATGATCCGTAAAAACCCTTCTGGGGATTTACCGCAGATTGCGGAGTCAGCCTACGTCGACCGCACGGCAATCATCTGCGGCAAAGTGGTGATTGGCGAGAACGTGTTTGTGGGCCCGTATGCCGTTATACGGGCCGATGAAGTGGACGAACACGGTGCCATGCAACCGATCACCATCGGTGCCAATTCCAACATCCAGGACGGTGTGGTGATTCACTCAAAATCGGGGGCACCTGTCACAGTTGGCGAGTACACCTCCATCGCCCACCGTTCAATCGTTCACGGCCCCTGCCGGGTAGCTGATCGGGTGTTCATCGGTTTCAACAGTGTTCTGTTTAATTGCGAATTGGGCAGTGGCTGCGTGGTGCGGCACAACTCAGTGGTCGATGGCCGCGACCTGCCCGATAACTTCTACGTGCCGTCCACCACGCGCATCGGGCCGGCCACTGACCTGAGTGCATTTGCCCCGGTCAGTGTCAGCGCATCAGAATTTTCAGAGGACGTAGCGCGCACCAATGTGGATTTGGTGCGCGGCTATAAAGCACTGCAAAACGAGTTCTGATGGGTTACGTGCGCGGTTTGACGGTGCCACAGTTTTGGCCCAGCCAGACCGCGCGGGTATCCATGCTGCCCTTCTGTTGAAGGCCGGTCGCATTGAACGTGCCGTACACCTGAGTAGTGAACTCACGGTCACTGGCGAAGGTCGCAGTTCCTGCACCCTGCGCGTTGGGGCAACTAAAACGAAACTTCCACTGATTTCCACTACGCTCAGTGATCTGCTGGTTACAGCCAGACTTCGGGTCGGTAAGCGGGATATCATGGGTCTTCACTTGATCCGGCGTCAGGCACACCTGAACACCTTTACCTCCCATGGTGAGCCCTTGGCTCGCTAACTGGGCTTTTTGTTCAGGGGTCAGCATGTTCTGCAATTGACCTAACATCACTTGCAGGTCCGGAAGCTGCTGGCCATCCACCTGCATATTGCTGGAGGTCAGCTCCCAAAGGCCGGGCTGCAGCATTTGGGCGTGAGCCACAGGAATCGATAAACCACAGGCCATAAGCAGCCCAAGCACACGAATATTCATCAAGTCGCTCCCACGGTTAGGTCGGTATGAAACGTTGGAAAAGGGCTGGCATTGCATCAGCCACTGATTAAGCACTTGGTACCATTGAGGAGCAAGGATACGCATGGATTTTCACGGCACCCACGTTCTCGGTTACTTGATTTTACTGATCCACACGCTCGGCCTCATTGCCGCCGTGCATGCCGTTCTGACCGTAAGAACGGCCCAAGGTGCGATTGCCTGGGCGATGTCACTGTTCTTCATTCCCTACCTTACGCTTATCCCTTACCTGATTTTTGGCCGCAGTACTTTCGATGACTACATTCGCGCCCGTCGCGAAGCCAATCAGGAAATGCGCGAAGCCATTGCCAACCTTAACTGGCGCCCCTGGGTCGAAGAAGCGTTGGCCGCTCGAAACTCTAGCGCCTACACCTCCTTGCGAGCCATGCCAAAGCTGGGGCGCATGCCGTGCCTGGCGAATAACAAAGTTCGTTTACTGATCAATGGCACGGCCACTTTCGACGCCATCTTCGAGGCCATTCGCGGTGCCAAGGAAGTGGTGCTGGTCCAGTTTTTTATCATCCATGACGATGACTTGGGCAAACGCTTACAAGCACTGCTGCTTGAAAAAGCGGCGCAAGGTGTTCAAGTGTATGTGCTGTATGACAGCATCGGCAGCCACGCCCTGCCTGGTTCTTACAGTGAAACCCTGCGCGCCGGGGGCGTTCAGATCCAGGCATTTGCCACTCGCGGGGGCTGGATCAGTCGCTTCCAGGTCAACTTCCGCAACCACCGTAAAGTGGTTGTCGTGGACGGCATGCTGGGTTTTGTCGGCGGGCATAACGTGGGCGATGAGTACCTGGGCAAAAAACCGCCCTTGGCTCCATGGCGTGACACGCATGTCGAAGTCAGCGGCCCGGTGGTGGCCTGCCTGCAAGAGTCGTTTGCTGAAGACTGGTTCTGGGTTTCCCGAAAGCTACCTCCGCTCATGCTGCCCAAAAGCTACCCCGATGGCGGTGTGCTCTGCCAATTCATGGCCAGCGGGCCAGCCGATCCGTACGAAACCTGCTCGCTGTTTTTTGTCGAAGCCATCCATGCCGCCAATGAACGAGTGTGGATCACCTCGCCGTACTTCGTCCCCGATGAAGCCGTGTTCTCGGCCCTGAGGCTCGCGGTCTTGCGCGGGGTGGATGTGCGTATCCTGATACCGTCGCGCCCGGACCATAAAATTGTTTACGCCGCGTCCAGCCTGTATGCCTTCGAAGCAGTTCGCGCCGGGGTGCGCATCTTTCGTTACCAACCCGGTTTCGTGCATCAGAAAGTGGTACTCGTCGACAACGAGATCAGTGCCGTCGGCAGTGCCAATATGGACAACCGTTCATTCCGCCTGAACTTTGAAGTCATGCTGCTGACGGTTGACGCAACCTTCGCCCAAGAAGTCGAACACATGCTGCTTGATGACTTCGCCCTGGCCCGCGAAGTGACCGCGCAAGACATCAAAGCCACTCACCGCGTACAGCAACTGGCCATGCGCGTCGCCCGCTTGGTATCCCCGATACTCTAAAAAAAAGCCGTGTCGCTCAAGGCGACACGGCTTTGTGCCCACTCAGACCAGCCCCGTTGTTAGCTATAAATATCTGCCCGGGTGGCTGGCAGTTCCAGCGCGCCATCCGTATAAGGCTTGGTCGCCAGTATCTGATCGATGTTGATCCAGCCACGGGCGAATGCATACGCACAGCCCGCCAGATACAAACGCCAAATACGCAAAGCCTGTTCAGGCACTTGCTGGCCGGCAGCTTCAAGGTTGTTCTCCAGGCGCTGGCTCCAATGCTCCAGTGTGCGCGCGTAATGCAGGCGCAAGCTTTCAACATCGACCACTTCCAGGCCCACTTCGCTGATCTCGGCCACCATCATCGACAGGTGAGGCAACTCACCGTTCGGGAAGACATAGCGGTCGATAAAGTCCCCCGCACCGCGCCCGACCGGGCGACCATCCGTGTGTTTGGCCGTGATGCCGTGATTCATGACCAGCCCACCCTCACGCACGGCCTTGAAAAGAATCTCGCAGTATTCACGCAGGTTGGCGTGCCCCACGTGTTCAAACATACCGACGCTGACGATCTTGTCGAAGCGGCCATCCTGCGGCAGGTCGCGATAATCCATCAGTTGCAGATCGACTTTGTCTTGAAGGCCTTCAGCCTTGACGCGTTCACGGGCCAGCTTGAGTTGCTCTTTACTCAAGGTAATGCCGAACACCTTGACCCCGTATTCACGCGCCGCGAAACGCGCCAACCCGCCCCAACCACACCCCACGTCCAATAAATAGTCGCCCGGTTTGAGGCGTAGCTTGCGGCACAACAAGCGAAATTTGGCCTGTTGCGCTTCATCAAGGGACTCCTCGCCCGTTTCAAAATAGCCACAGGAGTAAGCCATGTCGCGATCGAGCCACAGCTGGTAGAAGTCGTTGGACAGGTCGTAGTGGTAAGAAATGGACGCTGCATCAGTCGCCTTGTCATGGTGAAGACGCTGGGGCCTGGTGTCCTCGTCGTCTACCAGCGCCTGACTCAACTCATCGCACACGCGAACCACTTCACTGATGGAGCCTTCCAGTTCGAGTCGACCCTCGACAAAGGCGCTGCCCAGCAGGTCAAGACTGGGATGAGTGAACTCTGCCACCAGCGTAGGATCCTTAACCACAATGGTGACGCTGGGCGTGGGGCCCAAATTGAACTCGTGTCCGTCCCAAAGCTTAAGGCGTAACGGAAGTTGAAGTTTCTGCAAGGCCGGTGGAAGTTGCGCGAGCATCTGTATTCCTCCTTCATTTCAGACATGAAAATTATAGGGTAGACGAATAACAGCAACTGTCAGCACCGCCAGCCCAAAGGCCTCTTCAAGCAGGTGAAACATTATTTAAGAAGCGCGACTGCGTGGTCTCACATGTGCCCGAACGGCCGAGCAGCGCCTGCACCCGCTCGCCCCAAAGAACGTTTCTCAATCAGGCAAATGCCTGAGCGGGAGGGCGGCTGGCGCTTTAACGGTTTGAATCGCAAAGTTGCTACGGATATCACTGACGCCTGGCAGCTTCAGCAAAACACCCGTTAAAAAACGCTCATAACCGCGCAGGTCCGGCACCGCCACCTGCAATAGAAAGTCGGACTCGCCGGACACCAAAAATGCCGAGATCACTTCGGGCAGCGCGGTGACCGCTACTCGAAAGGCCTGCGCTTCATGTTCGTGATGACGCTCTACTTTGATACCGACAAATACCGTGAGCCCAAGGCCCACCTCATCGCGATCCAGATTGGCTTGATACCCGCGAATCACACCCGCCTCTTCCAGCAAGCGGACGCGACGCAAACAGGGCGATGGCGATAAGCCAATTTCATTGGCCAGTTCCACATTGCTCAGGCGCCCGTCGCGTTGCAAGGCATCGAGAATCCGGCGATCAAAGGCATCCAGTTTTAGTGTTGGCATATTCGAATTCATTTTGTCATTAGATAAGCGGGTTATGCCAAGACTAGCCTTTTTAGAGGCGCAATACGCAACCACCTGCTTCGCCCTTCCCCCCTAAAATCGTGGCTCATCTGCCCACAAGGTTGCTCGCCATGTTGATGTACCTGATTGCGTTGGCTGTTGTGTATTTGCTGCCTGGCCCGGACATGATTCTGCTTCTGCAAACCGGTTCCCGGCATGGGCGTGCGTTAGCCCTCAGCACGGCTTTGGGGCTGGGCATCGCACGGGCGTGCCATGTGGTGTTGGCCGCAGTCGGGCTGGCGGCGCTGTTCAAAACAGCCCCCTGGACCTTTGATGGTGTGCGCTTGGCCGGCGCGGCCTACTTGCTGTGGTTGGGTGTACGGATGCTCAAGCCCAGCGCGTTCCAACAATTGCAACTGGCCACAGGTGATGCGCACGCGCCGACGCTCACTTGGGCGTGCGCATTCAGGCGTGGGTTGTTGACCAACTTGCTCAACCCCAAGGCGCTGCTGTTTTGCTCCGTGTTACTGCCGCAATTTATCAACAACGAAGCCGGTGCGGTGGGCACGCAGTTTTTGAGCCTGGGCGTGGTGTTGGTCGCCGTCGGCCTGATGTTCGACAGTGCCTATGGGATGGCAGGTGCCTGGCTGGGTCGGCTGCTGAACAGCAGCCCCCGTGCGCAACGCGTGCAGCAGTGGTTATTTGGCAGTGTGTTGATTGGCTTTGCCTTACGACTCGCATTCGTTCAACAGGCCTGAGCCCTGCTGAACGATCAGTACGCGCGAAGCTTCCGTTAAAAGAATTAGGCCGTGCCGCCCTTTCAGCCTGAAGCCGGGCGGCTGAAAAGGCGGCCGAAGCCCGAGAGATGGCAACGTAACAGGCACATGAAACCAACGCCCCACGTGGCCTCAATACAACAAAAGAGCTAGCGGCGCAGGGTTTCGAGCACCACCTGCAACGGATGACGCAGGTGTTGATCTGCAAAGCGCTTGACCTGACTGCGGCACGAGTACCCCGTCGCCAAGGCTTCAGTGCCTGTGTGCAAGTGCCCGGCCCAGGATTGATCGAAGATGACTCGCGAGGTTTCCTGGTTGCGCGCTTCGTGACCATAGGTGCCCGACATACCGCAACACCCCGTTGCCTGAGTCTCAAGCTTGAGCCCCACGCGCGCGAAGACTTGTTCCCATTGCCGAGTACTGGCCGGCACGTTGGTCTTTTCGGTGCAGTGCGCCAGCAGCCGAAACGCCTGGGGTGGCGTGACGTCACTGACCTGAACGGGCAGAACATCCAGCAGCCACTCCTGCGGCAGCTCTACCGATGGGCATTGCGCCAGCCCCGGCACTTTCTGGTATTCCTGGCGATACACTAGGGTCATGGCCGGGTCCAGCCCCACTAACCGCACGCCGCAATCGCTGAGTGCTTGCAGTTGCCGGGCATTACGGATAGCCGCCTTGTTGAACACGGCTAAAAAGCCCTGAACATGCAGAGGCTTGCCGTTGGCGCTGTAAGGCGCAAGAAAAACCCGATAGCCCAACTGGGTGACCAACTCGATGAAATCGGCCAGCAACGGGGTTTCGAAGTAGCGAGTGAACGCGTCCTGCACCAGCACAAGGCTGCACTCACGCTGGGCCGATGTCAGGCGGCGCAAGTTGTCAGGGGTGGCAACGCCGACACGACAGCGCTTGAGCGTGGCCTGGAAATCAAATCGGCTGATCAGCGGGCTGTCCACCATGCCAACTTGTTTGACCAACACATTTTTTATCAGCGTCGAGCCGATCAACCCGTTGTACAGCCCCGGCAATCGCGCCAGGTAAGGAATGCTGAACTCCAACGAGCCAATCAGGTAATCACGCATCGGGCGCAAGTACCGGCCGTGGTACAACTCTAGAAAACGCGAACGAAACTCCGGCACGTTGACCTTGATCGGGCATTGCCCCGCGCAAGACTTGCACGCCAGGCAGCCGGACATAGCGTCATAGACCTCGTGGGAAAAGTCCTGCTCACCACGGCGTTGTGCCCAGCTGTTGCGCGCGCGCCGGGCCAGGCCTTTGAGCCAGCCCACCGGGCGTTGCGCAGCCTCCAGCACATCAACATTGACCGCGCCTTGCAGCCGTAGCCATTCGCGGATCAGCGAAGCGCGCCCCTTGGGTGAGTGCTGGCGCTGCCGGGTGGCTTTCCAGGAGGGGCACATGGCGTCATTGGGGTCGAAGTTGTAGCAGGCACCATTACCGTTGCAATGCACCGCACTGGCGAAGCTTTGCCAAACGCGTTCATCGATCTGCCGGTCAACGTCGCCACGCATCGTCACTTCATCGATCTTCAGCAACGCCTCATGGCTGTCGAGCGGCGTGCAAATCTTGCCAGGGTTGAGTTGGTTGTACGGGTCAAACGCGCTTTTAAGGGCCTGTAACGAGGGATAAAGCTCACCGAAAAACGCCGGCGCGTACTCGGAGCGCACGCCTTTGCCGTGTTCCCCCCAGAGCAAACCACCGTAACGCTGGGTCAACTTCGCCACACCGTCGGAAATCGGCCGCACCAGGGCGGCCTGAGCCGGGTCCTTCATATCCAGCGCCGGGCGCACATGCAGTACGCCCGCATCGACGTGGCCAAACATGCCGTATTGCAGGCCATAGCTGTCGAGCAACGCCCGAAACTCCGCGATGTAATCCGCCAATTGCTCAGGGGGCACCGCCGTGTCTTCAACAAACGGTTGCGGCCGCACTTCGCCCTGAACATTGCCCAGCAACCCCACCGAGCGCTTGCGCATGGTGTACACACGGGTCACGGCTTCCTGACCTTCGGCCAAGGTATGGCCCAGACGCTCGACCGCCTTGTCGCGCTGCAAGTGTTCGACGAAGGCCTCCACCCGAGCGTTGACGTCGGCCGGGTCATCGCCACAGAACTCGATCAGGTTGATGCCCAGCGTCGGCCGCTCGGGGGTCTCCGGGAAGTACGACGACACGCTGTGCCAGACAATGTCTTTCATCGCCAGCAGCAGGACCTTGGAGTCAACCGTTTCGATCGATAGCGGCTTGAGCTCGAGCAGCGCACGGGCGTCGCGCAGCGCGTCCATAAAGCTGGCGTAACGCACATTCACCAGCACCGTGTACTTGGGAATCGGCAGCACGTTCAGTTTAGCTTCGACCACAAAACCCAGCGACCCTTCGGCACCGCACAGCACGCTATTGAGGTTGAAACGACCGTTTTCATCACGCAAGTGCGCCAGGTCATACCCCGTGAGGCAGCGGTTGAGCTTGGGAAAACAGGCCTCTATCAGATCCGTTTTTTCGGCATTGATCTGGCGCGCCATCCGGTACACCCCACCGACGCGATCGTGTCGTGCACATTGGCGCGCCAGCTCTTCGTCACTGATAGGCCCGGTGTGCAACGGTTCACCGCCGAGCAGCACGCTGTGTAACTCAAGGACGTGGTCGCGGGTCTTGCCATAGGTGCAACTGCCCTGGCCACTGGCATCGGTATTGATCATGCCGCCGACAGTGGCGCGGTTGGACGTCGACAATTCCGGCGCGAAAAACAGGCCATGTACCTTGAGCGCAGCATTGAGCTGATCCTTCACCACACCGGCCTGCACGCGCACCCAACGCTCTTGCGCGTTGATTTCAAGAATCGTGTTCATGTGCCGTGACAAGTCGACAACGATACCGTCGGTCAACGACTGACCATTGGTGCCGGTCCCTCCCCCACGTGGCGTTAGTTTGATATCACGGAACGCGGGGGCGGCCATCAATGTGGCAACACGTACAACGTCGTCTGTATCCAGCGGGAAGACCGCAGCCTGTGGCAAACGCTGATAAATGGAGTTGTCCGTGGCCAGCACCGTGCGGCTGGCGTAGTCGGCACTGATCTGGCCACGAAAGCCACTCTCGCGCAAAGACGCCAGGAAAACCTGGTAAGGGGTGGCGGTCACGGTCGGCAGTAGCTGGGCGATCATCGCAGGGATGCCTCTTATCATCGGAATGTGAAGAAAGCGATCCGGGGAAACTTGCCAGCGTCGCATAAATGCTCCAGCCTCTTGTGCCGAGCAATGCCAATGTTCGCGATATCAAGCGCCGTTCACAAACGGAAAAAATGTTCCCTATTGATGAATTTTCTGAATGAATTACCGCCACCTGACGCCCTCCATGTCCTTGCTGCTGGCTTTTGAAGCTGCCGCACGCCATGAAAGCTATACCCGCGCGGCCCAGGAACTGTCGTTGACCCAAAGTGCGGTCAGCCGTCAGGTACAGGCGCTGGAACAACAATTGGGTTTGTCGCTGTTCCGCCGCGAAGGTCGTCAGGTGCAACTGACTGATGTAGGGCGCTTGTATCAACGCGAGATGAGCGAAGCCCTGGGGCGCATTCGCAGTGCCACCTTGCAGGCGCTTGCCTACCAGTCCGGCAGCGGCACCCTGCGCCTAGCCACCCTGCCGACATTTGGCTCCAAATGGCTATTACCGCGCCTGCATCACTTCTACACCGCCAACCCGGGCATCCTGGTGCACATACATTCACGTATTGAAGCCATCGATTTCGAAACCAGCCAAATCGACGCGGCCATCGGCGTCGGTAGCCATGACCTGCCGGGCCTTATCAGCCAGCGCCTGCACACCGAACAACTGGTGGTGATAGCCAGCCCCTCCATCGCCAATGAGGTCGAACCGTTAACCCCCCAACAAATCAGCGAACACGTGCTGCTCACTGTGGCCAACAACCCGCATGCCTGGGGTGAATGGTTTTCCCACCACCGCCTGCCCCACCGAACAATGCGCCTTGGGCCCAGTTTTGAACTGACTTCGCATTTGATCCAGGCGGTCCGTGCAGGCATCGGCATCGGTTTGGTGCCGCAGATTCTGGTGGAAGATGAGTTACACAAGGGCGAACTCATCAGCCACGGCGAAAGCTTCGCCAGCCAACGCAGTTACTGCCTGATCTACCCCCCGCGCAATGAAGCGCTGCCCTCTTTGCGGGCGTTCAGGCAGTGGCTGCTGGCGCAAATCTGATTCGTTTCAGTTCTCAGACTGGGCACCATTGGTCTGCACATCTCCACTCGCCCCTTCATTAAATAAGTGCCTGATTCCGATACCCCGTGCCAGCAGACGACAGACGCTCTGAACGGGTTTTCTTACTCTCCTCTTAAGCCAACGCTCAATGCTGAACGTCGGCTTAAACCCGCCTTGCCACCGCACATCCCGCAGTGGGCTCTAGCCAAGCGCGCCTGGGATGGGTTCAAAGAGAATAAGAATAATGAATCCAGGTATCACTTCATCAATCAATCAGTTACTCACTGCCGTCACCACGGGACAACAGCGCGTTCCGGGCGTAGTTGCCGCAATCACCGGGCGAGACGGTTTGCT
The DNA here is from genome assembly GCF_030150285.1 of Pseudomonas sp. Classification (GTDB taxonomy): domain Bacteria; phylum Pseudomonadota; class Gammaproteobacteria; order Pseudomonadales; family Pseudomonadaceae; genus Aquipseudomonas. The sequence continues at coordinate 8,814 of NZ_JASLGE010000067.1, read as the reverse complement.
TTACGAAGGGGCTTACGGGCAGCGAACGCTCGGTCAAGCGGATGCAATGACGACTGACAGTGTTTTCGCGATGTTCTCCACGACTAAAGCGATAACTGCCACGGCAGTGCTTCAATTGGCCGAGGACGGCCTTCTGGACCTCGATGCGCCCGCCAAAAACTATGTGCCGATGATTGGCGAGTTGGAAGTACTGGAAGGGTTTGAGAGCGACGGCACCCCACGGCTTCGCGCCCCCAAAAAACACATCACCACCCGGATGCTTCTGCTTCATACGGCAGGCCTGGGTTATGAGTTCTTTAACGAACATTACAACAGGCTGCTTCTGGAAGGCCGCCAGCCCAGCATCATCAGCGGGTCGCTGGCGGCCCTTAAAACGCCCTTGCTGTTTGAGCCGGGCGAGCAGTGGGAATACGGCTCCAACATCGATTGGGCCGGCCTGGTGGTCGAGGCCATTACCGGTCAACGCTTGGGTGACGTGATGCAACAGCGCATTTTTGAGCCTCTGGGCATGACGGATACCGCTTTTAGCCTGAACGCCTCAATGCTCCAGCGACGGGCTGGTATGCACCTGCGTGGGGAAGATGGCTCGCTTAGCCCCGTTGAAGGCCCACTCCTTCCTGAGAACCCGGAAGTGCACATGGGTGGCCATGGCCTGTATTCGACCGTGAAGGATTACTGCCTGTTTATCCGGGCCTGGCTAAACGATGGGCAAGGCGATTACGGGCGAATGCTGAAGCCTGAGACCATTCGCTTCGCTGAAAAAAACGGCCTCGACAACCTGAAAATAAAAGCCCTTCCCTGCGTGTCTCCAAGTCTTTCTCACGCGGCGGAATTCTTCCCCAACATGCCCAAATCATGGGCGTTGAGTTTCATGATCAATGAAGAAGACGCGCCTACCGGTCGCCCTGCTGGTTCTTTGGCGTGGGCTGGGCTGGCCAACCTTTTCTATTGGATCGATCGCAAAAATGGCGTGGGCGGTTTTTGGGCCACACAGATTTTGCCCTTCATCGATCCTGTTTCGACCAATGGCTATCTGGATTTCGAAACCGCGGCTTACCGCCACTTGACCACCTGAAACCGCACCCATCGGTCTCGTAAAAGAGCCTGCCAAGGGCTCCGGGCGATGGCGCAAAAACATCCATTCACTCGACAAAAACAACAAAAACACTACAGGTGACTCATGGAGATCTCCACACGTACCCCTGCGCGCGCACGATCCACAGTCGGCGTGTTCAAGCCTTCAACCCTCAGTGCCAGCCTCCTGCTAGCTATTCTGGCAGGCAACGCCCACGCCATCGATGTGGATGCTGGCGAATACACTGCTGCGTTACCAGCCGGCAGTAATATTGGCTTGCTTTACCTCCAGCATGCTGAGCGGCGGTCGCTTTACAGCAATGGCCACAAGGTGCCAATCAAAGCCGGGCTCGACTCAGACATCGGCATCGTGCGCGTCGCAAATTACCAACAGTTGGGTGACTACACCCTGAATACGCAGTTCCTGCTGCCATTCGGGCGTCTGGAAGGAAAACGCGATAACGACGCGTTGGGAAAGGCCAGTGGTTTAGGCGACTTGATTCTCGCGTCCACCCTATGGCTCGTGAATGACCCTGCGAAGAACCGGTACTGGGGCATAGCGCCCTATCTCTACGTGCCGACCGGTAACTATGACCGAAACGATGCACTCAACCTGGGCGAAAATCGCTGGAAGATGACGTTGCAGACAGGCTATGTCACCGGCCTAACAGAAAAGTTGTCGCTGGACCTCACCGCCGATGTGACCGTGTTTGGAAAAAATGATGACCTCACCCGTCAAGGCCTGACGTTGCGCCAGGCTCCCCTATGGCAAGCCCAGACCTACCTGAGATATGCCGTGACTCCCAAGCTGTCCGTGCATGTCGGTGCCTCTCAACTCTGGGGGGGTGAAACGCGCGTTGACGGTCTAAGTCAGAACGATGAACCCAACACTCGTAACTTCCGTGTCGGAGGCTCCTACTGGTTAACCCCTACGTTCCAGGCCCTGCTCAATTACGGCCAAGACCTTTCGGTCGACAATGGCTTCAAGGAACAACAGCGGCTTAACCTGCGGTTTTTGTGGGTGTTCTGAGCCGGTAAAGGGAGGATTTGCTGGGCAACGAGCATGGACCAAACGTCACTCTCGTGCCCTTATCAGCCTTGCATCGCCAGTGCCGTGGGCGCTGTAAGGGAAGGACGCTTGACCAGCGTTTAGCCACCGCCGCCCTCTACCACGACCACCCTTGCAGACTGAATGCATTTGCCCCAGGCAGAGGTGCACCATGCTTTTTTTAGCCACTGTTCTGGGAATTTTTTTAACGGAGGGCGCGCACCTGCTCAGGCGTAGAAAAACTTGGCGGCGCGCCTCAGATCAGTTGACCACGGCACAGCCATCCGCCGTTAATAAGCGCGTCGCACTCGATGATCAGCCGTCCCCCTGAGGTTTAAACTCTTATCAGCGGTTCACCTAAAATAATAAAAACGGGTGTCTATATGTTTCTCGACCATGCGTTGTTAACCGATGTCAACGGCAAGCCGACAAGCCAGCACCATAAAAATTTTTCAAACGATTGGGATGAAATCAGCGCCTGGTCGGACCGTGTTTACATGCCCTACCGTGTGCACCCCGTAGGGCACGCCATCAAACCGTGCGCCACCATGCATTCATCCCGGATTGGCGAATTGACGCTGACGCGTTTTGCCTACGGCGTTGCCGTGAGCGTCGATGAGTTTTCGTGCGAAGCGGGGAATGCATTACTGCTCACGACGATTCGCGGTAATGCCCGGCACTGGACGCAACGCTCGGCCACTGAGGATACGGCTGTGGGCGAATCTTTCATTGCCAATTGCAGCCGTGTCGATTACCGAATCGACCTCGATCCGGACCACCTGCAACTGAACCTGACTATTCCTCATACCGTTTTGGAGCGGATGGCGCAGCAGTGGTTCGGGTTTGTGCCCGATGACCGATTCTGGAGACATAAATGCATAATCGGCGGAATGGGTTCCAGCTGGCTGAGCCTGTTGGAGTACACCGTCCGTTGTGTAGCCGAGTCTGCCCAACACGTGGCTGAAGGGCGTATCGGGGTTCATTTGGAGCAAAGCCTGTGTGTTCATTTACTGCGCGAGTGGGCTGAGCGCGCCGAGCAAGCAGGACTTGATGTCAACAGCCCGATGAACCGGATTGCACCGCGTTATGTCAGGGCCGCAGAAGAGTTCATGAGTGCCAATGCCGCGAGCCTGCCAACGCTGGCAGAGGTTGCCAGTTCCGTCGGGACCAGTGTGCGTGCGTTGAGTGGGGCCTTCTCACGATTTCGTGGCATAACGCCCGGTGCGTTCTTGCGCGAGCAGCGCTTGCAGGGTGTGCGCCGAGAATTATTGGCAATGGATCCAAAGTCGGGGACGACTGTGTCCGCCATCGCCTATCGGTGGGGATACCTGAACCTGGGAGAATTTGCGGGCATCTATCGCAAGCGTTTCAGTGAACTACCCTCCCAAACTTTGCAGCGCCAACTGCGCTAGGGGTGCGGGGGCAGAAATGCGCAACGAGGGTGAGATAAAACCCACCCTCATTGCCCATGAGACTAACCACGTGTTCAGTCGAAACATCGCCATCAGGCCTTGGTTATGGCTGATGCTTTTCCTTGAAGCCGTCGTTTGGAGCCTGAAGAGGCCCCGAACGAGACAGCTTTTGATCTTTAAAACCAAACGGCCTTATACAGCGGCCATTGTCACTCAACCGTGACGGATTTAGCCAAGTTACGCGGCTGGTCAACGTCGGTGCCTTTAAGCACGGCCACGTAGTACGACAGCAATTGCAGCGGGATGGTGTAAAGGATCGGTGCCAGCACATCGTGGATATGCGGCATGTTGATCACGTGCGTGCCTTCGCCGTTGCTCATGGCGGCTTGTTCGTCCGCGAACACAATCAGTTCGCCGCCACGGGCACGCACTTCTTGCAGGTTGGATTTGAGTTTTTCCAGCAATTCGTTGTTAGGCGCAACCGTTACGACAGGCATGTCGTCGTCAACCAGGGCCAACGGGCCATGTTTCAGCTCGCCTGCCGGGTACGCTTCGGCATGAATATAGGAAATTTCTTTGAGCTTGAGCGCGCCTTCCATCGCCACCGGGAACTGGGCACCGCGACCCAAGAACAAGGTGTGGTGTTTGTCAGCGAACAACTCAGCGACTTTCTCAACGGTCGTGTCCATCGCCAAGGCTTCACCCAAGCGCGCAGGCAAACGGCGCAACTCTTCAACCAATTGCGCTTCGACACCGTTTTCCAGCGTGCCGCGAACCTGACCCAGGGCCAGGGTCAGCAACAGCAGGCCAACCAGTTGAGTGGTGAACGCTTTGGTGGAGGCCACGCCAATTTCGCGACCGGCCTGGGTCAGCAGGGTCAGGTCGGATTCACGCACCAACGAACTGATGCCCACGTTGCAAATGGCCAGGCTGCCAAGGAAGCCCAGTTCTTTCGCGTTGCGCAGGGCCGCCAGGGTGTCGGCGGTTTCGCCCGATTGGGAAATCGACACAAACAACGTGTCCGGCTGGACCACCACTTTGCGATAGCGGAACTCGCTGGCCACTTCGACCTGGCATGGAATGCCCGCCAATGATTCAAGCCAGTAACGCGCAACCATACCGGCGTGGTAGCTGGTGCCGCACGCGACGATCTGCACGTTGCGAACTTTGGCGAACAGTTCAGCCGCTTGCGGACCAAACGCTTGAACCAGGACGTGGTCCTGACCCAGACGGTTTTCCAGAGTGCGCTGGACGACGCTTGGCTGCTCATGAATTTCTTTGAGCATGTAGTGACGGTATTCGCCTTTGTCAGCGGCTTCAGCGCCATCGCTGTATTGCACGGTTTCGCGCTGAACGCTCTGACCATTCACGTCCCAGATCTGAACGCTATCGCGGTGGATTTCAGCGATGTCGCCTTCTTCCAAGTACATGAAACGGTCGGTCACCTGACGCAACGCCAGCTGATCAGATGCCAGGAAATTTTCACCCAGGCCCAAGCCAATCACCAACGGGCTACCGCTGCGTGCAGCCACCAGGCGATCCGGCTGCTTAACGCTGATCACGGCCAGGCCGTAAGCACCGTGCAACTCTTTGACGGTGGCCTTGAGGGCGACTGTCAGGTCGCCGGAATCCTTAAGCTTGTGGTCCAGCAAGTGAGCGATAACTTCGGTGTCCGTGTCGGAACTGAACACATAGCCCAAGCCTTTGAGTTGTTCGCGCAGGGCTTCGTGGTTTTCGATGATGCCGTTATGCACGACGGCCAGGTCAGCACCCGAGAAATGCGGGTGAGCATTACGCTCGCACGGTGCACCGTGGGTAGCCCAGCGGGTGTGAGCGATGCCCAGACGGCCGGTCAGCGGTGCACCGGCCAACGCCTGCTCCAGTTCAGCCACTTTACCGTTGCGGCGTGTGCGCTCCAGTGTGCCGTCGTTGGTAAACACCGCTACACCCGCGCTGTCGTAGCCACGGTATTCCAGACGTTTGAGGCCTTCCAGCAGAATGGCCGTGATATTGCGTTCAGCGACTGCGCCTACAATTCCACACATAAGAGTCTCCTAGCTTAGGGCCGCGCATAACAGCGTTATGCCCCGGGCCTGAATCTGTTCGCGTGCCTCAAGCGGCAGGCGATCATCGGTAATAAGGGTATGGACGCTGCTCCAGGGCAGTTCCAGATTGGGTATTTTTCGACCAATTTTGTCCGACTCGACCATCACAATCACTTCACGGGCAACATCAGCCATGACCCGGCTCAGGCCCAGCAACTCATTAAAGGTTGTGGTGCCACGCTGCAGGTCGATGCCGTCAGCGCCGATAAACAATTGATCGAAGTCGTAAGAGCGCAACACCTGTTCCGCCACCTGCCCCTGAAAGGACTCGGAATGCGGGTCCCACGTGCCCCCTGTCATCAGCAACACCGGTTCGTGCTCCAGTTCGCTGAGTGCATTGGCGACATGCAGGGAGTTAGTCATCACCACCAGGCCAGGCTGCAGACCCAGTTGTGGAATCATCGAAGCCGTGGTGCTGCCACTGTCGATGATAATGCGCGCGTGTTCTTTAATCAGGCCAACCGCCGCACGGGCAATGGCTTGCTTATAAAGAGAAACCGGCTGAGGCACATCGCTGACCAGTTCCTGCGGCATGGTGATAGCGCCGCCGTAACGCCGCAATAAAAGGCCGTTACTTTCGAGTGCAGCCAAGTCCTTGCGAATCGTAACTTCGGAGGTTTCAAAGCGCTTGGCCAACTCATCCACACTGACTTCACCCTGCTCAGTGAGCAAGGCCAGGATGTTGTGTCTGCGTTGTGGCGTATTGCGTTTGGACATGACGAGCCTAAGTTTCGATTCGAAAGATAACGAAAGCAATGAAACCCCATCTCGAAATGTTCGTCAAGAAATTGTTGCAGGTTATTTTCTGTGCATAAGTCATCCAGAGCCCGATAAAGCGGGAGTAAACCCGCACTTAAGCTGCAAAAAAATAGGGATTTATCCACAAGGCATGGACCAGGCTGTAGGCAAGATATTGATTTTAAACAGTTATATGATGACTTGGTTTTGTAACAGATCAGCGTTCAGCGCTGTGGATAACTACGCCCATGTAGGAACGAGCTGGCTCGCGATCTTTTTATCGTCAAAAAGATCGCGAGTAATCGAGCGTCGATCGACCGCTCCTACAAAGTGAGGTGAAGTTACGACTTAGGCAGTTTCACCGGGCGCTTCCACCCGTCAATGTTGCGCTGGCGCGCACGGCCTACAGCCAATTGCTCAGCTTCAACGTTCTGGTTGATGGTTGAACCGGCGGCGGTGGTTGCACCATTGGAGATATCCACAGGCGCAACCAACGAGTTGTTCGAACCGATAAATACATCAGCTCCCAACACGGTTTTCCACTTGTTGGCACCGTCGTAATTACAGGTGATCGTGCCTGCACCGATGTTGGTGCGCGGGCCGACTTCAGCATCACCCAAATAGGTCAGGTGGCCGCATTTGGCGTCTTCGCCCAAATGGGCGTTTTTCAACTCAACAAAGTTACCCACATGGGCACGCGCATCGAGCACGCTGCCCGGGCGCAAGCGAGCGAATGGGCCTGCATCGCTGCCCTCCCCCATGACAGCACCGTCGAGATGGCTGTTGGCCTTGACCACTGCCCCGTTACGCAACGTACTGTCCTTGATCACGCAGTTCGGGCCGATGACCACGTTGTCTTCAATGATCACGCGACCTTCAAGAATCACGTTGATATCGATCAGCACATCACGACCAACGGTCACTTCGCCGCGCACATCCAGACGCGCCGGATCACGGAGAGTGACGCCCTGCGCCATCAGGCGACGGCCTTCACGCAGCTGGTAATGACGCTCCAGTTCGCTGAGCTGTTTGCGGTCATTGGCACCCTGCACTTCCATCGGGTCGTGGGCATGCTCAGTGGCGACGACCAAACCATCATTGACTGCCATCGCAATCACGTCAGTCAGGTAGTACTCGCCCTGAGCATTGTTGTTCGACAGACGGCTCATCCAGTCAGCCAGACGCTGGGTCGGCAAGGCCAAAATACCGGTGTTGCCCTCGGTGATCGCCCGCTGGGCATCGGTGGCATCTTTATGTTCAACGATGGCGCACACCGCGTTGCTTTCATCGCGCACGATGCGGCCGTAACCCGTTGGATCCGCCAGGTTAACAGTCAGTAAGCCCAACTGCTCTGGGCCCACCTGCGTCAGCAGGCGCTGCAAGGTCTCAACCTCAATCAGCGGAACATCACCGTACAGAATCAGTACGTTCTGTGCTTTTAAAAACGGCAACGCTTGAGCCACCGCGTGGCCAGTGCCCAGTTGCTGGTCTTGCAGCACAAAATTCAAATCATCGGCCGCCAAACGTTCACGGACCAGCTCAGCACCGTGGCCGATTACCACATGGATGCCGGTAGGCTTAAGTTGGCGTGCACTGTGGATAACATGCCCGAGCATGGAGTTGCCGGCCACGGGATGCAGCACCTTGGGCAAGGCAGAACGCATGCGGGTGCCCTGACCTGCAGCGAGAATAACGATATCGAGAGACATGACTGGCTACCAATCCTGGGTGGTCAGCGGATGCGACCAAAAAGTAGTTCGCGGAAAAAGAAAAAGGGTAGCCGAGGCTACCCTTTTTAATCAATCGCACAATAAGCAGGAGGCCTAGCCGCCAAACTTCTTGCGGATTTGCTGGACGGTGCGCAGCTGAGCTGCGGCCTCGGCCAGACGTGCAGCAGCAGATCCGTAATCGAAATCTGCGCCTTTTTCGTTCAGGGCCTTCTCGGCAGCCTTAACGGCCTGCTGAGCGGAGGCTTCATCCAGGTCGGCAGCACGTTGCACGGTGTCGGCAAGCACCTTGACCATGTTCGGCTGAACCTCGAGGTAACCACCGGAGATGTAAAACACCTCGGCTTCCCCACCCTGTTTGATCAGGCGGATCGGACCTGGCTTGAGTTCAGTGATCAGCGGAGCGTGGCCCAGAGCGATACCAAGATCACCCAGGCTGCCGTGCGCAATCACCATCTCAACCAGACCGGAAAAGATTTCTCCTTCCGCGCTGACGATATCGCAATGGACTGTCATATTAGCCATCTGATTGCCTCAACCTGATTAGCGCCCGTTTCCAGGCGCCCGAATTACAGTTTCTTGGCTTTCTCGATCGCTTCTTCGATGCCGCCGACCATGTAGAACGCTTGTTCTGGCAGGTGGTCGTAGTCACCGTTGAGGATGCCTTTGAAGCCAGCAATGGTGTCTTTCAGGGAAACGTATTTACCCGA
>NZ_JASLGE010000044.1 GCF_030150285.1 Pseudomonas sp. | reverse complement strand
CCGGGTACTGGCAACATCTCCATCAACAACCGCTCCCTGGAAAACTTCTTCGGCCGCGAAACTGCCCGCATGGTAGTTCGTCAGCCGCTGGAACTGACCGAGACTGTTGAGAAATTCGACATCTACGTTACCGTTCTCGGTGGCGGTGTAAGTGGTCAAGCTGGCGCAATCCGCCACGGTATCACTCGCGCTCTGATGGACTACGACGAGACTCTGCGTAGCGCTCTGCGTAAAGCAGGCTACGTAACTCGCGATGCTCGTGAAGTTGAACGTAAGAAAGTCGGTCTGCGTAAAGCGCGTAAGCGTCCGCAGTACTCGAAGCGTTAATTCGCAGCTTCGTTCAAAAAAGCCCAGCCTCCTCACGGAGCTGGGCTTTTTTTATGGGCGCCAAAAAGTTGCTGTGACAACGTGCCACATCCGCCAACTGCCTGCGCTGCAAGGGCTGCAGCCTGTCGCTCCCGGTAATTACCTTGTTTTAGTGGGGTCTTTTCATTACCATTCGGCAAAATTTTTATAAAGATTAGTTTGCTACTTACTAGATGCCTGATTTAACAGGCCGCAAAGCTGATGGGAGAGGACGGAATGAGCAAAGTCGACGTTAATGTCGGTCGGCGTCGCTTCCTCGTGGCAGCCACATCCGTGGTGGGTGCTGCAGGAGCGGTGGGGGCGGCGGTCCCGTTCGTGGGGTCGTGGTTCCCCAGTGCCAAGGCAAAGGCCGCTGGCGCACCGGTCAAGGTGAATATTGCAAAGGTCGAGCCAGGTCAGCAGATGATTGCTGAATGGCGTGGGCAGCCAGTGTTCATTGTTCGTCGCACCGAGGAGATCCTGGCAAACCTGAAGAAGGTTGAAGGGCAGCTTGCTGATCCTGATTCCAAGCAGTCGGAACAGCCTACCTACGTGGACCCCGAGCTGCGCTCCATCAAGCCGGAAATCCTGCTGCTGATCGGAATCTGCACTCATTTGGGTTGCTCGCCGACTTTCCGCCCTGAAGTAGCGCCTGTAGACCTGGGCAAGGACTGGGTAGGTGGCTATTTCTGCCCTTGTCATGGTTCGCACTACGACATGGCTGGCCGAGTTTACAAGTCTCAACCTGCTCCACTGAACCTGCCAGTACCGCCTTATTATTATGAGACGGACAGCATTGTTGTCGTTGGCCTCGATGGGGAGAGCGCGTAATGAGCAAGTTCATGGATTGGATTGATGCCCGTTTCCCTGCCACTAAAATGTGGGAAGACCATCTCAGTAAGTATTACGCCCCGAAGAACTTCAACTTCTTCTATTTCTTTGGCTCGCTCGCCTTGCTGGTTCTGGTTAACCAGATCGTAACGGGCGTGTGGCTGACCATGAGCTACACACCTTCGGCGGAAGAGGCGTTTGCTTCTGTCGAATACATCATGCGTGACGTTGAGTACGGTTCCATTTTGCGTTACTTGCACTCAACAGGTGCTTCGGCATTCTTCGTGGTGGTGTACCTGCACATGTTCCGTGGCCTGCTGTACGGCTCCTACCAGAAGCCCCGCGAGCTGGTCTGGTTGTTCGGCATGATGATTTACCTGGCCTTGATGGCTGAAGCCTTTATGGGTTATTTGCTGCCTTGGGGGCAAATGTCGTACTGGGGCGCTCAGGTGATCATTTCGCTGTTCGGTGCGATTCCTGTGATCGGGAACGACCTGACGCAGTGGATCCGTGGTGACTACCTGATTTCCGGTATTACCCTGAACCGCTTCTTTGCCCTGCACGTAGTGGCGCTGCCTATCGTGATCCTGGGTCTGGTTGTGCTGCATATTCTGGCCTTGCACGAAGTCGGGTCCAACAACCCGGACGGCGTGGACATCAAGAAGTACAAGGACGAAAACGGCATCCCGCTCGATGGCATCCCTTTCCATCCGTACTACACGGTGAAAGACATTGTCGGCGTTGTAGTCTTCCTGTTCATCTTCTGCTCGATCGTGTTCTTCTTCCCGGAAATGGGTGGCTACTTCCTGGAAAAACCGAACTTCGAGCAGGCAAACGCCTTCAAGACACCTGAGCATATTGCCCCTGTCTGGTACTTCACGCCGTTCTACGCGATCTTGCGTGCGATCCCTGACAAGTTGATGGGGGTTATCGCGATGGGTGCTGCGATTGCCGTGTTGTTCGTGTTGCCATGGCTTGACCGAAGCCCGGTGAAATCCATGCGCTACAAAGGCTGGATGAGCAAAATCTGGCTGTGGGTGTTCTGCATTTCCTTCGTGATTCTGGGCGTTTTGGGTGTTCTGGCACCGACCCCGGAGCGCACGTTGCTGTCGCAGGTGTGTACTTTCCTGTACTTCGCCTACTTCATTCTGATGCCGTTCTACACCAGGCTTGAGAAGACCAAACCGGTTCCGGAAAGGGTGACTGGCTGATGAAAAAGCTATTTGCTGTATTGATGCTTGCTGTGATGCCCGCGTTAGCCTTTGCTGCAGATCACGCGCCACAGCTCGAAAAAATCGATATTGACGTCTCTGACAAAGCGGCCTTGCAGGACGGTGCGCGCACCTTCGGCAACTATTGCATGGGATGTCACAGTGCCAAGTTCCAGCGTTACGAGCGCGTAGCGGATGACCTGGGTATTCCCCATGACGTCATGCTCGATAACCTGGTGTTCACGGGTGCCAAGATTGGCGACCACATGAACATTGGCATGCAGGCCGATGATGCCAAGGCCTGGTTCGGTGCGGCACCGCCAGACTTGACGCTGGTGGCGCGCGTGCGGGGCACTGACTGGTTGTATGGCTACTTGCGTTCGTTCTACGAGGACCCTTCACGGCCTTGGGGTGTGAACAACACCGTCTTCCCTAACGTCGGCATGCCGAACGTTCTGGAGTCGCTGCAAGGTCGTCAGGTGATAGGTTGCAAGCAAGTACAGATCGTAGAAAACGGTAAGAAGCAGTATGATCCGCTTACTGGCACGCCTTTGACACATGAAGCGTGCGACCAGCTGACAGTACTGCCCAACACCGGCACGCTGACTGAAGAGCAGTTCGATGAGAAGGTCAAGAATCTTGTGACCTTCCTGGCCTATTCGGCTAACCCGGTGAAGCTGGAGCATCAGCGCATCGGTACTTACGTGCTGCTCTATCTGGCTTTCTTTTTCGTATTCGCTTACCTGCTCAAGCGCGAATACTGGAAAGACGTGCACTGATAATCGTTACACGCATAGCTGTTAATCGTGCGCGCCCAAGGGTGTCTCTAAAAAGGTAACACGCCAGGATGACTGGCAGAGAAGGTCCAAGGACCTTCTCTGTGGCTATTCTGTGTTACTGGAGACGTTCTTGGGCGCGCTTGTTTTTCTGCTCCAGATAATTTCAACAAGCGAGGAGGACCGCCATGGGCGTGACCAATCGGTTGGCCTGTTACTCCGACCCCGCCGACCACTATTCTCATCGAGTACGTATGGTACTTGCGGAGAAGGGTGTCAGCGCCGAGATCATCAGTGTGGAGGCGGGCCGTCAGCCGTCGAAACTGATCGAAGTGAACCCTTACGGCACTCTGCCAACCCTGATCGATCGTGATTTGGCGTTGTGGGAATCGACGGTGGTGATGGAATACCTGGATGAGCGATACCCTCATCCGCCCCTGTTACCGGTCTACCCGGTTGCGCGAGCCAATAGCCGGCTGCTTATCCACCGCATTCAGCGCGATTGGTGCGGGCTGGTGGATTTGATCCTGGATACTCGGACCAAAGAGCCTGCACGTGCACTGGCGCGCAAAGAGTTGCGTGAAAGCCTGACGGGTGTGTCTGCATTATTTGCCGACAAAGCTTTTTTCCTGAGCGACGAGCTAAGTCTGGTCGACTGCTGCCTATTGCCGATACTCTGGCGTCTGCCCATTTTGGGTATTGAATTGCCGCAGCCGGCCAAGCCGCTGCTTGACTATATGGTGCGCCAGTTTGCGCGTGAGGCTTTCCAGGCAAGTTTGTCTGCTGCCGAACGCGATATGCGCTAAGGCTTTAGGAGCCCTTGATGAATTCAAGCCGACCTTATCTGGTGCGTGCGCTCTATGAGTGGATTGTTGATAACGATTGCACTCCGCACATGCTGGTTAACTCTGAATACCCTAAGGTGCAAGTGCCTGAGGGTTTTGCCAGTGACGGGCAGATTGTCCTGAATATTTCCCCCAGCGCCGTGCGCCATTTGCACATGGACAATGAAGCGGTCAGTTTTGAAGGGCGTTTTGGGGGGGTGCCACACACATTGTTCGTGCCTGTTCCGGCAATTCTGGGGGTTTATGCCCGCGAGAATGGCCAGGGCATGGTGTTTGACCTCGAAGAGCCTCTTGAAGGCGATGATGAGGTTGGGCCGGACGATGATGGGCCGCCACCAGGTACTGAGCCGCCACCAGGTACTGAGCCGCCAAGACCTTCGGGGCGGCCAAGCCTGAAAGTGGTGAAGTAAAAAAAAGGCGACCCCCAAGGGTCGCCTTTTTTTGTACTTGACGGCTGGGTGTGGTCAGTCGATGTACTCAAACAGTTTCACGATTTTTTGTACGCCCGAAACACCTTGCACCAGGCTGGTGGCGCGCGCGGCTTCTTGCTTGGTCACCAAGCCAAGCATGTAAACGATGCCGTTCTCGGTCACGATTTTGATGCGTGAACCAGGGATCGCGCTGTCTGTCAGCATTTGAGCTTTGATCTTGGTGGTCAGCCAGGCGTCGTTGTTGCGCGCAAGGATTGATGACGGTGCCATGACCTGCAGTTCGTTGTTGACCTTTTTCACGCGCTGGACGGCGGCGGCTGCCTGTTCGGCCTGGGCCTTGAGGTCGGCGCGGGGCGTTTGCCCGGCCAGTAACACGATGCCGTTGTAGCTGGTGACAACGATGTGCGAGCCGGAGTCCAGGTCTGGGTTGGCTTTGGCGACGTTCACGGCCACTTTGGTTTCGATCAGGGAGTCATCGATCTTGCTGCCGAAGGTGCGGGTACCGCGATCATCTTCAATAGGGGTGTCGCGGGTGGCTGTCAGCACCGAACTGCAGCCGCTGGTCAGGCCGAGGCACAAGGTGAGTGCCACGAGGCTAAGGCGATTAAAAGTCATTCTTCACTCCCGAACAGTTGGCTGTCGATCAGATCGCACAGGCAGTGGATCGACAGCAGGTGGACTTCTTGGATGCGCGCGGTGATTGAGGAGGGGACGCGGATTTCTACGTCTTCAGGCAGCAGCAGTGAGGCCATCCCCCCGCCATCGCGGCCAGTCATGGCCACGACGATCATTTCGCGATCATGCGCTGCTTGAATCGCTTGAATGATATTGGCTGAGTTACCGCTGGTCGAAATAGCCAGCAGCACATCGCCCGGTTGGCCAAGTGCGCGGATCTGCTTGGAAAAAATCTCGTTGAAGCTGTAATCGTTTGCGATCGAGGTGATGGTTGAACTGTCGGTGGTCAGTGCAATGGCAGGCAGGCTTGGGCGCTCTCGTTCAAAGCGATTGAGCAACTCGGATGAAAAGTGCTGGGCATCGCCCGCTGATCCACCATTGCCGCACGAAAGCATTTTGCCTTCATTGAGCAGTGCATTGACCATTACTTGGCTGGCTTGCTCGATGTGAGGGGCAAGCACTTCCATCGCCTGCTGCTTGGTGTCGATGCTGGCTTGAAAAAGCTGGCGAATCCGGGATTGCATGTCCATCTATGTGACCTTAATTAGGGCGGCTGGTCGGGTGTGCTTCAGGATCCCTGAATGACTTCCCGGCACAAAAATGTGCAGCCCGCAAAGCAAAGCAAAATCGTTTAATGAAGGGTGTTGGAGTCAGCCTGTCAGTGCATTAGCTGTCAAAGGCGTTCCGTAGCCAGTTCAAGTGAGGTGTTGCGCTGTCCAGGGCTACAACATCGAATCGGCATGGGTGGTTCGCCCAGTGTGATTCACGTTGTAAAAAGTACTGCGCTGCAAGTATCAGCTTTTGGCGCTTGCGTGCATCAATACTGGCCAGTGCGCCACCGCATTGCGCATGTTGTCTGTAGCGAACTTCAACAAATACTACTGTATCGCCGTCCAGCATGACCAGATCCAGCTCGCCGCGCTTGCACAGCCAATTCTTGGCCAGCAAGCGCAAGCCGTGTTGCTCAAGATGCCGTAGCGCCGAGCGCTCGGCAGCTTTGCCAGTTTCCTGGCGTGAGCGTTCAGCCATCAGTTGGGCGTGTCCGGGAGGCGTTGAACCTGGCCATTCACGAACTCCGCCCACGGCAGTTGGCGTTCGACATGTTGTGTCGGGCTCATGCTGAGACTGCCTGACACGCCATCTATGCGGCTATCGGGCAAGGCTTTCAATTGACCCAGGCGTGGCGTCAGGTGGAACGCATCAATCCCCATGGCGTACAGGCGGCCCAAGCTGCCGCCAGCTTGCGGCCATTGCGCAGCGACTTGTTGGCGAAGGGGGTTGGCCGTGTCGAGCAACCAAGGTGTTTCGCAAAAGCGGATACCGCTCATGTCCTTGTACTGGTTCTGATCGCCGCTGGCGCTGAAAACGTGGGAGGTTGCATACACCGGCAGGTCGCCTGCGTACTGATAGGTCAACGTCGGTTTGATCTGCTGGGCTTGCTGGGGGGTTGCGGCCAGGAAGATGAACTCCATGTCCTGGCGGCGCGAGGGTTGCCCCGGGCTTGCACTGCTGGCGTTGCGCAGTTGCACCAAATCAGCCACTTGCTGAGCCAGGGCTACCGGTTTGTCGATGTATTCGATGCCGACGATGCTGCCGCCATGGGCAACCCATTCTTGGCGAAATGCATTGAGCACGCGCTCGCCCCATTCGCCTTTGGGAACCATGGCACCTGCACGCGTCAGGCCGTCTGCACGAGCACGACGGGCCACTTCGCGGGCTTCGTCTTCTGCTGCCAGGCCAAACTGAAAGAGCTGAGAAGGGCCTTGAGCGCTGTCGCTGTAGTTAAGGGCGAGCGTGGTGATTGGCAACTGCGAACGGGCGTTGAGTTGTTTGACCAGGTTCTTTTCCAGCGGGCCGACCACTAACTGCACGCCATCGGCTTGCGCCTGGCGGTAGAAATCGTCCAGAGAAGTCAGGCGCGAGCTGTCATAAAACTGGATGCTCGGCGGGTTTTGCCCGGATTGTTGGGCCTGGTAGTAGGCAGCCATGAAGCCATCGCGCAGTGCTTTGCTGACCGAGGCCAGTTGCCCGCTTTGGGGAAGCAGCAAGGCAATTTTGTTCAAAGGCTGGCTGGCCAGTTCCTTGAGTTTGATCAGAGGGCTGGGCAGTTGGATAGCTGCCGGGTGGGCAGGGTTTTGAGCGCGCCACTGGTCGATGGCGTTTTGTTGATCCTGCACGGTCCCTGCGCTCTTGACGGCCAGAGCCAAGGACATCCAGCCACCCAGCAGGTCATTGTTGGCAGCCTGCAGTTGATCGTTGGGCAATGCTGCAACCAGTGTCCAGATAGCTTCGTTGTTGTTGTAGGCGGCGTCGCCGGTCAAATCAGGAATCATTGCTGCGCGTTCGCGAGCTGCGGCCAGCGTCTGGCCGTCTGCTTCAAACGCAGTGGCGTGCACGGTGTGGCCGCGCACTTGCAAGTCGGTGGGCATTTCACCGAGGCGTGCCAGGCTTGGGTGATTCAGGGCGTTCAATGCGGCTTTGGGGTCATTGCGGCTCATGGCCAGTTCAGCAGCCAGAATGCTGGCCAAGGCCTGTTGCGCGGGCTTGAGCTGATCCAGGGGGACCTGAGCCAGGATCTGCGCTGCGCGGTCGGTAGCGCGTTGGCGCATGGCCAGGTCAGCAGCGGACAGGCGCAGCAAGGCGGCTTTTTGCGCATTGTTACTCTCGTTTGCCTGTTGCAGCAGCTGTTCAAGGCTGGCATCGGGAGTTCGTGGGAGTTCGCCAAGGCTGGATGAGGGCGAGCTGGCGCAGGCACCCAGCAAGGCAGCGAGGCAAAGGGCAGTGAACAGCCGCAGGCAAGCGATCATGTAGTGTTCCTGATACTCGATCAAATAGGTGGCGGAGTGTACCCAAGCGCTGGCCGGGGCGCGATGTTACTGGTGATAAACCCTAAATTTAGATGAGTTATGCGCATTGCGGCGGAGAAAGTTTTCCTGAAAGCGTTTTGTGGTGCGTCTGAAGGTGCGTTCAGGAGGGTGCTACGCGTTACAATGCGTTCTTTGACTCTTTTGAGGTGTGCGCTTTGACTGTTCCAGGGGCTTTGAATTCCGTTGCCGGCTCGCTTTTTGTGGTGGCGACTCCCATCGGTAACCTGGATGACATCAGTGCGCGTGCGCTCAAAGTGTTGCGAGAGGTCTCGCTGATCGCGGCCGAAGACACGCGTCATTCCCTGCGTTTGCTGCAACATTTCGGCATTTCGACGCCGCTGGGTGCTTGTCACGAACATAACGAGCGCGATGAAGGCAGCCGCTTTATTCAGCGTTTGCTGGCCGGTGAGGATGTTGCGTTGATCTCCGATGCCGGGACGCCGTTGATTTCCGATCCGGGCTATCACCTTGTACGTCAGGCGAGAGCGGCAGGGGTCAGGGTGATACCGGTGCCGGGAGCCTGTGCGTTGATCGCTGCCTTGTCGGCGGCCGGTTTGCCTTCGGACCGCTTTATCTTTGAAGGCTTCCTGCCGGCCAAGGCGGTCGGGCGTCGCTCGCGACTGGAGCTGCTGAAGGAAGAATCGCGTACGCTGATCTTTTACGAAGCGCCTCATCGTATTCTGGAGTGCCTGCAGGATCTGGAGTTGGTTTTTGGCCCGGAGCGCCCGGCTTTGTTGGCGCGTGAGCTAACTAAAACCTTTGAGACACTTAAAGGTTTGCCGTTATCCGAGTTGCGAGCGTTTGTAGAAAGTGACAGTAATCAGCAGCGCGGGGAGTGTGTTGTGCTGGTTGCAGGTTGGACGGCACCGGAAACAGAAGGCGCAGTTAGCAGCGAAGCCATGCGCATCCTTGATTTGTTGCTTAAAGAAATGCCACTCAAGCGTGCGGCGGCTCTCGCCGCTGAAATAACCGGCGAGCGCAAAAACGTGTTGTACCAAGTGGCACTTGAAAAGCAGAAAGTTGATTAACTGCTCGGGTGACTGATAGCACTTTGCTACTTATTTGTTATTCAAACCTGTAGCCAAAGGCCATGTGACAGATAAATCTAAGGT
The DNA here is from genome assembly GCF_030150285.1 of Pseudomonas sp. Lineage (GTDB taxonomy): Bacteria > Pseudomonadota > Gammaproteobacteria > Pseudomonadales > Pseudomonadaceae > Aquipseudomonas. The sequence continues at coordinate 190 of NZ_JASLGE010000044.1, read as the reverse complement.
GGATCGGGCTTTTAGCGCTTGTTCTATACGCTCTGTACAGTTAACCTTTGCGGCGGAGAGTCGATTGGACAGTCGCTGCCCTCTATGAAAATTAGGGGGGGGAGGAAAGTCCGGGCTCCATAGGGCGAAGTGCCAGGTAATGCCTGGGAGGCGTGAGCCTACGGAAAGTGCCACAGAAAATAACCGCCTA
>NZ_JASLGE010000025.1 GCF_030150285.1 Pseudomonas sp. | reverse complement strand
CAGCTTCGGCTGCTTGTCCGCTGCGCGGACTATCCTTGACGATTCTTTCATTCAATCGTTTTCGCAAATCCCCGCCGACAAAGCTGCCAGGGCGACTCTTGAGTCTTACACGGCATGCGCAGCTTTGGAGCATGGGTCTTTGCGGATGCACTTAGAGGCAGACCCATGACCCAGGAAACCGGCGGCTTCGCCGCTTTTAATCTTAATCCGAACATTCTTTCTGCTGTCATCGCGACTGGCTACGAAGAACCTTCGGCTATTCAGCAGCAATCGATCCCGATCATCATGGCCGGCCAAGACATGATTGGCCAGGCGCAAACCGGTACCGGTAAAACCGCCGCGTTCGCCCTGCCAATCCTGCACTGCATCGATCCTGCCAAGCGCGAGCCGCAAGCCCTGATCCTGGCGCCAACCCGTGAGTTGGCGCTGCAAGTAGCAACCGCTTTCGAAACCTACGCCAAGCAAATGCCGGGCGTTACCGTTGTGGCCGTTTACGGCGGCGCGCCTATGGGCCCACAACTGAAAGCAATCCGTAACGGCGCACAGATCGTTGTCGCCACTCCGGGCCGTCTGTGCGATCACCTGCGTCGCGACGAAAAAGTGCTGTCGACCGTGAACCACCTGGTTCTGGACGAAGCTGACGAAATGCTCAAGCTGGGCTTCATGGACGACTTGGAAGTCATCTTCAAGGCGCTGCCAGCAACCCGTCAGACCGTACTGTTCTCGGCGACCCTGCCACAGTCGATCCGTGCCATTGCCGAACGCCATCTGCGCGATCCGCAACACGTGAAGATCCAGACCAAGACTCAGACCGTTACCGCGATCGAACAGGCTCACCTGTTGGTTCACGCTGACCAGAAGACCTCGGCTGTATTGAGCCTGCTGGAAGTCGAAGACTTCGACGCGCTGATCATGTTCGTGCGCACCAAGCAAGCCACTCTGGACCTGGCCAGCGCCCTGGAAGCCAAAGGCTATAAAGCCGCTGCGCTGAACGGTGACATTGCCCAGAACCAGCGTGAGCGCGTCATCGATTCCCTCAAGGATGGCCGTCTGGACATCGTTGTAGCGACCGACGTAGCGGCGCGTGGTCTTGACGTTCCACGTATCACCCACGTGTTCAACGTTGACATGCCTTACGACCCAGAGTCCTACGTTCACCGTATCGGCCGTACAGGCCGTGCCGGTCGCGAAGGTCGTGCCTTGTTGCTGGTGACGCCACGTGAGCGCCGCATGCTGCAAGTGATCGAGCGTGTCACCGGTCAAAAGGTTGCTGAGGTCCGCCTGCCGGATGCTCAAGCCGTTCTCGATGCTCGCATCAAGAAATTGACCAACAGCCTGGCTCCGTTGGTTGCTGACGCTGAATCGACTCACGGTGACCTGCTGGATCGTCTGACCGCTGATATCGGTTGCAGCCCACGTGCACTGGCCGCTGCGCTGTTGCGCAAAGCGACCAATGGTCAGGCTCTGACGCTGGCTGCGATTGAGCGTGAGCGCCCACTGGTGCCAAACAGCGCACCGCGTGAGCGTTCCGAGCGTAGCGGTGACCGTCCGGACCGTGGTGATCGTGAGCGTCGTGCTCCGGTTCCATTGGCTGAAGGCCGTGCTCGCTGCCGTACCGCGCTGGGTGCGCGTGATGGCATCGCTGCCAAGAACCTGCTGGGCGCTATCCTCAACGAGGGTGGTCTGGCACGTGAAGCCATCGGTCGCATCCAGGTGCGTGACAGCTTCTCCTTGGTGGAACTGCCGGAAGACGGCCTGGAAAAACTGTTGGCCAAGTTGAAAGACACCCGCGTTGCCGGTAAGCAGCTGAAGCTGCGTCGCTACCGCGAAGATTAATCACGACGTGTTGTGATTGATCGCTAAAAAATCCCCGACTGGTTCGGGGATTTTTTTTGCCTGCGATATCAACGGGCAACCTCTCTAGGCTTGTGCCCGGTAGGAGGGGCGCTCCGTCTTCGGTGCCACGCTGTCGTTCAGCAATCCTGTCCATTGCTGCGGTCACGGCCACTTGAGGTTCCGGCTTTACGCCGTGTTACTTTGAAAGCGCAAAGTAACCAAACGCTTATGCCCCTACCACTCGGTGCCTCGCTGTGGCTCGGCATGCCCTCACCACAGGCTTTGCTCCGTGGGCCGCCGCGATCGGCCCTCCCTGGCCGTGTCGCGGCTAACCCGGCGTCCTGCCGGGTTACCCACTGCGCAAAACCTGCGTTCGGCCAGCGTGGTTTAAGGGGGCCCTTTAGATCAAAAGCCAGATCAAAAGATCACTAGCCAGCTCGTTCCTACAAACGCTGCCATCCGTGATCCGTAGGAGCGAGCTTGCTCGCGATCTTTTGATCTTTAAAAGCGCGATGACGCTGCGCTGTCGTTCAGCATTCCTATCCATTGCTGCGGTCACGGCCACTTAAGGTTCCGGCTTTACGCCGTGTTACTTTGAAAGCGCAAAGTAACCAAACGCTTATGCCCCTACCACTCGGTGCCTCGCTGTGGCTCGGCATTCCCTCACCACAGGCTTTGTTCCGTGGGCCGCCGCGATCGGCCGTCCCTGGCCGTGTCGCGGCTAACCCGGCGTCCTGCCGGGTTACCCACTGCGCAAAACCTGCGTTCGGCCAGCGTGGTTTAAGGGGGCCCTTTAGATCAAAAGCCAGATCAAAAGATCACGAGCCAGCTCGTTCCTACAAACGCTGCCATCCGTGATCCGTAGGAGCGAGCTTGCTCGCGATCTTTTGATCTTTAAAAGTTTCGGCCTATCCCATTGCTGCGGTTACGGCCACTTAAGGTTCCGGCTTTACGCCGTGCCACTTTGAAAAGCTGTACAGACCGGCCGTGACTGCCAGGGGAGGCCTCAGCCGAATCGGTAGATGTCCATTCCCAGCGCGCCCAGCGTCCACCCTTGGTGGGCAATGCTGAACGGCCCGCCAGCGGCCCTCGCGAAGTACAACGGCAGCAGGTGCTCATCGCTCGGGTGGCTGCGCACGGCAAAGGGTGCCTGACGGCGGTAGTCATATAAGGCTGCGTCGTCATCGGCCACGAGTTTTTCGATCATCCAGTCACGAAAGGCTTTGGCCCAAGGTTCAATACTGTCCGGGCCGGCGTGCCAGTCCAGCTCACGCAGGTTATGGGTGATACTGCCTGAACCAATGATCAGAACGCCTTCTGCGCGCAGATCGTTCAGCGCATGCCCCACGTGCGACAGGCCTGCAGGGCCCAGTTGGCTGGGCAGTGAGACCTGCACAATCGGAATGTCGGCCGCCGGGTACATCAGCGACAGGGGCACCCAAGCCCCGTGGTCGAAAGGGCGTTCTGGGTCAAGTTGGGCCACCAGGCCGTGTTCACTCAGGCGCTTAACGATCGTAGAGGCCAGCTCGGGATTGCCGGGTGCGGGGTATTGCACGGCAAACAAGGCGCGCGGGAAGCCGCCAAAGTCATGCCAGGTGGCCGGTGCGGGGTGGCTGGCGACGCTCAACCCAGCGCTTTCCCAATGCGCCGAAACCAGAATGATGGCTTTTGGCCGAGGCAGCTCTTTGGCTAAACGTTGCAGAGCCGGGCCGCTGGCACCAGGTTCCAGTGCTAGCATGGGGGAGCCGTGGGAAATAAACAGGCTGGGGAGCATGTAGGGCGTCCTCAAGGTTAAGAGATGTGCCATCTTCATCCCGATCATTGATCGAAATCCAATATAAGTTTTAGTACTTAACTATCGAATTTAAAGGTGAATCATGCAGCCCGAATTCTGGCATAGCCGTTGGGGAAGTAATCAGATCGGTTTTCATCAGGAAGAGGTCAACCCTTACCTCAACCGCTGGTGGCCCGGGCTGGGTGTTGAACCTGGCAGTCGTGTGCTGGTGCCGTTGTGCGGGAAAAGCCTGGACTTGAGCTGGTTGGCAGCTCAAGGCTATGAGGTGATGGGGGTGGAGCTTTCCGAGAAGGCCGTCGAAGACTACTTTCGCGAGCAAGGCCTCCAGCCTGCGGTGGCCGAACACGGTGCGTTCAAGGTGTATGAGGCCGGTTCGGTGGCGATATGGTGCGGTGATGTCTTCAAACTGTCGGCAACGGATGTTGAAGCCTGTCAGGGGCTGTATGACCGCGCCGCGATCATCGCCTTCCCGCTCGACATGCGCGAACAGTACGCACGTCACTTGACCCGGATTCTTCCACAGGGCTGCAAGGGCTTGCTGATCACCCTCGACTACGATCAGTCACAGAAGGAAGGCCCTCCCTTTTCGGTGCCCGATGCGCAGATTCAGCAATGGCTGTCGCCAGGCTGGACCTTGGCCGTGCTCGAAGCGCCGGATGTACTGGAACACAACTGGAAGTTTCTCAAGGATGGCCTGACGCGTCTTGAAGAGCGGGTGTATCGCCTGGAAAAAAAATAGGAGCCTGATTTTAGGGCATGAAAAGGGCGACCGAAGTCGCCCTTTTTTGTGCAAGTGCCGACGTATCAGCCGCGACGACGCAGAGCATCGATGCGTTCTTCCAGCGGCGGATGGCTCATGAACATCCGCGCCAGGCCCTGCTTGAGGCCGCCGTTGATGCCAAAGGCCGCCAGGGTGTCAGGCATGTGCACGGGCAGGCCTTGCTCGGAGCGCAGGCGTTGCAAGGCGCTGATCATGGCACCCGTACCGGCCAGTTGGGCACCGGCTTCATCCGCGCGGTACTCGCGTCTGCGCGAGAACCACATCACGATGGCGCTGGCGAGGAAGCCCAGAACCAGTTCGGCGAAAATGGTCGCGACGTAGTAAGCAATGCCACGGCCTTCTTCATTCTTGAACACCACTTTGTCGACAAAGTTGCCGATGATGCGGGCGAAGAACATGACAAAGGTGTTAACCACGCCTTGTACAAGCGCCAGTGTCACCATATCGCCATTGGCGACGTGACCGATTTCGTGGGCCAGTACCGCTTTCACTTCGTCAGGTGAGAAACGCTCCAGCAAGCCCTGGCTGACTGCGACGAGCGCATCGTTTTTATTCCAGCCGGTTGCAAAGGCGTTGGCCTCGTAGGCCGGGAAAATCCCGACTTCAGGCATTTTTATCCCGGCTTCGCGGGATAATTGCTCAACGGTTTGCATCAGCCATTGTTCGTGGCGGGTACGAGGCTGGGTAATCACTTGGGTGCTCGTACTCATCTTTGCCATCCATTTGGATATAAAAAGTGAGAACAAAGACCCTGCGAAACCAAAGACCGCACAGAATACCAGCAGCTGACTGAGGTCCAGGTCAACCCCGTTGGCCGCCATGAACCCGTCAAAGCCGAAGAGGCTAAGGGTGATGCTGGCAATCAGCACGACCGCCAGGTTAGTGGCCAAAAACAGCAAAATGCGCATCATGGTTGTAAAAATCTCCTCGTATTAAGGTGTTGCCGCATGCGGGTATATAAGGTGCTGCAAGAGGCGATTCAACCAGGTGACTATTTCAAACTGTGTCCTACAGGTTGAGTTTAGTTCCAGGTCAGCAAATTCCTAATACAAAATGATTTTTTTTCGACTGCGAAAGCAATAAAAAAACCTTTAAATACAGGCTCTTGCTAGTGGGCTGGGCGCGCGTTGTTACGCGGGTCGGAGGGGAATGGTACAGGTGTTAAGCATGATTTGGCGGACACATGCTGTGCGACTTTTCATTCGTCGCACAGCATGCCAGGAAATTACTGACGGTAGGTTTTCAGGAAATTGCCAATTCGACCGATCGCCATGTCCAGTTCATCTACGCGTGGCAGGGTTACCACGCGGAAATGGTCGGGCCAGGGCCAGTTGAACGCGGTGCCTTGAACCACCAGCAGCTTTTCGGACAGCAGCAGGTCCAGCACGAACTTTTCATCGTTCAGGATCGGGCACACTTTGGGATCGATCCGCGGGAAGGCGTAAAGCGCGCCCATGGGTTTTACGCAACTGACCCCAGGGATAGCGTTCAGCAGTTCCCAGGTGCGGTTACGTTGTTCCAGCAAGCGGCCGTTAGGCAATACCAGGTCATTGATGCTCTGGTAGCCGCCCAACGCTGTTTGAATGGCGTGCTGGCTGGGCACGTTGGCGCACAGGCGCATATTGGCCAGCATGTCGATGCCTTCGATGTAGCTTTGGGCAGTGTGCTTGGGCCCGGAAATGGCGATCCAGCCAGAGCGGAAGCCGGCCACCCGGTATGATTTGGACAGGCCGTTGAAGGTCAGGCACAGCACATCCGGGGCCAGCGACGCGGTGCAAATATGCACGGCGTCGTCGTACAGGATCTTGTCGTAGATTTCGTCCGAGAACACCACCAGGTTGTGCTGGCGTGCCAACTCAAGCATGCCCAGCAAGACTTCCTTGGAGTAGACCGCGCCCGTGGGGTTGTTCGGGTTGATGATGACCATCGCTTTGGTGTTCGGCGTGATTTTGGCCTTGATGTCGGCCAGGTCGGGCCACCAGTTGGCCTGCTCGTCACACAGGTAATGCACCGGGTGGCCGCCCGCCAGTGTTACGGCAGCGGTCCACAGCGGGTAGTCAGGTGCCGGTACGAGCACCTCGTCACCATTGTTGAGCAGCGCTTGCAGCGACATCACGATCAGCTCGGACACGCCGTTGCCCAAGTAGATGTCTTCAATGCCGACGCCTTCTACCTGCTTTTGCTGGTAGTACTGCATCACGGCCTTGCGGGCACTGAACAAGCCTTTGGAGTCACTGTAGCCCTGGGCCGTCGGCAGGTTGCGGATAACGTCCTGAAGGATTTCGTCCGGTGCTTCAAAGCCGAAAGGTGCCGGGTTGCCAATGTTCAGCTTGAGGATGCGTTGGCCTTCCTCTTCCAGTCGTTTGGCGTGCTTGAGCACTGGGCCGCGAATGTCATAACAGACGTTGGCGAGCTTGTTTGATTTGCTGACCTGCATGGCGATGTGATCCCGAAAATGAACGATCCAGGCCGTGTGAGAAGCACGGCACTGGGAAATCCTGTGTGTTCACGCAGCCCCTCACACCGCGTCGCTTCAAGAATCCATTTGAATGCCGCTGGAGCGGGTGCCAGACTGACGTTTAACGAGGCGCAATCATACGTGCCACCCGACCCCTGGAAAAGCCACCGGTCGGGGTTTTTCAGTTGCAGAGGCAGAACCATGGAAAAGCTCGACAAGACCCTGGAAGAATGGAAGGCCATGCTCGATCCGGATCAGTACGCGGTCTGTCGCCTCAAAGGCACAGAGCGTCCATTTTCGGGCAAGTACAATGCGACGAAAACCGACGGTGTTTACCACTGCATTTGCTGTCACGAGGCGCTGTTTGATTCGTCGACCAAGTTTGACTCCGGTTGCGGCTGGCCCAGTTTTTATGCCCCGATAGGTGATCAGGCCATGGTCGAAATCCGCGATGTGAGCCACGGCATGATTCGCACTGAAGTGGTCTGTGCGAAATGTGATGCGCATCTGGGGCACGTATTCCCGGACGGCCCGCCCCCAACCGGGCTGCGCTACTGCATCAACTCGGTCTGCCTGGATCTGGTTGCGCGTAACTGATGCCCACGGGTATGAGGCCTGATGCCATGACTGACAATCTGCTGACCATTGAGTGCATCACTCTGAAGGGCGAGCCCAAGACTCTGGCTGACTTCGGGGCTAAAGCGTTTCTGGTGGTCAATACCGCCAGCAAATGCGGATTTACCCCACAGTACAAAGGGTTGGAAAAGCTCTGGCAGCAGTACAGGGAGAAGGGGCTGGTTGTACTGGGCTTTCCGTGCAATCAGTTCGGCCAGCAGGAGCCCGGAGATGACGCTGCTATTTCCAGCTTTTGCGAGTTGAATTTTGGTGTGACCTTCCCGTTGTTCAAGAAAGTCGACGTCAACGGGCCTCACGCACACCCGCTGTTCGTTCAATTGAAGGCGCGCGCGCCGGGTTTTTTGGGCACGCAACGGATCAAATGGAATTTCACCAAGTTCTTGATCAGCGCGGACGGAGCCTCTGTCAAACGGTATGCGCCAGCGACCAAACCGCAAGCGCTCCAGGCGGATATTGAGCGGTTACTGGCATTGTAGCGGCGGCTAGTTTTTTGGCGGCACCCACATGTCCAGCAGGGCGGCCAGTTCTTCTCGACGGAACGGCTTTGCCAGGTAGTCATTCATTCCGGCAGAGCGACAGCGCTCGCGCTCTTCGGCCATGGCATTGGCGGTCAAGGCAACGATAGGCAAGTTCGGCCAATTCCCGCGCTGACGGATTTGCCGGCTGGCTTCATAACCGTCCATCACCGGCATATTGCAGTCCATCAGTACCAGGTCGAAGGTGTGGCGCTCCAATTGGCTGAGCGCCTCGCCGCCATGCGCCGCAATAGTGACATCACATCCCAGCTTGCAGAGCATGCCCTTGGCCACCAGTTGATTGACGGCATTGTCCTCAACCAGCAACACCTGTGCGCGATGTGCGGTAGGGGGGCTGGAGGGGGGCGCAACCGGTTTGCTGTCGTGTTCTTTGTGCAATAAATGCTGCAAGGTCTGGTACAGCGCCTGGCGTGAAAGAGGTCGCGCTTTTTGCAGCAGCGGGGCCAGTGCGCTGACCTGATCGCTGGGCATGAAGTTGCCGTAGGCAGTGACGAGCAGGATGGGCGCGCTGATGGCTGGGCGCAAACCACACAGGGCGTCGGTGCAGTCGCTGATCAACAGGTCGGGGCGTGCGTCTGCCAATGAGTCGTTGAGTGCGTAACGCTGATAGTCCAGGCCCCACAGCGGCAAGAAGCTGCTGAGTAGCTCTGACAGGCCGCTGTTTTGTTCACTGACGCAGCAAACCCTCCCGGTCAGCGGGGCGAGTGAGGTGGCGGGTGTGTGAAAAGGTAAAGGCAGTTCAGCGCAGAACTGACTGCCCTGGCCGATCTGTGAACGAATGGTCAGGCAACCGTGCATGGCTTCGCACAAGCTGCGAGTGAGCGCCAGCCCCAGCCCCGTACCGCCATACTGGCGGGTAATGCCGGCACCTGCCTGGGTGAAGGGCCTGAAAATCCGGGTCTGGGCTTCTATCGCGATACCGATGCCGGTGTCACAGACTTGAATGCGCACCTGGTCTTTATGGGTCGTGAGGCGCACATCGACACGCCCGGCGCGGGTAAATTTCAGTGCGTTGGACAGCAGGTTGCTGACAATTTGGCGCACCCGGGTAGGATCGCCCAGGACCAGGGCAGGGAAATGCGGGTCAATCAGGCAGGTCAGTTCGACACTCGGGGCTGCGTTCTGCGACAGCAGGTTGGCAGTGTCTTCAATCAAGGTACCGAGGTCGAATGCAATCTGCTCCAGCTCCAGTTGCCCGGCATCAAATTTCGAGAGGTCAAGTATGTCGTTGAGCAGCTCGACCAGGACTTTCCCCGAGTCATGGGCGATGGACAGTTGCTGGTGCTGTTCGGCATTCAGCGGGCTGTCCAGGCATAGCGCGAGCATTCCGAGCAAACCGTTAAGCGGTGTACGTATTTCGTGACTCATATTGGCCAGAAACGCTGAGCGTGCCTGGGCCATTTGCAGGGCGGTACTGCGGGCTGCTTCCAGTTCTTCGTTGGAAAGGCTGAGGCGCGTGTTGATGGCTTCAAGTTCCTGAGTGCGCGCCGAGACAATGTCTTCCAACTGCGACAAGTACTCGGTCAGGCGGTTCTCGGCGTTGCGCCGTTGTTCGATTTCACGCGTGACGGCATCAAACTGCTGGTTGGCCACGTTGACCAGTACGCCAATTTCGTCGTCCTCATGACCCGGCGGGCAATGGATGCGTGAAGGCCTGGGTGAGTCGGGTCGATTGTTGCTGAGCTCGCGAATAACGCGCACCAGTGGCTGGGTCAGCATCGTGTAAAACACGCCCAAAAGAATAAATGTCAGCAGGAAACTGCGGGCGAAACCTGTGATGAGGGTGACCTCCGCCCGGTGCAGGAAGCGGCTGCCAAACGGGTAGGTGTCCACCTCAAGGTGCAAGACACCGATACTTTGCTCAGGCAGGTGATTGAAATACAGGCGGTCATCAAACATGCGTGTTGCGCCGAACAGGTAATCGCTTAATGCTCGGTAGCGCCCGCTGTCGGAGTAATTGCGTACCTCTGCCAGGACGTTCTTGTCATTGTCGCTGATGTACGCCGCGGTGATGGCCGGGGAGCGCAGCAAGCCCAGTACCAGTTCCTGCGCAAGCTCTGAGTCAAGGTTGTAAGCAATACGTGAGGCCGGGTTGTGGCTGATATCCAGAAGGGATTGGATTTCACGATTGATGGCGGCGTTTTCACTGGCATAATCGATGGCGATTTGTAGCAGGCTGAGCATTGTCCCCAGAATAAAGCCGACCAGCACTGTCAGCCTAGCTTGCTTGAAAGACAGACGATGGCTGAGTTTTATATCCATAGGATGCTACACCTGATTCCATTCCTTACGGTCGCAAAGAGTAGTCGATAAGTCAGTTAACGGGCAGGCATTGCTGAGGTATTTTCTGGTAACTCTTTGAGTCACCAACGGGGTGACGGTTCAAGGCGGAAAGTATTGATATGCCATCATTTTTTAGCCGTCTGAGGAGATGTTGTGGAGACTAAACTGAGTGCCTTTCTTGAGCGGGCCGAATCGGTTCTAGCGCGTTTGGAACCCCTGCTGCCAGCGCCTCGCGAGTCGATTCAGTGGGACGACTGTCTGGCGGCGCGCTGGCAGCGCGAAGGTCGCTCGGGGTATTTGATGCCGCTGCACGTCAGCCTCGAAATGCGTCTTTCAGACCTGATCGGTGTCGACAACCAGCGTGATCAGTTGGGGCGCAATACGCATCAGTTTCTTGAAGGGTTACCCGCCAACCATGCATTGCTTTGGGGGTCGCGCGGTACGGGCAAGTCGTCATTGATCAGAGCGTTGCTGGCTGAGTACGCGGCAGCGGGCCTGCGGCTTATTGAAATTGAACGAGATCACTTGGGCGACCTGCCGCGGGTGGTCGAGCAGTTGCAAGGTTTGCCGCAACGGTTTGTCCTGTTTTGTGACGACTTGTCCTTTGAAGCGGGCGAGAGTGATTACCGTGTGCTGAAAAGCGTGCTGGACGGCTCACTGGAGCAAGCGCCGGATAATGTACTGCTCTATGCAACCTCGAACCGCAGGCACCTGGTGCCTGAAAAGGAAAGCGATAATGAGAACTGGAAGAACATCGAGGGTGAGCTTCACCCCAATGAAGCCGTAGAAGACAAAATCGCCCTGTCCGACCGGTTCGGTCTTTGGCTGTCGTTTTACCCCTTCACTCAGGATCACTTCCTGAGTGTGGTGGAACACTGGATCACGGTGCTGGCCGCCAAGGCAGGCTTGCAGTGGCAGCGGGACGAGGCACTGGATATTTTAGCGGTTCGCTGGGCAACGGGGCGTGGCAACCGTAACGGTCGTTGCGCTTACCAGTTCGCGCGTTACTGGGTCGGTTTAAAACTGTTGGAGCAACTGAATGATTGATTTGAATGCCACTGGAGCCGGGTTGGGCGGCTACGCCTTATTGCAGGCACAGTTGGAGTCCCTTTTGGCCGATGAGCGAGACTTTATCGCCAATGCTGCGCAGTTCTCGGCTTTTCTGTACAGCCAGATTGAAGACCTGAACTGGGCCGGCTTTTACCTCAACCGCAATGAAGAGTTAGTGCTGGGGCCGTTCCAAGGGCAAATTGCCTGCGTGCGCATTCCCTTCGGGCGCGGGGTGTGCGGAGCAGCAGCGGCCAGCAGGCAAACCCAGCGAGTTGAAGATGTGCATGCGTTTGCAGGGCACATTGCCTGTGACAGCGCCTCCAACAGCGAGTTGGTCGTGCCCTTGATCAAGGATGATCGCCTGATCGGTGTACTCGACCTGGATAGTCCGAGTGTCGGCCGGTTCACAGAGCAGGACCAGCAGGGCATTGAAGCGTTGGCAGCCATCTTTTTGCGCTTGAGCGACTGCTGAACTTCGGCTAGGTATTCAGCCCGGCCTTGAGCAGTAGCGCATCGACATCCACCGTGTCGATTTGTTGTGGCTCAAGGTACTGCTGCGCGTATTGCATAAAAATGTGTTCGCGCATAAACAGCTCGAACAGTTGTGGGTCAATATGCGCATCGCGGCACATGGCGGCCATGATCGTCAGCGCCTCATTAAGCGTTTTTCCGCGCTTGTAGGGGCGGTCGGAGGCGGTTAACGCCTCAAAAATATCGGCAATGGCCATCATTCGCGCTGCCGGGCTCATGTCTTCACGCTTCAGGCGTTTGGGGTAGCCGGTACCGTCCATTTTCTCATGATGCCCCCCTGCAATTTCAGCGATGTCGCCCAGGTAACTGGGGAAGGGCAAACGACTGAGCATCAGGATGGTTTGCACAATGTGATTGTTGATGATGTAGCGCTCTTCAGCCGTCAATGTGCCACGGTTGATGCTCAAGTTGTACAGCTCGCCGCGATTGAACTTGAAGGCCGGTACTTCCAGTTTGAACCCCCAAGGGTTATCGGCGGGCATTCGCTCGGCCTCAGGTCGTTCAACGACGTGTTCAGGCTTATCGGCGAGCAAATACTCCGTGACAGGCAGGGCTTGATCGGTCCGAGCAGATTGGCGTTTATTCTCCTCCCATGAAACGCCGAGTCGATCATCCAGTGTTCGTGTCCAGGTACGTCGGGCAATGGTGCCCAAACGCTCCAGGTCCTCCTTGGCCATGGCTTCGCTGCCGACATTGCTGCGCGCGACAAATGCAAAATCATCATCAAGCGCTTGTAGGCAGGTGTCGCGCAACGCGCTCTGCTGTAGATCGTCCCCGCCCAGTGCGAGCGCTTGCCAATAATTCACCCAGGCATCACGTTTGAGGACTTCAAAGCGAGTACGGATTTCGTGAATACGATCGTAAAGCGTTTCGAGTTTGGTGGCTTTATCCACGACATATTCAGGGGTTGTGACTTTGCCGCAGTCGTGAAGCCAGGCGGCGATGTGCAGGGCCTCCCATTCTTCCTCCGTGGGGTTGTACTGCTCAAAGGCGGGATGCTGGCTTGCTGCAGCAGCCTTGGCCAGCATGAAGGTCAGCATCGGCACCCGCTGACAGTGGCCGCCGGTGTACGGGCTTTTGGCATCAATGGCCCCGGCCACCAGTTGAATAAATGCATTCAATAACTGTTTTTGACGCGCTTGCAGGTGTTGGCTTTCAATCGAGACTGCTGCGGCACCTGAAATGGCCTTGATGAAAGCAATGCGTTCGGTGTTGAAAGGCTTCTGCGTGACATCGGTGAACGTGTTGCTCAGCACCAGTGCGAGTACCCCTACGGTCTCGCTGTGGCGGTTGTGCAGGCGAATGCCGATGACGTGAATACTCTGTTGATCAAGCGCTTGCATCACGGGTTGTAAATCCCCCGCTTGCTCGTAGCTGAGCGTTTGTACCGCCGTATCTTTGCCTTCGCTGAGTGTGCGCAGCCATTCTGGGTTTTGTGTGCCTTGCAGAGGGATTGTCGTGCGCGAGACAACATCCGGGCTGCAAGGCTGGTCGTTGATAATCAACCCTTTCAAAACGAGGTCTGCGCCATCGTTTTCCGAGAGATAAATCAACCCGGCCTGGGCTTGGCCGATTTTGATGGTTTCACCCAGTACCGAATGCAATAGCGGTTCAAACCGCCTGTGTGCCGATAAACTGTCCGTGATTTCAAAAAACCGGGCAAGGGTCTCCTTCATCGTCCTCATGGACTCTGCCAGTTGATCGATCTCAAGAATGGGGGATCGCGCGATGGCCGGGTAATTGAACTCAAAGCGGCGAATGGCATTGGCTTCTTGCACTAGAGTGTTCAAGGGCTTGACCAGCAACCTGGAGATCAGCCAGCCCAATGGCAAGCACAGCAGCAGTATGCCGAGGGTGACGAGCCCGCCCTGCCACCTGAGTTGATAAGCCTCGGCCAACAATTCATCTTCGGGCACCATCAGGGCCAGTTCCAACTCGTTGGAAACACCGTCGTTAATCCTCGCGCGTGAGACGATCCACTGTCGCTGGTCGGCGTAAAGACGTTGATCGGTGACCGCCGCCTTACTGATCAACTGATGGAGTGCCGGGCTGAGCGCTGAGACTTTGGGCAGTTCCTTCGAGCCTTTCTCGGTTAGCTGTGTTCTGGCGTTCGGGTAGGCCACCGCACGTTCATCGTCGTCGAACAGGACGATTTGCGTACTGGGGGTAATCATGTGCCTTGCCAGGGTATTGGAGAGTTGCGAAAGGGTCAGGTCAGCACCAATGACCGCCTTTGATGAACTGCGTTTAGATAATGTCGTACCTGCCTCTTGGGTGGAGAAAAAGAGATAGGGTCGCGTGGTCGTTTGGTCGATGTTGCCGTGAGAGGGAATAAACCAGCTACGATCTCGGGGGTCATAGGGCTCGTTTTGATTACTGCGTTGCTCCAGTAAGGTCAGTGAGTCATCAAAAAAGAGCTTTTGAGACTCACCATTGCTCCTGGCACCTGTGTGTTGAATTGACCAGGCTTGATAGGCCGTACCCGGCGGGGCTTTCAGGCGGTCCCGGGTGGCCTGGTTACGCACGGGTCTGACCAGGAAAAAATTTCCGTCGTTATCGGCCAAGAATAAAGCCGCGAGCGCGGGATTGTCCTTGAGTGATTGCACGAACGGCTTCAACAACGCCATTCGTGATTCGAATTGGTCCGTTCGAATAGCGGGGGTGAGTGCCAGCAGGTTCAGTGTCTGGCGAATGGGTCTGTAGGTGTTGACCAGATCCAGTTGCACGTCATGTTCGATCTGGTTGAACAGTTTTTGGCTGTTACCAAGGATGATGCGCGTGGTCTGCAGGTAGTTTATGACCCCTAGCGTGACGCCGATCAGCACCAGCAGTAGCGTAAATACGACACTGATGTGGATATGCAGCGGAAACTGACGCTTTTGAGCGTAAGCGCTACTAAACATGACGTATCACCGCTGAGATAGGGGGTGATATTAAGCATAGTAAGTCGCGGCTGATCTGCGCTTCTATTGGCTGGGTGGTATAAGGCGTTACTCAGGTTTCCCGAAGCAGCCTGGCCAGTTCGTCGAGCAGTGCCTGTTCAAGCGAGGCCATGCTGCATTTCACCGAGGTGCGGCAGGTGGCCAGGTTCGCAAGGCTGGCGTGCTCCAGTTTCTCACACTGTTGAATCAACTCATGCGCGCCCACAATTCGAGCCGCTCCCTTGATGCGATGAGCTATTTCAGCAAACGCCTGAGGCCCGTCCTCTTCACGCAGCTCAACCAGTGCCCTGAGGTCCTGGCGGTTACTGCGAAGCAGTTCTTCGAGCAAAAGCCGAATTCTCACGCCATCTCGCCCGGACAGTAAATAAAGGGCGTCAATGTTGAACACAGGGGCTGGCAAAGCCAGTGGCTCCAGCGCACCAAGGCGTTGGTTCAACAGGGTAAGGCTGATCGGTTTAAACAGGCAGTCATCCATCCCTGCCTCCTTGCAGCGCAAGCGCTCTTCAGGCTGGGCATTGGCGGTAAAGCCCAACACAGTGCAAGGCGTGCGGTGTGACGAAAGCTCAAATTGACGAATGGCTCGGGTCAGATCGTAGCCGTTCATGACGGGCATGTTGCAGTCGGCGATGACGAGATCGAAGGTACCTTCCTTCCAGGCCTTGAACCCCTCCGCGCCATTGTGTTCAGTCTGGTAGTGGTGCCCTAAAAAGCCCAACTGCTGGCACATCAGCAAGCGATTTGCCGGGTGGTCATCCACCACCAGTACATTCAACGGACGCGCCGCAGGGGCTATTTCAGGCTCTTGGGTCGCAGCGTTCAGACAGGGTTCCATAACCCTCATTTTGAACGCGATCTGTATATGGGTACCCACGTTCTGCTCGCTGGTCAGCCTGAGAGAGCCCCCCATCATTTCGCAAAGGCTGCGGCAGATCACTAGCCCAAGACCTGCCCCGTTGAGCGCCAGTTGCCCAGTATTTTCCACTTGGGTAAAAGGTTCAAAAAGACGCTCCTGATCCCGCTGGCTGATACCAATACCGGTGTCCTTGACGCTCAGTTGCAGCTCGATCTGATCCGCTGTGTCGGTTGGCAGCAGATTCAGCTCGAGCGTCACTTCGCCATGCTCGGTGAATTTGATCGCGTTACTGATCAGGTTGGTCAGCACCTGCTTGAACCGAAGCGGGTCGATCAGTACATCCGGCCCGCGGCCTTCGGGTTTGAAGATCAATGAGAGGTTGAGGCATTTTTGTCGGGCCAGACCGTCAAATACGCGGATGACCGAATTGGCCAGATCCCGCAGATTGACCCGCTCGGGCGTCAGATTCAGCCGACCGGATTCAATACGGGCAATATCGAGAATGTCCCCGATCAGTTCCAGCAGGTCCTTGGCCGAATTGTACGCGACCTCTATGGACGGTCGGTCGAGGTGCCCCTGGTCCGCACGCTTCAATGTCAGCTCGAGCATGCCTATGACGGCATTCATCGGCGTGCGGATTTCATGGCTCATAGTGGCGAGGAATGTACTTTTGGCGCGGTTGGCATCATCTGCCCGGTCTTTGGCTGCGCGCAGTTCATCGAGAAGCTGGCGGCGGTCGCTGATGTCAATCCAGCCTCCGATAATGCCCTGTACTTCTCCCAATGAGTCCCGATAGGGAAGAATCCAGTGGTAGATGGTGAGCGTTCTATCGCCCAGGTGCAGCGGGCGATCCATGATCAGCGGCGTTCCCTTCTCCATGACCCGCAAGTAATCAGCCTGATAGTCATGAGCTTCGTGCTCATTGCTCTTTAAGTTGCAGGTCTGCATCACCGTTTTACCGATCACCTCTTCGCGCTGCGCTGAGAACGCTTTTAAATAACTGTCATTGCAGGTTTGCAGAATGCCTTGGCGGTCTCGGACATAAATGGGATGGGGCGTGCCATTGACCAGCGCTCGCATGAATTCGAACTGGTCACCCAGTGCCCGTTCTGCCATTTTTCGCTGCTGGATCTGACGCCGCATATAGGCGTTCCACAGAACCGAGAGCAGCAGTAACAGGCTGGTACCCATGATGATCTGATAAATGAGGCGATGATAGTTTCGCCAATAGCTGTCTGACGCTGGAACGTACCCGCGCCAGCGACTATTGATGACGCCCAGTTCATCAGGCGCAATGCTGAGCAGGGCCTTGTTGAGAATAGAGCTTAACTCGGGAGCATCTCGAGCAGTGGCGAGGGAAAACGTGGCGGGCGTGGTGCCAATCGTCGCGCTGATTTGCAGGCGGTTTTCAAACAATTGAGAAGCCAGCAAATAGTTGGCGATGACTAGCGTATTGACAGCACCTTGTACTTTGCCTTCGGCCAGCAACTCCGTGCTTTGGTAAAGGTCGTCGGTTTCGACTAGCTCAATGCGTGGGTACTCACGGCGCAGGTACTCGATCAAGGGGTTTCCATGGGGCAAGGCGAGTTTTTTTCCGGCCAATTGCTCCAGGGTCAAGGGCGGGTCGGCCCTCTTTGCCGTAAGCAGCACAAAGGAGTTTTCGAGGTAGGGGCGGCTGAAGCTCAACGCACTTTCCCGAGACAGTGAAGGTGTAATGGCCGAGATGATGTCCGTCTCGTGCTGGTTGATCATCTGAATCATCTGGCTGAAGCTACGAGCGCGTTGAATTTCAAAACGTAACCCGGTTCGCAAGCGAATAACGTCCAGCAGATCGGCTGTTATGCCTCGAAAGTGGTTGTCGGCGTCAAAGAACGTCAACGGTGCAAGGGTTTCGTTGACCACCACCCTGACCACGGGGTTGCGGGCCAACCAGCGTTCCTCACGCTCAGTGAGTTGCAGCTTTTGATCCGTGAGTAGCATGTCACTCCCCGCGCTCCAGCGTTTGGCAATGCTGTCACGTTCACTATTGGGAATCGCATTGAGCGTCGAGTTGAGAATGCTGAGCAGTTGCGCGTTGTCGCGGCGCACGGCAAAACCGAATCCGTAAGCTTCATGTTTGCCGAAATTAGCCATCTTGATGTTCTTCAGGTAACCCTTGTTGATGCTGTAGTGCGTAGACACGGTGTCGCCCAGAAACACATCGGCCTGATCGAAGGCCACAGAGTTGATGGCGTTCTGATAAGACGGGTATGACTGAATGATTGCCTTGGGGTAGAGCGCCTTGACCTCGCTCAAGGGCAAGTAGTGATACACCATGCTTAAACGCAAACCCGCCAAGCCTTCGGAGAGCGAGCGTTTTTCTCCTTCTCGGGTGACAAGTACGGGTTGGTCGACAGCGTATGGAATGGAAAGCAGCAGGTTCGGGCGGTCGGCCTCAAAGCCGTTTGAGGTGCCGAGCAGGTCAATTTTTCCGTCTTCCAGTGCTTTGATGGCGGCCTCCCGGGATGGGAAGCGCTGGACTTTGATCGCCACGTTGAGGGCTTTGCCCAGTATGCCGAGGTAATCGGCAGTCAGGCCTTCGTAGTCCTGGCCACTGGAGGTCATGTCAAATGGAGGATAGTCCGGGGCAGATGCGCCCACGCGTAGTTCACGCTTTTCCTGGAGCCAGTACCGTTGTTGCTTATCCAGAGGAACTTCCATGTGATAGATGCCCGAGCGACTGAGTAACGAATAGCGCTCAGTTTGGCTGGGTTCGGCGAATACGGCTGTACACAGGATGAGTCCTGTGAGCAACAATAGGTAATGATTAAACCGCGTGGGCATCCTGTTTCTCACACTAAAGCGTTGCGTTTGGCCAGCTCGATAAGGTCAACCAGAGAGTTGGCTTTCAATTTTTGCATGAGCCTTTTCTTATAAGTGCTCACGGTTTTATTACTGAGAAACATGCCGGTCGCTATTTCCTTGTTTGTTTTTCCTTGCGCGAACAGCTTCAGTACCATGAGTTCGCGGTCATTGACCAGCTTGAAGAGTTCGATTTCGGAGAAGTTATCGTCTTCGTTTTTTTCTGGAGTCAATGCTTGGCTTGGAAAGTAATTGTAGCCAGAAAATACAGCTTTAATAGCGCTGATAAGTTCGCTCAGATCTTCCTGCTTGCAAACATACCCTGCAGCCCCTGACTGCATGCAGCGCATAGCGAACAGGGCGGGTGACTGAGCTGTCAAGACAAGGGTTTTCAACGTTGAGTTCATCGCGTTGAAGCGTGCCAGCACTTCGAGTCCGTCGAGTTTTGGAATGCTGATGTCGAGAATAATCAGGTCAGGGACGCATTCTCGGATCATTTGCATTGCATCTACGCCATTGTCGGTTTCTCCGACTATTTCATACCCTTCATTTTCTAACAACATACGGATTGCCAGTCGGATTACCGGATGGTCGTCAACAATAAAGACAGTGTTCATATTAAATTCTCATAAGATGCGGTATAGAAAGCGCGCACCTTAGCTCAGATATTTAGGTGGGAACACGAAGTGAGTCGCTCCCAAGTGTAGTATGGGAATATTCTTACGATAAATAAGGCGTAAACTCACGAAATGATTAAGGTGTGGCGGTTATTTAAGTGGGGGCTGAATCGTTTGTTTAGTGGCTGATGTCAATTGTGTAGTTATATTCTTCGGTATAAAGGGAATTATCCTACAATATGTTTATCTTTATGCGAGATGTTTAATTGGGTGAGGTGTTTCTTTGAGTGAATAAGGGCGTATTGAACCGCCCTCGTTTTTTGCGGCGCAGGTGCGTGACTGCCCTTCAAGGGAAGGGCAGGGGTGTTTCAGGTCGGACTTGAGCGGCCAGTCATTTCTCGTGCCATCTCTGTGGCATAGCCATCGGTCATGCCAGCGATGAAGTCAATGATTCTCATGAATGAGCGATGCAATGGCCAATCAGGGTCGGGTGCGTTATGCCCCAGCAGGTCGAGAATACGGCGATTTTTGAAGGAAGGCGTTCGGCCTCCGTGTTGCTCCAGTGCTGCACCGCAAAAGGCGTTCAGCAGTATTTCCAGGGTGGTATAGGCACCGATTTCATGCAGGGTCTTGCGCTTGTCCTGGAAGATTTTTTTGCGCGCCATGTCTTTCGCATTCAGGACGCAGCGTTGGGCAGGGCCGTGCATATGTTCGACCAGATCACCCGACAGGGTACCTGCGAGCAGCGCATTCTGCTGTTCGACAAAGGCCTGTGCGGCCGCATTGGTCAGATGCTCGATGGCCTTGCCGCGAAGAATCGCCAATTTGCGCCGTTGAGAGTCCTTGGGGCCGAGCTGGCGATAGGTCTGCGGCACGTCATCACCCACCAGCCCCAGCAGTAGAGCCTCTACTTCGCTGTAACCCAGCAGGTCCATCTCCAGGCCGTCCTCCAGGTCAATCAGCGCATAACAGATGTCGTCGGCGGCTTCCATCAGGTAAACAAGAGGATGGCGTGCCCAGCGTTGCTCTTCGAGTTGCGGCAAGCCCAATTTGTGGGCGATGTTTTCGAGTAAGTGAAGCTCGCTTTGGTAACAGCCGAATTTGTGTTTTTTGTACCCCAGAGAGTCTGCATGGCGAGCGGTCCAGGGGTATTTGAGGAAAGTGCCCAACGTGGCGTGAGTCAGGCGGGTGCCGCCATCAAATTGGTGGTATTCCAGTTGGGTGAGCACCCTGAAGCCTTGCGCATTGCCTTCAAAGTTCAAAAAGTCGTTGCGCTCGGCGTCGCTCATTTCATCGAGCCAGCCGCGGTCAGCGGCCTGTTTAAACCAGTGGCGGATGGCGTCTTCACCGGAGTGGCCGAATGGCGGGTTGCCTATGTCATGTGCCAGGCAGGCTGACTGCACGACCATGCCCAAATCCGCCGGGTCGCACCATTCGGGCAGGGCACTGCGTAGTGTTTCGCCCACGCGCATGCCCAGTGAACGGCCGACACAACTGACTTCCAGCGAGTGGGTCAGGCGGGTGTGTATATGATCATTGCTATTGACGGGGTGCACTTGGGTCTTGCGTCCCAACCGCCGAAATGCGCCTGAGAAAATGATGCGGTCATGGTCTTTATGGAAAGGGCTGCGCCCGAGTTCTTCGGGGCTGTGGTGAGGTTTTCCGAGACGTTCGCGATTCAGCAGGGTTTGCCAATCCAAGGCGCAGTGCTCCGTGAGTGACTGAGGGCTCAGCTTCTCACTTAACCGCCGGGTTTTGTAGAGGCAACCTACATCGGTAGTAAGGGGCACTGGGTGAAGTGCCCCCTTTGCACATCGTGTGTAGCAGGCAGGTTCAAGGTTTGCGCGCGGACCCTTGAATCACCAGCTTGATCAGTGGCAGTAAGCTGGTAGCCAGGCCGATCAAGCGTGAGACGCCACCCACGCCCTTGCTTTTTGCCCCTTTTCCGGTGAGAAAACCCAACAACGTCACCACGCCCACACCCCAGAGGGGAGCGTGTTTAATGCCCAGGTTTTCTTGCCAGTTAGTGGTCAAGCCGCGCATTTTTTGCAAGGGCTCAAGCAACTGCTGCGACTCATGACGAATTTCTTGGCGGTGCATTTCCATGCGCAGGCGAATCAACAACTTGCGCATCTCGCGCCGCGACGCGTTTTGCGGCATTTCAGGCAGGCTCATGGCAATAAGCGCTCCCGGTCTTTGGCCAGTTCTTCAAGCGTGGCGTTAAAAGGAGAAGACTCATCGAACACTGCGGACTTAAGGCGCAAGCCGCAGAACACAGCGGCCAGAGCATAGAACACGCACAGCCCGATAATGCCTGCCAGGCGATAGGTGTCCCACACCATGATCAGTACCAGTGCCGACAACCCGATCAATAACAGCAACCCGAAGACCAGCGCCAACCCAGCGAATAGCAGCAGGCTGACCGTACGCGCCTTCTGCTCTTGCAGTTCGATGCCCAGCAATTCGACGTGGCTGTGCAACAGGCCCAAAAACGCGGCACCCAAGCGCCGCGGTGAGGAACGTGGGGAGTCGGATTCTTCGTTTGTCATATCAGCGCCGTGTGGCCAGCAGGCCAATCAGGAAGCCTACGCCCGCTGCGATACCCACGGATTGCCACGGGTTGGCCTGAACATAATCTTCAGTGGCTACCACGGCGGCTTGACCGCGTTCTTCGAGGGACTCTTTCGCGTCTTCAAGCGAGGCGCGGGCCTTGAGCAGGCTGTCCTTGATTTGCGCGCGTAGCTCGTCAGCCTGATCGCCGGCGATGCTCGCGGTGTGTTCCAGCAAGCGTTCAGTATCGCTGACCAAGGCTTGGAAATCAGCCTTCAGTATTTCTTGAGCAGTCTTTGCTTTTATGCGGGCCATGATTAACTCCGTGAGTGGCTTGTTGATGGTTCGAGTGTAGGCCTTTGCTGAAGGTTCACCGTTTTTCTTGGAAAAGCGCTGTGCAATTCAACTGACCGAGGCTCAATAGGGGTACGACATTACCTGAAATCATTCGTTTTCGCGGGCCGAATCCGGGGCATCGCGCGGGTCAGCGCTTTCAAAACAGCCTTCAAGCAGGTGGTATCGGTCATGACGGACTTCGTCCACTCGACGCCGCACGGCTTTCTCAGGCAGGCCCAGCAGGATAAGAGCGTGGGAGGCGAGCATCAGACTCGACTCCAGCAATTCCGGCACCACTTCAGTTGCACCTGCCGCCTTGAGTTCCGCGAGTTGGCTGTCGTCGCGTGTTCTGACCAGTACGGGAACCTCCAGGGTAATCAGGCGGGCTTCCTTGAGAATGCTCATGGCTACCTCGGTATTGTCCACCGCGATCACCACGAGGCGCGCACGATCAAGGCCGACGGCACGCAAAAGGTCGCCGCGCCGGGCGTCGCCGTAATGCACGTTGTTGTCTGTTTTTGAAGCGTCTTCTATGCGCTCAGGGTCATAGTCGAGGGCGATAAAGGCTTTGTGTTCGCGGCGCAGGAAACGCCCGATGGACTGGCCGACTCGACCGTAACCGCACATCACGACATGCCCGTGCAACTCGGCACTGTGAGCAGCAATGGCTTCGAGTTCGATTTCTTCGTTGGGCTTGCGATGCAAACTGGCTGCGATCCGGGGTGCGGCTCGCAGCAGCAAGGGTGTTAACAGCATCGAGCAGAAGGTGGCGGCCAACAGATAGCCGGCGATGTCGGCAGGAATCAGCGAATTGATCTGCATTTGCGCCATCAGCGCAAAGCAGAACTCACCGCCTTGAGCCAATGCCAGGCCGCTGCGCCACGCGGTTTCGCCGTCTCTGCCGCGTAACGTCAGCAGTGCCGCGACCACGCAGGCCTTGATCAGCATCAGGGCCAGTGTTAAGCCCAAAATCAGGACGCTGTGGTGAACAAACAGTTGCAGGTCGATCAGCATGCCAATACTGACAAAAAACAGCCCTAACAATATGTCGCGGAAAGGGCGGATATCGGCTTCGATCTGGTGCCGGTAATGGCTTTCACCCAGCAACATGCCGGCCAGAAAGGCCCCCAGCGCGGGTGATAAGCCCAGCAAGTGCGTCAGCCAGGCAGTCAGCAGTACGATCACCAGCGCCAGTAGCACAAACAATTCGGCTGAACGAGAGGCTGCCACTTCGCGGAACAGGCGCGGTAACAGAAAGCGGCTGGCCAACAGCAGCCCTATAAACAGAATGAGGGTTTTACCCAAGGTGACGGGCAGGGCCCAATACCAGGCGTGCTGGCTGCTTCCGGCAAAAACCGGTACCAGGGTCAGCAGCAACACCGCCACCACGTCTTGAAACAGCAGCACACCGATAGCGTTTTGACCGTGGGGGCTGAAAATCTCTCCCAGGCTAGTCAGTTCCTTGCTCACGATTGCCGTCGACGACAGCGAGAGCCCTGCTCCGAGCAGGAACGCGGTGCTGGCACTCAGGCCAAACGCATAGAGCAAGCCACCCAGCACTGCCGAACTGACCAGCACCTGTAAGCTGCCCAAGCCAAAGACCACGCGGCGCAGCTTGAGCATTTTGGGCAGCGAGAACTCTAGCCCCAGTGAAAACAGCAGAAAGACCACACCCATTTCAGCCAGGTCCGGCAGGTCGGGGCTGTCATTGATCCAGTCCAGCGCGGTTGGCCCGACAAACAGGCCGACACAGAGATAGCCCAGTACGGGCGGCAGTTGCAGGCGTCGAAACAGCGCGATCACCACCAGTGATGACGCCAGAATGATTAACAAATTGGCAAACACGACAGCCTTCCTTGATCAGTTCGTATAAAAAGCCGCGAGCATCGGTTAATTAAAAGAGGCTGGCGCTGATTTAAATCACAGGTGGGTGCCTGCTTTGGAGTGCGCCGCTCTGAACCTGCGCGACGAACTGCAGCTTTGACGGTTCAAGCGTAGAACAGAGCGGGGCAATTGTATGCTGGCATGCCCCTGTGCAAGCGCATGCCTCTGGCGTGGTCGCAGTGGTCGACGCCCCAAGGGAAGCCCCCTAAACTGCCCTCTTATTTTATTAAGGTCATTGTGATGCCTTCCGAATGCCAATTGTTCGGCACCTTGGGTTGCCACCTCTGTGAGTTGGCTGAAGCGCAATTGATGCCGCTGGTCGAGCATGGGTTGCGGGTTGAGCTGATCGATATTGCTGACAGTGAAACCCTGTTTGAAGCTTACGGTTTGCGTATACCCGTGTTGCGCCGCGTCGACACGGGTGAAGAATTGGGATGGCCGTTCGATACGGCGCAAGTGGTGCACTTTCTGTCATCTGCGCAATAATCGCCAGTTGCGTCCATCGTTCGAGTCCATTTATGTCCATCCCGCTTTTCAACGCCGCTGAGCATCAGGCCAGCACCTTGTATTTGCCGCCTGGCACGTGGTCGACGGTGTTTGAGTGTTTGTGCGAGCACTTTCGAGCCATCAGCCGTGAGCAATGGCTTGACCGGATTGCCCGTGGCCGTGTACTGGACGGTTATGGGGCACCGATCAGTGTGCAGTTGGCGTACAAGGAAGGGTTGCGAATTCACTATTTTCGCGAAGTGCCCAACGAAACGCCTATTGCGGCGCAAGAAACCATTTTGTTCGCGGATGAGCATTTGGTGGTGGCGGATAAGCCGCACTTTCTGCCTGTCACGCCTGCGGGTGAGTACGTTGAGCAGACCCTGCTCCGCCGTTTGATTCGTACCCTGGATAACCCGCATCTGGTGCCGCTGCATCGCATTGATCGCCACACGGCGGGGTTGGTGCTGTTTTCAGCCAACCCGAGCAGCCGTTCGGCTTATCAATCGTTGTTTCCCACACGTAAAATCGACAAGCGTTACGAAGCGATCGCCAAAGCCCTGCCTGCTCTTGAGTTGCCGCGGGTGCATAAAAGCCGTCTGGTGGAGGGTGAGCCGTTTTTTCGCATGCAGGAAGGCGTGGGTGTCAGCAACACTGAGACGCGGGTCGAAGTGTGTGAGAAAAACGGTGAGTTGTGGCGTTATGCGCTGTACCCGGTTACGGGTAAAAAGCACCAGTTACGGGTGCACATGGCTGCGCTGGGGGCAGGTATCTGCAACGATCCTTTTTATCCCGACGTGATCAAGGATGCAGTGGATGACTACGCCAACCCCCTGAAGTTACTGGCCCAAGGCTTGCGTTTTGACGATCCGCTGACGGGCGAACCGCGCGCCTTTGAAAGCCGCATTCGCCTGGACTGGTAGCGCTCCAGGCTACAGAACCCGCACCAGGCGGGTTCTGTGCTGGAGTCTGGGGCTTACAGGTCTTTAACTGTGCGAATCTGATCTTTATTGATGCGGGTGACTTTACCGTCCAGTTGTTTGAACTGGTAAAAGCCCGAGGCAGCATCGTACTTGGGCGTGTCGACTGCCTGGATTTCACGACCGTCGTTGAGCGTGATTACTGTCGGCGAAGCGCAGCCCGCCAGAGCGGCCAGGCCAGCAGCCAGCATAAGAGCAGCGATAGTCCGATGAGTCATGGTGTTTCTCCAACAATTGAGAGTGCTTGAAAAATAACTGTTTTTGAGACGTGTACAACGCCGGCAAGTTCCGCTTCCAGTATTGCGGGGTCGACGTGGCGGGTCAATTCAGTGTTTGCGGGGTATTGAAGTTGTTCAGCCGCGGTTCATTCTCTGCGCATTGCACGGTCTGTGCATTGAGCTCAAGCAAGATATGGCGCGGGCTGCGTTCGCCAGATTGCCAGGCCGCTTCGATTTCGGCTGCCCGTGCCACCGGGATCACACACAGCAGCGGCTCCCAGTAGCGACCCTGGCGCACCATTGCCGGCACGGTGGGGTTTGCACTGGCAACGTGCAGCAGGGCTGTGAGCAATGCGCTGTCGACGCCGGGCACGTCACAGGGCAATACCAGCAGGTGTGAGTGTTTGGCTACGCTCAGACCGGCGCGAATGCCCGCCAGCGGCCCGTCAAAGTGGTCGTTGCCGTCGCTGATGACGTGATCGGCATAAAGGGCGTACTGCTCGCGATTGCGGTTGCACGAGATGATCAGGTCATCGGTGAAAGGCCGCGCAACACGCTGCACATGGCTGATCAAGTGCTCGCCTCGCCACATCACCAGGCCTTTGTCTTGACCGCCCATGCGCTGGCCGCGCCCACCGGCGAGCAGCAGAATGGAGCATTGAAGCAAGTTCATGGGTTGACTCCGTGCAACCAGGCAAATGAAGGGCTGTGATATAACATCGGGCTGTTTTTCCTACAACTGGACCTCACCCATGAACGCCAAGGCTGATGCACCTTTTGTCCCTTTGAACATTGCCGTGCTGACGGTCAGTGATACCCGAACCCTGGACACTGACACTTCAGGGCAAGTGTTTGTCGAGCGCTTGAACGCTGCCGGGCATTACCTGGCCGCGCGAGTGCTGCTCAAGGACGACCTCTACAAAATTCGCGCCCAGGTCGCGACCTGGATTGCCGATGACTCGGTGAACGTGGTGTTGATCACGGGCGGTACCGGGTTTACAGCCCGCGACAGCACGCCTGAAGCCGTGAGCTGTTTGCTGGACAAACAGGTTGATGGTTTCGGCGAGTTGTTCCGTCAGATCTCGGTCGCTGATATTGGCACTTCGACCGTGCAGTCCCGGGCGCTGGCCGGTTTGGCCAACGGCACCCTGGTGTGCTGCTTGCCGGGCTCAACCAACGCCGTGCGCACAGGCTGGGATGGCATTCTGGCCGAACAGCTCGATTCGCGGCATCGCCCGTGCAATTTTGTCGCTCATTTGAAGCAGGCACCGGCCTGTGAACCCCGTGGATAAGCCGGGCCGAACCGGTGCACTCATGCCGGTCGAAGACGCCTTGGCGCAATTGCTGGCGCTGGCCGAGGCTTCGTCGATCCGCGACAGTGAGTGGGTCGACCTTGCAGCGAGCCACGGCCGGGTCTTGGCTCATGACCTGATTTCCACACTGGATCTGCCGCCTTGGCCGAACAGTGCGATGGACGGTTATGCGTTAAGTGCTGCCGAGGGTTCGGCGGGGCCGTTGGTGGTCAGCCAACGGATTTTTGCAGGGCGTGCGCCTGAACCGCTGACCCCCGGCACCTGTGCACGAATTTTTACCGGTGCGCCCGTTCCGGTGGGCGCGGATTGCGTCGAAATGCAAGAAAACGTTCAGGTGCAGGCCGACGGCCGCGTGACGTTTACTGAAGCGCTGCACTCCGGTCAGAACATTCGGCCACAAGGCCAGGAAACGACGGTAGGGGAAGTCGTGTTGTCGGCGGGCACTCGGCTGGGGCCGGTAGAGCAAGGCTTGGCCGCCTCATTGGGGTGTGCCGTGTTGCAGGTGATTCGGCGGGTGCGAGTGGCCGTCTTGTCGACCGGGGATGAATTGATTGAGCCGGGCCAACCCTTGGGGCCAGGGCAGATCTACAACAGCAACCGCGTGGTGCTGTGCAGTTGGCTGACCCGAATGGGCTGCGACGTGGTGGATGCCGGTATCTTGCCGGATGACTTGCCGGCGACCCGCCAGCGTCTGGGTGAGCTGGGGGCTGTGGACCTGATCTTGTCCACGGGTGGCGTTTCAGTGGGTGAAGCCGATTTTCTCGGGATTGCCCTGCGCGAAGCCGGTGAACTGGCATTGTGGAAACTGGCCATAAAACCTGGAAAACCGCTGACCTTCGGGCATTTTCGCGGTACCCCCGTGATAGGGCTGCCAGGCAACCCGGCCTCGACCCTCGTGACTTTCGCGATGCTGGCGCGGCCTTATCTGTTGCGCCGTCAGGGCGTACAAGCGGTCGAGCCCCTGAAGTTTGCCGTGCCGGCCGGGTTTGTCTGGCCCAAACCGGGCAACCGCCGCGAGTACCTGCGTGCACGCCTGGAAAACGGCCGGGCGATCATTTACAAAAACCAGAGTTCCGGTGTGTTGCGCAGTGCCGCGTGGGCTGAAGGGCTGGTGGAAGTGCTCGAAGGCACCACGCTGGTTGAAGGTGATCACGTCGGGTTTATTCCGCTGAGCGAAGTCTTGGCTTAAGCCGCGGTCAATGGGGGGGCGGCACCCGCCCGTACAGGTCGGTGAAGCGCACGATGTCGTCCTCGCCCACATACTCCCCGCTTTGTACTTCGATCATCACCAGGTCCACTTCGCCGGCATTGACCAGCCGGTGAGGGCGGCCGGGCTTGATGAACGTGGACTCATTGGTGTCGAGTACAAACTCGCGGTCACCGTTGGTCACCCGGGCCATGCCGCTGACCACAACCCAGTGTTCGCTGCGGTGGCGATGCATTTGCAAGGACAGCGCACCGTGCGGCTTGACCACAATGCGTTTGATTTTGAACCCCGGGCCTTCTTCGAGCACCGTATAAGTGCCCCACGGCCGTGTCACCGTACGATGCAGGCGATAAGCGTCGTGACCCTGGCGCTTGAGCTCGCGGGCAATGTAACTCACATCCTGGCTGCGGTTGGCGTCGGCCACCAGCAAGGCGTCCGGCGTGTCGATAATGATCAGGTCATTCAGGCCAACGCCCCCCACCAGCCGTTTGGGCGAGTCGATATAGCAGTTATGCACATCATGCAGCACGTGATCCCCCGTGCAATGGTTGCCATTGGCATCCGCCGGGCTTAACTCACGCACAGCCTGCCATGAACCGATATCGCTCCAGCCGGGTTCGCACGGCACCACCGCCACGTTGCGGGAGTGCTCCATCAGCGCATAGTCGATGGAAATGTCGGGCACCTGCGCGAAGGTGTGGCTGTCCAGTTCCAGATGGCGCGTGTGCGGCCCCTCAAACAACGGGCTGCGTTCCAGGCATTGGCTTACAGCAGCCAGCACTTCTGGCGCGTGTTCTTCGAATTCGCGCAGCAGCGTATCGACGCGCATGCAAAACATGCCGCTGTTCCATAGGTGTAAACCGCCCTCAAAGTAGCGGCGGGCGGTCGCAAGGTCAGGTTTCTCGACGAAGCGGGTCACGGTATGGCTGCCGTTAGTCAGTGCCGCGCCTGTTTCGATATAGCCAAAACCGGTTTCTGCGCGGGTTGGCACGATGCCGAACGTGACCAGCCAGCCCTGGTCGGCCAATTGGCGGGCACGCTCGACAGCCTGGGCGAAAGCGCCAAGGTCGGTCATCAAATGATCGGCGGGCAGCACCAGTAGTTGTGCCTCGTCACCGTAACGCCGGGCGACGTGCAACGCAGCGGCGGCAATGGCGGGTGCGGTGTTGCGCCCGAAGGGCTCAAGAATAAACCCCAGCTCAACGCGATCCTGATTCAAGGCGCGGTAGTCGTCGAGCGTGCGGAAGAACACCTCGCGATTGGTCACCGTCAGCAGTTGGCTCACGCCCGGCAAGCCGACGGCACGTTGAAAGGTCTTCTGCAGCAGGCTCTCGCCATCGGGCAAGGACATAAAGGGCTTGGGCATGGCCTCGCGCGACACTGGCCATAGCCGAGTGCCTGCGCCACCGGCGATGATGCAGGGAATGAGTGTGCTCATTGAGAATGTCTATAGAGTCGAAGGGGCGCTAACCGGTGCGCAAGTTTGACCGGTTCCGACGCAATGATCGACCCGTTGATGCCAATGCGGGGTATCAGGTAAAAAAACTGGCGTGAAGAAGGGCCTTTCGGGTGGGCTTGTTGTCCAAAAACCACGTTGACGAGTTCGAGGACTGAAACATGAGTGCAGGTAAGGCTTTTTTGATTTTGCACGGCAAGCAAGCGCTAAACGAAGACGTGCGCGCCGCGGTTGAGCAGCGGCGCACCATGGGCTGGGAGTTGGCGGTTCGCCTGACCTGGGAGGCGGGTGACGCGCAGCGCCTGGTGGGTGAAGCGCTTGCGGCGGGTTACGACCACATCATTGCGGGCGGGGGGGATGGCACGTTGCGCGATGTGTGCGAAGCGCTGGCGCGCGCCGGTACTCAGGCCAGCCTGGTACTGTTGCCACTGGGTACCGCCAATGACTTTGCCCGGGCGGCTGGGGTCTCCCTGGAGCCGCACGAGGCGTTGGCTTTGCTGGATGTGCCCGCACGGCCTGTCGACCTGGGTGAAGCCGGCGATCAGCTCTTCCTGAACATGGCCACGGGCGGTTTTGGCAGCCAAGTCACGGCCAATACTTCCGAAGACCTGAAAAAAGTGCTGGGCGGTGCGGCCTATCTGTTTACCGGGTTGTCGCGCTTTGGCGAGCTGCACGCGGCCTATGCCGAGTTGCAGGGCCCGGATTTTCACTGGCAGGGTGAGTTGCTGGCGCTGGGCATCGGCAACGGTCGCCAGGCGGGAGGTGGTCATGAACTGTGTCCGCAGGCCTTGGCCGATGATGGCCTGTTGGATATCAGCATTTTACCCGCTCCGCAGGAAGTGGTCGGTACCGTCAAAAGCCTGATGACGGACGGCTGGGGGCTGGACAATTTGTTCGTTCGGGCACGTCTGCCCTGGGTCGACATCAAGGCGAGCGAAGGGCTCTCGCTCAACCTGGATGGTGAACCCATGCAGGGCGATACCTTACGTTTCAGCGTGCGCAAGGGGGCGGTGAACGTGCATTTACCCAAGGATTCGCCCCTGCTGAGTCAAGGTCTTTGAACCTGAGCCGATAACCTTGTACATCTTGCCCTTTCGCTCAGGAGTTGTTCATGGCTGGCATTCTCGACACGGTAGATCAGCGCACTCAGCTGGTGGGTGCAAACCGCCTGGAACTGCTGATGTTTCGCCTGGCGGGTCGGCAATTGTTTGCGATCAATGTGTTCAAGGTTCAAGAAGTCGTGCCGTTGCCGGCGTTGACCCTGATGCCGCACCGTCACCCTCACGTCTGTGGCGTGGTGAACCTTCGCGGTAAAACCTTGCCAGTGATCGATTTGTCCCGGGCGATTGGCATGCGCCCGGTAGTGCCAGGGCCGGACAGCACGATTATTGTGACCGAGTATAACCGTTCGATTCAGGCGTTTCTGGTGGGGGGCGTTGATCGCATCGTCAACCTGAATTGGGAAGAAATTCTGCCGCCGCCCGGCAGTGCCGGGCGTCAGCATTACCTGACAGCCATCAGCAAAGTGGATGAGCAACTGGTCGAAATCATTGACGTTGAGAAGGTGCTGGCTGAAATCGTGCCGTACAACGCCCGGGTCTCCCGTGAAAAATTGGCCGACCCGTTGCTTGAACAGGCCCGGGGCCGAGAAGTGCTGTTGGTGGATGATTCCAGCGTGGCGCTGGCACAACTGCGTGAAACACTCGCGCAATTGGGCATCAACATGCACGTGGCCAGCGATGGCCTTAAAGCCCTGAACCTGCTCAAGAAGTGGGCGGACAGCGGCCACGTGATGACAGACAAGTTGCTGATGGTGTTCACGGATGCCGAGATGCCGGAAATGGATGGCTATCGGCTAACCACGGAAATTCGTGGCGATGCGCGCCTGCGAGACCTTTACGTCGTGCTGCACACCTCATTGTCGGGGAGCTTCAATGAGTCGATGGTCAAGAAAGTCGGTTGCGATAATTTTCTCTCCAAATTCCAGCCCGATAAATTGGTCGATGTGGTCCGCGAGCGCTTGCTGCGGGATCAAGTGCCCGCGTAACGCGCCGTCGACCGGGTGATCTTTGCAGGGCCGGGGCGCTCGTATACTGTGGTGTTTTTTCCGCAAGGAATTGACCCATGCTGCGTTTGAGCGCGCTTTATCGTTTCCCTTTGAAGTCGGCCAAGGGCGAACACCTGTCCGCCGTCCACCTGGACCGGTTGGGTGTGGTCGGTGATCGCCGCTGGATGGTGGTGGAGGCGGCGAGTGGGCGCTTTCTCACCCAGCGCGCGGACCCGAAAATGAGCCAATTGTCTGCGCTGTGGAATGGCTCGGGCGGGTTGACGCTGAGCGCTGAACACCTCGGGGCGCTGGACGTGGCCGTGCCGCAGGCCGATACAAGCTTGCGTGGCGTCACCCTCTGGCGCGACACGTTGCGCGTGCCGGATGCCGGCGATGAGGCAGCTGACTGGCTGAGTCGCTTTATGGGTAAGTCGGTGCGCCTGGTGCATGTCCCGCTCGAACGTGCACGCACGACCGAGGCCGGTTATGGCCGTGATGATGACAAGGTCGCGTTTGCCGATGGTTTCCCATTGCTGCTGATCGGTCAGGCCTCGCTGGATGACCTTTCGAGCAAGGTCGGCCGGTCGTTGGGCATGTTGCGTTTCAGGCCCAACCTGGTAGTTGAAGGTAGTGCAGCCTTTGCTGAAGACGGCTGGAAGCGAATCCGCATCGGCGATATCGAGTTTCGTGTGGTCAAGCCCTGTTCTCGCTGCATCCTCACGACCGTTGACCCGCACACCGGTGTGCGCGATGAACGACGCGAACCGCTCACGACCTTATCTACCTACCGCAAGCAGGACGGTGAGGTCATGTTTGGCCAGAACCTGGTCAATGACAGCGAGGGCGTACTGGAAGTCGGAATGCCAGTCACCCTTCTGGAATAACGCATCACGCGCCTGTAGGCGCGAGCTTGCTCGCGATCTGTTGAAGTTCAAAAGATCGCAAGCAGTCGAGCGTCGATAAGGGCCTGAGAGTGATCACTGATCGTCAAAAAACCGCTCATGCCAATCCACGATGGGCTGTGGCACGTTGAGTTTCTGGCCGTAGATCACCGAGTACGACAATACGTTTTGCACGTACTGACGGGTCTCGTCGAACGGGATGCTTTCAACCCAGACGTCGAAGCCCAGGTGGTTGGCACCCTTGAGCCATTGGCGAACGCGGCCGGGGCCGGCGTTATAGGCGGCCGATGCCAGCACCCGGTTGCCATTGAACTGGCCATGCACCTGGCTGAGGTAGGCCGCACCCAGTTGAATATTGGTGTCCGGGTTTAGTACTTGCTGTGGTGACGCCAGCGGGATGCTGAACCGGCGGGCCGTCTCCTTGGCGGTGGCAGGCATCAATTGCATCAGGCCGCTGGCCCCCACGCCGGAGCGGGCATCGTCCATAAACGCACTTTCCTGGCGGGTGATAGCAAAGACCCAGCTCGGGTGCAGCCCGCGTACTTTGGCTTCACGAACCAGGGTCTCGCGGTGAGCCATCGGGAAGCGAATGTTCAGGTCGTCCCAGTACTGCGCTTGGCTGATGGTGCGAATGGCCGGGAAATACCATTTCATGTCGTAGGCCAGCTTGGCCTGGGCGACCATTTCGTCGCGGTTGAAATGACGGCTAACGTGATACCACTCACGACGCCCGTCGACGATTTGCCCACGGTCATGAAACTCCAGCGCCCGTTGAACGCCCGGGGTATTGCGCACCTTACTGATCAGCTGAGGGCTGAGCATCAGCGGTTTGTTATTGAGCTGGTAGGGCGCGTGGGCGCGATCGGCCGCCAGAAAGCCGTAGAAGTCGCGCTCGTTGGCGACTTTCTTGAACAGCGCTTGTGCCTGAGGGTTTTTGGGTTCGGCCAGTTCGAGGCTGCGGGCCTGCCAGTAACGCCAGCGGCTGGTGTTCGCCAGATCTTCAGGCAGTTTGCGGGTCAACTGGTAGGCCTCTTCCCAGCGCCCCAGGCGCAACAGCAACCGCAGGCGCCACTCCGTGACGGTGTTGTCGCGTAACTCCGGGTCGTACCGGGTCATGATGTCCAGGCCGCGACTGTCGTAGCGGCGTGCGAACGTCAGGCCGATTTCACGGGCGATGGCGACTTTTTCGTCGCGCGAAAAGTGCATGTTGTTGGCGTAGGTGTCCAGCAACCCGGCGGCTTTCTCTGGGTCTTGCCGGGCTAGGCGGCGCAAACCGAGGCCGACGGCGTCGGACATGGCTTCACTGGCTGGCAGGAAGCGCGAGGGTTGGCTGAGCAGATCGGGCTTTTGCGCAACCTCAATCATCAGCTTTGCTTGCGGACCCAAGGTGTTCAGGCCGCTGGCCAATGACGTGGCCAGCGCATAATTACGGGCTTCAGCCGCCAGCTTGACCCGCTGCCAGCGCTTTTGTTCGGTCAACTGGCCTTGCGCCGCCCATTGGCTGAACAGCGCATCACAAG
Organism: Pseudomonas sp.; assembly: GCF_030150285.1. Lineage (GTDB taxonomy): Bacteria > Pseudomonadota > Gammaproteobacteria > Pseudomonadales > Pseudomonadaceae > Aquipseudomonas. The sequence goes on along the minus strand of NZ_JASLGE010000025.1, from coordinate 795 downwards.
CGGCGGGTTGCGCCTTGCCGACCATCCACAGTTTTTCGGCGCTGGCATAGCCTTCGGCCTTGAGGTTGTGATTGAGCTGATACTGACCGTTGAGGCAGTCGAGTTCAGTGAAATTGAGTTTTGGGTCGTAGTACTTGACGAAGGTCGCCCAGTCACCGCGCTCAGCCAGCCAGCGCAGCCAGCGCAATTTCATCCAGTTGGCCTGTGGCAGGTCGCCATGCTCGGCCAGGAACTGCTCGATTTCGGTATTGCTGGCCGACTTGAGGCGCGCGGTCAGTTCGTCGTACGCCAGGTAAGGCGTTAGCGGGTAGCTGCGCAGGGCGGCGGCATTCTGAAAATAGGGGCCTGAATCGCCTTTGGCCAATGCTCGCTTGGCGTTGTCATAGAGTTGGCGTTGTTGAGTGAGGTCGGCGGCCAAGGTGGATTGAACGGCACACCCGGTGAGAAGCAGGCAGGATAAAAAATTAAAAAGACGACTGCGCATGAGGCTTCCGTACGAATAAATAAACGCGACAAGTGCGGGCAAGGCCGCACTGATTGTCCCGTAGCTTAGCCTTTTGCCGGCAGCCCGTGAACGCCTCACCGGTCAAGCGGTGCAACTTGGCACTAAATGGATGGCGGAGGCGGCCGAACACGAAATACCCGGCCGCCTGAGGGCTCAAATCAGGTAGAATGCGCGCCCAGTTTTTGGAGAAGCTCATGACCCTGCTCAAATTCAGCGATGTGTCCCTTGCTTTCGGCTCTACGCCGTTGTTGGACAAGGTGTCCTGGCAGATCGCCCGTGGAGAGCGGGTG
>NZ_JASLGE010000023.1 GCF_030150285.1 Pseudomonas sp. | reverse complement strand
GAGGCTGTCCCCGACGAACCATATCCCAGCCAAGGGCACCTTGTAATGTTCTGCAATAATTTTCAACATGCCAGGCTTGGGCTTGCGGCAATCGCAGCCTTCGTCCGGCCCGTGGGGGCAGTAGACCACCAGCCCCACCTCGCCGCCCTGCTCTGCCACTAACGCGCGCAAACGCGCGTGCATGGCCTCCAGGGTCGCGATGTCGTAGTAACCGCGGGCGATGCCGGACTGGTTGGTGGCGATGGCCACCGTCCAGCCGGCTTTGCTCAACTGCGCGATGGCCTCGATCGAACCGGGCAGCGGGATCCACTCCTCCACCGACTTGATGTAAGCGTCGGAGTCGTAGTTGATCACCCCGTCCCGATCGAGAATCAGCAGTTTCAATATGATCAGCCCAGTACGGAGATGTCGGCGATATTGATGAACAAGCCACGCAGGCGCGCCAGCATGGCGTAGCGGTTTTTGCGCACGCCAGCATCATCGGCATTGATCATCACCGCTTCGAAGAACGCATCCACCGGCTCACGCAAGGACGCCAGGCGCGCCAACGCTTCAGCGTAGTTACGCTCAGCGATCAGCGGCTTCACGGCGTTCTCGGCCTTGGCGATGGCTGAGTTCAGCGAGAACTCCTTGGCATCGGCAAACAGGCCCGGGTCGACTTCGGCAGTGCCGAGGTTGTCGGCCTTGCTCAACAGGTTCGACACGCGCTTGTTCACGGCGGCCAGGGCATCGGCTTCCGGCAGCTTGCGGAACGCTTGCACGGCTTGTACACGCTGGTCGAAGTCCAGTGCCGAACCCGGTTGCAGGGCACGTACCGACAGGTAGACGGAAACGTCCACGCCTTCGTCTTCGTAACGCGCACGCAGGCGGTCGAACACGAACTCCAGCACTTGCTCGGCCAGGCCGGCTTGCTTGACCTTGGTGCCGAACTGGCCGACGGCGAATACCACGGCCTGGGTCAGGTCGAGGTCCAGCTTCTTGTCGATCAGGATACGCAGCACGCCCAATGCCGCACGGCGCAGGGCATACGGGTCTTTGCTGCCGGTGGGCAGCATGCCGATACCGAAGATACCCACCAGCGTATCGAGCTTGTCGGCAATCGCCACAGCTGCACCCGTCAGGGTGGTCGGCAGTTCTGCACCGGCACCGCGTGGCATGTACTGCTCGTTCAGGGCCAGGGCGACATCGTCCGGCTCGCCGTCGTTGAGGGCGTAGTAGTAACCGGCAACACCTTGCATCTCAGGGAACTCGCCGACCATTTCGGTGGCCAGGTCGCACTTGGACAGCAAGCCGGCACGCGCAGCCCATGCGGCATCACCGCCAATACGTGGGGCAATGTAGGCCGCCAGCTTGGACACACGCACGGCCTTGTCGTAGACGCTGCCGAGTTTTTCCTGGAACACCACGTTTTGCAGGCGCAGGTTGAAGTCTTCCAGCTTCTGCTTCTTGTCTTGCTTGAAGAAGAACTCGGCGTCGGTCAGGCGCGGGCGCACGACTTTTTCGTTACCGGCGATGATCTGCTGCGGGTCTTTGCTTTCGATGTTGGCCACGGTGATAAAACGCGGCAACAACTTACCGTCCACATCCAGCAGGCAGAAGTATTTCTGGTTGTCCTGCATGGTGGTGATCAAGGCTTCTTGCGGCACATCGAGGAAACGCTCTTCGAACGAGCACACCAGCGGCACCGGCCATTCCACCAGGGCGGTCACTTCGTCCAGCAGGCTTGGCGGCACGATGGCGGTGCCTTCCTGCAGGCGGGCCAATTCTTCGGTGCGCTTGCTGATCAGCTCGCGACGCTCATTGGCGTCGGCCAGCACATAAGCAGCGCGCAGGTCGTTGAGGTAGTTGGCCGGCGAAGTGATACGCACGCTTTCTGGATGATGGAAGCGGTGACCACGGGACTCACGACCGGCCTTCTGGGCGAGGATGGTGCAATCGATGACCTGGTCACCGAGCAGCATCACCAGCCATTGGGTCGGACGCACGAACTCTTCCTTGCGCGCACCCCAGCGCATGCGCTTGGGGATAGGCAGGTCGTTCAGGGAGTCTTCAACGATGGTCGGCAACAGGCTGGCGGTCGGCTTGCCGGTGATGACCTGGCTGAAACGCAGTTTCGGGCCACTTTGGTCGATCTCGCTCAGCTCTACGCCACACTTCTTGGCAAAGCCAAGGGCGGCCTGGGTCGGGTTGCCGTCGGCATCGAAAGCTGCCTGACGCGGTGGGCCGTCCAGGTTGATGTTGCGGTCCGGCTGCTGGGTTTCCAGCGCGGTCAGCAGCACAGCCAGACGGCGCGGCGCGGCGTAGACTTTTTTGGCTTCAAACTTCAGGCCGGCAGTCTGCAGGCCTTTTTCGATACCGGCCAGGAACGCATCGGCCAGGGTATTGAGTGCCTTGGGTGGCAGCTCTTCGGTGCCCAGTTCAACCAGGAAATCTTGAGCACTCATTGTGCAGCCTCCAGCTTAGCCAACACTTCATCACGCAAATCCGGGGTTGCCATCGGGAAGCCCAGCTTGGCGCGAGCCAGCAGGTAGGCTTGGGCGACGGAACGCGCCAGGGTGCGCACACGCAGGATGTATTGCTGGCGCGCAGTAACCGAAATAGCACGGCGGGCATCCAGCAGGTTGAAGGTATGGGACGCCTTCAACACCATTTCATAGCTTGGCAACGGCAGCGGCTGGTCGAGTTCGATCAGGCGCTTGGCTTCGCTTTCATAGAAGTCGAACAGTTCGAACAGCTTGTCGACGTTGGCGTGTTCGAAGTTGTAGGTGGACTGCTCCACCTCGTTCTGATGGAACACATCGCCGTAGGTCACCTTGCCGAACGGGCCGTCAGCCCATACCAGGTCGTAGACCGAGTCCACGCCTTGCAGGTACATGGCCAGGCGCTCAAGGCCATAGGTGATCTCGCCAGTGACCGGGTAGCACTCGATGCCGCCGGCTTGCTGGAAGTAAGTGAACTGCGTCACTTCCATGCCGTTGAGCCAGACTTCCCAGCCCAGGCCCCAGGCGCCCAGGGTTGGCGATTCCCAGTTGTCTTCGACGAAACGAATGTCGTGCACCAGTGGGTCCAGGCCCACATGCTTGAGCGAGCCCAGGTACAGCTCCTGGAAGTTGTCCGGGTTGGGCTTCAATACCACCTGGAACTGGTAGTAGTGCTGCAGACGGTTCGGGTTTTCGCCGTAGCGGCCGTCAGTCGGGCGACGACTGGGCTGCACATAAGCGGCGTTCCAGGTTTCCGGGCCGATGGCCCGCAGGAATGTAGCGGTGTGGAAAGTGCCGGCGCCTACTTCCATATCGTAGGGCTGAAGTACCACACAACCTTGCTCGGCCCAGTATTGCTGGAGGGCGAGGATCAAGTCTTGGAAGGTACGCACTGCTGGCGTAGGCTGGCTCACAAATTCACCTGTTTCTTGGGCTGCGATTTAAAGAGCGGGAGTATACCCGATTCGGTCGCGCCACCACCTTTTGGAGCCTATATGCCACGTTGTTTCTGGTGTCCTGACGACCCGCTGTACGCGGCCTATCACGATCAAGAGTGGGGCGTGCCGTTGCGCGATGCGCATGCGCTCTTCGAGTTGTTATTGCTCGAAGGGTTCCAGGCCGGGTTGTCGTGGATCACGGTTTTGCGCAAGCGTGAGCACTATCGCAAGGTCATGTTTGGCTTTGATGCACAGCGCCTGGCGGTGATGACGGACGCCGAAATCGAGGCCTTGCTGCTGGATCCGGGGATTGTGCGCAACCGCTTGAAAGTGACCGGCGCGCGGCGCAATGCCCAAGCCTGGCTGGCGCTTGAAGACCCCGTCGACTTCCTGTGGTCGTTTGTGGGGGGCCAGCCCAAGATCAACCATTTCACCGAACGGCATGAATTCCCGGCGGTAACGCCCGAAGCCGAGGCCATGAGCAAAGGCTTGAAAAAAGCCGGGTTTACCTTCGTCGGCCCGACCATTTGCTACGCCTTCATGCAGGCCAGCGGCATGGTCATGGACCACGCCACCACGTGCGACCGCTACGCTGAGCTGTCTAAGGGCGGTTAAGATGCAGCCATGAACCCTGTAGTCGCTGCCAAAGGCTGCGATCGGGCCCAAAAGGGCCTTCAATAGCGGGCGCGCTGCGCAACCCATTGCAGCCTCGTGCGTCGTCAGCGACTACAGAATCATTTTGTCTGGAGTGGGAAAACCCTGTGGAAAAGTTTAAAGGTGCCTTGCTGGTCGGGGCTTTAAGAGTGTTTGCCATGCTCCCGTGGGGTGCGGTACAGCGCGTGGGTTCCGCTATTGGTTGGCTGATGTGGAAACTGCCCAACCGCTCCCGTGATGTGGTGCGGATCAACCTGGCCAAGTGCTTCCCGGACATGGACCCGGTCGCTCGTGAGCAACTGGTCGGCCAGAGCCTCAAAGACATCGGCAAAAGCCTGACCGAGAGCGCGTGTGCCTGGATCTGGCCCGCTCAGCGCTCCATCGATCTGGTGCGCGAAGTCGAAGGCCTGGACGTGCTCAAAGACGCCCTCGCCTCCGGTAAAGGTGTGGTCGGTATCACCAGCCACCTGGGCAACTGGGAGGTGCTTAACCACTTCTATTGCAGCCAGTGCAAACCGATCATTTTTTATCGCCCGCCCAAACTCAAGGCGGTAGACGAGTTGCTGCAAAAGCAGCGCGTACAGTTGGGCAATCGCGTGGCCGCCTCCACCAAAGAAGGCATCTTGAGTGTCATCAAGGAAGTGCGTAAAGGCGGTCAGGTGGGCATTCCGGCAGACCCTGAGCCGGCCGAATCAGCGGGTATTTTCGTGCCGTTCCTGGGCACGATGGCCCTGACCAGCAAGTTTGTACCCAACATGCTGGCGGGCGGTAAAGCGGTGGGGGTGTTCCTGCACGCGTTGCGCTTGCCGGACGGTTCGGGTTTTAAAGTGATCCTGGAAGCGGCCCCCGAGGCCATGTACAGCACCGACACAGCCACCTCGTGCGCCGCCATGAGCCAGGTGGTCGAGAAATATGTGCGGGCCTACCCGAGCCAGTACATGTGGAGCATGAAACGCTTCAAAAAACGCCCGCCGGGCGAGGCGCGCTGGTACTGACACGGCCTCCCGCAGGAGCGAGCTTGCTCGCGATCTTTCAAAAAGATCAAAAGATCGCGAGCAAGTTCCTACAAGAGCTTATCCAGCTTCTTCAGAAAGACGGTCATTTCTTTTTCGGCCTGTTTGTCGCCGTGCGCTTGGGCTGCGGCAATGCCCTGCTCCCATGCGCTGCGCGCTGCCGCACGTTCACCGGCGGCCAACTGTGCCTTGCCCAACAGTTTCCAGGCCGCGGAATACTTGGGGTCAAAGGCCACGCAACGTTGTAAATGCTCCGCCGCTTTGAGGTTATCCCCAAGGTCGAGGTAACCCTTGCCCAAGCCGAAGCGCAGCAGTGAGTTATCCACACCCTTGGCCAACATTTTTTCCAGTGACTCCAGCATCCGTGTCTCCTTAGAAGAAACTCAACCCTACGTGGAACAGCTTCTCCACGTCGCGAATGTGTTTTTTATCCACAAGGAACAAAATCACATGGTCGCCTGCGTTAATGACCGTCGCATCGTGGGCAATCAAGACTTCCTCGTCGCGAATAATCGCGCCGATGGTCGTACCCGGCGGCAAGTGGATATCGCCAATACTGCGGCCAATCACCTTGCTCGACTTTGAATCGCCATGGGCTATCGCTTCGATGGCCTCGGCGGCACCCCGGCGCAGTGAGTGAACGCTGACGATATCGCCCCGGCGCACGTGCGCGAGCAAGGTGCCGATGGTGGCCAGTTGCGGGCTGATGGCGATATCAATTTCCCCGCCCTGGATCAAATCCACGTAGGCCGGGTTGTTGATGATGGTCATCACTTTCTTCGCGCCCAAGCGTTTGGCCAGCAATGACGACATGATGTTGGCTTCGTCATCGTTGGTCAGTGCCAAAAACAGGTCCGCGTCGGCAATGTTCTCTTCGAGCATCAGGTCGCGATCCGAAGCACTGCCTTGCAACACCACGGTGCTGTCGAGGGTGTCGGACAAATACCGGCAACGCGCCGGGTTCATTTCGATGATCTTGACCTGATAGCGGCTTTCGATGGCTTCGGCAAGGCGCTCACCGATTTGCCCGCCGCCCGCAATCACGATGCGTTTGTAGCTCTCGTCCAAGCGGCGCATTTCGCTCATCACTGCGCGAATATTGCCCTTGGCCGCGATGAAAAAGACTTCATCGTCCGCTTCAATGATCGTATCGCCGCGTGGGGTGATGGGCCGATCCCGTCGAAAAATCGCCGCTACGCGGGTGTCCACATTCGGCATGTGTTCACGCAACTGGCGCAGTTGCTGGCCGATCAGCGGGCCGCCGTAGTAGGCCTTCACGGCCACCAGTTGGGCTTTGCCCTCAGCGAAGTCGATCACCTGCAAGGCACCGGGGTGTTCGATCAGCCGCTTGATGTAGTTGGTCACCACTTGTTCAGGGCTGATCAACACATCGACCGGAATCGCGTCGTTGTCGAACAACTCTTCACCGCGAGTCAGGTATGCCGACTCACGCACGCGGGCAATTTTGGTCGGGGTGTGAAACAGCGTGTAGGCCACCTGGCACGCCACCATGTTGGTTTCGTCGCTGTTGGTCACCGCCACCAGCATATCGGCGTCGTCGGCACCCGCTTGGCGCAGCACATTGGGCAGCGAGGCCCGGCCCTGCACCGTACGGATATCAAGACGGTCGCCGAGGTCACGCAGGCGGTCACCGTCAGTGTCGACCACGGTGATGTCGTTGGCTTCACTGGCCAAATGCTCTGCCAGCGTACCGCCGACCTGCCCTGCGCCCAGAATGATGATTTTCATGCCGTCAGCCTCAGTGCTCGGTTAGCCGCGAGCGGCGGCGATCTTGATCAGTTTGGCGTAATAGAAACCGTCGTGGCCGCCCTCTTGGGCCAGCAGTTGGCGCCCATGGGGTTGCTTGATGCCGAACGGCCCCGCGATATCCAGCTCGCGGGCTCCCGGAGTACGGGCGAGGAATGCTTCAACAACCTGAGTGTTCTCGGTCGGCAACGTCGAACAGGTCGCGTAGAGCAACACGCCCCCTACTTCCAGCGTAGGCCACAGCGCGTCGAGCAGTTCGCCCTGCAAGGTGGCAAGCGCCGCGATATCGTCCGGTTGGCGGGTCAACTTGATGTCCGGGTGACGGCGGATAACACCGGTCGCGGAACACGGGGCATCAAGCAGGATGCGCTGGAACGGCTTGCCGTCCCACCAGGTTGCCGTGTCGCGGCCGTCGGCGGCGATCAGTTCGGCGCTCAGGCCCAGACGCTCAAGGTTTTCACGCACGCGCACCAAACGCTTGGCTTCCAGGTCGACGGCCACCACGCCCGCCAACTGGGGCTCCACTTCAAGGATGTGGCAGGTCTTGCCGCCTGGCGCGCAGCAGGCGTCGAGTACACGCTGGCCCGGGGCCAGGTCGAGCAGGTCGGCGGCCAGTTGCGCCGCTTCGTCCTGCACACTGATCCAGCCTTCAGCGAAGCCCGGCAAGTTGCGCACATCGCACGCTTCGGCCAGCACGATGCCGTCCTGGCTAAAGGCACAGGGCTGGGCCTGGATACCCGCTTCGGTGAGCAAGTGCAGGTAGGCGTCGCGGCGGTGATGGCGACGATTGACGCGCAGGATCATGGGCGGGTGGGCGTTGTTGGCCGCACAAATGGCTTCCCATTGCTCAGGCCAGAAGGCTTTCAGCGACTTTTGCAGCCAGCGCGGGTGGGCCGTGCGCACCACCGGGTCGTGCTCCAGCTCGACCAGTAAGGCTTCGCTCTCGCGTTGGGCGTTGCGCAGTACGGCGTTGAGCAAGCCTTTGGCCCACGGCTTTTTCAGCTTGTCGGCACAGCCCACGGTTTCGCCAATGGCGGCGTGCGCCGGAATACGGGTGTAGAGCAGTTGGTACAGGCCTACCAGCAACAGCGCTTCAACGTCGGCATCGGCGGCTTTGAAGGGTTTTTGCAACAGCTTGTTGGCCAGTGCCGACAGGCGCGGCTGCCAGCGGGCAGTGCCAAACGCCAAGTCCTGGGTCAGGCCGCGGTCGCGCGCCTCCACCTTGTCCAGTTGCAGCGGCAACGAGCTGTTGAGCGATGCTTTGCCGTTCAGAACGGCGGTCAGTGCCTTGGCGGCGGCCAGACGCGGGTTCATTGGGCTGCGCCCAAAACAGTACCGACGGCGAATTGCTCACGGCGGCTGTTGAACACGTCGCTAAAGCTCAACGCTTTACCGCCGGGTAATTGCAGACGCGTCAGGCACAGCGCGCCTTCACCGCAACCGACGATCAGGCCGTCTTTGCTGGCCGCGAGAATCTGCCCCGGCTCGCCTTTGGCGTCCGCCAGGTGCGCGGCCAGCACTTTCAAGGCCTCGCCATTGAGCGTGCTGTGGCAGATCGGCCACGGGTTGAAGGCCCGAATCAGGCGCTCCAGCTCCACCGCCGGGCGGCTCCAGTCGAGGCGGGCTTCGTCTTTGTTCAGCTTGTGGGCGTAGGTGGCCAGTGCGTCGTCCTGCACCTCGCCCGGCAAGGTACCGGCGGCCAGGCCGGCGATTGCCGTGAGCACGGCGGGCGGGCCCAGTTCGGCCAAGCGGTCGTGCAGGCTGCCGCCCGTGTCGTTAGCGGTGATCGGCGTCACGGCCTTGAGCAGCATGGGGCCGGTGTCCAAACCCGCCTCCATGCGCATCACGGTCACACCGCTTTGGGCGTCGCCGGCTTCGATGGCGCGCTGGATCGGTGCCGCACCGCGCCAGCGTGGCAGCAACGAGGCGTGGCTGTTGATGCAGCCCAGGCGCGGAATATCCAGCACGACCTGCGGCAGGATCAGGCCGTAGGCCACCACCACCATCAAATCCGGCTTGAAGGCGGCCAGTTCGGCCTGGGCTTCAGGTGCGCGCAGTGTGGGCGGCTGCATGACGGGAATGTTGTGCTCAAGCGCGAGTTGCTTGACCGGGCTTGGCATCAGCTTTTGCCCACGCCCTGCCGGACGATCCGGTTGGGTGTAAACCGCGACGATCTCATAAGGGCTGTCGAGCAGCGCCTTAAGGTGTTCAGCGGCGAATTCTGGGGTGCCAGCAAAGACGATGCGCAGTGGCTCAGTCATGGATTACTCACTTGGAATGGGGGGGAGGCGGGAATAACCCTGTAGGAGCGCTAGCCTCGCGATCTTTTGATCTTTTTAAAAGATCGCGGGCAAGCGCGCTCCTACAGTGAGTCCGAGACAGGCGTAGGGTTATGCCGAGGATCAAACGTTCTGGCGGTGCAGTTTTTCCAGCTTCTTCTTGATCCGGTCGCGCTTGAGGTTAGACAGGTAATCGACAAACAGCTTGCCATTGAGGTGGTCGCATTCGTGTTGAATGCACACGGCCAGCAGGCCTTCGGCAATCATTTCGAACGGTTTGCCATCACGGCCCAGCGCGTTGATTTTGACGCGCTGCGGGCGGTCAACGTTTTCGTAGAAACCCGGAACAGACAGGCAACCTTCCTGGTACTGCTCCATTTCGTCGGTCAACGCTTCGAACTCGGGGTTGATGAAGACCAACGGTTCGCTGCGGTCTTCACTCAAGTCCATGACCACGATGCGCTTGTGCACGTTGACCTGCGTGGCGGCCAGGCCGATGCCAGGAGCCTCGTACATGGTTTCAAACATGTCATCGACCAACTGACGGACTTCGTCATCCACAACCGCCACGGGTTTGGCGATAGTGCGCAGTCGCGAGTCTGGAAATTCGAGGATGTTTAAAATGGCCATAAGTTTGATTGATGCACTGTGTGAAAGATTCATAAGTGGCTGGCGGGAGGTCCTGAGGACTCGGCACAGCCTGTGCAAAACGTCTCCTTCAGAGAGGGCCCGCCGGGGCTCTGGCGTTTCACGCGAACGCACATAATAAAGGGATTCACCCACGGATGAAACGACTTGTAGTCGCCCGGCGCGCAGGGCCACCTGCTGCCCTGGTGCGAGGCGTCGCATTTTGAAATCAATGCACGCCGCCGATGTGTAGCCGTGAACTAAGGTTGGGGTTCTGCACGTTTTTTCAAGGATTGATCAAGCGCGCAACCGGGCTTTACCCCCGGCTTCCAAACAACTTGTTAACAGACTTATCCACAGCTTGTTCCGGTCGAAACCGCGCCTGAACCGATCAAGGATGATCCCATGCCACTACCCGACATTTCCCCGGCCGAGCTGGAAGCCCGCCTGCGTTTACATCGCTTGCCCGAGCTGGGCCCACGCCGCTATTACACCCTGTTCAGCGCCTTCGGTTCGGCCTGCTCGGCGCTGAGTGCGCCAGCCAGCGCCTGGCGAGCGCTGGGCCTGCCTGCCGCGAGCTGCGACGCCCGGCGCAGCCCCGCTGTGCGCGACGGTGCCAGCGCTGCATTGCGCTGGCTTGAGGGCTGCAAGCAGCATGTGCTGTTGCATGACCAGGCCGATTACCCGGCGTTATTGAGTGAATTGTGCGACGCGCCGCCGCTGTTATTTGTGGCGGGTAGCCCTTCGATCATGGAAAAGCCGCAGTTGGCGATGGTGGGCAGCCGGCGGGCATCCAAGCCCGGTATGGACACCGCCGGCGCTTTTTCGCGGGCCCTGGCGGGTGCCGGTTTTGTGATCACCAGCGGGCTGGCGCTGGGCATTGACGGGGCCGCGCATCAGGGGGCTTTGGCCGTTGGCGGGCAGACCATTGGGGTGTTGGGCACAGGGCTGGAAAAACTTTATCCACAGCGCCACCGTGCCTTGGCTGAAGCGATGATTGAGGGAGGCAGCGCCGTGGTTTCGGAGTTCCCGTTGGACGCCGAGGCACAGCCGGGCAACTTCCCACGGCGTAACCGCATCATCAGCGGTCTGTCCCTGGGCGTGCTGGTGGTGGAAGCCAGTGTCGCCAGCGGCTCATTGATCACGGCGCGCCTTGCGGCCGAGCAGGGCCGTGAGGTGTATGCCATGCCGGGCTCCATTCACCACCCCGGTGCACGGGGTTGTCATCAATTGATTCGCGAAGGCGCGACCCTGGTTGAAACCGTCGAGCATATTTTGGAAGGCTTGCGCGGCTGGCGTTCGCTGCCGCTCCCCACCACCGAGCTGTTTACGCCAAGTGGTCACCCGTTAGTGCAACTGTTGCAGGCGGCACCCTACACCAGCGAAGGCTTGGCCAGCGCCAGTGGCTGGGAACTGCCCAAGCTATTGGCGGCGTTGACCGAGCTTGAGCTGGAGGGCCATGTGGTGCTGGAGAGCGGGCGTTGGTTTGCTCGACCCAGCTAAGTACACTGCGCGCAGTACTTTTTGGGAGATATTCGATGATCAGCACCTGGCGCGTCCAACAAGCGGCTCGAGCCATTCGGGCCGGCGCGGTGATTGCCTACCCAACCGAAGCGGTGTGGGGGCTGGGCTGTGACCCGTGGGATGAAGACGCGGTCGAGCGTTTGCTGGCGATCAAGTCGCGCCCTGTGGATAAAGGCCTGATTGTGGTGGCCGACAATATCCATCAGTTCGACTTTCTGTTTGAAGACTTCCCGCAGGCCTGGCTCGACCGGATGGCCAGCACCTGGCCGGGGCCCAATACCTGGCTGGTGCCGCACCAAGGCCTGCTGCCGGAGTGGATCACCGGTGCTCACGACACCGTGGCTTTGCGTGTCAGCGATCACCCGCTGGTGCGGGAGCTGTGTGCGTTGGTGGGGCCCATCGTCTCGACGTCAGCCAACCCGGCCGGTTTGCCGGCGGCCCGCACGCGGCTGAAAGTGGAGCAGTACTTTCGTGGAAAAATCGATCACGTCTTGGGCGGTAACTTGGGCGGGCGTAAAAACCCGAGCCTGATTCGTGATTTGGCGACCGGCAAGGTCGTGCGCCCCGCGTAAACCCTGGCAAAACCCCATAGGAGGGGCCGCCCCGTTTTCGCCTCCGTGGCACTGCGCAAAACCTGCGTTCGGCCTGCGTGGTTTAAGGGGGCCCTTTAGATCAAAAGCCAGATCAAAAGATCACGAGCAAGCTCGTTCCTACAAACGCTGCCATCCGTAGGAGCGAGCTGGCGGGTATTACGGCAGCAAAATGGTCGAGCCGGTGGTGCGGCGTGAGGACAGCTCAATCTGTGCCTGGTCGGCATCCTTCAGCGCAAAACGCTGGCTGATATCAACCTTGATGTCGCCACTGCGAATCATGGCAAACAGTTCATCCGCCATCGTTTGCAGGTTTTCGGCGCTGTTGGCGTAAGACGCCAGGGTTGGCCGGGTGACGTACAGCGAGCCTTTCTGCGACAAGATCCCCAGGTTGACCCCCGTCACGGCACCGGAAGCGTTGCCAAAGCTGACCATCAGGCCGCGCAGGGCCAGGGAGTCCAGCGAGGTCAGCCAGGTGTCCTTGCCGACGCCGTCATACACCACCGGCACTTTCTTGCCATCCGTCAGTTCCAGCACACGCTGAGCCACGTCTTCATGGCTGTAATTGATGGTTTCCCAAGCGCCCAGGGATTTGGCCAGTGCGGCTTTTTCGGGCGAGCTCACGGTGCCGATCAGCTTCACGCCCAACGCCTTGGCCCATTGGCAGGCAATCGAGCCCACACCGCCAGCCGCTGCGTGGAACAGAATGGTTTCGCCGCCCTTGAGTTCATAGGTCTGACGCAGCAAGTACTGCACCGTCAGGCCTTTGAGCATCACCGCCGCCGCTTGCTCGAATGAAATGTCTTCAGGCAGTTTCACCACGTTGGCGGCCGGCAACACATGCAGTTCGCTGTAGGCACCCAGCGGGCCAGTGCCGTAAGCCACGCGGTCGCCCACTTGCACGTTATGCACATCGCTGCCTACGGCGTCGACAACCCCGGCCCCTTCGTTGCCCAGCCCGGATGGCAGCTGCGCCAGCGGGTACAGCCCGCCGCGATAGTAGGTGTCGATAAAGTTCAGACCAATGGCCTGGTTGCGCACCCGCACCTGCTGCGGGCCCGGCTCAGCGGGGTGGAAGTCGACAAACTCAAGCACTTCAGGGCCGCCGTGGGCCTGAATCTGGATACGTTTAGCCATCTGCACAGTCCTTGCTGATTTTACGAGGGCTCTATCCAACGCTGAAGCGTGACCTTCGTCAACTGCGATGAGGCGGGGTGCGGTGTTATGCTAGCGGCCCTTTGCCGCCGGCCCCGCTACGAACGATGTGCCGCGTAGCTTTGACTTAATCTGGGTGATGTCATGACTACTCGCACCGAGGCTGTAAAAGCCTACCTGCTCGACCTTCAAGACCGTATTTGCAACGCTCTGGAAACCGAAGATGGCGGCTCGCGCTTCGTTGAAGATGCGTGGCAGCGCCCTGCCGGTGGCGGCGGCCGCACACGGGTCATTGAAAACGGCCATGTCATCGAGAAAGGCGGCGTTAACTTTTCCCACGTGTTTGGCAGCGGTTTGCCGCCGTCCGCCAGCGCCCATCGCCCTGAACTGGCGGGCCGTGGCTTTGAAGCGCTGGGTGTGTCGCTGGTGATCCACCCGCACAACCCGCATGTGCCTACGTCCCACGCCAACGTGCGCTTTTTCATCGCTGAAAAAGAGGGCGAAGAGCCCGTCTGGTGGTTCGGTGGTGGCTTTGACCTCACCCCGTACTACGCCGTTGAAGAAGACTGTGTGCACTGGCACCGCATCGCCGAGCAGGCCTGCGCGCCGTTCGGTGCCGACGTGTACCCGCGCTACAAGGCCTGGTGCGACACCTACTTCCACATCAAGCACCGCAACGAGCCTCGAGGCATCGGCGGCCTGTTTTTTGATGACCTGAATGCGTGGGATTTCGACACCTGTTTCGCGTTTATTCGTGCCATTGGCGACGCCTATATCGACGCGTACCTGCCGATCGTTCAGCGCCGTAAAGCCGATGAGTACACCGCCCAACAGCGTGAATTCCAGGAGTTTCGCCGGGGCCGCTACGTGGAGTTCAACCTGGTGTACGACCGGGGCACGCTGTTTGGTTTGCAATCGGGCGGCCGCACCGAGTCGATTTTGATGTCATTGCCACCCCAGGTGCGCTGGGGCTACGACTGGAAAGCCGAGCCGGGTAGCGCAGAGGCGCGCCTGACCGACTACTTCCTGCAAGACCGTGATTGGCTGGCCAACGCCTGATACCGCCCAAGGAGAGAGCCTGATGGACCGTTACGTTGTTTTTGGTAACCCGATTGGCCACAGCAAATCCCCGGTTTTGCACCGCCTGTTTGCTGAGCAAACAGGCCAGGTCATGCAGTACGACGCGTTGCTCGCCCCGCTGGATGACTTCGCCGGCTGCGCCAAGGCGTTTTTCCAGCAAGGGCGTGGTGCCAATGTCACGGTGCCGTTCAAGGAAGACGCCTACCGCCTGGCGGACCACCTGACGGAGCGGGCGCAACGGGCCGGCGCGGTCAATACGCTGAGCCAGTTGGCGGATGGCACGTTGTTGGGCGATAACACCGACGGTGCCGGTTTGGTGCGCGACCTCACGGTGAACGCCGGGTTTAGCCTCAAGGGCAAGCGCATCCTGATAGTGGGTGCCGGTGGCGCGGTGCGCGGTGCATTGGAGCCGCTCCTGCTCGAAGGGCCGGCGTGTATCACGGTCGCCAACCGTACAGTGGATAAGGCCGAATTGCTGGCAGAGCTGTTCAGTGATCTGGGCCCGGTGGTGGCCAGCGGTTTTGACTGGTTGTGCGAGCCGGTTGACCTGATTATCAACGCCACCTCGGCCAGTCTCGCAGGCGAGTTGCCCGCGATTGACAGCCGCTTGATTGAACCGGGCAAGACCTTCTGCTACGACATGATGTACGGCAACGAACCAACGCCCTTCTGCACATGGGCCCGTGAGCACGGCGCAGGTCAGGTCATGGACGGGCTGGGCATGCTGGCCGAGCAGGCGGCCGAAGCCTTTTACCTGTGGCGCGGCGTGCGTCCCGACACGGCTCCGGCCTTGGCCCAATTGCGCCACCTGCTGGCGCAATAAGCCGTTGTAGTCGCTGCCGAAGGCTGCGCGATGGACTGCGCAGCAGGCCTGTTGTGCGGCTCTTTTCGTCGCCCTTATGCTTTCCAGGAGGTGCTTATGCAACGTATCAAGGGCTATCACGCCCATGTTTATTTCGACGCGTCCACCTTGAGTCAAGCCCGTGCCTTGTGCGAAGAAGCCGCGCGGCTCTTTGACGTGCGAATGGGCCGTGTTCACGAACGCCCGGTTGGCCCGCACCCCGACTGGAGTTGCCAACTGGCCTTCGGACCCGAACTGATCGGGGTGGTGTTGCCATGGCTGGCGCTCAACCGCCATGGTCTCGTGGTGTTTATGCACCCCGATACCGGCCATGACCTGCTGGATCACACCGACCATGCGATCTGGATGGGCACGGTACGGCCTTTGGATTTGTCTGTTTTTTAAGCCAAGGGTCACGTCGACCATTTTTTTGATTATTTTTTTGCCCCCTTCATCGACCGTGCACCGTATTCGCCTCAGGGCGCTGATAGCCCCCGTGATAACGGCGGAACGTCGATCAGCGCCATGTGTCATACCTGTTCATGAGCTACCGTAAGACACGCGTAGCCCAGCGTGGCAATTAGTCCTAAACGCCCATCCATGTTTAACTTGAATGCTCGTTCAACTTAAAACGGTGGTCCGCTGCCCGCTCACAACAGGAGGTTTTCCTTTGCCGAGCCCGTCTTTTATCACTCTGTTTGACTGCGATGAGGTGCATCTTCGATGAGCGCGCCAGTGACGTCCGAGACGTCCTCAATCCGCA
The DNA here is from genome assembly GCF_030150285.1 of Pseudomonas sp. Classification (GTDB taxonomy): domain Bacteria; phylum Pseudomonadota; class Gammaproteobacteria; order Pseudomonadales; family Pseudomonadaceae; genus Aquipseudomonas. The sequence goes on along the minus strand of NZ_JASLGE010000023.1, from coordinate 65,688 downwards.
TGAACCCGCCCGTGTTCTACTTTGCCGGGGCTGTCATTCTGGTCTTTGGCCTGGTGGTGATCGCCATGCCCACCGCGGCAGGTGAATGGCTATTGGCGGCGCAAAACTGGGCGGCCAATACGGTCGGCTGGTACTACATGTTAGCGATGACCCTGTATCTGATCTTCGTGGTCGTCACCGCCTTGTCCGGCTACGGCAAGATCAAGCTCGGTGCCGACCACGACGAACCCGAGTTCAGTTACCTGTCCTGGGCGGGCATGCTGTTTGCCGCCGGGATCAGCATCACGCTATTTTTCTTCTGTGTGTCCGAACCCCTGACCCATATGCTCAACCCGCCACAAGGCCCTGCCGGCAACGCCGAGGCCGCGCGTCAGGGCATGCAGTTGCTGTTTTTGCACTGGGGGTTGCACGGTTGGGGCGTGTTTGCGTTTGTTGGCATGGCGCTGGCGTACTTTGCGTACCGCCACAATTTGCCGCTGGCGCTGCGTTCGGCGCTGTACCCACTGATCGGTAAACGCATCAATGGCCCCATCGGCTATGCCGTAGACGGCTTCGGCATCATCGCCACGGTGTTCGGCCTGGGGGCTGACATGGGCTTTGGCGTGCTGCACCTCAACTCCGGCCTTGATTACCTGTTTGGCATGCCGCATACCCAATGGGTGCAGGTGGGCCTGATCACGTTGATGATGGGGGCTGCCATTTTGGTGGCCGTCGCGGGTGTGGACAAAGGCGTGCGGGTGATGTCAGACATCAACATGCTGCTGGCCTGCGCGCTGCTGCTGTTTGTGCTGTTTGCCGGGCCCACCCAGCTGTTGCTCAACACGCTGGTGCAGAATATCGGCGACTACCTGGGCTCACTGCCCAGCAAGAGTTTTGACGTGTACGCCTACAACGAGCCGAACGACTGGCTGGGCGGCTGGACGGTGTTCTATTGGGCCTGGTGGATCGCATGGTCGCCGTTTGTGGGCCTGTTTATTGCGCGCATTTCCCGGGGCCGTACCATCCGTGAATTCGTGTTTGGTGTGCTGCTGATTCCGCTGGGCTTCACCCTGGCGTGGATGTCGATCTTCGGCAACAGCGCCATCGATCAGGTGCTTAACCATGGCATGGTCGCCCTCGGGCAATCGGCTATCGACGACCCGTCGCGCACGCTGTACCTGCTGTTGGAAACCTACCCGTGGAGCAAAACCGTGATCGCCGTGACGGTGTTCATCAGTTTTGTGTTCTTCGTCACCTCGGCCGACTCCGGTACGGTGGTGCTGTCCACCCTTTCGGCGCGCGGCAACAACGCTGATGAAGACGGCCCGAAATGGCTGCGGGTGTTCTGGGGGGCAATGACGGCGCTGGTGACCAGCGCACTGTTGTTCTCGGGCAGTATCGATGCCCTCAAGTCCGCGGTTGTACTCACCTCATTGCCGTTCTCGCTGATTCTGCTGCTGATGATGTGGGGCCTGCACAAGGCGTTCTACCTGGAGTCACAAAAGAAAATCGCCCAGACTCACTCGTTGGCCCCGGTCTCTCATTCGCGCAGAGGCGGCTGGCGCCAGCGCCTGAGCCAGGCCGTGCACTTCCCGTCGCGTGACGAGGTGTACCGCTTTATGGACACCACCGTACGCCCGGCGATTGAAGAAGTGAGTGCGGTGTTCCGCGAAAAAGGCCTGAACGTCGTCACCCAACCGGACCCGGCCCACGACAACGTGAGCCTGGAAATCGACTACGGCGACGAGCACCCGTTTATCTACCAGGTGCAAATGCGCGGTTACTTCACGCCGTCTTTCGCCCGTGGTGGCATGGGGCCTAAAGAACTGCGCAACCGCCGTTACTACCGGGCTGAAGTGCACCTGGCCGAAGGCAGCCAGGACTACGACCTGACCGGCTACACCAAAGAGCAAATCATCAACGACGTGCTCGACCAGTACGAACGGCATATGCAGTTCTTGCACCTGGTGCGTTAAAACGCTGTAGGAGCAGCCGGTCGACGCTCGATTGCTCCTACAGTTTTGCCAAGCCGTTTCGGATCTTTCCCTGACCTGTGTGTGAGGCGGCTTCGTTGTGGGTGCAGCAAGGCTGCGACGTGTTTGGCGTGGTGGTGGTGCGCGAGCCTGTGCGGGCCGTTTAAACCAGCCCGCCGTTGGTGCGCAGCACTTGCCCGTTCACCCAGTCTGCCGCCGGGCTCACCAGGAATGAGACGACGCGGGCGATGTCTTCAGGCTGGCCCAGGCGTTCCAGGGGCGGCATTTTGCTGAATGCCTGGATTTGCTCTTCGGTCTTGCCTTGCAGAAACAAGTCGGTCGCCACCGGGCCCGGTGCTACGGCGTTGACCGTGATCTGCCGCCCCCGCAGTTCCTTGGCAAACACCTGGGTCAGCGATTCAACCGCCGCCTTGCTGGCGATGTACACCGCATAACCCGGCAGGTTCATGCCTACCGTGCTGCTGGAAAAGTTGACGATACGCCCCCCGTTGTTTAGCCGTGTGGCCGCTTCGCGCAGGGTGTTGAAGGTACCGCGGGTGTTGATGTTGAAGGTCTGGTCATACAGTGCGTCGCTGTGCTGGGCCAGCGGCATCACTTTGAGGATACCCGCGTTATTGATCAACACGTCGACCTTGCCCAGTTGCTGCTCGGCTTCATCAAACAACCGCGCTACGTCGGTGGCGTTGGCCACGTCTGCCTGCACGGCGATGGCCTGATGCCCCGCTGCGGTCAGTTCAGTGACTAGCGCATGGGCTTCGCCCGCACTGCTGGCGTAGTTGATCACGACGGCAAAACCGTCAGCGGCCAGTTGCCGGGCAATCACGGCACCGATACCGCGTGAAGCGCCGGTGATGATGGCGACGTTGGGGTGTGAAGTACTCATGGCAACACTCCGAAGTGGATAAGGCGTGGGGCTAGGTTCACATGTGTGGGTATCACAGATAAAGGTGCGAAATTAGATAGCTTTATTCGGATAAAACAAATAATGACGCCCCCGTAGGAGCGAGCTTGCTCGCGATCTTTTGATTTTTAAAAGATCGCGAGCACGCTCGTTCCTACATCAGGCATCACGTAGGCGTAGGGGCCGGGTCTTTGCTTTCCTTGATTTTGTACCAGGCCACGTACAGCGCCGGCAGGAACAGCAAGGTGAGCAAGGTGGCCGAGATAATGCCGCCGATCATGGCGTAGGCCATCGGCCCCCAGAACACGTCACGCGCGATAGGCACCATGCCCAGGCTGGCCGCGGCGGCGGTCAGCAAAATCGGCCGTCGACGGTGTTGGGTGGCTTGCATCACAGCGTGCCACGGGTCGAAGCCATCGCGTTCGTACTGGTCGATTTGGGTCACCAGAATCACCGAGTTACGCACGATGATGCCCACCAGTGCCAAAATTCCCAGAATGGCCACAAAGCCCATGGGCGTGCCGGTGGGCACCAACGCCAGCACCACGCCAATCAGGCCGAGGGGAGCCACGCTGACCACCAGGAACATCTTCTGCACACTTTGCAGCTGGATCATCAGGAAGGTGGCCATCAGGAACAGCATCAACGGTATGACCTGAGCGATCGGGCCTTGGGCCTTGGCACTTTGCTCCACCGTACCGCCGGTTTGCAGGGTGTAGCCCTGGGGCAGGTTGGCGGCGAACTTGTCGACTTCAGGCTTGAGCTGCGCGACCAGGTCGGTGGGTTGCATCGAGCCGCGTACCGAGGCCTTGAGGGTCAAGGTGGGGATGCGGTCACGGCTCCAGATCAACGGTTGCTCCAGCTCGTAACGCACGGTGGCAAACGCCAGCAACGGAATGGACGTGCCGCTCGGTGTGGTGATTTGCAGGTTGAGCAGGGTTTCCGGTGTGCCGCGTTCGCTGGCAATGGCGCGGCCGACGATGTTGATCAGGTAGATATCTTCTTTAACCTGGCTGACGGCGGCACCGCTGACGATGCTGTTCATCACCTGGGCCACGTCTTCGGAAGACAACCCGAACTGGCGCGCTTTGTCTTGGGCAATGTCGATGCGTAGCACCTTGCCCGGTTCGTTCCAGTTGAAGATGGTCTCGCCCACGTTGGGGTTGGCGTCGAGCACCGAGGCCAGGTCCAGCGAGTACTTGCGCACCAGGTCGATGTTATTGCCGCTCACCCGGTATTGCAGGGGTTGGCCCACGGGCGGGCCCAGCTCCAGGGTGTGGACAAAGCTGCCTACGCCCACGAAGTCTTCACGCAGGCGCTTGTTCAGGCGCTCCATCAAGGCGTCGCGGGTATCCAGCCCGGAGCTGACGATCACCAGTTGCGCGTAGAAGGGGTTTTGCAGTTGCTGGTCCAGGGGCAGGTAGAAACGAATCGCACCCTCACCGATATAGGAACTCCAGCGCACGATATCCGGGTCGTTTTTGAGTGTCTCCTCAAAGCGCTGCGTCACTTTCAAGGTTTCCTGAATCGAGGCGTTTTGCGGCAGGTTCAGGTCCACCAGAATTTCGGGGCGGTCAGAGGCCGGGAAGAACTGGTTCTGCACCAACCCCATGCCGAAAATCGACAACACAAACATCAACACGGTCGTGCCGATGGTCCACCAACGATTGCGCATGCACCACAGCAGGCCGGTATTGAAGGCCTGTGCCAACCGGCCCGGTTTTTCGGACTTGGGTTTGACCTTGGCGCGCAGGATATGCACGCCCAGCACCGGGGCAAACAGCACCGCCACGATCCACGACACCAGCATCGCCACCGCAATCACGGCGAACAGCGTAAAGGTGTACTCCCCCGCCGAGCTGTTGTTCAGGCCGATAGGCACAAAGCCCGCCACCGTCACGAGCGTGCCCGTGAGCATGGGAAAGGCCGTGGAGTGCCAGGCGAAGGTGGCGGCTTGCTCTTTGGTTTCGCCCAATTCAAGCCGCGTGATCATGATCTCCACGGTGATCATCGCGTCGTCCACCAGCAGGCCGAGGGCGATGATCAGGGCACCCAGCGAGACCCGCTGCATGGCGATGCCCGTGAACTCCATAAACACAAACACCAGCGCCAGCACCAGGGGGATTGAAATCGCCACCACCAGGCCTGCCCGCAAGCCCAGGCTGATAAAGCTGACCGCCAGTACGATCACCACCGCCTCAAACAGCGCGCTGGTAAACCCGTTGACGGCCACCTCAACCACCTGCGCCTGATCGGACACCATCTGCACGTCGACACCCACGGGCAACTGCGCGGTGAGTTCGTTGACGCGTTGCTGCAGTTCTTTGCCGAATTCTTGAATATTGCCACCGGCGTTCATGGCAATCGCTAGGCCGATGGCCGGTTTGCCATTGAAATGGAACATTGGGGCGGCCGGGTCGACATAGCCCCGGTTTATTTCGGCGATGTCAGATAGCCGGTAGAAACGGTCGTTGACCCGCAGGTTGACGGCTTCCAGGTCGGCCACGCTGTGGAACTGCCCGGAAGTGCGCACCGACATGCGCTCCGGCCCGGCTTCAATTACCCCGGCAGGCGTCACGGCGTTTTGCGCTTGCAGGCTTTCAAGAATGTGTTGTTGATCCAGGCCCAGAGCCGCGAGTTTGCGGGTTGAAAAGTTCAGGTAAAAGGTTTCGTCCTGCTCACCAATGGTCATGACCTTGCCGCGGTTGGGCACGTCACGAATGCCGGTGCGCACTTGCTCGACGTAGTCACGCAGCTGGCGCATGGTGAAGCCATCGCCGGTGAACGCGTAGATGGTGCCGTACACATCACCGAACTCGTCGTCGAACCCCGGGCCTTGAATGCCTTGAGGGAAGTCGCCGCGAATGTCCCCGATCTTTTTCCGCACTTCGTACCAGATGTGCGGGATGAGGTCCGCTTTGGTGGTGTCTTTCAAAAACACGAATACCGTGGATTCGCCAGGGCGGGTGTAGCTCTGCACGTAATCGAGGGTGTCCAGCTCTTCGAGTTTTTTCTCGATGCGGTCAGTGATTTGCAAACGGGTTTCATCAACCGTGGCCCCCGGCCATTTGGCCTGGATCACCATGGTTTTGATGGCGAAGCTCGGGTCTTCTGCGCGGCCCAGGTTGATGTAAGAAAAGATCCCGGCGACCACCGCCATAAACATCAAGTACCACACGAACGACTGGTGCTTCAGAGCCCACGCGGACAGGTTGAACTTCCCATTCATTGTGAGGCTTCCTTATCGAGATCGAGTCTGACTGTCTGTCCCGGGGTGAGGCTGTGCACCCCTGCGCTGACCACGTAGTCGCCGCGTTTCAAACCGCCTGCCAACAGCACGTTTTTGCCACGTTGGCGCAGCACGCTGACCTGTTGTGGGGTGACGGTGTGCGCCGTCTTATCAATGATCCAGACTTGCGTGCGGCCATCCACCTCTTGCAGGGCGGTCAGCGGGATTTTGAAGTGCTCGGCAATGGGGTAGCTGACGGTCACGCTGACCGAACTGCCCAGGCGGAAGGCCGCCGGGGTTTGGTCGAGGGTCAGGCGGGTGCGTCGGGTGCGGGTGGCGCTGTCGGCTTGTGGGGCGATTTCGCGCACGTGGGCGGCGGTGTTGACGTTCGGGTCGAGTTGCCCCGCCACGCGGAACTCAATGCCCGGCGGTAAGGCTTCGGCCAGTTGTCCCGGCAGGTCAATCACTGCTTCCTTGATTTCGGGGCGGGCCAGCGTGACCACTTCTTCACCGACGCTCACCACTTGGCCGGCCTCGGCCTGCCAGTGGGTAATCACGGCGTCATGATCGGCGCGCAGGTTGCAGTAATTGAGTTGGTCCTGGGCCTGGTTGACCGCGGCCTCGGCCTGCGTCACCGACGCTGCGGTGGTTTTAAGATCGGCTTGGGCCGTGTCCAGTTGCGCTTTTGCGCCCACGCCCCGGTCGAACAGCTCTTGCTGGCGACGTGCGTTGGCTTGGGCATTGATCAGTTGGGCGCGCACTTTGGCCAGGTCGCCTTGAGCGGCGCGCAGGTTATTTTGCTGATCGGTAGGGTCGAGGCTGGCCAGAATATCGCCCTCCTTCACCTGTGTGCCCACGTCGTGATAGCGCCGCACAATACGGCCGGGTACGCGAAACCCCAGCGTGCTCTCGTAGCGCGCTTCAATATTGCCGGCAAAGCGCCCCAGCTGATCGCTCGTTTGGGGCTGCGCCACGACATACAGCGCGGGGCGCACAGGCAGCGGTTCAGCGTGTTCTTCGGTGCAGCCGAGCAACAGCGCGCCGGCCAGCGGGGCAAGCCACAAGCGGTTGAGCAATGACCGGCTCATAATTGCGCCCCCTGTGCCGGGAGAGGCGCAATCTCAACCTTGATACCGGGGTGCAGCAACTGCCCGCCTGCGATCACGACACGTTCTCCATCCTTGAGGCCTTCGCTGACGATCACACTGCCGGTCAGGTAGCGTGCCACCTTGACCCGCTGCAAACGCACGATGCTGTTCTCGTCCGTGACCCATACGGCGGGCTCGCTGACGTCTTTGGTGAGGGCCGACCAGGGAAGCTCAATGCTGGGGCTGGGGGCCGGGGTGAGGTTGATGCTGACCACTGAGCCCAGGTTCATGCCTTTGGGCAACTCATCGAGCTGTACCTTGATTTGTAGCGTGCCGCTTTGAGCTGACACGGTGGGGGTGATTTCGCGGATCTGGCCTTTGACCTGGATGCTCGGATCGCTCAGCAAGGTGACGTGCACGGTGGGGTCTTTGGGCGGCTCAATGAACAGCGATTCATACACATTGAAGACCGCGTCGCGGGCCCCGTCGCGGGCCAAGGTAAACATCGGCATGGTGGCCTGCACCACTTGCCCGACTTCCGCCCGGCGCGCGGTAATAATGCCTGGGGCTTCGGCTTCCAACTGGCTGTAGCTCAGTTGCTCGCGGGCGTTGTCCAGTTGCGCCTGTGCGGCGGCAAGGGCGCTTTTTGCGCTCAGAAACGCGGCGTTGGCGGCGTCATATTCGCTTTGGCTGGTGTAGCCCTTGGGCAGTAGCTTTTGCTGACGAACATAGGCCTGCCCGGTTTGCGCCACTTGCGCTTTTTGCGCGGCCACGCTGGCTTGCGCCGTGCGTACCTGGATGTTCAAGTCTTTGGGGTCAAGGCGTGCCAGCACTTGGTTGGCCTTGATGTGATCGCCGACATCGACCGTGCGCTCGATCACCTTGCCGCCCACCCGGAATGACAACTGGGTCTCGACCCGGGCCTGAATGTCGCCACTGAGCAGAATGGGCGAAGCATATTCGCGGCTGCTGACCTGCTGCACATAGACGCGAGGCGATAATGGCTCCTTTGGGCTTTCCTTTCCGCACGCGGTTAACAGCACCAGCAAGCTCAAGCCCAAAACCCCTGTGTTTCGTGGACCCACCATGCATGCTCCTTTGCCTGATGCTGATTTAACATTTAGAAACGCTTGATAGCGTAGATCAGGGATCCTAGTCCGTGGCGTTCTATGTGCCAACCGCGATTCAGTGTAAAAACGGGTGTAGGCGGCGATATAAATGCCAGAGCGTGATGCGCTGCCCATCGTGACCTGCCCCCGTGACGAAAAAAGAGGCTAGCCCATGCTAACGACCCTCGCTGTGGCCAATTACCGCTCGATCAACCAGTTGGTGATTCCGCTGGCCCGGCTCAACCTGGTGACGGGCCCTAATGGCAGCGGTAAATCCAACCTGTACCGGGCCTTGCGGCTGTTGGCCGAAACCGCCCAGGGCGGGGTCATCAATGCCCTGGCCCGTGAAGGCGGGCTGGAATCGACGTTCTGGGCCGGGCCGCACACTCTTTCGCGCGGTATGCAGCGCGGTGAAGTCGATATCACGGCCACCGTGCGCCAGGACACCAAACGCCTGCGGCTGGGTTTTGCCGCAGAGGACTTCAGCTATGCCATCGCGCTGGGCTTGCCGATCCCGGAGCGCTCGGCGTTTGCCCTCGACCCGCAAATCAAGCATGAAAGCCTCTGGGTGGGCCCCTACTACCGCCCGGCCAGCGAACTGGTGGAACGCAAAGGCCCGATGATTCGCGCCCGTGAAGGGCGCAGCTGGCAGGTGCTGGTGCAACACGCACCGATGTTCGACAGCCTGTTTGATCAGATCGGCAACCTGAACACCTCCCCTGAAGTGGTGCGCCTGCGCGAAACCATTCGGGGCTGGCGATTTTATGATCACTTTCGCACCGACCCCGAAGCGCCTGCGCGTCAGCCGCAACTGGGCACTCGCACCCCGGTGCTGCACCACGACGGCCGAGATCTGGCGGCGGCCTTGCAAACCATCCTTGAATTGGGCGACCCCGAAGCCTTGCACCGCGCGATCAGCGATGCGTTTCCCGGTGCCCGCCTGGACATCAACGTGATGCCCGGCGGCCGGTTCGGCATTGAGTTCTATCAGCACGGCTTATTGCGGCCCTTGTCGGCGGCAGAATTGTCGGATGGCACCTTGCGCTACCTGCTGCTGATTGCGGCGCTGCTGACCTCACGGCCGCCCACCATGATGGTGCTCAACGAACCGGAAACCAGCCTGCACCCCGATTTGCTGCCGGCCTTGGCGCGGTTGATCATTCAGGCGTCGCAGCACACCCAAGTGTGGGTGGTGTCCCATGCGCGGCGGCTGATTGCCGCGCTGCAGCAAGACCCCGAATGCAATTGCATCGTGCTGGAGAAAAACCTCGGCCAGACCGAAGTGGTGGGCCAGCGGTTGCTGGATCAACCGGCATGGCACTGGGCCGACACTTAAACCGTGCGCCATAAAAAACGCCGACGCGGTGTGAGCCGTCGGCGTTTTCAGTGAGGCGGGCGTGGTTTAGAACGCTGGCACTACCGCACCGTTGTATTTCTTCTCAATGAAGGCTTTGACTTCTGGGCTGGTCAGGGCTTTGGCCAGCTTCTGGATCGCTTCGCTGTCTTTGTTGTCCGGGCGAGCCACCAGGAAGTTCACGTAAGGCGAATCGGAGCCTTCGATGATCAGCGCGTCGGTTTTCGGGTTCAGGCCCGCTTCCAGCGCGTAGTTGGTGTTGATCATGTCCAGGTCAACTTCGTTCAGCACGCGGGGCAGCAGCGCCGATTCCAGCTCTTTGAACTTGAAGTTGTGCGGGTTCTTGGCGATGTCTTTCGGGGTAGAGACCGCGTTGTTCGGGTCTTTCAGCTCGATCAGGCCCGCCTTGTGCAGCAGGATCAGGGCGCGGCCGCTGTTGCTGCCTTCGTTCGGAATGGCGATGGTTGCGCCGTTCTTCAATTCGGCCAGGCTTTTGACTTTCTTCGAGTAGCCACCAAACGGTTCAACGTGAACGCCGATCACGGTTTCCAGGTTGGTGCCTTTACCTTTGTTGAAGCTTTCGAGGTAAGGCAGGGTTTGGAAATAGTTGGCGTCCAGGCGCTTCTCGGCGACTTGCACGTTGGGCTGTACGTAGTCGGTGAAGACTTTGATGTCCAGGTCCACGCCTTCTTTGGCGAGGGTGGGTTTGATCAGCTCAAGGATTTCAGCGTGAGGAACCGGGGTCGCCGCCACCACCAGTTTCTCGCCAGCCTGTGCCAGGCCTGCCGTCAAAGCAGCCGCCAGTGCGGTAAACAACAGAACCTTTTTCATGCAATACCCTTAAGTGTGACCGTTCATGCGACGGTTTTATTGGAAGACGAAGCGAACAATACCGAGTTTCTTTATTCCAGAACAATAATATTTATTCAGCTTCTTATGCCATTTTGTTCATTTGATTTTTTCCGACTCGCCCCGCTGTGAAAGCGCGCGTGCTCGCGATCTTTACCCATCCAAAGAGCGTGAGCAAGCACGCTCCTGGCGGTTTTGGTCTAGGGCAGCAGGTTTTTAAGCGCCGCCAGTTCCTGCGCGGTGGCCCCTTTGATAAACAGCTCTATCTGACTCAATGCATCCGGCAGGTTCAGGTGTTCGGGCTGGATCTCTTCGCCCGTACTCACCAGCAGCGCAAAGTGAATCACGTTCTCCAGCTCCCGCGTGTTGCCCGGCCAGCTGTGGCGCTCCAGCACCCGTTGGGCGCTGTCGCTGATAAATGGCACGGGCAGGTTCAACCGCTGGCTATAGATGCCCAGAAAATATTCGGCCAGCGACAAAATATCCCCAGGCCGTTCGCGCAAGGCGGGCAAATCCAGGCGGCCTTCGCTGAGGTAGTGATACAGCCGTTCGTGAAACTTGCCCGCGTTGACCGCTTGGGTCAGGTCGATGCTGGTGGCGGCCACCAGTCGCACGTCCACGGGGCTGGGCTGGTGGGCACCGACGCGGGTGACTTCATGGGTTTCCAGGGCCGCCAGCAACTTGATCTGGATCGCTAACGGCAAGTCACCGATTTCGTCCAGGTACAAAGTGCCGCCATTGGCTGAGCCGAACCAGCCGGCGCGGCTGCTGGCCGAACGGTTATGGGTGCCGGGGGCATAGCCGAACAATTCGGCGTCTGCATACGTGGGGCTGATGGCACCGCAGTTAACCGACACAAATAACCCGCTACGGTCACTGGCGCGATGGATATGCCGGGCCAGCAGCTCTTTGCCGCTACCGGTCTCGCCGCGAATCAGTACCGGCAGCGCACGCGGTGCCAATTGCTCCAGGTCGTTGCGCAGCTGGCGCGAGCGCGGGTCTACAAACACCAGCGCCTTGGCGCGGATGCTCAGCGGGCTTTTTTCAGCGTCAGGGAAGGTCAACAATGGCTGACCGAAGGTTTCATGCAGGCTCATGGCGGGCTCCCGCCCGCCGCCAAAGGGTGGGCGCGGGCGTTACAGAAAAGTCAGGCGCGGCGCAGGGCACCGTGCTCAATGCGGGTTTGCAGGCGATACAAAAAGGCAAACCCTTGTTCCCAGCGTTGATGGCCGGATTTGACGTTGATGTGCCCGGCACCGCTGATGATGCCAATCTCGGCCCCCCACTGCAGGGCAAACGCCATCGCCCGCGGTGCGCTGACGGCCGCGTCGTTATCAGAGCTGACAATGTGGCTGGGAAACGGCAAGGTCCGGCTGGGGATCGGTGCAAAGTTACGCAAGGCGGGTGCGCAGGTGGGGCGCTCGACATCGGCCGGGGCCACCAGCAACGCACCGCGCACCTGGCTTAACAAGCTGGCGGGCGCACGTTCAGCCCAATGGGCTACGGTGATGCACCCCAGGCTGTGGGCAATCAGAATCACCGGTGTGCTGTCAGCCGCAATGGCTTCAGCCAGCGCTGCGATCCAGTCTTCGCGGCGTGGTGTCAGCCAGTCGGCCTGCTCCACCCGGGCACTGTTCGGTAAGCTGTTTTGCCAGTGGGTTTGCCAATGATCGTCGGACGAACCTTGCCAGCCCGGCACTATCAAATAGCGAATCGCTTCGTTGCCCATGGGTGCGCGTCTCCCGCTGTGTTTGTATTACTGAACCAGTATAGGGAGGGTTTTTAGAATCGCTAAGGAATAAGAAGCTATTTGGTAATAACCAAAAAATTTATTTTGGTGAGGGTGAAAGGGGGGCGAGCGCGTACGGTGGCCGTGAACGTGCTCGCGGTTTATTAGCCTTTGAAGGCTTGATGCAATTGCGCCAGGGTTGCGAAGTGGTACTTGGGCGCAAACGCATTCAGCTCTTCAAAACTGCCAAACCCGTAGCCCACCGCCGCCGCGTCCAGGCCGTTCTCGTGCGCGCCGATCAGGTCGTGTTTGCGGTCACCGATCATCAGCGTTTGGGCGGGGTCCAGCCCTTGTTCGGTCATCAAGTGGCGAATCAGCTCGACCTTATTAGTGCGCGTGCCGTCCAGTTCACTGCCGTACACCTCGTTGAAGTGGCGGGCGAAATCGAAATGGCGGGCGATTTCGCGGGCATACACCTGCGGCTTGGACGTGGCGATAAACAACTGCCGGCCTTGGCCTTCAAGGGCTTCAAGCAACGGTGTAACCCCTTCAAACACGCGGTTTTCGTACAGGCCGGTCACGGCAAAACGCTCGCGGTAGAAGCCCACGGCTTCCCAGGCCTGGGTTTCGCTGAAGGCGTAAAATTCCATAAACGCTTGCAGCAAGGGCGGGCCGATAAAGTGCTCGAGTTTGGTCAGGTCCGGTTCGTCGATGCCCATTTTGCTCAAGCCATACTGGATGGAGCGGGTGATGCCCTCGCGCGGGTCGGTCAGGGTGCCGTCAAGGTCGAACAGTACGTTCTGGTAATGCATGTAAGGCTCCAAATAAGTCGGCTCAAGCGGGCTGATCGTAGCCTTCGGCCAAGTGCTGATCTTTGAGTTTCACGTAGTTGCCGGCGCTGTAAGTAAAAAAGGCTTTCTCTTTTTCAGTCAGTTCGCGCACCGCTTTGACCGGGCTGCCGACATACAGAAAGCCGCTGGCCAGGCGCTTGCCCGGTGGCACCAGGCTACCGGCCCCGACGATCACGTCGTCTTCGATCACGGCCCCGTCCATCACAATGCTGCCCATGCCGATCAAAATGCGGCTGCCCACGGTACAGCCGTGCAGCATGACCTTATGGGCGATGGTCACGTCGTCGCCGATCAGCAGTGGGAAACCGTCGGGGTTGAACGGGCCGGCGTGGGTGATATGCAGCACGCAGCCGTCTTGCACGCTGGTGCGCGCGCCGATGCGGATGCGGTGCATGTCACCGCGAATCACCGTCAGGGGCCAGATGGAACTGTCGGCACCGATCTCGACATCGCCGATCACCACCGCCGAGCGGTCGACAAAGGCGCGTTCGCCCAGGGCCGGTGTGTGTTGCTGAAATGAACGGATAGACACCTATAGCTTCCTTCTTTAGCAGTGATAGCAGGGCTGGTTGCTGCGCAGTGCGGCGATTGTAATTAAGATGGCCCAATGTTTCTTCAAGCCAAGGTGCCCATCGTGAGCGAGAACAACCCTCTTTTGCAGTCCTACGACCTGCCGCCGTTCTCGGCGATCCGTCCTGAGCACGTTCAGCCGGCCATCGAGCAGATCCTGGCGGACAACCGCGCCGGCATTCGCAAGATCCTCGCCGAGCAAGGTCAGCACCCGACCTGGGCGGGCCTGGTGTTGGCCATGGATGAGCTGAACGACCGTCTGGGCGCGGCCTGGAGCCCGGTCAGCCACCTTAATGCCGTGTGCAACAGCGCTGAACTGCGCGAAGCCTACGAGGCATGCTTGCCTGCGTTGAGCGCGTATTCGACCGAGATGGGCCAGAACCGTGAGCTGTTTCAGGCGTTCGAAGCGTTGGCCCATAGCCCGCAGGTGGCGGATTTCGATCAGGCGCAAAAAACCATCCTTGAGCATTCGCTGCGTGACTTCCGTTTGTCGGGTATCGACCTGCCACCGGCGCAGCAACAGCGTTATGCCGAAGTGCAAAGCACCCTGTCGGAGTTGGGCAGCAAGTTTTCCAACCAATTGCTGGACGCCACCCAGGCCTGGACCAAGCACATCACCGACGAAGCCGCGCTGGCGGGGCTGACCGATTCGGCTAAGGCCCAAATGGCCGCAGCGGCGCAGGCCAAAGGCCTGGACGGCTGGCTGATCAGCCTGGAGTTCCCGAGCTACTTCCCGGTCATGACCTACGCCCAAGACCGCGCTTTGCGCGAAGAAGTCTACGCCGCGTACTGCACCCGTGCGTCGGACCAAGGCCCGAATGCCGGCCAGTTCGATAATGGCCCGGTGATGGAACAAATCCTCGACCTGCGTCAGGAACTGGCGCAACTGTTGGGTTTTGCCAGTTTTGCCGAACTGAGCCTGGCCACCAAAATGGCGGAATCGCCGGATCAGGTGCTGACCTTCCTGCGCGACCTGGCCAAGCGCAGCAAGCCGTTTGCCGCCCGCGACCTCGAACAGTTGCAGGCGTATGCCGCAGAGCAAGGTTGCCCGGAACTGAAAAGCTGGGACAGCGGGTTCTACGGCGAAAAACTGCGCGAGCAGCGTTACAGCGTGTCGCAAGAAGCGCTGCGCGCCTACTTCCCGATCGACAAGGTATTGAAAGGCCTGTTTGACATCGTGCACACGCTGTACGGCATCGACATTGTTGAACTCAAAGGCTTCGACACCTGGCACCCGGACGTTCGCCTGTTCCAAATCAAAGAGAACGGCCAGCCTGTCGGCCGCTTCTTCTTTGACCTGTACGCCCGCGCCAACAAGCGTGGCGGAGCCTGGATGGACGGTGCCCGTGATCGTCGTCGCACCGCGGCGGGCGAGCTGCAAAGCCCGGTGGCCAACCTGGTGTGCAACTTCACCCCGGCTGTTGCGGGCAAGCCTGCGCTGCTGACCCACGACGAAGTCACCACCCTGTTCCACGAGTTCGGCCACGGCTTGCACCATATGCTGACCGAGATCGAACACGCCGGCGTGTCCGGCATCAACGGTGTGGCGTGGGATGCGGTCGAGTTGCCGAGCCAGTTCATGGAGAACTGGTGCTGGGAGCCTGAAGGCCTGGCGCTGATCTCCGGTCACTACGAAACCGGTGAGGCGTTGCCCCAGGACCTGCTGGAGAAAATGCTCGCGGCCAAGAACTTCCAGTCCGGGCTGATGATGGTGCGCCAGTTGGAGTTCTCGCTGTTTGACTTCGAACTGCACGCTACCCACGGCGACGGCCGCAGCGTGGCGCAGGTGCTCGACGGCATTCGCGACGAAGTGTCGGTGATGCGCCCGCCGTCCTATAACCGCTTCCCGAACAGCTTCGCGCATATTTTTGCGGGCGGTTACGCGGCGGGTTACTACAGCTACAAGTGGGCGGAAGTGCTTTCGGCGGATGCGTTTTCGCGCTTCGAAGAAGAAGGCGTGTTCAACCCGCACACCGGCAAGGCGTTCCGTCAGGCCATCCTGGCCCGTGGCGGTTCGAAAGCTCCGATGGAGCTGTTCAAGGATTTCCGTGGCCGTGAGCCATCGATTGACGCGCTCCTGCGTCACAGCGGTCTGACCGAGGACGCAGCAGCATGAGCGACACACCTGTGAATGTGACCAAAAAACGCTTTATCGCCGGGGCGGTTTGCCCGGCGTGCAGCGAGCCGGACAAGTTGATGATGTGGAACGAGAACGACGTACCGCACCGCGAATGCGTGGCGTGCGGGTACTCGGACACGCTCAATGAGCAAGGGTTGTCGGTGCCCAATGAATTGGGCACGCGGGTCAATACGTCAGCGTTGAAGAAAGCCCCGGACCCTAAAGTGCAGGCGGTGCAGTTCTTCCCCAATCCGAAGCTGAAAAAGCCTTAAAGCGCCACCGTTGAGGCTGCAATGCGACCCGCATCGCAGCCTTCATCCCTCGTCAGCGACGACAGTATCAAGCCTTCTGCCACACCTTCGGTTTGAAGAACAACGTCTCGCCACGCGCCAGGTCGGTGAGGCTGTCATGGTCTTTGACCACTTCCACTTCAATCAGCTCGCTTTGACCTTCAACCTTCAACGTCACCCGGGTGGTTGCACCCAACGGGCGGATGTCACGTACCTGTGCGGCGTGGTGGTCTTCGATCTCGTGACGCGACAACGACACTTCGTGCGGGCGGAACAGCAGGTGCTGGTCTTCACCGATGTGCAGGCGGTTGGAGTCGCCCAGGAAGTGGTACACGAAGTCGCTGGCCGGGTTTTCATACACCTGGCCCGGTGAGCCGATCTGTTCGATCACGCCCTTGTTCATCACCACGATACGGTCAGCGACTTCCATCGCTTCTTCCTGGTCGTGGGTCACGAACACGGAGGTCAGGTTGATGTCTTCGTGCAGGCGGGCCAACCAGCGGCGCAGTTCTTTACGCACCTTGGCATCCAGCGCGCCGAACGGTTCGTCGAGCAGCAGCACTTTAGGCTCGACCGCCAGGGCGCGAGCCAAGGCAATACGCTGGCGCTGACCACCGGACAACTGCTCCGGGTAGCGGTCCGACAACCAGTCCAGTTGCACCATGTTCAACAGTTCGTGCACCTTTTCAGCGATGCGGGTTTCGCTCGGGCGCTCGCGTTTGGGCTTCATGCGCAGGCCGAAGGCCACGTTGTCGAATACCGTCATGTGGCGAAACAGCGCGTAATGCTGGAACACAAACCCCACGTTGCGATCGCGCACGTCGTGCCCCGAGACGTCTTCACCGTGGAACACGATGTTGCCTTCGTCCGGGGTTTCGAGGCCGGCGATGATGCGCAGCAAGGTGGTTTTACCGCAGCCCGACGGGCCCAGCAATGCCACCAGCTCGCCACTTTGGATGTCCAGGTTGATGCTGTTCAGGGCCTTGAAGGCATTGAAGTTTTTACTGACGTTACGGACTTCGATCGACATGGTTTATTCCTCCGCGGCGCTGGCGCGCAGGCGGTTAATGCGAGATTCGCTCCACTGCTTGAGCAGCAGGATGAAGAGCGCCAGGATCAGCAACAGAGTGGCCACAGCGAAGGCGGCAACGTGGTTGTATTCGTTGTAGAGGATCTCGACGTGCAGCGGCAGGGTGTTGGTGACCCCGCGAATGTGGCCGGACACCACCGACACCGCGCCGAATTCGCCCATGGCCCGCGCCGTACACAGCACCACGCCGTAGATCAGGCCCCACTTGATGTTGGGTACGGTGACGTGCCAGAACATCTGCCAGCCATTGGCTCCCAGCAGGCGTGCGGCTTCCTCTTCCTGAGTGCCCTGCTCCTGCATCAGCGGGATCAGTTCACGGGCCACAAACGGCACGGTCACGAAAATGGTGGCCAGCACGATACCCGGCAAGGCGAAGATGATCTGGATATCGTGGTCTTGCAGCCACGGGCCCAGAAAGCCCTGTGCGCCAAACATCAGCACGTACACCAGGCCGGCGATCACCGGCGAGACCGAGAACGGCAGGTCGATCAGCGTCACCAGGATGCTTTTGCCGCGAAAGCTGTATTTGCTCACGCACCAGGCGGCGCTGACGCCGAACACCACGTTGAGCGGCACCGAAATGACCACGGCAATGATGGTCAGCTTGAGGGCTGATAACGCATCGGGTTCCAGAATGGCGTCGAAGAACGCACCGAACCCCAGCTTCAAGCCCTGCGATACCACAATCAGCAAGGGCAGCAACAGGAACAGGATAAAGAACGACCAGCCGAAGCCGATCAACAGGCGTCGCGACAGCGGGCTGCCACGGCGGGCGGCGTTGGCAGCGTTGGCTGCGTTTAAGGTTGAACTGGACATAATCAGGCCCCCTTCACGGTTTTTCGATGCGGCGCTGAATCAGGTTGATCAGCAGCAGCAAAATGAAGGAAACCACCAGCATCATCACGCCAATGGCAGTGGCACCGGTGTAGTCGTATTGGTCCAGCTTGACCATGATCAGCAGCGGCAGGATCTCGGTTTTCATCGGCATGTTACCGGCGATGAAAATCACTGAGCCGTACTCACCAACGCCCCGAGCAAAAGCCAGCGCAAAACCGGTCAGCCAGGCCGGCAACAGGGCGGGCACCAGAATGTAGCGGAACACCTGCAAGGGCTTGGCACCCAGGCACGCGGCGGCTTCTTCGATTTCACGCGGGATATCAGCCAGTACCGGCTGCACCGTGCGCACCACAAACGGCAGGGTGACGAAGGTCAGCGCCAGGGTAATACCCAGTGGGGTGTAAGCGATTTTAAAACCCAGGTCGTTGGCGAACTGGCCGATCCAGCCGTTGGGGGCATAGAGCGCGGTCAGGGCGATACCGGCCACGGCAGTGGGCAGCGCAAACGGCAGGTCGATCATGGCATCGATGACCTTGCGCCCCGGGAAGGTGTAACGCACCAGTACCCAAGCCAGCACGGTACCGATCACACCATTGATCAGGGCCGCCGCAAAGGCGGTACCAAAGCTCAGCTTCAGCGCAGCCAACACACGAGGGGCCGTGATGATGGTCCAGAACTGGTCCCAGGTCAGTTGCGAGGCATGTACAAACATGGCCGCCAGAGGGATAAGCACGATGAGGCTGAGGTACACCAAGGTGTAGCCCAGCGTCAGCCCGAAGCCGGGTATGACGGGGGAGATACGACGTGACATAAGAGTCCTTGGTTAACGCACGAAGCCCGCAACTCAATCGCGGGCTCTATGTTCTAGCTTTCAGCGAGGCTTATAGCCCCACCCCACAGGTTATTGCGCCTGGTAGATCTGGTCGAACACGCCACCGTCATTGAAAAATTTCGGCTGCGCAGTTTTCCAGCCACCGAAGTCTTTGTCGATAGTGACTAGCTCCAGTTTCGGAAATTGTTGTGCGTACTTGGCTGCTACGGCTTCGTCACGGGGACGGTAGAAGTTCTTCGCGGCGATCTCCTGACCCGCCGGGCTGTACAGGTGGTTGAGGTAGGCTTTGGCGATCTCGGCATTGCCTTTTTTGTCGGCATTTTTGTCCACCACGGCAACCGGTGGCTCGGCCAGAATCGACAGCGAAGGTACGACGATTTCGAATTTGTCAGTGCCGCCGTCTTCTTTCAACGCCAGGAACGCTTCGTTTTCCCACGCCAGCAACACGTCGCCCTGACCGTTGTTGACGAAGGTAATGGTTGAGCCCCGCGCGCCGGTGTCGAGTACCGGCACGTGTTTAAACAGCTCCTGGACGTACGCCTTGGCCTTGGTTTCGTCGCCACCGTTGGCTTTCAGGCCGTGGGCGTAAGCCGCCAGGAAGTTCCAGCGCGCGCCGCCACTGGTTTTCGGGTTGGGGGTGATCACTGAAACGTCTTTCTTGATCAGGTCATCCCAGTCTTTGATGCCTTTGGGGTTGCCCTTGCGCACCAGGAACACAATGGTCGAGGTGTAAGGCGTGCTGGCATCCGGCAGGCGGGTTTGCCAGTTCTCAGGCAGGGTTTTGCCCAGTTTGGCGATTTCATCGATGTCGCCGGCCAAGGCCAGGGTCACCACATCAGCGCGCAGGCCATCAATCACGCCACGGGCTTGTTTGCCCGAGCCGCCGTGCGACTGCTGAATTTTAACCTTGTCGTCTGGGTGCGACTGGTTCCAGAACGTGATGAATTCGGCGTTGTAATCCTGATAAAGCTCACGGGTCGGATCGTAGGAGACGTTCAACAACTCGTAGTCTTTGGCTACAGCGGAGCCAGCAAAAATGGCACTGGCCAGCGCGGCCAGAGCGTAACGGCGTAGGGACATAGGTGAGGCTCCAAAGTGTGCATTTATTAGTTTTTATAAGCGTCTCAGGCGAGGGCGCTAGTGGGCGGTCAGTTGCTTTTCTGGCCCGGGTTCTGCAAACGGAATTTTTCTTTGCGTTCGATCTGCACCACCTGCGCGTTATGCACAGTGATTTCAACGGCACCAAAGCGCAGGTCCCGTAGCGCGCTCTGGATTTCCCGCAGAATGGTGGCTTCGTCCTGACCGTCAACGCTACGCAGAGATGCGCTCATGGTGTGCTCCTGAAAATGGGAATGCCTAAGGGGGCTGGCGTGGGAGCAATAGTAGTGAGGCGCGGATATTCTTAAAAATACTATTTAAGAATGCTTATATAACTGAAAAATCATTTTCATCTGAATGCGCCGACAGGCGTCCAAGCGCGTGCTTGCCTGCGATCTTTTAAAAGGCCGCGTGAGGTCTCATTTGGTCGGGTGCAATTGAAGACTCGGACTACACTCCAACTGCCTCGCCTGCGCGTCAACGCGGGGCAGGTGCGGCATGGGCCATGATTAAGGTGCGAACTGTCGCTGGACAGTCCGCTCAAGTGAGATCACCTTAGGCCTTCTGTCGTCTTTTCCGCCTGGTCTGGAGTCCTTATGTCGTTTACCCCTGAGTTGGTTGCCGAACTGGAAGTCCTTGCACTGTTTAACCTGGACAGTACCCAAGAGGGTCTGAAAGTCCATCAAAACGCTGATCCCAAAGCGATTGCAGCCGCCAAGCGACTGTACGAAAAAGAACTGATCGATCAACCGGATGGCGGTTATCTGACCAGCCTGGGTCGTGATGCGGCTCAAAACACTCAAACGCTGTTGACGATTCTGACGACGAAGTCCCCCAAAAAAGCCTGATGCCACGCCGCGCCCACGGGATCCATTAACACGCGATTCCGCGGGCACATTTTCTGGCACGGTAAAAAATCTGACGCCAAAAACGCTTTGGTCTTAATCCTTTCGCATGACTGGTTGTAAACTCCCTTCTCACTAACCTCCCCTTCTCTACCTCGCGCTGCGACCCGGTTGAGTGTATGACGTGCCCCTCAGAACCATGCCCGACCGTCGGTGAGGGCATTGATCGACAGCTTCTCACTGAACTGCGTGGGCGGTTTTTGGCCGTCAACCAAGGCCGGCTGGCGCGCGCGATGGAAGGTCTGGCGCTGTCTCAACAAACGCTGCTGGAACTGATGGCGCTGTTCTTTCACGTTAACCACCCGTCCTTGCCCGGTTATGTCTCGGACACAACGCCTGCCGGGGTGGCGGGCTACGAGCCGGCTACCGCTTCGCTGACCACCGCAATGGCGTTGTTTCGCGGCTTTGCCTGCACCCCTCGGGTCAGCGCGCACGCGCCCATCCAGGGCCTGTTTTTAATGGGCAGCCTGGGCACGTTGGCCCAGACCGATCAGAGCGATATTGATGTCTGGATCTGCCACGACCCCGGTTTGGGTAAAGCGGCGCTGCAGGCCTTGCGCAAAAAATGCCAGCGGCTGGAGCATTGGGCGGCGGGCCAGGGTGGGGAGGTGCACTTCTTTCTGATCCATGCGCAACGCCTTGCTGAAGATGAGCACGACGTTCAATTGAGTGCCCACCATGACGGCGTGATGCAGCCCACGCTGTTGCTGGATGAGTTTTACCGCACGGCCATCTGGCTCGCGGGGCGTACGCCGCTGTGGTGGTGGGTGCCCAGGTGTGAGGAAGGCCGTTATGACGCCTTTACCCAGCGGTTGCTGGCCGGGCGGGCGTTGTGCCGCGATGACGTCATTGACCTTGGGCACTTGGCGCACGTGCCGGTCGATGAGTTCCAGGGGGCCGGCCAGCGCCAGTTGCTGAAGGGGCTTGAGTCACCTTACAAGTCGGTGCTCAAGCTGTTGCTGATCGAGGTCTACGCCAGCGAGTACCCGCGAGTAAATTGCCTGAGCCTGCACTTCAAGCATGCGATGTACACCAACCGACTGGACCTGGATGAGCTGGACCCTTATGTGATGGTTTACCGGCGTATTGAGCATTACCTCAAGGGGAGCGGTGACCTGCAGCGCCTTGAACTGGTGCGCCGCAGTTTGTACCTGAAGGCCAATTGCAAGCTCAGTGACACGGCGGTTCAACCGGCGGCGCGCTGGCAGCACCGGGTACTGGCGCGCTTGACCGCAGAATGGGGCTGGGATGAGCGCCAGTTGTCGCAGCTCGACAATCATGCACAGTGGGAAACCGAGCAGGCCTGCCATGAGCGTCTGGCATTGGCCCGCGAGTTAAGTATCAGCTACCGGTTTCTGGACCGTTTTGCCCGCAAGGATAAAACGCTCAGAGTGCCCGCAACCTGAGGCTACGGCGTGAAGTGATATTATTGTGACATTATGTTTCGAGGGGACTAAAGATCGAAGTCGCCAGCGGCTTCAGGCTGGTATTCAACCTCCAGCAGTTTCAGTTTGAGGGTTTTCCCCCCGGGTGCTGGCCAGTTGATGTGTTGGCCCACTTGCAGGCCCAGTAATGCACTGCCTACCGGTGCCAGAATCGAAATTTTGCCTTCGTCGGCGTTCGCATCCTTCGGGTACACCAATGTCAGGTGGTAATCCTTGGCGCTACCCTCTTCGCGGCAATGCACGCGAGAGTTCATGGTCACAACGCCAGCAGGGACTTCGGTGTGGCCGACGATCGTTTCGGCGCGATCCAGTTCTTCCTGCAATGCAACAACACCCGGCAGTGAGTCGTCGAGGTTGTCGATCAGCTTCTCCAGACGTTGAACGTCCAGGCGCGTGAGGATGATGGAAGGTGAAGTACTCATGACCTGGCAGACTCCTTTTTTCTGCACGGAAAAGCAAAACCCCGCCAGGTAATGGCGGGGTTTTGACCAACCTCGATAGTGCGAGGCGAACCCGGACACTACCACAGCGAAATAAATACACAAGCCGGGGGGCGGGCAGAGCCCCACTCACCTGCCGCTGTTTCAGCCTTGGCGCTGCCGGGCCTGTTCACAAATTACCCGGCGGCGTTGGTCGTCTGCCGAGCGCCACTCCCGGATGTCTTCGACGTGTCGAAAGCAGCCCAGGCAGACCTTGTGCTCATCCAGCCGGCAGGTGCTGATGCAAGGTGACGGCACCGCCGGGCTGACGTTGCTGTACAACGGTTTTGCAGGTTTAGCAGGGGTGGTCACAATCAGATCTCGTCAAATTCCAGCTCGGCACCGGCATGTTCCAAAGTCAGGCGGGCAACCATTTCGCAGAGCAGTTCATCGGTTTTGTCGCATTTCCACGAACTGCGCTTCTCGTCGTAGTCAAAGTGGAACCCGCCATTGGGGGCCGCGAGCCAGAGCTGCAGCACGGGGGCTTGGCGGCTGAAGATCAGCGCTTTGCCATTCTCGAACTTGACCGTCAGGATCCCGGCCGAGTTTTCAACATCGACATCAAAATCACATTCGTCAAAGATGTCTTCCAGGTTTTCCTGGGTTGCATCGACCAGATCGTGGAAACGGGCTTCAGTCAAACTCATGGTGGAACCTCGTAATGTCTAGTCATGCTCGGAGCTCGCAAGATACGGGCGCTCCAGGCCGATTGCAAACCCCTGTTCCAGGCACGGCTGGCCACTACTGATTATCCGCACAGGTCAGTTTGTGCGAGCCGTCTGCTGCATAGGCAAGCTGGTAGGCGCTCGGTATACTCGGGCGCAATTAATGCTTTTCAAAGGATTTCGCCATGAAGCGCCTGATCTCTTCTCTTGCTGCGCTCGTCGCGGTCGCCTGCCTTGTTTCTGCCTGTGGTCAAAAAGGACCGCTGTATCTGCCCGATCACAGCCAATCCCCAGAAGACCAAGCGAAGTCGTCGCAATCGCACAAGCACGAATAAGGGAACACCATGGACGCTTTTAATTACCGGGACGGCGAGCTGTTTGCCGAAGGTGTAGCGCTGACGGCCATTGCCGAGCGTTTTGGCACGCCGACGTACGTCTACTCTCGGGCGCACATCGAGGCGCAATACAACGCTTACGCTGATGCACTGGGCGGCATGGCGCACCTGGTGTGTTTTGCGGTCAAGGCCAACTCCAACCTGGGGGTGCTCAATGTCCTGGCGCGCCTGGGCGCTGGTTTTGACATTGTGTCCCGTGGCGAACTTGAACGCGTACTGGCCGCTGGCGGCTCGGCGGATAAAATTGTGTTCTCCGGCGTCGGCAAAAGCCGCGACGACATGCGTCGCGCGTTGGAAGTGGGCGTGCATTGCTTCAACGTCGAGTCCACCGACGAGCTGGAGCGCCTTCAGGTCGTGGCTGCGGAGCTGGGCGTTCGTGCGCCGGTTTCACTGCGGGTCAACCCGGACGTTGATGCGGGCACCCACCCGTACATTTCCACAGGCCTCAAGGAAAACAAGTTCGGTATCGCCATTGCTGATGCCGAAGATGTGTACATCCGCGCCGCGCAGTTGCCGAACCTCGACGTGGTCGGTGTTGATTGTCACATCGGCTCGCAACTGACCACCCTCGAACCGTTTATTGACGCGCTTGATCGCTTGCTGGCACTGGTCGATCGTCTGATCGACTGCGGCATTTACCTGCGCCATATCGACCTCGGTGGTGGCCTGGGTGTGCGTTATCGCGATGAAGAGCCGCCGTTGGCGGGCGATTACATCAAAGCCGTGCGCGAGCGCATTGAAGGCCGTGACCTTGCGCTGGTGTTTGAGCCGGGCCGCTTCATTGTGGCAAACGCGGGCGTGCTGCTGACTCAGGTTGAGTACCTCAAGCACACCGAACACAAGGATTTCGCCATCGTCGATGCGGCCATGAACGACTTGATCCGCCCGGCGCTGTACCAGGCCTGGATGGACGTGACCGCCGTGCGCCCACGTGACACCGAAGCCCGCCTCTACGATATCGTTGGGCCGATCTGTGAAACCGGTGACTTCCTGGCCAAGGACCGCTCGCTGGCGCTGGCCGAAGGCGATTTGCTGGCGGTGCATTCGGCCGGTGCCTACGGTTTTGTCATGAGCTCGAACTACAACACCCGTGGCCGCGCCGCTGAGGTGTTGGTCGATGGCGAGCAAGCGTTTGAAGTGCGTCGTCGCGAAACCGTGGCTGAGCTGTTTGCTGGCGAAAGCCTGCTGCCGGAGTAAGCCCATGTTGCTGCGTTTTACTAAAATGCACGGCCTGGGCAATGACTTTATGGTGCTTGACCTGGTCAGCCAGCATGCGCATATCTTGCCCAAGCACGCTAAACAATGGGGCGACCGGCACACGGGCGTGGGCTTTGATCAATTATTGATCGTTGAAGCGCCGAGCAACCCGGAAGTGGATTTCCGTTACCGGATCTTCAACTCCGATGGTTCTGAAGTGGAGCAATGCGGCAACGGCGCACGCTGTTTTGCGAGGTTTGTGCTCGACAAGCGTTTGACCACCAAGCGTGAAATCAGGGTCGAAACCAAAAGCGGCATTATCGAGCTGACTGTGCGCAGCGATGGGCAGATCAGCGTCGATATGGGCCCGCCACGCTTGAACCCGGCGGATATTCCGTTTGTGGCCGACGAACAGGCGCTGAGCTACGAACTGGATGTCGACGGCCAGCGGGTTGAGCTGGCGGCCGTGTCCATGGGCAACCCCCATGCCGTGCTGCGCGTGGATGACATCAATGCGGCACCGGTGCATGAACTGGGGCCAAAAATTGAACATCACCCGCGCTTTCCGGCGCGGGTCAATGTCGGCTTTCTGCACGTTGTCGACCGCCAGCGCGGGCAACTGCGGGTGTGGGAGCGCGGTGCCGGGGAAACCCAGGCCTGCGGCACCGGTGCCTGTGCGGCTGCGGTCGCGGCCATCAGCCAAGGCTGGATGGACTCACCGTTGATCCTCGACCTGCCCGGCGGGCGTTTGTCCATCGAGTGGGCCGGCCCAGGCCATTCGGTGATCATGACCGGCCCGGCGATGCGTGTTTACGAAGGACAAGTCCGTTTATGAGTGAGTGCCCACGATGACCGATCAGCCGCAGTCTGCAGACCTCAAAACCTGTGCTCAAAACCCCGAGGCTGCGGCCGTGGCGGCTTATCTTGAGGCGCATCCGGATTTCTTCAGCCAGCACGACGAGCTGTTGTTGGCGTTGCGCATTCCGCACCAGCGCGGCGCGGCAGTGTCGCTGGTGGAGCGCCAGCTGGAGCTGTTGCGCGGGCGAAATATCGAGATGCGCCATCGCTTGTCACAACTGATGGACGTGGCCCGTGACAATGACCGCCTGTTTGAAAAGACCCGCCGCCTGAATCTGGCGTTGATGGATGCCACCAGCCTTGATGAGTTGGTGATCGCCGTTGAAGACAGCCTGCGTCAGGACTTTCAGGTGCCCTTCGTCAGCCTGGTGTTGTTTGGGGACAACCCGATGCCGGTGGGCCGCTGGGTCAACAGTGCCGATGCCCAGCGTGCCCTGGGTGGCTTGCTGAGCGAAGGCAAAGCCGTCAGCGGAAGCCTGCGCGAGCATGAGCTGGACTTTTTGTTTGGCGAAGAGCAGCGCAAGCAGATTGGTTCAACGGCGGTCGTCACCCTCAATCACTTGGGGCTGCACGGTGTTTTGGCCGTGGCCAGCCGAGACCCTCAGCACTACAAGAGCGCGGTCGGTACGTTGTTTCTCAATTACATTGCTGAAGTCTTGGGCCGCACGCTGCCCCGCTTTACCGGCGCTCTGCGCTCGGTGCGCTAAAAATGGAACGGCAACTGGACGCTTACTGCGCTCACCTGCGCAGTGAGCGCCAAGTGTCGGCCCATACGCTAGAGGCCTATCGTCGCGACCTGAACAAAGTACTGGCCTTCTGCATCAAAGCTGCAATCCCTGATTGGACGGCACTGGATATCCAGCGCATGCGCCACCTGGTGGCGCGCCTGCATCAGCAAGGTCAGTCTTCGCGCAGCATTGCGCGTTTGCTGTCGGCTGTGCGCGGCCTCTACCGTTACCTCAACCGCGAAGGCCTGTGCGATCACGACCCGGCCAACGGCTTGGCTCCGCCCAAAGGCGAGCGACGGCTCCCCAAAACCCTGGACACCGACCGTGCCTTGCAGTTACTGGAGGGGGCGGTTGAAGACGACTTTTTGGCCCAGCGTGATCAGGCGATTCTGGAACTGTTTTATTCTTCCGGGCTGCGTTTGTCTGAGCTGACGGGGTTAAATCTGCAGCAACTGGATTTGGCCGATGGGCTGGTGCAAGTGCTCGGCAAGGGCAGTAAAACCCGTGTGTTGCCGGTGGGTCAAAAGGCGCGCGAGGCGTTGCACACCTGGCTGGCGCTACGGGCACTGGCTAACCCGCAGGATGACGCTGTTTTCGTCAGCCAGCGGGGCAAACGCCTGGGGGCGCGGGCGATTCAACTGCGGGTCAAGGCCGCCGGCGAACGTGAGTTGGGTCAGAACCTGCACCCGCACATGTTGCGGCACTCCTTCGCCAGCCACCTGCTGGAGTCCTCCCAGGACTTGCGTGCCGTGCAGGAGTTGCTGGGGCACGCGGACATCAAAACCACGCAAATCTACACCCATCTGGATTTCCAGCATCTGGCATCGGTCTATGACAGCGCCCACCCACGGGCCAAACGCAGTAAGGACAGTGAATGACAATCGAGCTGATTACCTTCGACCTCGACGATACGTTGTGGGACACCGCGCCGGTGATTGTCAAAGCCGAGCAGGTGTTGCGCGACTGGTTGAGCCAAAACGCATCACGCTTGGGGGGTATTGAGGCGGCGCAGTATCAGGCCATCCGCGAGCGGGTGCTGGTCCAAATGCCGGGCCTCAAGCACCGCATCAGCGCCTTGCGCCTCCAGATATTGCAGCAGATGTTGCAGGACGCGGGGTACGACAATGCGCAGGTGATGGCCCGTGACGCGTTTGAAGCCTTTATCGAGGCACGCCACGTACTCGACGTATTTCCACAGGCCGAGCCGACCCTGGCTGCATTGGCCCGTGACTACGCGTTGGGCGTGGTCACGAATGGCAACGCTGATGTGCACCGCATTGGGCTGGGGCATCACTTTGCCTTTGTGCTGTGTGCCGAAGACATTGGGGTGGCCAAGCCGGATGCGCGGCTGTTTCACGAAGCGTTGTTGCGCGGTGAGGCTCAGGCCCAGGCAACGGTGCATATAGGTGACCACCCCAGAGATGACATTGCGGGTGCTCAGCAAGCGGGCTTACGCGCCGTGTGGTTCAACCCCGGCGGAAAACAGTGGGAGGGCGACAAGGCACCGGATGCTGAAATTGGCTGCTTGAGCGAACTGCCTGCGGTATTGAAGCGCCTGAGCTGAAAGCCATCGCTCTTTTAAAGATCAAAAGATCGCGAGCAAGCTCGCTCCTGCAAGATGTTGTATCGCTGGCGAAGAGCGAGGCGGTACGGGCCACAAAAAAACCCGCAGCGACGGCGGGTTTTTCCAACTGCTAACAACAGCCCTTAGATAGGGCGGCTGCCATATTTGTTGTCAGGCTTTTTGGGCGGATCAGCCACCACATTAGCCTCAACTTCCTGCACCTTGCCGCCTTTGGACAAAAACTCTTCCATCGCACGAGCCAGAGCATCACGCTCCTTGTTTTTGGCTTCTACGCTTGGCAACTCGTCAACCGACACCGCTGACTTGGATTTACCCTTGGCCGCAGGGGCCGGGGCATCATCGCCACCATCGTCGTCAGCCACGTCATCGGCTGCAGTCTCAAGACCTTCTTCGGATTCGTCGTCGTCACCTACTTCGAGGTCATCATTTTCCAGATCGTCGTCGCTCATGTTCTACCCCATGACTTGCGTAAAGCAGATTAGTTATAGACCAGTTGCGACCACTGTCGATTGCCACTGGTGAAAAAGTCGCCAGGTTGACCCCGGTCTTACGCCTCTTCGCCCATTAAGCGTTGAGGGCTTTGCGAGCGCCATGTGTTTCACGTTGCTCGCGCTATAACACTGCCAGGTGCCCAACGTGTCGTTCGGTACGCTGGCCTTGAAAACGTCGGGAGATCTTCCCTGTTTTCGTCGTATTCGGGGTGTCGTTTTGCCCCCTTCGGCGCGCATTCTAGCGTGCTGAAGAAAAAAGCAAAGCAGCTAATAGTCGAGTTGTACTGTAAGCGTTCACCCCATCATTAATCGTAGATCGGATCTTTTCCAGCAGGCGTGGGAATTTTCATTCTATTGCAGAGAATATCGCTACATTTCAGACAAAAAAATACCCGGCAAACCGGGTATTTTTTTACTGGGCGATTACAGGTTGTAGCCGCGCTCGTTGTGCTGTGCCAGGTCGAGGCCAACCGCCTCTTCCTCTTCGGCTACACGCAGGCCCATCAAGGCGTCCAGTACTTTGAGAATGATAAAGGTCACAACCGCGGTATAGATCACGGTGAATGCGACCCCTTTGAACTGAATCCAGACCTGGGTGCCGATATCGGTCACGGTACCGAAGCCGCCCAGCACCGGCGCGGCGAATACGCCGGTCAGGATTGCGCCGACGATACCGCCCACACCATGCACACCAAACGCATCCAGCGAGTCGTCATAGCCCAGTTTGCGCTTGAGGCTGGTGGCACACAGGAAGCAGATAACGCCCGACGCCAGGCCGATCACGATGGCACCCATTGGGCCCACGGTACCGGCCGCCGGAGTGATGGCCACCAGGCCCGCGACCACACCGGACGCGATGCCCAGTGCGCTCGGCTTGCCGTGGGTGATCCATTCGGCAAACATCCAGCCCAGCGCGGCGGCGGCGGTGGCGATTTGAGTCACCAGCATGGCCATACCGGCGGTGCCATTGGCGGCGGCGGCGGAGCCGGCGTTGAAGCCGAACCAGCCGATCCACAGCATGGCGGCACCTACCAGGGTGTAACCCAGGTTATGAGGGGCCATCGGGGTGGTCGGGTAGCCTTTACGCTTGCCCAGCACGATGCACGCCACCAGGCCTGCAATACCGGCGTTAATGTGCACCACGGTGCCGCCCGCGAAGTCCAGTACGCCCCAGTCCCACATCAGGCCGCCGTCGCCGCTCCACACCATGTGCGCGATCGGGGCATAGACCAGCGTGAACCAGACGCCCATGAAGATCAGCATGGCGGAAAACTTCATGCGCTCTGCGAAAGCACCGACGATCAGGGCCGGGGTAATGATGGCAAACGTCATCTGGAAGGTGATGAACACCGCTTCCGGGAACAGCGCCGTCGATGAGGTCAGGCTGTCCGGGGTGACGCCCGCCAGGAAGGCCTTGGAGAAGCCGCCGATAAACGAATTGAAGTTGGTGACGCCTTGCTCCATGCCGGTGGTGTCGAATGTAATGCTGTAGCCATAGATGACCCACAGGATGCTGATAAGACCGGTGATGGCGAAGCACTGCATCATCACAGAAAGAAGGTTTTTGGAGCGAACCATGCCGCCATAGAACAGCGCCAGGCCGGGAATGGTCATAAACAGCACCAGCGCGGTGGCGGTCAGCATCCAGGCGGTGTCGCCGGAGTTGAGGACTGGAGCAGCTGCTCCGTCTGCCGCCATGGCCAGGCCAGGCATTACGACGGACAGCAGGGCTCCGAGCCCTGCGAATTTACGCAGAGTCATAGTGTTTTCTCCTGGGGCGTTGGGGTTTGGCGGCTTAGATTGCGTCGGTATCGGTTTCGCCGGTACGGATGCGAATAGCCTGTTCCAGATTCACTACAAAAATCTTGCCGTCACCGATTTTGCCGGTGTTGGCAGCCTTGGTTATCGCCTCGATAACCCGATCCAGATCTTTGTCGTCAATGGCGACATCAATCTTCACTTTTGGCAGGAAATCGACCACGTATTCCGCGCCGCGGTACAGCTCGGTGTGACCCTTCTGCCGGCCGAAGCCTTTGACCTCAGTTACAGTAATGCCTTGAACGCCGATCTCGGACAGCGACTCGCGCACGTCGTCTAACTTGAACGGCTTGATAATGGCGGTGACTAGCTTCATGAAACTTCTCCCGAATTGGTGGACTTGCCCCAGGAAAACAAACCCGGCTCAAGTCTATGCGCAGTGTCTGGCTTTGTAACGCTTCGTCAGCCGTCTTCTGGCTGCGCAACGTCGATCAATCGCTGGTGACGAAAACTGTCCTTGAACCACCTGCCCGCACTGCCTTCGTCACAGCTGCTGCTTCAGTGCATGAGTCATGAGTCACTAAGCAGAAACCTTGCCATATCTGAAAATGCCAACAATTACAGCGAGTTATTTGACGTTAGTGGCGCATTGCCTGATTTTGCCGGGTATTTGTGCGCGAAGTTGGTGCGTGAGCCGCTGAGGTCGTGCGCGAAAAATGTGCGCCGAGCCCTGCCCCGTGCGCTCTCAACCCCCGTGATACACTCGCGCCATCAGTTTTGAGGACCTCAACCATGCTCGCGCCCAAAGACCTTCTCGATGCCCTGAGTGGCCAAGCTTCACGTTTGTTCAGTGGCGAAACCGCGCTGCCGCGCAACGAAATTGAAAGCCAGTTCAAAGCCTTGCTGCAAAGTGGCTTCAGCAAGCTGGACCTGGTGAGCCGCGAAGAATTCGACAGCCAGATGGTCGTACTGGCGCGCACCCGTGCCCGCCTTGAAAGCCTGGAGGCCCAAGTGGCCGAGCTGCAAGCCCGGTTAGCGCCGCCCGAGCAGTAATGTGCAAAGGCAGTGCGCCGGGACTTAAATCAGGGATGTGTTAAATGGTTGTGATGAACCCGCTTGTGCCTGAGATGATCGTCTCGAACCTTGAGCGCAGCTTGCAGTTCTACGTGGAGGTGCTCGGCTTTAGCATCGAGTACCAGCGGCCCGAGGATCTTTTTGCGTTTCTGTCCTTTCATGGCAGCCAGTTGATGCTGGAGCAGGATTATTCGGACGAGTCGCCCTGGCGTGTAGGGCCGCTCGAAGCGCCTTTTGGCCGGGGCATTAACCTGTCGATCAAATGCCCGAACGCCCCCGATGTGATCGCCCGCCTCGAAGCCGCAGGGCAACGCTTGCGCAAACCTCTGGAAGAACGTTGGTATCGCAGCAACGACAGAGCGTTTGGCGAGCGCAACTTTTTGGTGCTCGACCCCGATGGCTACCTGCTGCGGTTTGCCGAAGATCTGGGGAACAGAGCGTTTCAAGAAACGCTGTAGCGGACAGAGACTATTCCCCCGTGCTTTGGCAAACAGGCCACGGGGGATAATGGTCGAACACTTACGCGATATCGCGAAACGACTCGCGCAGGGCCCGGGCACCGTTCGACAGTAACCCGACGTCTGATCCGACGGCGACAAACACCGCTCCGCGTTGCAAATAGGTGCGGGCCATCGCCGGGTCGCCGCTGAGAATACCCACCGCCTTGCCGGCTTCACGAACCTCGTCGATGGCAGTGGTAATGGCTTGTTGCACGTGAGGGTGGCCGGGGTCGCCCAAATGGCCCAGCGACGCCGCGAGGTCAGCGGGGCCGATGAATACGCCGTCTACGCCGTTAACCCGTGCAATCTCAGGCAGGGCCAGCAGGCCGGCCCTGCTTTCGACCTGCACCAGCGTGCAGAGTTGGGCATCAGCGCTGGCGAGGTAATCGGGCACTTGCTGCCAGCGCGAGGCGCGCGCCAAGGCCGCGCCGACCCCGCGTATTCCCTCTGGCGGGTAGCGCGTTGCGGCGACGATCCGCGCCGCTTGCCCGGCGCTTTCGACCATCGGGATCAGCAGCGTCTGAGCACCCAGATCAAGCAGGCGTTTTATTTCTACGCTGTCATCACTGGCGGCTCGGACTACGGCGTAGGCTGTGCTGGCTGCCAGGGCCTGCAGTTGCGCGAGGGTCGAGGGCACGGTATTGGGAGCGTGCTCGTTGTCGATCACCAGCCAGTCGTATCCGCTGCCACCGAGCAGCTCGGCCGTGTAGGCATTGGCCAGGCCCAGCCACAGGCCGATCAACGGATCGCCCTTGCTAAGCGCTTGTTTGAAGGGGTTATGCATGGCTACCTCCTGAGGAGTGAAGGATCAGACGAAGCGACAGCCGACGCTGCCCAGCGGGCCGAAATCGGCATGAAAGGTGTCGCCTGCGTGGGCGTGCACCGGGCGGGTGAAAGAGCCCGAGAGCACGATGTGTCCCGGTTCCAGGCCACTGTCGAACGCGGCCAGGCGGCGGCACAGCCAGGCAACGCCGTTGGCAGGGTGATTGAGCACGCCTGCCGCCAGGCCGGTCTCCTCGATCACGCCGTTACGCATCAGCAGGGCACCCACCCAGCGCAGGTCGAGGTCATCGACGCGTACCGGACGTCCGCCGAGGATGACCCCGGCGTTGGCCGCATTGTCGGCAATCGTGTCGACCACCCGGCGCGGCCGCTGAGTGTCACGGTCGAGCTGTTCGGAGCGCGCATCGATAATCTCCAGCGCAGGCACCACATAACGGGTGGCATCGAGCACATCCAGCAAGGTCACCTGCTCGCCCGCCAACCGACGGTTCAGGATGAAGGCCAGTTCCACCTCCACCCGAGGCCGGATTAACCGCTCGCGGGGGATTTCACCGCCGTCGTCCCAGAGCATGTCATCAAGCAGCACGCCGTAGTCGGGCTCATCAATCTGGGAGGCCATTTGCATCGCCCTTGAGGTGAGGCCGATTTTGTGGCCGATGATCCGCCGGCCACGGGCAAGTTTGATCTGCACCCAGGCCCGCTGGATGGCATAGGCATCGGTGATGCTCATCTCGGGATGGCTTAGCGAGAGTTGGCGAATCTGCTCGCGAGAGCGCTCGGCGCTGTCCAGGCGTTCGGCGCTTTGGCGCACGTCAATTGCATTCAGCATCGCGGCCTCCAGAATGTGCCGGGCGTGGGGCTTGCCAGTTCAACAAATGCTGCGTTTGCCCTTGAGCTTTCAGGGCCTGCCATTGCGGGAGCGTGGGCGTGGAGAGCTGGAAATCGGGTGACACTTCGCA
Organism: Pseudomonas sp.; assembly: GCF_030150285.1. GTDB lineage: Bacteria > Pseudomonadota > Gammaproteobacteria > Pseudomonadales > Pseudomonadaceae > Aquipseudomonas. The sequence continues at coordinate 31,947 of NZ_JASLGE010000023.1, read as the reverse complement.
GTACCAGCCGGGGCTGTGCAAGCGCCCGATCAGGGCCATTGGCAAGGGGTCGATAAACATCCGCGTGACATCGGTGACCGCTTCGTCACACAGGTGCACGCCGACGATGTCTGCCAACACGAAGGTTCGCACACCGTCGATATCGATCAACTGACGCACCCGGCACTCCATCGAGCACGGGCTCGAACCGATGCGCGGCACCCCGATTTGCTGGCTCGGGAGCATGTCGAGCCCGGCCTCCTCGGCTTCATTGAGCCCAGCCTCAAAATCAATTGAAGTGATGGCCATGCGCCCAGCCATATTTGCCGAGACCAGATTGACCACAAATTCACCGCGCTCGACGATGTTGCGCGCCGTGTCTTTGGGTTCGCCCGCGCGCGAACCAATGCACAGGCACAGCAACGGTGGGTCCCCGGACATCACATTGAAAAACGAAAACGGCGCGACGTTGATCGCCCCCGAAGCGCTGCACGAACTCACCCAGGCAATGGGCCGGGGAATCACCGTGGAGTGCACCAGGTTGCTGCGTTGCTCGCCGGTCAAAGCCTTCATATCGAAATACATGTCTCACTCCTGCTGGCTACACATTCAGCGATTGTCGGTGGGGCCGGTTTGCTGCTCGCTCGCCGCGACGCCAGCGCTGCGGGCGGTGGCCTGGTGCAGTTCGATCAGGTTTCCTGCCGGGTCGCGCAGGAACAACTGCTTGAGGTTGGGGGAGGCCACGTTATCGAGGGTGAAGTACTCGATACCGCGCTCCAGCAACTCTTGCTCGGCGGCGAGTACGTCCTCGACGGCAAGGGCGAAGTGGTTCGCGACCGGGTCCTGGTCCGGCCGCTTGGCGTACCGGGAAACGCCTTCGCAGCCGAGAATGTGCAGTTGGGTGCCATTGGGCAGGTTGAACCACGAGCCGTAGATGCCGGGGATCTTCCAGCGGGCCGGGTCTTGCGGCAGGGCCAGTACGTCGCGGTAGAAATCCAGCATGGCATCGGCCTGTGCATGGTCGACGCCAAAGCCAACGTGGTGCAATTCAATGACGTTCATGGGCATTACAGATTCCTTGGGAGTTTTTGGTCGAGGTTCAGCCGCGGTTGTTACGAGGCACTATCAAGATAGTACGTTAGGCGTATTATACGCAAACAATACTATTTCCATGGGTTATGATTGGCAACCTTCCCCGTGGCCTTCACCCTTCATGCGCCAGTCGAAAACACCCACCTCCACGCCGGCTGAACGCTGCCCGCAGTCCTTGACGGCTCTTGACGCGACGCGTCCGCACTTGGCGCTGATGCGCGCCAGCGCCGCCGAAAGCACCAGCCACACCCGCGCAGGGCTCGGTCTATTGATGCTGTGGCTGTGCGACGACATCGAACAGAGCGCCAATACCCGCCTCGCGCCGTTTGGGCTGTCTGAGAGCAAGTTTGATGTACTGATGTTCTTCGGTCTGGCCGAGCGCGGCCTGGTGGAGAGTCAAGCGATCACGCCATCCAACATCGCTGAGTATTTCGGCGTGACCCGCTCCACGGTGACCGGTTTGCTGGATTGGCTGGAAAAGCGCGACTTGCTCCGGCGCAAGTTGAGCACCGAAGACCGGCGCAGCTTTGCACTGGAGCTGACCGACGAAGGGCGAACGTTATTGAACCAGGCGCTGCCGGCATTTTGGGAAATGTGCGAATCGCTGACCAGCGGCCTCGATGAAGCGGAATGCCAAGTGCTGCAAAAGGTGCTCGCCAAACTCTGGACACAGCTCAAATCCGGCGCTAGATCGGGGCGGCGCTAGAGACCGCGCAGGGCTGTGGCAAACACCCTCAGCCCTCGCCTGTGAAGTCACATCCCGTATCCATTCCACTCTGTCCTTGATCGTCAATGCGCGCAGGATGCGTTTTTTGTGAACTCAAGGAGTGAGTCATGTCGCTGGCCATCGTTTACAGTCGCGCCCAGGTGGGTGTGGAAGCCCCGTCCGTCACGGTCGAGGTGCACCTTGCCAATGGTTTGCCTGCGCTGACACTGGTCGGGCTGCCCGAAACGGCGGTCAAGGAAAGCAAGGACCGGGTGCGCAGCGCCATCATTAATGCCGGTTTTGATTTCCCCGCACGGCGCATCACCCTCAATTTGGCCCCCGCCGATCTGCCCAAGGACGGTGGGCGTTTTGATGTGGCCATCGCGCTGGGAATACTGGCTGCCAGTGGGCAATTGCCGGCGGTGGCGCTGGAACATATCGAGTGTTTGGGCGAGCTGGCCTTGTCGGGCGCAATTCGGCCGGTACGCGGCGTACTGCCCGCGGCATTGGCCGCCCGGGCGGCGGGCCGGGCGCTGGTCGTGCCGCTGGCAAATGCCGAAGAGGCCAGCCTGGCTTCAGGGTTAACGGTGATCGCGGTCGAGCACCTGCTTCAAGTGGTGGCGCATTTTGCCGGGCGCGCCGTGATCGAGCCTTATGTGGCCAGCGGCTTGTTGAACGTGAGCAAGCCGTACCCCGATTTGAGCGACGTACAAGGCCAACTGTCGGCCAAGCGTGCACTCTTGATCGCCGCCGCCGGCAGTCACAACCTGTTATTTACCGGGCCACCGGGCACCGGTAAAACCTTGCTGGCCAGCCGTTTGCCCGGCCTGTTGCCACCCCTTGATGAGCATGAAGCCCTGGAAGTGGCGGCCATTCAGTCCGTTGCCAGCCATGTGCCACTGGCCAGCTGGCCACAGCGCCCCTTTCGCCAACCGCACCACTCGGCCTCGGGCCCGGCATTGGTCGGAGGCGGTTCGAAACCGCAACCTGGTGAAATTACCCTGGCCCATCACGGGGTGCTGTTTCTCGATGAGTTGCCTGAGTTCGACCGCAAAGTGCTGGAGGTCTTGAGAGAGCCCATGGAGTCGGGCTTTATTGTGATCGCCCGTGCTCGAGACCGAACCCGTTTTCCGGCGCGCTTTCAATTGGTGGCCGCCATGAACCCTTGCCCCTGTGGGTACCTTGGCGAGCCCACGGGCCGCTGCCGTTGCACCCCGGATCAGATTCAGCGTTACCGCAACAAACTCTCAGGGCCGCTGCTCGATCGCATTGATTTACACCTCACGGTGGCCCGCGAAACCACGTCGCTCAACCCGCCCCTGGTTTGCGGCGACACCACGGCCAGCGCGGCGGCGTTGGTCGCCGCAGCCCGCAGGCGGCAGATACAGCGCCAGGGCTGTGCCAATGCCTGCCTCGACCTGCCGGGCGTGCGCAGTCAGTGCACCCTGGATGACGTGGACAGCGCCTGGCTGGAGGCGGCGTGCGAGCGGATGAACCTGTCGCTGAGGGCCGCGCACCGTTTGTTGAAAGTGGCGCGCACGTTGGCGGACCTAGAGCAAGAGGACCGCATCGCGCGTAGACATGTGGCCGAAGCGTTGCAATACCGGCCCGATAACCGCTGATTATTTACCATCAGGTTCCGACAGCGCTGACGCCTGTTTCGAATGGCGGCCTATAACACGTGTTTGACGGCGGGGAGTTCCATTGCCGTGACTTCGCTGTGCAGAAAGTCGCTGAGGCGGCGCAGACGTTCGCCGCCGGGACGGGTTTTGGGCCACACCAGGTAGTAACTTTCGCCGCTGGCCACGGCCACCGGAAATGGCAAGCTCAAGCGGCCCTGAGCCACGTCTTCGGCAACCATCAGCAAGTCACCCATCGAGACACCGTAGCCCCGGGCGGCCGCAATCATGCCCAGTTCCAGCGTATCGAACACTTGCCCGCCCTTGAGCGAGACCTGCCCGGCCAGGCCCATGCAGTCGAGCCAGCGGCGCCAGTCGCGGCGGTCGGGCGTGGGGTGCAGCAATTCGGTCGCCGCCAGGCGCTGGAAATCCCATGGCTGATCGTCAGGCCGCGTCGGTGCACCCACGGGGATCAGCATCTCCGGGAACAATAACGTGGCTTCCCAGTCGGGCGGAAAATGGCCGTTGCTGAGCAACACCGCGCAGTCAAAAGGCTCTTGGTTGAAGTCCACATGGTCGATGTCCATCCACGCGCTGGTCAGTTGCACCTCGTTACCCGCCTGTAAATGCCGAAAGCGGCTCAAGCGGGCCAGTAGCCAGCGCATGGTCAGTGTTGAGGGGGCTTTCATGCGCAAGATGTCATCTTCGGCGCGCAAGGTAGTGCAGGCGCGCTCCAGGGCGCTGAAGCCTTCGCGTACGCCGGGCAGCAACAGACGAGCGGCTTCGGTGAGTTGCAAGGTGCGGCCGTTGCGTTGAAACAACCGGCAGGCAAAGTGCGCCTCCAGCGTTTTGATGTGTCGGCTGACCGCGCTCTGTGTGATCGAAAGCTCTTCTCCTGCGCGAGTAAACGAGCTGTGGCGGGCGGCCGCTTCAAACGCGCGCAAGGCATACAACGGAGGAAGGTTACGAGGCATGAGGAATATTCCGGTCCTACAACGGACAGTCGTTTGAGCGACAGCGTAATCCATGAGTATTACTCATGCCATAGATCGTTTTTATCCCTTTGCTAAAAAGACCCAACACGCCGAAAATCAGGCCTTTTCACGTACCTTAAGAATTATGACCGATGACCAAACAGCATCCAGCACGTACTGAACTCTGGGCCATTTTGCGGCTGGCAGGGCCGCTGGTCGCCTCGCAGTTGGCGCATATGCTGATGGTGCTGACCGACACGCTAATGATGGCGCGCCTGAGCCCCGAAGCCTTGGCAGGCGGAAGTCTGGGAGCGGCCAGCTACTCGTTTGTATCGATTTTTTGCCTGGGGGTGATTGCGGCCGTTGGCACGCTGGTGTCCATCCGCCAGGGCGCGGGCGACATTGAGGGGGCCACGCGACTGACGCAGGCCGGGCTGTGGCTGGCCTGGGGCCTGGCGCTGGGCGGCAGCATTCTGCTGTGGAACATCAAGCCGGTGCTGCTGTTATTTGGGCAAACGCCAAGTAACGTGGAAATGGCCGGCGAGTTCTTGATGCTGCTGCCCCTTGCCTTGCCGGGCTACATGTCATTTATGGCCCTGCGCGGGTTTACCAGCGCCATGGGCCGGCCGGTGCCGGTGATGGTCATCAGTGTGATCGGCACCGTGGCTAACTTCCTGCTCAACTATGCGCTGATTACCGGTATGTTCGGGTTGCCGAAACTGGGTCTGATGGGGATCGGTCTGGTCACGGCCATTGTCGCGTCCTGCATGGCGCTGGGGCTGGCCTGGTATATCCGCTGGCATTCGGCCTACGACGCGTACCCGATTCGAAAAGGCCTGATGCGGATCAATCTGACCTACTTGCGCGAATTGTGGCGCTTGGGGCTGCCGATTGGGGGAACCTATGCCGTCGAAGTCGGGTTGTTTGCGTTTGCGGCACTGTGCATGGGCACGATGGGCAGCACTCAACTGGCGGCCCATCAGATCGCGCTACAGATCGTGTCGGCGGCCTTTATGGTACCGGCGGGCATGTCGTATGCCATCACCATGCGTATTGGCCAGCATTATGGCGGCGGTGATTTGCTGGGCGCACGGCTGGCAGGCCGGGTGGGTATTGGCTTTGGTGCGGCCACCATGCTTGGTTTTTCAGTGGTGTTCTGGTTCTGGCCCAACGAACTGGTCGGCTTGTTCCTGGACTACAACGACCCGGCGTTCCGGCCCGTGTTTGAGCTGGCCGTGAGCCTGTTGGCCGTGGCCGCCTGGTTTGAACTGTTTGACGGCACACAAACCATCGCAATGGGGGCCATTCGCGGGCTCAAGGACGCGAAGACAACCTTTTGGGTCGGGTTGTTCTGTTATTGGGCGATTGGTGCCCCGATGGCCTGGTCACTGGCCTTCACCTTCAATTGGGGGCCAACTGGCGTGTGGTGGGGCTTGGCGTTGGGCCTGGCATGCGCGGCCGTAAGTTTGACGCTGGCGTTCGAGTGGAAGATGCGGCGCATGCTCAAGCGTGAGCGCAAAGCCTCGAGCGTCGCAGGGTTGAGCCGAGTGCCTCACTAGCGCAGGCTGCCACACCTTTCACCTCTTTTGGGCGCGATGACAGGCGTGTTCTCGCGTTCAAAAGCATAGTGCCCACAGCGCTCAAGGAAGTGGACTCTATCTCCTTGTATGAGGTGAATGGGGCCCTTTCAGAATAACCCTACATCCCGTCTCGTATGTAATTGCTAGCGTGTTGGTCCGAATTTTTACCGCCCTTTGATGGGCATTCGACCACTCAGGCAATGTTCTGATGCTTTCTATTTATCAGCTAAAACCGGCTTTCCAGAGGCTTTTGCGCCCGCTGGTTCAGCGCCTTTACGACCACGGTGTAACGGCTAACCAGATCACGCTGCTGGCAGGGGTGGTTTCTGTGCTGCTCGGCCTGCTGCTTGCCGGTTTCCCCCATTACCCGTGGCTGTTTGCACTCATCCCGCTGTGGATGGTGGTGCGCATGGCCCTGAATGCTATCGACGGCATGCTCGCCCGGGAGTTTGGCCAACAGTCGACGCTCGGCGCTTACCTCAATGAACTGTGTGACGTGGTGGCTGACACCGCGCTGATCCTGCCGTTCGCCCTGATTTCTGGCGTCAGCCTGCTCCCCGTGATGCTGGTGACCCTGCTTGCGCTGCTCAGCGAATACGCCGGCGTGTTGGGGCCAATGGTCGGGGCGTCGCGGCGTTACGACGGGCCCATGGGCAAGAGTGATCGGGCCTTTGTATTCGGTGTCATGGCGCTCGGCGTAGCGCTGGGCTGGCTCAGTGCAGGCGTGCTTGACACGGTGATGTGGCTGGTCGCTGCCTTGCTTGCCTGCACCCTGATCAACCGGGTGCGCCAAGGGCTCAAGGAAGAAAAAACCTCTTTTTCGGCATAAGGGTTTTGCGATGCGTGAACACCAGGAACATAGGTTTTGCACCCATGACGGTGTTGAGCTTTTCTATCGTCATTGGGCCCCCACGGTGCCTTGCAGCGATAAACCGCGCAAAGCGATTTTGTTGTTTCATCGAGGTCATGAACACTCGGGGCGTATGGCTCATCTGGTCGAAGAGCTAGACCTTCCAACGTTCGATTTTTTCGCGTGGGACGCCCGCGGCCATGGTCTATCCCCAGGTGCTCGCGGTGATAGCCCCAGTTTTTCCAAGAGCGTGCGAGATGTCCAAACCTTTTGCGAGCATATCGACGCCACCTATTGCATCGCCACCGATAACCTTGCGGTGATAGCCCAAAGCGTAGGTGCAGTGATTGTTGCCACCTGGGTTCATGATTACGCGCCTAAAATTCGCGCCCTTGTGCTTGCCTCGCCCGCGTTCAAGGTCAAACTTTACCTACCTTTAGCCCGTATCGGCCTAGCGCTCATGCGCACCTTTCGCGGCAACTTCTTCGTCCGTAGTTATGTGAAGGCAAGGTTTCTCAGTCATGACCGTGAGCGCGTTGCGTCTTACAACACCGACACGCTGATCACCCAAGCCATTTCAGTGAATGTGCTGCTAGGCGTGTGCGAAGCAGCCGACCGGGTTGTTGCCGATGCTCAAGCGATTCAGGTGCCTACTCAATTGTTGATCTCCGGTTCCGACTTTGTGGTCCATCGCAAACCTCAGCAGAAATTTTTCGACCGCCTTGGCAGCCTGAAAAAGGAATTGCACATTTTGCCGGGCTTTTTCCACGATACGCTCGGTGAGCGTGATCGCGCCGTTGCCTTGAAAAGTACCAAGCGTTTTATCCTGCACAATTTTGACTCTTCCCTAGACTGCGCCTCCTTGCTGGACGCCGACAAAATCGGCGCGACCTGTGCGGAGTCAGAGGCTCTCGCCGCACCTTTAGTCCCCAACTCACTATGCGATCTGTATTGGCGCATGGCTCGAGCCAGCCTACGGTTGGGGGGAATGATGTCCGAAGGTATCAAATTGGGTTTCGATACCGGGTTCGATTCCGGTAGCACCCTGGATTACGTCTATCGCAACGAACCGGCTGGCAAGGGTGCACTCGGGCGCAGGATCGACGCCAATTACCTGAAATCGATCGGTTGGCTCGGCATTCGGCAGCGCAAGTTGAACATTGAAGAGCTGCTACGCCTGGCGATGGCCAAGCTTCGACTTGAAGGGCGTGAAGTCCATCTCGTCGATATCGCCGCGGGTCACGGGCGTTACATTCTTGATGCATTGGACACTGTCACGCCGCTGCCCGAGTCAGTCCTGTTACGCGATTACAGTGATATCAATGTGGAGAAAGGCTGTGCGCTGATTCGTGAGAAGGGTTTGGCTCATCGAGCACAGTTCATCAAAGGCGATGCGTTTGACCAGTCGAGTCTTGCTGCACTGGAGGCGAAACAGACATTAGCAGTCGTGTCCGGCTTGTACGAACTGTTTGCGGATAACGCGATGGTTGGCGGCTCCTTGGCCGGGCTTGCCGATGCCGTTGAGCCGGGCGGCTACCTGGTCTACACCGGTCAGCCGTGGCACCCGCAATTGGAACTGATCGCCCGTGTCCTCACCAGTCACCGTCAGGGGCTGCCGTGGGTTATGCGCCGTCGTAGCCAAGCAGAAATGGATCAACTGGTGGAGGCTGCTGGCTTTCGAAAAATTACCCAACGAGTCGATGAGTGGGGAATTTTCACCGTGTCTCTGGCGCAGAAAGCCTGACCATTCGATGCCCCTATGCCGGTGACGCTGGCCATCATTCTCGTGAGCCCATGGCTGGTATTTATAAGAGGAGGAACCCCCTATGTTGGAGCGCGTTGTGGCCACTTTAATGACCTCGGCGGCCCGCACCGTGACGGGTGCGCGCAGTTTGTGGTTGGGGTGCGCGCCGGTACCTGTGCAGCGTATCTACTTTGCCAACCACAGCAGTCACGGTGATTTTGTGCTGCTGTGGTCCTCTTTGCCTTCCAGCTTGCGGGCACTCACACGGCCCGTGGCGGGGAGTGATTACTGGCAGAAAACGGCGGTGCGCCGCTACATCATTACCCAGGTTTTCAACGGCGTGTTGGTCGATCGCGAGCGCAAAGACTTTGCCGATAACCCCCTGCAGTCGATGGAAAACGCACTGGAAGCTGGCGATTCGCTGATCATTTTTCCGGAAGGTACCCGTAACCTGGAAGAGGGGCTGCTGGCGTTTAAAAGCGGGCTTTATCACTTGGCTAAAAGCCACCCGCAAGCACAGTTGGTCCCGGTCTGGATCTCTAACCTCAACAGGGTGATGCCCAAAGGCCGCTTTTTGCCCCTGCCGTTGCTGTGCACCACACACTTTGGCGCGCCCTTGCAGTTGGACGCGTCTGAAGACAAGGCGGTGTTTCTTGCCCGTGCCCGCGACGCCCTGCTCGCCCTCGCTCCGGAGCACTCGTGATATGCACGCTCAAACGTTGATGCTGTTCGGTGGGGTGGGTTCGATTCTGGTGCTTGCCTCGCTGACTGGCTTTGTCCTGAAAAGACGAACTCATGGGGTCGCGAACCCTGTGATCGATAACCTCAATGCCCGCATCAAAGCCTGGTGGGTGATGGTCGTTGTTATCGGCATCGCCTTTGGGCTTGGCTCCGGTGCCGTGATCCTGTTGTTTTACACCGTGTCTTTCTATGCACTGCGGGAGTTTCTTACCCTCACCCCGACACGGCGCAGCGACTACCCTGCCCTGGCGGCTGCGTTTTATCTGGCCTTGCCGCTGCAATATGTTCTGATCTATGTGGACTGGTACGGGCTGTTCTCGATCTTTATTCCGGTGTATGTGTTCCTGCTTTTGCCGATCCTCGCGTCTCTGGGAGGCGACAGTACGCACTTTCTGGAGCGCACGTCGAAAGTGCAGTGGGGGTTGATGATTGCAGTGTTCTGCGTGTCATTCGTGCCTGCACTGTTGACGCTGAACATTGCCGGCTATGAGGGGCGTAACCTGCTGTTGATCGCCTATCTGGTGATTGTGGTGCAGTTGTCGGACGTCTTGCAGTACGTCTGCGGCAAGCTGTTCGGTAAACACAAGATCGCCCCTAACCTGTCGCCGTCCAAAACGGTTGAAGGGTTTGTTGGCGGTGTTCTGCTGTCCTCGCTGGTCGGCGCATCGTTGTGGTGGGCCACGCCATTTAACGTGTGGCAGTCGTTCCTGATTGCACTGTTGATCAACGTGCTGGGGTTTGCCGGCGGGATTGTGATGTCAGCGATCAAGCGCGACCGGGGCGTCAAGGATTGGGGGCACATGATCGAAGGGCATGGCGGGATGCTGGATCGGTTGGACTCCGTGTGTTTTGCCGCCCCGATTTTCTTTCACCTTGTGCGGTACTGGTGGGCCTGAGGCCTGCCGGCCTCGCCCACCTTAAACCGCGTGCGGTACCTGTTGTTGGGTACCTTGGGCCAGGAATTCCAGCAGCTCTGCCAGCGGCAGTGGCTTACTGATGAAGTAGCCCTGCACCTGATCGCACCCGAAATCGCGCAGAAGCGCCAGTTGCTCGGGCGTTTCCACCCCTTCAGCGACGACTTGCAACTGGAGGTTGTGGGCCAGGTTGATCATGGCATGCACCAGTTTGCGGTTTTCATCTCGGCTTTCCATGCCGCCCACAAAGCTTTTGTCGATCTTGAGCAGTGCAATCGGCAAGCTATTGAGGTGCACAAAGGATGAGAACCCGGTACCGAAGTCATCCAGGGAAAAGCGCACACCAAGCCGCCCCAAGGCGTCCATCGTTTGCTTGACCAGGTCGCTGCGACGCATCACGGCCGTTTCGGTCAGTTCAAACTCCAGCCATTGGGCTTCAATACCACGCTCGCTGATGAGGCGGCTAAGGGTTGAGAGTAACTGGCTGTCCTGGAACTGACGGAACGACAGGTTGACCGCCATGTGTAAGGCGGTCAGCCCGCGCTCGCGCAACGTCTGCATATCGCGCAGCGCCCGTGAAATGACCCAATACCCCAGCGGTACGATCAGCCCGCTCTGCTCGGCCAACGGTACAAATTCGCTGGGTGCCAGCAAGCCGCGCTCGCTGTGGCGCCAGCGCACCAGGGCTTCAAGCCCGACAATGTTGCCCGTGCCCAGATCAAGGCGCGGCTGATAATGCAGCTCCAGTTCGTCACGGCGCAGGGCGCGGCGCAGCTCGCTTTCGAGGTCGGCCAGGCTACGGGCATTGCGGTTGATACGCTCATCAAACACATGGTAAGTACAGCCTTGGGTGCTTTTGGCCTGCTGCATGGCGATATGCGCATGCCACATCAATGGGTCCGCCCCGGCGTTGGCGCGAGCATGCGCAATGCCCAGGCTGCTGCCAATCAGCAGGCTTTCGCCGTCGATCCAGTAAGGCTCGGCCATGACTTCGGTGATGCGCTCAGCCATCCATTCGGCCCGCTCCGGCGCGCGCCGGGTATCAATCAGCAAGGCGAATTCATCGCTGCCCAGTCGGGCCAGTTGGTCGCAGGCTTCAAGCTGGCCTCTGAGGCGTGCCACGACTTGCAGGATCAGGCGGTCACCCGCTTGATGGCCCAAGGCGTCATTGGCGTGCCGGAAGTTGTCCAGGTCCAAGTGCCCGAGTGCCACGCCGCGCCCTTCGTTTTCAGCCAAACGCACGGCCAGCAGGGTCTGGAAGCCTTGGCGGTTGGCGATGCCGGTTAGCGGGTCTTCTTCGGCGAGCCGTTGCAGCGTGTGTTCGAGCACACCGCGCTCGCGGGCATGGCGCAGGCAACGGCGCAAAACATCGGTGTTCAGGGTGGTGTTGACCAGCCAGTCGCTGACCCCTTGGGGCGGGACTTCAGGTTCGGTGTCGAGCAGCAGAACCGTGGGCAGGCGGCATCGCCCCGTGGCAGGTTGCAACACGGGTGTTGTCAGGAGCAGTGCGTTTCGATCGTTCTCGAACAAATAGCTGACGGACTCCCAGGTTGGCGCGCAAATCAGTACGGCCGCGCTCCCCATTGGTGCCAGACACTCACGCAATAGCGCTGCCCAAGACGGCTCTCTGGCCAGTAGCAGCAAACGCAAGGGTTCGATATGCGTAGTCAAACTAGCTCCCTAGACTCTGCATAAATTCAGGCGAAAGGCATTATGACGTGCCGTCAAGTAATGGCAAATGAGACCCGATTACTCATACATGTGGCTAACGCATACCGAACGGTAGACGCAAAACAGTCAGTCATCCTGCGTCAAAGTAACAAAAGCGGCAAATTTAGATAGAGAGTGACGTCACACTGTCGCACAGAGGCGGCAATATCTGCTCAGCCTGTTAAAATGCCCGCCCTTTTTACAAGCGACTCCTGACCTCGTCATGTCCCGACTCAATCCCCGGCAGCAAGAAGCCGTGAGCTACGTCGGCGGCCCTCTTTTGGTGCTCGCCGGCGCTGGCTCCGGCAAAACCAGCGTTATTACCCGAAAAATCGCGCATCTGATTCAGAATTGTGGCATTCGCGCCCAGTACATTGTCGCCATGACCTTTACCAACAAGGCGGCGCGCGAGATGAAGGAGCGGGTGGGCTCGCTGCTTAAAAAGGGTGAGGGTCGCGGGCTGACGGTGTGTACGTTCCACAACCTGGGGCTGAACATCATTCGCAAGGAACACGCGCGGCTGGGCTATAAGCCGGGGTTTTCGATCTTTGACGAAGCGGACGTCAAGGCGCTGATGGCCGACATCATGCAAAAGGAATACTCGGGCGACGACGGGGTCGATGAAATCAAGAACATGATCGGTTCGTGGAAAAACGACCTGATCCTGCCGCCCCAGGCCCTGGAAAATGCGCGCAACCCCAAGGAGCAGACGGCGGCCATCGTCTATACCCACTACCAGCGCACGCTCAAAGCCTATAACGCCGTGGATTTTGACGACCTGATCCTGCTTCCGGTGAAGTTGTTTGAAGAACATGCCGACATTCTTGAAAAATGGCAGAACAAGGTGCGTTACCTGCTGGTAGACGAATATCAGGACACCAATGCCAGCCAGTATTTGCTGGTGAAGTACCTGATAGGCAAGCGCAACCAGTTCACCGTGGTAGGCGACGACGACCAGTCGATCTACGCGTGGCGCGGTGCTCGCCCGGAAAACCTGATGCTGCTCAAGGACGATTACCCGTCGCTGAAAGTGGTAATGCTGGAGCAGAACTACCGCTCCACCAGCCGTATTCTGCGCTGCGCCAACGTCTTGATCGCCAACAACCCGCACGCGTTCGAAAAGCAGTTATGGAGTGAAATGGGCCACGGTGACGAGATCCGGGTCATTCGCTGCCGCAATGAAGACGCCGAAGCCGAGCGTGTGGCGGTTGAAATCCTCACCTTGCACTTGCGTACGGACCGGCCTTATAGCGATTTCGCGATCCTCTATCGCGGTAACTACCAGGCCAAGCTGATTGAGCTGAAACTGCAGCACCATCAGATTCCTTACCGTCTTTCGGGGGGTAACAGCTTTTTCGGTCGCCAGGAAGTCAAAGACCTGATGGCCTATTTCCGGCTGATCGTGAACCCGGATGACGACAACGCCTTCCTGCGGGTGATCAACGTCCCGCGTCGCGAGATCGGGTCGACCACGCTGGAAAAGCTGGGTAACTACGCCACCGAACGAAAAATCTCGATGTACGCCGCCACCGACGAGATCGGGCTGGGTGAGCATCTGGACGCCCGCTACACCGACCGGTTGGTACGGTTTAAACGGTTTATGGACCGTGTTCGCGAGCACTGCTCGGGCGAAGACCCGATTGCGGCGCTGCGCAGCATGATCATGGACATCGACTACGAAAATTGGCTACGGACCAACAGCTCCAGCGATAAAGCCGCAGACTACCGTATGTCCAACGTCTGGTTTTTGGTCGAGGCGTTGAAAAATACGCTCGAGAAAGACGAAGACGGGGCCATGACGGTTGAAGAAGCCATCGGCAAGTTGGTGCTGCGTGACATGCTGGAGCGCCAGCAGGAAGAGGAAGACGGTGCCGAAGGCGTGCAAATGATGACGTTGCACGCGTCCAAAGGCCTGGAATTTCCCTACGTGTTCATCATGGGCATGGAAGAAGAGATTCTGCCGCACCGCTCCAGTATTGAAGCGGACACCATCGAAGAAGAGCGCCGGTTGGCCTACGTGGGCATTACCCGTGCGCGTCAGACGCTGGCATTTACCTTTGCGGCCAAGCGCAAGCAGTACGGTGAGATCATCGATTGCGCGCCGAGCCGCTTCCTTGATGAGTTGCCACCGGACGATCTCGCCTGGGAAGGCAACGACGACACCCCTACCGAAGTTAAAGCGGTTCGCGGAAATACAGCATTGGCTGATATACGCGCGATGCTAAAACGCTAAAATCGACTATTTTTTACCCTACCTTCAGCGCATAGGCGCTACTTGAGGACGTTACGTTGGAAGCACTGCACAAGAAAATTCGCGAAGAAGGCATCGTGCTTTCCGATCAGGTTTTGAAGGTCGACGCCTTTTTGAACCATCAGATCGACCCGAAACTGATGCAAGAAATCGGCGCTGAGTTCGCGCGTTTGTTCAAAGATGCGGGCATCACCAAGATCGTCACCATTGAAGCCTCGGGTATCGCCCCGGCCGTGATGACGGGCCTGATACTGGGTGTTCCGGTGATTTTCGCGCGTAAGCATCAGTCCCTGACTCTGACTGAAAACCTGCTGACGGCAACGGTGTACTCGTTCACCAAGCAGACCGAAAGCACGGTGGCCATCTCGCCGCGTCACCTGAAAAGCACCGACCGTGTGCTGGTCATCGACGATTTCCTGGCCAACGGCAAAGCTTCGCAAGCGCTGATTTCGATCATCAAACAAGCGGGCGCAACCGTTGCCGGTTTGGGTATCGTGATCGAGAAGTCATTCCAGGGCGGCCGTGCGGAACTGGACGCGCAGGGCTACCACGTTGAGTCTCTGGCACGGGTTAAATCCCTGGCGGGCGGCCACGTGACCTTTATCGAGTAAACCGAGCGAGCTTTTGATCTTTAAAAGATCGCGAGCAAGCTCGCTCCTACAGTCACGGACTCAGTGTTTGGCGCTGGCCTGTAACGCTGCCAGCAGCAGGCGCTGATACAGTTCTTCGCGCAACCCGTGTGGGTCGGTGAGCTGCATGCGTTCCAGGTGTTCCGGGAAGGTGTGTGGCGACGGGGCGTCCAACGTGGCTTTGCCCAGCCTGTAAATCTGCGTGAATTTGAGTTTGCTTTTGAGCCAATTCAAGGCACGCAGCAGGTCTTGTTCCTGCGCGGTGAAGTCGCTGCCCAGCGGGTATTCCGGGAATAAATGGCGGTGTGCAACGGCAATCGCCTGCAGGCGCTCCGGGCTGTTGTCGGCAAAGCGTGCATCAAGGCAAAAGTCCTTGGGCAGTTTGCCGACAAGCTGTGCCTGCTCGATCAGTTCAGTCTGGAACCGTGAATCGGTGATGTTGAGGAGCGCCTCGATCACTTGACGGTCTGTTTTGCCGCGCAAGTCGGCAATGCCGTATTCGGTCACAACGATGTCGCGCAAATGCCGGGGAATGGTGCAGTGGCCGTATTCCCAGACGATGTTGGAACTCACGGTGCCAGCCGATTCGCGCCAGCTACGCAGGATAATGATCGAGCGTGCGTCGTGCAGCGCGTGGGCCTGGGCGACGAAATTGTATTGCCCACCGACACCGCTGACGACCCGACCGTCTTCCAGTTGGTCGGCCACCCCTGCGCCCAGCAGGGTCATGGTGAAGGCGCTGTTCACAAACCGCGCATCGCGACGTTGCAGGCGCTTTAATTCTTCCTGGCCGTACAGCTCATTGATGTAGCTGATGGCGGTCATATTGAATTCGGCGCGGGTGTCATGGGGCAACGCATTTAGCCGCTCGTAAAAGCTGCGCGGGCCAAGGATAAAACCGCCGTGAACGCACACGCCATCGCTGTGCTGGCTTTCATCCAGCGTGCCCGCATTGGCTTGGGCCTGGCGCTGCACATCGGGATAGACCTTGCGCCGCACAATGCCTGCATCGACCAGTACCATCAGGCCGTGAACGAACATTTCGCTACAGCCATAGACACCTTGGGTGAACGGTTCGAGACCGCCTTCGCGTTCAATCAGGGTGCGCCAGGTTGTGATATCCAGCGCATCGAGCACGGCGCGGTAACCTTCGTTATCGGCCTGGCGAGCGAGCAAGGCGGCGACCAGCGCATCGCCCATCGAGCCAATACCGATTTGCAAGGTGCCGCCATCGCGGACCAGTGAGCTGGCGTGCAGTCCAATAAAATGGTCCTGCAGGTCGACGGGCATATTGGGGGTGGAAAACAGCGTCGTGCGCTCATCTTCGTCGATCAGAATATCCAGGTCGTTGATACCCAGTTCCGAGTCGCCCGGCATGAACGGCAAGTCGGTGTGCACATGGCCAAGCAGCAGAATGGTTTCACCTGCGGCCCGGCGCTTGGCGATCATGGGTAATAAATCGAGGGTGATGTCGGGGTTGCAACTCAGGCTGATGCGCTGCGCATCCTGCGGGTTACGGGCAATAAGTTGGGCGACCAGGTTTACCCCGTTGGCATTGATATCACGGGCAGCGTGGCTGTAATTGCTGCTGACGTAATCCTGCTGCGCCGCCGGGCTGTTGAGCAGGCTGCCGGGCTGCATAAAAAATTGTTCGACGTGAATATTGTTCGGCAGGGTATTGCGGTGCAGGTCGGCCAGGTAGTCGAGTTCGATGTAATCGCCAAACACCCGGTCGGCAAACGGCTCAAGAAAGCGGCGCTGTAGCCCATCGCCCGAGGGTGGACGGCCAAGGCTCAGTGCCGTGTAAATCGTCAGCTTTCGTTCGGGCATCGCTTTGATGCGCTGGTACAGCGCATTGACGAAACGATTGGTTTTGCCCAGCCCCAACGGTAACCCCAGGCGGATGTGCTGCGGCAGGCGCGCCAGCACGTCTTCGACTGCGTGTGTGATCGAACAGCATTGAACCATCGGACCCTCCCAAACCATCCACGTGTGTACATGAGAGAGTGACCGGTCTTGGTCGCAAAGAGCAAGGTGGCAGTTGCTCGCCTGGCGGGCACAAAAAAGCCGCTGGTCAGCGGCTTTTTGCACGCGCATCGGTTTATTTCAAACCGGACATCTTCTCGATGGCGGCTTTAAGCTCGTCATCGGAGCAGGACATGCACGTGCCTTTAGGCGGCATGGCGTTGATCCCCGTGATGGCTTTGGCCAGGATGCCGTCGAGGCCGCCCTGATGATCGGCACGTTCTTTCCAGGCGGCGGTGTCACCGATTTTAGGTGCGCCCAGCAACCCGGTGCTATGGCACGCGGTACAGTGCTTGGCGATGATGTCGTCAGCCGACATTGCGCCGCCACCGCCCGCCGATGCTGTCACGGCCATGCCTTGGCATTCCTGGCCTTGAACACAGACTTTACCGACCGGCTCCAGGCGTTTGGCGATGTCATCGTTCGTCGCCGCTTGAGCGTTGACCGCCCAGAGGGCAACTACCGTTGCTGGTACGGCCAGCATTTTCATAATTAGGTTCACGCGTACACCCTCAATGGTGGCTATTCACGCCCACAACCACGGTTTTGCGGGCGGCAAAAGTATAACGGTTAGTCCGCCACTCTTAAACAACCCTAAAGACAAAGGGGGATTAGAGAGGGCGAAGTGCAGCATCGGGTGCCTGCGCAAACACGCGTGGCACCTCTATTCATTAGAAATTCGCTGGAGTGGCTGCGCTGATTAGTCGCGCCGCCACCTCGAAGGGGTTGCGAAAGCGATGCGGTTTGGAGCTCTCAAAATAATAGCTATCGCCCGCTTCGAGCACGAACGTTTCAAGCCCTACCGTCAGTTCCAGGCGGCCTTCGACCAGAATCCCGGTCTCTTCGCCGTCGTGGGTCAGCATTTCTTCCCCGGTGTCGGCACCCGGCGGGTAAATTTCGTTTAGAAACGCGATGGCCCGGCTTGGGTGTGCCCGGCCGACCAGCTTCATGGTCACGGCACCATCTGAAATGTCGATCAGCTCATTGGCTTTGTAGACAATTTGCGTCGGCTTCTCCTGAAGGATTTCTTCGGAAAAAAACTCGACCATTGACATGGGAATGCCACCCAGCACTTTTCTCAGGGAGCTGATTGACGGGCTCACGCTGTTCTTTTCGATCATCGAAATGGTGCTGTTGGTGACACCCGCGCGTTTGGCGAGCTCACGCTGCGACAGGCCTTTGAGTTTGCGGATGGATTGCAGTCGTTCACCGACGTCCAATAGAGGAGCCTCCAGGGGATCAGATTCAGGTCGAGAAGCCGCCATCATGGCGACAGTGTTCAGTATTTACAACACTTCGACTTCAAACCTGTGCACCCCATGGGCTCCATTTATGGCATACGCCCCATCAACTGCCGGAATAGACGCGTGGCACGCGTTTCAAGTTGCAGAAAATCTGATAAGGAATAGTGTCGGCCTTGGCGGCCACTTCACTGGCAAGGATGTGTTTGCCCCATAACTCAACCGTCGATCCCAGGCCCGCTTGCGGCACGTCTGTGAGGTCGATGCACAGCATATCCATCGACACCCGGCCCAATAATTGAGTGCGCACACCGGCGACCAGCACGGGGGTGCCCGTGGGTGCCTGGCGTGGGTAGCCGTCGGCATATCCCATCGCCACGACCCCGATGCGCATGGGCTTGGGTGTGATGAATTTAGCGCCATAGCCTACCGGTTCACCAGCGGGTAATTCGCGCACGCCAATCACTTTGGACTCCAGGGTCATGACCGGCTGCAGGCGGGCGGCATTGGCTTGGGTCACTTCGAAAGGGCTGGCCCCGTACAGCATCAGCCCGGGGCGTACCCAGTCGCTGGGTACATGCGGCCAGCCGAGCACGGCCGGAGAGTTGCGCAGGCTGATTTCACACGGCAACTGGCGACGGGCCGCCTGAAACACCGCGAGTTGTTCTTCGCTGCGCGCGCAATCCAGTTCGTCAGCGCGAGCGAAGTGGCTCATCAAGACGATCTTTGTCACGTTGGCGCTTGATTGCAGGCGTTGATAAGCGGCCTGGTAATCGCTTGGGTGCAAGCCGACACGGTGCATGCCGCTGTCGAGTTTTAGCCACACCTGAATCGGCCTGGCGAGCCGAGCCTGCTCGATAGCGTCGAGCTGCCACAACGAATGCACGACGCACCAAAAATCATGCTCGACGATCAGTGGCAGCTCATCCGTTTCAAAAAAACCTTCCAGTAACAGAATCGGCGCACGAATACCGGCGGCCCGCAGTTCCAGTGCCTCTTCGATACAGGCGACGGCAAACCCGTTGGCCTCGGCTTCCAGGGCTTGGGCGCACTGAACGGCACCGTGGCCGTAGGCATCGGCCTTGATCACGGCGAGGGCTTTGGCCCCGGTCACTTCGCGGGCCAGTTGGTAGTTATGACGCAGGGCTTGAAGGTCGATCAGGGCACGGGCTGGACGCATGTCGGTGGGCTTCTAACGGCTGTTGTATAAAAAACCGGCGCTGGCCCGCAGCGTAAACCGCGAGCTGCGCCGGAAGAGGGATGCTACTGGCGCTAAACCCTTAAGGCAGGGCGGCCACGACAGACAGTTCGACCAGAATTTCCGGCTCGCACAGCTTGGCTTCCACGGTCGCGCGGGCTGGCGCGGTACCTTTTGGCAACCACGCGTCCCAGACACTGTTCATTCCCACGAAGTGGGCATCAATGTCCTTGAGGTAGATGGTGACCGACAGGATGCGGCTTTTATCGGTACCCGCCAGGTCCAGCAAGCGCTCGATGTTGGCCAGTGTTTCGCGAGTTTGCTGTTCTACGCCTGCGTTCATGTCGTTACCGACTTGCCCGGACAGGTAAACGGTGCCGCTATGCGTCACGATCTGGCTCATGCGCTCATTGATGAGCTGGCGCTGAATTGACATGTTTTGCAGTCTCCTGGTGATTGCCGTAGCGAGAAATATCGAGGCCTTCGGTGCTGATTTGTGGGGTCTTTTTGGCCATCACATCAGCAAGGAAGCGACCGGAGCCGCAGGCCATGGTCCAGCCGAGTGTGCCATGACCGGTGTTCAGGAACAGGTTTTTGAACGGGGTCGCGCCCACAATCGGCGTGCCGTCCGGCGTGGCCGGGCGCAGGCCGGTCCAGAAGCTCGCCTGGCTCAGGTCGCCGCCCTGCGGGTAGAGGTCGTTGACACACATTTCCAGGGTTTCGCGCCGGCGCGGGTTCAGCGACAGGTCAAGGCCGGCGATTTCAGCCATGCCACCCACGCGAATGCGGTTGTCGAACCGCGTGATCGCGATTTTGTAGGTCTCGTCGAGAATCGTCGACGCCGGGGCCATGTCCGGGTTGGTGATCGGAATGGTCAGCGAATACCCCTTGAGCGGGTATACCGGTGCCTTGATGCCAAGCGGTTTGAGCATTTGCGGCGAATAGCTGCCCAATGCCAGCACGTAGCGATCGGCGGTTTCGAGCTTGCCGTCAATCATCACGCCATTAATACGGTCGCCGGCGTAGTCCAGGTGTTGAATGTTTTGGCCGAAGCGGAATTCAACCCCCAGGTTTTTCGCCATTTCAGCCAGGCGGGTGGTGAACATCTGGCAGTCACCGGTTTGATCGTTCGGCAGGCGCAAGGCACCGGCGAGAATGCCCGTAACGCTGGCCAGTGCGGGCTCAACCCGGGCAATGCCGGCGCGGTCGAGCAGCTCGAAGGGAACCCCTGACTCTTTAAGAACCGCAATGTCTTTGGCCGCGCCGTCCAGTTGCGCCTGGGTGCGGAACAACTGGGTTGTGCCCAGGTTACGGGCCTCGTAGGCAATGCCGGTTTCGGCGCGCAGTTCGTCGAGGCAATCGCGGCTGTATTCAGACAGGCGCACCATGCGCTCTTTGTTCACGGCATAGCGGCTGGCGGTGCAGTTGCGCAGCATCTGCGCCATCCATAGGTATTGGTCGATATCGGCTGTGGCCTTGATCGCCAGCGGTGCGTGGCGCTCCAGTAACCATTTGACGGCCTTGAGCGGAACGCCGGGTGCGGCCCAGGGCGAGGCATAGCCGGGTGAGACCTGGCCGGCGTTGGCGAAGCTGGTTTCCATTGCAACGGCTGGCTGACGGTCTACGACAACCACGTCGAAACCGGCCCGGGCCAGATAATAGGCGCTGGCAGTACCAATAACGCCGCCACCCAATACCATAACTCGCATATTTATTACCCTCATCGCGGCCAGCCGCAGACGTTTATTGTTCAAAGCGAAGATGGGCGCAGTATATGAAGCATTAGCCAGTGAGTTTCACTGTATAACCAGCTATATTTGGCGACAATTCTCGGCCGAAACGCTTTTGACAAAGGAGAATCTCCTATGCGTACAAATCATCAGACAAAGCGTGAGCTGGATAAGATCGATCGCAATATTTTGCGGTTGCTGCAGGCCGATGGCCGGATCTCATTTACCGAACTGGGGGAGAAGGTGGGGTTGTCGACTACGCCCTGCACCGAGCGTGTGCGCAGGCTGGAGCGTGAAGGGATCATCATGGGTTATAACGCCCGGCTCAACCCGCAGCACCTGCAGGGCAGCTTGCTGGTGTTTGTGGAGATCAGCCTCGACTACAAGTCCGGCGACACCTTTGAAGAGTTCCGACGTGCAGTATTGAAACTGTCCCATGTGCTGGAGTGCCATCTGGTGTCGGGTGACTTCGACTATTTGGTCAAAGCGCGTATTTCTGAAATGGCGTCGTATCGCAAATTGCTGGGTGACATCCTGCTCAAATTGCCGCACGTACGGGAGTCCAAGAGCTATATCGTGATGGAAGAAGTCAAAGAAAGCCTGTGCCTGCCGATTCCGGATTGACCGTTCACCTGTATAAGGTACCGGCTTTACGCCGTGCCACTGCGCAAAACCTGCGTTCGGCCAGCGTGGTTTGGGGGCCCTTGGATCAAAAGCCAGATCAACAGATCACGAGCAAGCTCGTTCCTACAAACTCTGCCATCCGTAGGAGCAGCCGGTCGACGCTCGATTGCTCGCGATCTTTTAACCCTCAACCGATCACGCGCAAGCGCGCTCCACAAAGAGACCAACACACCTAGACGGTGTGTCAGACGAGCACTTGGCGGGTGCTGGCAATGTAGTCATGCACCAGTTTCTCGGCGCTTGGGTGAATCATCTCGACCGGGCGCCGGCCATTGGGGCACGGCAATGTGGGCGTTGTGCCAAACAGGCGACAGATCAGTGGCCGCTCCTCATACACCGTGCAGCCGTTCGGGCCCAGGTGCACGCAGTTCAATTCGTCCATCGCCGCTTCTTGCTCGGCTGCGGTCTTGCGCGGCAGGCGCGCCATTTCTTCGGAGGAGGTGGTCACGGGGCCGCAGCAGTCATGGCAACCCGGCACGCATTCAAATGACGGGATTTGCTGCCTGAGAAAGCGGATCTTGTGACTGTTGCAGCTCATTTGAAGCCTTGCACGATTGAAAAAAGGGCACTGAGTCTGCCTGAAAACCCCGACCCTAGACAGCGCCATTGGGCTGTTCTTGCCCTGTGTGAATGGCACGGCTTATGCTTCGTAAAATTTTCCAAACACCCCTCATCAGGATGACGCACATGAACGCCCCGGTTCAGCGCAGCCAACATACCGCTTCTTATTATGCCGCCAGTAGCCTGCCGCAGCCTGATCATCCGGTGTTGCAGGGCGAGCAGGTGGCGGATGTGTGCGTGGTGGGGGGCGGTTTTTCTGGCTTGAACACGGCGCTGGAACTGGCCGGGCGCGGTATGAGTGTGATTCTGCTGGAAGCCCATAAAGTGGGTTGGGGGGCCAGCGGCCGCAATGGCGGGCAACTGATCCGTGGTGTGGGCCATGGCCTGGATCAGTTTGAGGGCATCGTCGGCAAGGAAGGTGTGCGGCAGATGAAGCTGATGGGGCTGGAGGCGGTAGAGATCGTCCGCCAGCGCGTCGAACGGTTCAATATTGCGTGCGATCTGACGTGGGGTTATTGCGATCTGGCCAACAAACCCCGTGACCTTGACGGTTTTGCCGAGGAAGCCGAAGAATTGCGCGGCCTGGGCTATCGTCACGAAACCCGCTTGCTGCAAGCCCATGAAGTGCGCAGTGTGGTGGGTTCGGACCGCTATGTGGGCGGTTTTGTCGACATGGGTTCGGGGCATCTGCACCCGCTGAACCTGGCGCTTGGTGAAGCCGCCGCCGCTGTGCAACTGGGCGTTCAATTGTTTGAACACTCAGCGGTAACGCGCATTGATTACGGGCCCGAAGTACGGGTGCACACGGCTCAGGGAACCGTGCGGGCCAAAAGTCTGGTGCTGGGGTGCAACGCCTACCTCAAGGACTTGAACCCTCACCTCAGTGGCAAAGTGCTGCCCGCCGGCAGTTACATCATTGCCACTGAGCCGTTGAGCGAAGCCCAAGCGCATGCGGTGTTGCCGCAGAACATGGCCGTGTGTGATCAGCGTGTCGCGCTGGATTACTACCGCCTCTCAGCGGATCGCCGTTTACTGTTCGGCGGTGCTTGTCATTATTCAGGGCGTGATCCGAAGGACATTGGCGCTTATATGCGCCCGAAAATGCTTGAGGTGTTCCCGCACCTGAAGAATGTGAAGATCGATTATCAGTGGGGCGGCATGATCGGTATTGGTGCCAATCGCTTGCCGCAGATTGGTCGCCTTCACGATCAGCTCAACGTGTTTTACGCCCAGGCCTATTCGGGCCATGGGGTCAACGTTACCCACCTGGCGGGCAAGCTGCTGGCGGAGGCCATCAGCGGCCAGCACAGTGATGGCTTTGACGTGTTCGCCAAAGTCCCGCACATCACCTTTCCTGGCGGCAAATACTTGCGCTCCCCGCTGCTGGCATTGGGGATGCTGTGGCATCGGCTTAAAGAGCTGCGCTGATGGTCATGCTCCGTCCGCCGAGGGAGCGGTTGCCTACGATCTTCCACTGGACGGCGCAAGATCAAACGATCGCGAGCAAGCTCGCTCCGACAGTTTCTGCGGGCTTATGGGTGCCAAAACGGTTTGCCACTTTCCTGCAGTGCCTGCTGCCGGCTTAGGCCCACGTCGCGTAGCTCGTCGGCATCCAGCTTGCTCAGCATGTGACGGGTGTGCAGGCGATGCCAGAATAATGCCCAGCGGCTGAAGTCGGCAGGCGTGTTCGCCGTGCGAGGCGTTTCGCGCCCGGCCTGTAATTGCGCGGTGCGAAGTGTCAGGCGTACATCGCTCAGATCATTCATCAGGCAGTTCCTTTTGACTCGATTACCCGGAGTCAGCATGATGGCCCTGCCCTGAAAACCATGACAGATTCAAAAAATGGTTTTTGTTTGCATACAGATTCGACTTTTCCGGCGCTGAATCCTCGCTTTTTGGGCCATCTGTATGGGTTAACCTCTTAAGAGTTCTGCCATGACCCTCTACGTCACGCTTGCCGAGATGCTCGGTACGCGCATCGAACAAGGCTTTTATCGGCCCGGCGACCGCCTGCCTTCAGTACGGGCGCTAAGCGCCGAGCACGGCGTCAGCCTGAGCACGGTGCAGCAGGCGTATCGGTTGCTGGAGGACAAAGGCCTGGCCTCCCCTCGCCCCAAGTCGGGCTACTTTGTGCCTATGGAGCGTGAGCTGCCCGCGTTACCGGGCGTGGGCAAACCTGCACAAAGGCCAGTGGAAATATCGCAGTGGGAGCAGGTGCTGGAATTGGTGCGCTCGGTGCCGCAAAAAGACGTGGTTCAACTTGGGCGTGGTATGCCGGATGTTGCGACGCCGACGCTCAAGCCGTTGCTACGCAGCCTGGCGCACATCAGTCGGCGGCTCGATTTGCCCGGGCTGTATTACGACAATGTGTGCGGGGTGCTGGCCCTGCGTGAGCAACTGGCGCGCCTGCTCCTCGATTCTGGGTGCCAGTTGGGGCCGGAGGAACTGGTGATTACCACCGGGTGCCACGAAGCGTTGTCGTGCAGCATTCGCGCGGTGTGTGAGCCCGGCGACATTGTGGCCGTGGACTCACCGAGTTTTCACGGTGCGATGCAAACCCTCAAAGGGCTGGGCATGAAGGCCTTGGAGATTCCGACGGATCCGCTGACCGGCATCAGCCTTGAAGCTCTGGAACTGGCGCTGGAGCAATGGCCGATCAAGGCCATTCAGGTCACGCCCAGTTGCAACAACCCGTTGGGCTATATCATGTCCGAGGCGCGCAAACGGGCATTGGTGACGCTGGCGCAACGTTTTGATGTGGCCATTATCGAAGACGATGTGTATGGCGAACTGGCCTACACGTACCCTCGCCCGCGCACGATTAAATCTTTTGATGATGACGGCCGCGTCCTGTTGTGCAGCTCGTTTTCCAAGACGCTGGCCCCCGGCCTGCGTGTCGGCTGGGTGGCACCGGGGCGTTATTTGGAGCGGGTGTTACACATGAAATACATCAGCACCGGCTCAACCGCCCCGCAACCGCAACTGGCGGTGGCCGAATTTTTGAAAAGCGGCCATTTCGAGCCGCACCTGCGCAAGATGCGCATGCAGTACCAGCGTAATCGTGACCTGATGCTGGGCTGGGTCAGCCGTTATTTTCCCCCAGGCACCCGCGCCAGCCGGCCTCAGGGCAGCTTTCTGTTGTGGCTGGAATTGCCCGCCGGGTTTGACAGCCTGCGCCTTAATCGGGTGTTGTTGGAGCAAGGCGTGCAAATCGCCGTGGGCAGCATTTTTTCGGCGTCGGGTAAATATCGTAATTGTTTGCGAATGAATTACGCGGCCAAGCCTACACTTCAGCTTGAAGACGCAGTGCGCAAGGTCGGTGTGGCGGCCTGCGCGTTGTTGGCCGAAACCGTTGAGAGTTGAACAGGGCGCCGCACGTTGAAATCACTCTGGATGGTGTTGCTCGCGCTGTTATTGGGAGGCTGTATTTCTTTGGATGTCCCCCGTGAACCGAGTCAGTCGTTACCCGCGTCCGAGTCGTCCTTCGGCCGCTCGATCATGGCCCAGGCAAAGCCTTACAACGGTCGTTCGGGGTTTCGCTTGTTGCCCAACAGCAGCGAGGCGTTCAGGGCCCGGGCGGAACTGATCCGCAATGCCCAGAGCAGCCTGGACCTGCAGTACTACATCGTTCATGACGGCTTGAGTACACGCATGCTCATCGATGAAGTGCTCAAAGCGGCTGATCGTGGGGTGCGGGTGCGGATTTTGCTCGACGACACGAGCAGTGATGGCCTGGACGATATTCTGGCGACCCTGTCGTCCCACCCGTCTATTCAGATACGGCTGTTCAACCCGCTGCAACTGGGTCGCAGCACGGGCGTTACCCGCGCAATGGGCCGTTTGTTCAATCTGTCGCGTCAGCATCGGCGCATGCACAACAAGCTGTGGCTTGCCGATAACAGTGCGGCGATTGTGGGCGGGCGTAACCTGGGTGATGAGTATTTCGACGCTCAGCCCGACCTCAACTTCACCGACATTGACCTGTTGGGTGTTGGCCCGGTGGCCGAACAGTTGGGGCACAGTTTCGACCAATACTGGAACAGCGCCTTGAGCCAGCCCATCGGGGATTTTGTCTCGATGCGCCTCACTCAACCGCAGTTGGCCAAGGCGCGCCAGGCCTTAAGGGTGTCACTGAAAAAGGCGCAACAACACGATCCCGAGCTGTACCAACAACTGGCTGCCTACGAAACCCACCCGCAACTGGACGTGTGGCGCGATGAGCTGATCTGGGCCTGGAACCAGGCGTTATGGGACGCTCCGAGCAAGGTGCTGGCCAAGGATGAGCCCGACCCGCACCTGCTGCTGACCACACAACTGGCACCTGACCTTTCGGCCGTCACCCAAGAATTGATTCTGGTGTCGGCCTACTTTGTGCCGGGAAAAACCGGCCTGGTGTACCTCACTGGCCGGGCGGATGCCGGGGTAGATGTACGCTTATTAACCAACTCGCTGGAGGCCACCGACGTGCCGGCCGTGCATGGTGGTTACGCGCCTTATCGCAAGGCCTTGCTGGAGCATGGGGTCAAGTTGTACGAGTTGCGCCGCCAACCGGGTAGCACGGGCGGCAGCGGGCCGCACCTGTTCAAGACCAGTATGAGTACGGATTCGAGCTTGCACAGCAAGGCCATGATCTTCGACCAGCAGAAGTCGTTTATCGGCTCGTTCAATTTCGACCCGCGCTCGGGCTTGTGGAATACCGAGGTCGGTGTGCTGGTGGACAGCCCGCAACTGGCCGCCCAGGCTCGCGACCTGGCGCTTCAGGGCATGCAGCCCGCCTTGAGTTATGAGCCCAGGCTGCAGCAGGGCAAATTGGTATGGCTGACCGAAGACAATGGCCAGTTGCATACCCTCACGCACGAACCGGGCAACTGGTGGCGTCGGCTCAATGCGTGGGTCAGCAAGCAGGTGGGGTTGGAGAAGATGCTGTAGCGCCGCGATGGATTAAAAAATCGCGAGCAATCGAGCGTCTACCGGCGGCTCCTGCAAGGTATGGTTTTCGGGTTATGCAGGTTGTTGTTCCGCACCAAAAGCACCTTGGCGCGATACCAATATCACCAGCCCAAAAGCCCCGGCGGCCATAAACAGCGGCAGCGCATGCCCGCTGATCCACTGACTACCCGCCCCGGCCGCCAGGGGGCCGATCAGGCAGCCGATGCCCCACAGTTGCGCGACGTGGGCATTGGCCCGCACCAGAGCGTCGTCACGGTAACGCTCGCCAATCAGAATCAGCGACAGGGTAAACAGACCGCCCGCGCTGGCTCCGAAAACCACCCACAACGGCCAGATCAACAGCGTATCGAGCAACAGTGGCACCGCCAGGCTGGACAGCATCAACAGCACTGCGCAGCCGGTAAACAGTGAGCGGCGTGACAGCTTGTCGGCCAGCGCGCCAATGGGCAGTTGCAACAGCGCATCGCCCACCACCACGGTGCTGACCATCGCCAGCGCAATGTCGGCGGTAAACCCTTGGCGCAGGCAGTAGATGGGCAGCAATGTCAGGATCATCGCCTCAAAGGCGGCGAACAGCGCCACGGCCCAGGCGATAGCGGGTAAACCTCGGCAGAAGGCCAGCAAGTCCTTAAAGGTCACGCTGCACGACTCCGTGGTCGGTGCGCCGTCTCGGCCCATCAACAGCAGGGGTGCCAGCGTCAGCAAGGCGACGCCGATCCAGAAACCGTAATCGTTTTCAGAGCCCACCAGCCCCAGCAGCAACGGCCCGGACAGCTGGCTCAAGGCATACGCGCAGCCGTACAGCGCCACCAAGCGGCCGCGCCATTGTTCGACCACCAGTTGGTTGATCCAGCTTTCGCCGAGGATAAAAATGACGGTGAGCACGACCCCGATCAACAGGCGCAGCACCAGCCAGATCGGGTAGCTCGGCAACAGGGCCAGCAGGCCAATAGACAGCGCTCCGCACCACAAACACAGGCGCATCAGCCCGGGCGTGCCAAAGCGTGCGGCCAGCTTACTGGCGATGCTGGCACCGACCAGCACACCGATAGCCGGCATAGCCGCCATCACACCAATGGCAAAGCCGCCATAGCCCCAGCCTTCTAGCCGGAACGACACCAGCGGCATGCTGACGCCCAGTGCCAAGCCAACACTGAGCACCGAGGCCAGTACGGCGAAATACGTCGCCCAACGCATGTGCATGCCACCTATCTGTAGGCGCGAGCGTGCTCGCGATCTTTCCAACGCGGCGCATCAAGCAAACCGGGTTGCCTGAATCGTGGGCAAGCCCGCTCCCGCAGGGGTTAGCAGGGGCAGGCTTGCACAGGGTGTTACGCGAGGTGTGTTACAGCTTGATCCAGGTTGACTTCAGCTCGGTGTATTTGTCGAACGCGTGCAGCGATTTGTCACGGCCGTTACCCGACTGCTTAAAGCCGCCAAACGGCGCGGTCATGTCACCGCCGTCGTACTGGTTGACCCACACGCTGCCAGCGCGCAGGGCTTTGGCGGTCAGGTGCGCCTTGGAAATGTCTGCCGTCCACACCGCCGCAGCCAGGCCGTAAGGCGTGTCGTTGGCAATTTGAATCGCTTGCTCGGCGGTGTCGAACGTGATCACCGACAAGACCGGGCCAAAGATTTCCTCTTGGGCGATTTTCATCGCATTGCTAACACCGTCGAAAATGGTCGGCTCAACGTAAGTACCGCCCGTTTCCTGCAGGATTTGATTGCCCCCGGCGACCAGTTTTGCGCCTTCGCTATGGCCGGATTTGATGTACGACAGCACGGTATTCATCTGCTGTGTGTCGACCAGTGCGCCGACGTTGGTGGCCGGGTCCAGCGGGTTACCCGGTTTCCAGCCCTTGAGGGCTTCGACTACCAATGGCAGGAAGGTGTCTTTGATCGAGCGCTCGACCAACAGGCGCGAGCCTGCAGTGCACACTTCGCCCTGGTTGAACGCGATGGCACTGGCTGCGGATTCTGCTGCGGCTTGCAGGTCCGGCGCGTCAGCGAAGACGATGTTCGGGCTCTTGCCACCGGCTTCCAGCCAGATGCGCTTCATATTGGATTCGCCGGAGTAAATCAGCAGTTGCTTGGCGATTTTGGTCGAGCCAGTGAACACCAGCGTGTCGACGTCCATGTGCAGGGCCAGCGCCTTGCCAACGGTGTGACCGTAACCTGGCAGCACGTTCAGCACACCGGCAGGGATGCCCGCTTCCACGGCCAGCGCCGCGATGCGAATGGCGGTCAGCGGGGATTTTTCAGACGGTTTGAGGATGACCGAGTTACCGGTCGACAACGCAGGCCCCAGCTTCCAGCAGGCCATCATCAGGGGGAAGTTCCACGGGACGATGGCTGCCACGACGCCGACGGCTTCGCGGGTCACCAAGCCCAGCTGATTGTGCGGGGTGGCGGCGACTTCGTCGTAAATCTTGTCGATGGCTTCACCGCTCCAGCTCAGCGCATTCGCCGCACCGGGCACGTCGATGTTCAGGGAATCGCTGATCGGCTTGCCCATGTCCAGAGTTTCAAGCAGGGCCAGTTCTTCGGCGTGAGCCTTGAGCAGCCCGGCAAAACGGATCATGACGGCCTTGCGTTTGGCCGGAGCCAGGCGCGACCAGACACCGGAATCAAAGGTTTTGCGCGCGTTTTCGACGGCGCGCTGGGCGTCAGCGGCATCACAGCTGGCGACCTTGCCCAGCAAGCGGCCGTCGACCGGGCTGAGGCACTCGAATGTGTCAGTGGAGACCGCGTCGGTGTATTCACCGTTGATGTAGGCGCGACCTTCGATTTTCAGCTGCTGGGCCCGTTGTTCCCAATCAGCACGCGTCAGGGTGGTCATTCGAGTGTCCTCCTCTCAGTGAAAATAAACGCGCCACGTTTGATGGGGCGCGTCAGGAATGCTGGCCAGTCAACAAGCGTGACTGGCACCAGGCACGTACCACCCTAAACCAGTGGCCCGCAGACTTTCAATATATTTGACACGGGTCTCGCAAACGCCATGGCTTGTTCGTTTTAATAAACATAGACTCTGTTTTGGCTAACCGTACGCACTGTCATTTCGGGGGGATAAGCGCAATGAGCATCGAAACTGTCGTCGATTTTGGTACCGCCACCACTCAGACTGAACGCTTTCGCCCGTCGCCGGAGAAGGTACTCAAGGGCGATCCCGAACAAGTTATCCACAACCACTACCATAGCCCATGCGAGCAAATGAACGCTGGCGTTTGGGAAGGTGGGCTGGGCTTGTGGACAGTGTCTTATACCGAGCATGAGTATTGTGAAATCTTGCAGGGCGTTTCTGTTTTGCGCGATCAGGAAGGCAACAGCAAGACCCTGCGCGTGGGTGACCGGTTTGTCATCCCGGCGGGGTTCAAAGGGACATGGGAAGTGCTCGAACCCTGTAAGAAGGTATACGTCGTCTTTGAACAAAAGCCCTGAAGCGCTGAACTAGAGCGTTCGCAAGCCCCGCCATCGAAAGACGGCGGGGCTTTTTTGTGTGGGCACTTCCCTGGTCAGGCTTCACCCCGCCGTAGCGTTCCTGCCAGAACATCAAGGCGCATTTGAGCCACGCTTTGAGGGCGGTAGAAGCCGCTTTCATTCGCCGGACAAGGAGCGTCATATGAGTTTTGTGTTCAAGCAGGCCTACAGTTTCAGGGCAACGCTTTACTGGCAGGAGTCGCAAGCCATCTTGCACCGGGTGGGTGCCGGCTATGATGCAGGCACCCCTTTTAAGCACAATGATGGCTGGCTGTTTGCGGGCTACGACGATTACACCCGATACCACGGTGTGGTGCTGTCCAAGGCCGTGATCAAGATGGATTTCTGGTTCGGCTGTTACGTTGAGTCGGGCCAGTATTATTACGATGTGCGGTGTGTTCCCTTGTCGCGTAAGGAGCCTTTCTTCAAGGGCTATCAACTCGATATCAGCCGTAATGGCTACGTGGGGCTATATGACCGACCACTGGGGCTTATGGAGTACGGGGGCAGTGTCTTGGGCACATGGCAGCTCGGGGCGGTTAACCCTGAGAGTATCGGGTTCGGCGACTTTTTTGACGATGTGAAACTGACCAGCGCCAGTGGGGTGGTGATCAAACGAATGTACGATGAAGGTTATCCCTACCTGAGTGAGAGAGGCTCAAATGGCAAAGGGACATTAGCGATGGAAATTCTGGAAGTCGCAATCCCTTACCCGGAAGAAGGATGATGGGGCTCAGGCGACGGTGTTGAGCGCTCACACAAGCAACAAAAAAGGCCCGTATCGTGAGATGCGGGCCTTTCTTGTAAGAAACAAAACCAATTACTTGATTTTGGCTTCTTTGTAGATCACGTGCTTGCGAACCCGCGGATCGAATTTTTTGATTTCGATTTTGTCCGGAGTGGTGCGCTTGTTCTTATCAGTGGTGTAGAAATGGCCTGTACCAGCGCTCGACACCAAACGGATCAATTCACGCATGATTAGCTCCTTTAGATCTTGCCAGCACGGCGGATTTCGGCCAGCACGACAGTAATGCCACGCTTGTCGATGATACGCATGCCTTTAGCAGATACGCGCAGACGCACAAAACGTTTCTCTTCTTCAACCCAGAAGCGGTGATGCTGCAGGTTCGGCAGGAAACGACGACGGGTTTTGTTATTTGCGTGGGAAATGTTATTCCCAGTCACCGGACCCTTACCGGTAACTTGACAGACTCTCGACATGCCTCAGCCCTCTAAAACCACATGCCCAACCCGGCATGGGTTGGCCGCTTAATCTCTCAGTCATTTGGCGC
>NZ_JASLGE010000095.1 GCF_030150285.1 Pseudomonas sp. | reverse complement strand
TCAGTAAACGCCTGACTTATTCAAGTCAGGAAACTCAGCCCAGAGGCATTTATGAGTAACAACCTCGACCAGCTCACCGATTGGTTGAAAGACCACAAGATCACAGAAGTCGAATGCATGATCGCCGACCTTACCGGCATTACTCGCGGAAAGATCTCGCCGACCAACAAGTTCATTGCCGAAAAAGGCATGCGCCTGCCCGAGAGCGTATTGCTGCAAACCGTGACGGGCGACTATGTCGAAGACGACATCTATTACGAGCTGCTCGACCCGGCTGATATCGACATGGTCTGCCGCCCCGACCAGAACGCTGTCTTTGTCGTGCCTTGGGCTGTCGAGCCCACCGCGCAGGTGA
Source organism: Pseudomonas sp. (assembly GCF_030150285.1). Taxonomy (GTDB): domain Bacteria; phylum Pseudomonadota; class Gammaproteobacteria; order Pseudomonadales; family Pseudomonadaceae; genus Aquipseudomonas. Next base: position 55,242 of record NZ_JASLGE010000095.1, on the reverse strand, counting down.
TCCACGACACCTATGACAAGCAGGGCAACCCGATTGAGCTGTCGCCGCGCAACGTGCTTAAAAAGGTGCTCAAACTCTATGCCGACCATGGCTGGCAGCCGATTGTGGCTCCCGAAATGGAGTTCTACCTGACCAAGCGCAGTGACGACCCGGACTACCCGCTGCAACCGCCGGTCGGCCGCTCGGGCCGCCCGGAAACCGGCCGTCAGTCGTTCTCTATTGAGGCGGCCAACGAATTCGACCCGTTGTTCGAAGACGTCTACGACTGGTGCGAGCTGCAAGAGCTGGACCTGGATACCTTGATTCATGAGGACGGCACGGCGCAGATGGAAATCAACTTCCGTCACGGCGATGCCTTGTCGCTGGCCGACCAGATTCTGGTGTTCAAGCGCACCATGCGTGAAGCCGCGCTCAAGCACGACGTGGCCGCCACGTTCATGGCCAAGCCCATGACCGGCGAGCCGGGCAGCGCGATGCACTTGCACCAGAGCATCATTGATATCGAAACCGGCAAAAACGTCTTCTCCAATGAAGACGGGAGCATGAGCCAACTGTTCCTTAATCACATCGGCGGGTTGCAGAAATACATCCCTGAACTGCTGCCGCTGTTTGCACCGAACGTGAACTCCTTCCGCCGCTTCCTGCCGGACACTTCGGCACCGGTTAACGTGGAGTGGGGCGAAGAGAACCGCACGGTGGGCCTGCGTGTGCCGGATGCCGGCCCGCAAAACCGTCGCGTGGAAAACCGCCTGCCGGGCGCTGACGCCAACCCGTACCTGGCGATTGCCGCCAGCCTGCTGTGTGGCTACATCGGCATGGTCGAAGGTGTGAACCCGAGTGCACCGGTGGTGGGCCGTGGCTATGAGCGCCGTAACCTGCGCCTGCCGCTGACCATTGAGGATGCGCTGGAGCGGATGGAAAACAGCAAGACCATCGAAAAATACCTGGGCAACAAGTTCATCACGGGCTACGTGGCCGTCAAACGTGCCGAACATGAAAACTTCAAACGCGTTATCAGTTCGTGGGAGCGGGAATTCCTGCTGTTCGCCGTCTGACACGCCGGAGGGTGCGCCTGGAATGCGCACCCTCCCCACTGAATACAAGGAGAGCCGTATGAGCAACAAAAACCCGCAAACCCTCGAATGGCAACAGCTGAGCAACGATCACCACCTGGCACCGTTCAGTGACTTCAAACAGTTAAAAGAAGTCGGCCCGCGCATCATCACCCACGCCAAAGGCGTGTACCTGTGGGACAGCGAAGGGCACAAGATTCTCGACGGCATGGCCGGCCTGTGGTGTGTCGCCATCGGTTACGGGCGTGACGAGCTGGCCGAAGCCGCCAGCAAGCAAATGCGCGAACTGCCGTACTACAACCTGTTCTTCATGACTGCCCACCCGCCGGTCCTGGAACTGTCCAAAGCCATCGCCGACATCGCCCCTGAAGGCATGAACCATGTGTTCTTCACCGGCTCCGGTTCCGAAGGCAACGACACCATGTTGCGCATGGTTCGCCACTACTGGGCGATCAAAGGCCAACCCAACAAAAAAACCATCATCAGCCGCAAAAATGGCTACCACGGTTCCACCGTGGCGGGTGCCAGCCTGGGCGGCATGACCTACATGCACGAGCAGGGCGACTTGCCGATCCCGGGCATCACGCACATCGCGCAGCCGTACTGGTTCGGTGAAGGCGGCGACATGTCTCCCGAAGAGTTCGGTATTTGGGCGGCTAACCAACTGGAAGAAAAAATTCTCGAGCTGGGCGTGGACACTGTCGGTGCATTTATTGCCGAACCTATCCAGGGGGCCGGGGGTGTGATTGTTCCACCTGCGACCTACTGGCCGCGCATCAAAGAGATTCTGGCCAAGTACGACATTCTGTTTGTCGCCGACGAAGTGATCTGTGGGTTTGGCCGTACCGGCGAGTGGTTTGGCAGTGATTTCTACGATTTGAAGCCTGACATGATGACCATCGCCAAGGGCCTGACCTCGGGTTACATCCCGATGGGTGGCTTGATTGTGCGCGATGAAGTGGTGGCCGTACTCAACGAGGGCGGCGATTTCAACCATGGCTTTACCTACTCCGGTCACCCGGTGGCGGCAGCGGTTGCGCTGGAAAACATCCGCATCCTGCGCGACGAAAAAATAATCGAAAACGCTCATGACGAAACGGCACCGTATTTGCAAAAGCGTCTACGTGAGCTGAACGATCACCCGTTGGTGGGCGAAGTGCGTGGGGTTGGTTTGTTGGGTGCCATTGAACTGGTGCAGGACAAAGCCACTCGCAAACGTTACGAAGGCAAAGGGGCGGGCATGATCTGCCGTCAGTTCTGTTTCGATAACGGCCTGATCATGCGTGCCGTCGGTGACACCATGATCATTTCGCCGCCGCTGGTGATCAGCAAAGGCGAGATCGATGAGCTGGTCACCAAGGCTCGCAAGTGCCTGGACCTGACCTTGGAAGTTCTGCAAGGTTAACTGCTAGGCTCTGAGCGCAAGATAGTGGCCGAATTAACGTAGGCAGTTGCGCTCGGAGCCATAGGAATCAAGGCTCTTCCCTTGAAAGCCTGCCCCGGATCTTGCCAGACTAGCCGTCGGCTTTAGTCATCCTGAGATCAGGTCGCTGAATCGGTGGTTTAAAAGAACAATTGGAGCATTACAGATGAAGGCATCAGGTTTTAAAAAAGCTGGCAAGACCCTTCTCGCCCTCTCGTTGATGGGCGTCATGGCGGGGGCGGCTCAGGCGGCGGACAACAAAGTGCTGCACATCTACAACTGGTCCGATTACATCGCGCCAGACACCGTCAAAAAATTCGAGCAGCAGTCCGGCCTCAAAGTGGTTTACGACGTGTTCGACAGCAACGAGACCCTCGAAGCCAAATTACTGGCGGGCAAGTCCGGTTATGACGTGGTGGTGCCATCCAACAACTTCCTGGCCAAGCAGATCAAGGCCGGTGTTTACCAGGAACTGGACAAGTCCAAGCTGCCTAACTGGAAAAACCTCGACCCTGCGTTGCTCAAGGCCGTGGGCGATGCCAGCGACAAAGACAACAAATATGCGTTCCCCTACATGTGGGGCACTATTGGCATCGGCTACAACCCTGAAAAAGTCAAAGCCGCACTGGGCGTCGACACCATTGATTCCTGGGACGTGCTGTTCAAGCCCGAGAACGCGGCCAAGCTGAAAAGCTGTGGCATCAGCTTCCTCGACTCGCCGACCGAAATGATCCCGGTGGCGTTGCACTACCTGGGCTACCCGACCGACTCGCAGGACAAGAAGCAACTGGCCGAGGCCGAGGCGCTGTTCCTGAAAATTCGTCCGTCGGTGGGCTACTTCCATTCCTCCAAGTACATCTCTGACCTGGCCAACGGCAACATCTGTGTAGCCGTGGGTTACTCGGGTGACCTGGAACAGTCCATTTCCCGCGCCAAAGAAGCCGGTGACAAGGTCAAACTGAGCTACGTGATTCCGAAAGAAGGCGCAGGCAGCTTCTACGACATGGTGGCGATTCCTAAAGACGCCGAAAACGTCGATGCCGCCTACCAGTTCATGAACTTCCTGATGCAGCCGGAAGTGATGGCTGAAATTACGAACAGCGTGCGTTTCCCGAACGGTAACAAAGCTGCAACACCGCTCGTGAATAAAGACATCTCGGATGATCCGAGCATCTACCCGTCGGATGAGGTGAAAGCCAAGTTGTACGCGATTGCTGACCTGCCTGCGGCGACGCAACGGGTTCTGACCCGCAGCTGGACCAAGATCAAGTCCGGTAAATAACCTTGATCTGTAGGCGCGAGCTTGCTCGCGATCTTTTAAAGATGAAGATCAAAAGATCGCGGGTGAACTCGCTCCTACCGTGTGAAATCAAGCTAAATCAGGGCATTACAGCAATTAATCGCAGAAAACTTTGCTGTGCCGGTTTATCGAGGGTAAGTTGCGCGCCGGTTTTGTATTTGGCAGTTCTGCTGCCGTGTGACGCGGGCGAGTCAGGCCCAACTATTTAGAGGACCATCACGTGTCTAAATCTTTGTTTTGCAAGACCCTGCTGGCCGGTGCCGGTTTGACGCTTGCCGTCAGCGTACAAGCAGCACCTTCTGTGCACATTTATAACTGGTCGGACTATATCGCGCCGAACACCTTGGCCGATTTCGAGAAAACCACCGGCATCAAGCCGATCTATGACGTCTTCGATTCCAACGAAACCCTTGAAGGCAAATTGCTGGCCGGGCGCACCGGTTATGACGTGGTCGTTCCGTCTAACCACTTCCTGGGCAAGCAGATTAAAGCGGGAGCCTTCCAGAAGCTCGACAAGTCGCAGCTCCCCAACTATTCCAACCTGGATCCGGCCCTGCTCAAGCGTCTTGAGCAAAACGATCCGGGCAACCTGTATGCCGTGCCCTACCTGTGGGGCACCAATGGCATCGGTTACAACGTCGATAAAGTCAAAGAAGTGCTGGGCGTCGACAAAATCGATTCCTGGGACGTGGTGTTCAAGCCTGAAAACATGGAAAAGCTGACCAAGTGCGGTGTTGCTTTCCTGGACTCAGCCGATGAAATGCTGCCGACGGTCCTGAACTACCTGGGCCTGGATGCCAACAGCACCAACCCCAAGGATTACAAAAAAGCGGAAGAAGTCCTGCTGTCGGTGCGTCCTTACGTCACCTACTACCATTCCTCCAAGTACATCTCTGACCTGGCCAACGGCAATATCTGTGTCGCCATCGGGTTCTCCGGTGATGTGTTCCAGGCCAAGTCCCGTGCCGAAGATGCCCAAAAGGGCGTGAACATCGAGTACATCGTGCCCAAGGAAGGCGGTGCCTTGTGGTTCGACATGTTGGCCATTCCCAAGGATTCCAGCAGCGTCAAGCAAGCCCATACGTTCATCAACTACTTGCTCAAGCCCGATGTGATTGCTCAGGTCAGTGACTATGTGGGCTACGCCAACCCTAACCCGGCCGCTGACACGGTGATGGACGAATCCATTCGTACCGACGAAGCCGTTTACCCCACCCAGGCGGTACTGGACAAAACGTATGTGTCGACCGAACTGCCCCCGAACATCCAGCGCTTGATGACGCGCACATGGACCAAGGTTAAAACGGGCAAATAGTGCGCAAGACCACCTATCCAAGGTCCGCTCCTTTCGGGCGGGCTGCTAAATTTGTTGGGAGTTTCGTAAATGGCAGTTGCCTCCGGCGCCTATAAGAAAGCCCTCGAGGGCGATCAGACCCCTAAACAGGTTCTGGTCAAAATCGACCGGGTCACGAAAAAATTCGACGAGACGATTGCCGTGGACGATGTGTCCCTGGAAATCAACAAAGGCGAAATCTTCGCCTTGCTCGGCGGATCGGGATCGGGCAAATCCACCTTGCTGCGTATGCTCGCCGGTTTCGAGCGCCCAACAGAAGGCCGTATTTTCCTCGATGGCGTAGACATCACTGACATGCCGCCCTATGAGCGGCCGATCAACATGATGTTCCAGTCTTACGCCCTGTTCCCGCACATGACCGTGGCCCAGAACATTGCGTTTGGTCTCAAGCAGGACAAACTGTCGGCGTCCGAGATCGATGCCCGCGTGGGCGAAATGCTCAAGCTGGTGCACATGAGCCAGTACGCCAAGCGCAAACCGCACCAGTTGTCTGGCGGCCAGCGTCAGCGTGTGGCGCTGGCCCGTTCGCTGGCCAAGCGCCCGAAGCTGCTGCTGCTCGACGAGCCGATGGGCGCGCTGGATAAAAAACTGCGTTCGCAGATGCAACTCGAACTGGTGGAAATCATCGAGCGCGTCGGCGTGACCTGCGTCATGGTGACTCACGATCAGGAAGAGGCCATGACCATGGCTCAGCGCATCGCGATCATGCACCTGGGTTGGATTGCCCAGATCGGCAGCCCCATCGACATCTATGAAACCCCGGTCAGCCGCCTGGTGTGCGAGTTCATCGGTAACGTCAACCTGTTCGACGGTGAAGTGGTCGACGACGCCGAAGGCTACGCCCGCATCAACAGCGCAGAACTGGAGAACGACATTTACGTCGGCCACGGTGTCAGCACGTCGGTGGAAGACAAGCGCATCACCTACGCCATTCGCCCGGAAAAAATGCTGATCACCACCGAAAAGCCGACCTATGAGCACAACTGGTCGCGCGGCAAGGTGCATGACATTGCTTACCTGGGCGGCCATTCGGTGTTCTACGTCGAGTTGCCAAGCGGCAAGCTGGTGCAATCGTTTGTGGCCAACGCTGAACGCCAGGGCGCACGCCCTACCTGGGACGACCAGGTCTACGTATGGTGGGAAGACGACAGCGGCGTGGTACTGCGCTCATGAACATGCGAAAGCTCAAACGCCGACTGCAACGAATAACCCCCAGTGGCCGCCATGCGGTCATCGGGATTCCATTCCTGTGGCTGTTTTTGTTCTTCATGTTGCCGTTCTTCATCGTGCTGAAAATCAGCTTTGCTGAGGCCGATGTCGCGATTCCGCCGTACACCGAAATTTACAGCTACGTGGACCAAAAGATCCAAGTGCTGTTGAATCTGGGTAACTACGCCCTGTTGGGCGACGATGAGCTGTACATCGCCGCTTACCTGGGCTCCCTGAAGATGGCCTTTTTCAGCACCTTGTTGTGCCTGCTGATCGGCTACCCGATGGCCTACGCCATCGCCAATGCGCGCAGAGAGATGCAGACGGTGCTGGTGCTGCTGATCATGATGCCGACCTGGACGGCCATCCTGATTCGCGTGTATGCCTGGATGGGCATCCTCAGCAACAACGGCTTGCTCAATGGCTTCCTGATGTCGATCGGCTTGATCAACGAACCGTTGCAGATCCTTAACACCAATATCGCGGTGTATATCGGCATCGTGTATTCGTACCTGCCGTTCATGATCCTGCCGCTGTACGCCAACCTGGTGAAACACGATCACAGCTTGTTGGAGGCCGCCTCCGACCTGGGCTCGAGCACCTTCAACAGCTTCTGGAAAATCACCGTGCCGCTGTCCAAGAACGGCATTATCGCGGGCTGCATGCTGGTGTTTATTCCGGTGGTGGGTGAGTTTGTCATTCCAGAGCTGCTGGGCGGCCCGGAAACCCTGATGATCGGTAAAGTGTTGTGGCAAGAGTTCTTCAACAACCGTGACTGGCCGGTAGCGTCCGCGCTCGCCGTGGTCATGCTGGCGATCCTGATCGTGCCCATCATCCTGTTCAACCGCAGCCAGGCTAAAGAGCTGGAGGGCAAGATATGAACCGCATCCGTTTCTCAAGCTTCATGCTGGTGGCGGGGTTGGTGTTTATCTACCTGCCGATGCTGATTCTGGTGATCTACTCGTTCAACGCCTCCAAGCTGGTGACGGTGTGGGGGGGCTGGTCGCTGAAGTGGTACACGGGGTTGCTCGACAACACCCAACTGATGGGCTCGGTCATGCGCTCGCTGGAAATCGCCTTTTACACGGCGATTGCAGCGGTGGCGCTGGGCACACTGGCGGCCTTCGTGCTGACCCGCATCAGCCACTTCAAGGGCCGCACGCTGTTTGGCGGCCTGGTCACGGCACCGCTGGTGATGCCGGAAGTGATCACCGGTCTGTCGCTGTTGCTGCTGTTCGTGGCCATGGCGCAAATGATTGGCTGGCCGCAAGAGCGTGGCCTGGTCACCATCTGGATCGCCCACACCACGTTCTGCTCGGCCTACGTGGCCGTGGTCGTGTCGTCGCGGTTGCGTGAACTGGACCTGTCCATCGAGGAAGCGGCCATGGACCTGGGTGCCAAGCCGTGGAAGGTGTTCTTTCTGATCACCATCCCGATGATTGCGCCCTCGCTGGCGGCGGGTGCGATGATGTCGTTCGCGCTGTCGCTGGATGACCTGGTGCTGGCCAGCTTCGTGTCCGGGCCGGGTTCTACGACCCTGCCGATGGAAGTGTTTTCGGCGGTGCGCCTTGGGGTTAAACCCGAGATCAACGCCGTGGCCAGCCTGATTCTGCTGGCGGTGTCGCTGGTGACCTTCATGGTGTGGTTCTTCAGCCGCCGTGCTGAAGAACATCGTAAAAAGGCCATCCAGCAAGCCATCGACGAATCGGTGGCCGAGTCCTGGAAACAGCCCGATGTACGCCGTCCAAAATCGCCTACTGCGGTTTAAGACCGCGCCCTAAAAAACCTCGCCTCCCGTTCAACGGGGGGCGAGGTTTTTTTTGGGTTGCGCATGGCCGTTTTACACGTCACCGGTAGGCGCAAGCAGGCTCGCGATCTTTTAAGGCTTGGCGACTTTCCACGCACCGTCCATTTTGCCGTCGCCGGTCTTGTCCCCGGCCTTCTCGTCTTTTACAAAGGTGTACAGCGGTTTGCCGTCGTAGGCCCATTGCAGGTGCTCGTCATCGCGGGTGATGACGGTCCATTTGCCCATGCTTTTATCGGTGCTGGCGGCTTCCAGCGGTGGCCAGTTCTTGGCGCAGGCGTCGTTGCACGCTGATTTTCCGGCTGAGTCCTTGGCGAAGGTGTACAAGGTCTTGTTGTCGTGGGTGACCAGCACGCCGTCGTGGGTCATCGCCGGCTCGGCCAGCGCGAGCCCCGGCAAGGCCAATACGGCACCCAAGAGCACGGCCTTGAAGGAGAGTAGACTGTGGCTCATCTGAATCGTCCTCTTTGTGGTTGTACGATTTGAGTTAAAAGCGTAGTTCACTAATCTGGTGAGCGCAGGACTTCGCCCGGGCTGTCACACGACTGCAATAATTCCGTTATCTAATGCGCACAAGACAGTTAAATGACACGAGGATTACGGCATGGTTGGCAGGAGCATTCTGATCGTTGATGACGAGGCGCCGATCCGCGAAATGATTGCGGTGGCCCTGGAAATGGCAGGCTACGACTGCTTCGAAGCTGAGAACTCACAACAAGCTCACGCCATCATCGTTGACCGCAAACCCGATCTGATCCTGCTGGACTGGATGCTGCCCGGCACCTCAGGCATTGAGCTGGCCCGTCGCCTCAAGCGTGAAGAACTGACCAGTGACATCCCGATCATCATGCTCACGGCCAAGGGCGAAGAAGACAACAAGATCCAGGGCCTGGAAGTCGGTGCAGACGACTACATCACCAAACCGTTTTCCCCGCGTGAACTGGTGGCCCGCCTCAAGGCCGTGCTGCGGCGTACCGGCCCGGCCGACACTGAAGCGCCGATCGAAATCGGTGGCTTGCTGCTCGACCCGATCAGCCACCGCGTGACCATCGATGGCACACCGGCCGAAATGGGGCCCACCGAATACCGCCTGCTGCAGTTCTTCATGACTCACCAGGAGCGCGCCTACACCCGTGGGCAACTGCTCGATCAGGTCTGGGGCGGCAATGTATACGTGGAAGAGCGCACCGTGGACGTTCACATCCGCCGCTTGCGAAAAGCCCTCGGTGAGGCGTATGAAAATCTGGTACAAACCGTGCGCGGCACCGGGTATCGGTTTTCGACGAAGGGTTGAATGCGGCTGCGAGCTGCACGTTACACGCTTCAAGGCCTTAGCGTGCCGCTTGAAGCGTGCCACTTGAAGCTCACACCTTAAAGCTCACAACAGGACATGTGAACTTGAATCAAAACTGGCATGGCACTCTGATTCGTCATTTGTTGTTTCTGGTAGCTGGCTGCCTGCTGGTCGGTGTGATCAGTGGTCATTATGGCTGGAGCCTGGCCGCAGGCCTGGCGCTCTATCTGGGCTGGACCCTCAAGCAGTTGTTGCGTTTGCACGACTGGCTGCGCAATCACCAACCCGACCAGGCACCGCCCGATGGCTATGGCCTGTGGGGCGAAGTCTTCGACAGCATTTACCACTTGCAGCGCCGCGATCAGCGGGTGCGCGGGCGGCTGCAAGCGGTGATTGACCGTGTGCAAGAGTCCACCGCTGCACTCAAGGATGCGGTGGTGATGCTCGACAGCGACGGCAACCTGGAGTGGTGGAACCGTGCGGCTGAAACCTTACTGGGCTTGAAAACCCCGCAAGACAGCGGCCAGCCGGTGAGTAACCTGGTGCGCCACCCGCGCTTCAAGGAGTACTTCGAGGCCGGCAACTACGCCGAGCCGCTGGATATCCCGTCGCCTGTCAACGATCACCTGCGCATCCAGCTCTACCTCACACGCTATGGCAACAATGAACACCTGATGTTGGTGCGTGATGTCACGCGCATTCATCAGCTTGAACAAATGCGCAAAGATTTTATCGCCAACGTGTCCCACGAACTGCGGACCCCGCTGACGGTGATTTGCGGGTATCTGGAAACCTTGCTCGATAACGTTGAAGACGTGAACCCGCGCTGGAAGCGGCCACTGTCGCAGATGCAGCAACAGGGCGAGCGCATGCAGACGCTGCTCAATGATCTGCTGCTGCTGGCCAAGCTCGAAGCCACGGATTACCCGTCCGACAATCAGCCGGTGCCGGTCAGTGCGCTGTTGAACTCGATCAAAGGCGATGCGAAAGCGTTGTCCGGGCAGCGTAATCAAACCATCACGCTGGACCTCGAAGCCGAGGTTGCGCTCAAAGGCAGCGAAGCCGAGCTGCGCAGCGCCTTCTCCAATCTGATTTTTAACGCCGTTAAATACACCCCGGACGGCGGCTCAATTCGGATTCGCTGGTGGGTCGATACCTCGGGTGCGCATCTGACCGTGCAAGATTCCGGCGTAGGCATCGACAATAAGCACTTGCCGCGCCTGACTGAGCGTTTCTATCGTGTCGACTCCAGCCGCAATGCCAACACCGGCGGCACAGGGCTGGGGCTGGCCATCGTCAAGCACGTCCTGCTGCGCCATCGCGCACACCTGGAGATCAGTAGCGTGCTGGGGCACGGCAGCACGTTCACCTGCCATTTTCCCCTGACGCAGGTCATAAAACCGGGTATCCGGGCGTCTGTTGACTGAAAAGATGCCTAGGCAACAGGCGCGCCAGTCGCTACATTGCCCGACCGGGCCATAATTCTGGCCCGGTGCCATCCCACTATTCGAAACAACGGAACCCGTAAAACTCCATCATGGACCCTTCCCCTGGCTTGACCCTCGCGACACTGTTTGCCGACTTCGGCATGATTCTTTTTGCACTGATCCTGGTACTGCTCAACGGTTTTTTCGTTGCGGCCGAATTTGCCATGGTCAAACTGCGCTCAACCCGGGTCGAGGCCATCGCCGACGTTAACGGCTGGCGTGGTCAGATTCTGCGTACGGTTCACAGCCAGCTCGACGCTTACCTCTCCGCCTGCCAATTGGGTATTACCCTGGCGTCGCTGGGCCTGGGCTGGGTCGGTGAGCCGGCGTTTGCCCACCTGCTGGAACCGCTGTTGGGGGCCTTGGGTGTGCAATCGCCTGAAGTGATCAAAGGTGTGTCGTTCTTTACTGCCTTCTTCATCATTTCGTACCTGCACATCGTGGTCGGTGAGCTGGCTCCCAAATCCTGGGCCATTCGCAAACCTGAAACCCTGTCGCTGTGGACAGCCGTGCCGCTGTACCTCTTCTACTGGGCCATGTACCCGGCGATTTACCTGCTCAACGCCAGCGCCAACACCATCCTGCGCATTGCCGGCCAGGGTGAGCCGGGCGCTCACCATGAGCACGCCTACAGCCGTGAAGAGCTCAAGCTGATCCTGCACTCCAGCCGTGGTCAGAACCCTAGCGATCAAGGGATGCGTGTGCTGGCTTCGGCCGTGGAAATGGGTGAGCTGGAAGTGGTCGACTGGGCCAACTCCCGTGAAGACCTCGTGACGCTGGACTCCAAGGCTCCGCTCAAGGAAATCCTGGCGATGTTCCGCCGTCACAAATTCAGCCGCTACCCGGTGTACGACGCCGAGACGAATACCTTTGTGGGCCTGTTGCACATCAAAGACCTGCTGCTTGAGCTGGCCGACCTTGACCATTTGCCTGAGACCTTCAATCTCGAAGAACTGACCCGGCCGCTGGAGCGTGTGTCGCGCCATATGCCGCTGGCGCAATTGCTGGAGCAGTTTCGCAAGGGTGGCGCGCACTTCGCGCTGGTGGAAGAGGCCGACGGTAAAGTCGTGGGCTATCTGACAATGGAAGACGTGCTGGAAGTGCTGGTGGGCGATATTCAGGACGAACACCGCAAGGCCGAGCGGGGCATCCTGTCGTATCAGCCTGGCAAGTTGCTGGTGCGCGGCGACACGCCTCTGTTCAAGATCGAGCGCCTGCTGGGCATTGACCTTGACCACATTGAAGCCGAAACCGTTGCAGGGCTTATCTACGACACGCTCAAGCGTGTGCCCGCTGAAGAAGAGCAACTGGAAGTCGAAGGCCTGCGCATCATCATCAAAAAGATGAAAGGCCCGAAAATCGTCCTCGCGAAAGTCCTCAAAATCGGTTAATCCTTCCCTCCTGTAGGCGCGAGCAACTCGCGCCTACGGTTGAGCGGCAAATGTTTCAGAAATGTTTCAACGTGACGCCCGCTATGCGATGCTGGCGTTCTGCTCATTAGCCGACTACAGCTTAAGAAACGTCTGTAGGAAAGCTGCGCAGCTGTTTGATTTTTTGAAGCCGCCGTCACAGGGAGCCTGCATGCTGACCCTGCTTAATCTGCTCTCCGCCGTGGCCTTGTTGATCTGGGGCACGCATATCGTGCGAACCGGTATTCTGCGGGTCTTCGGTTCCCACCTGCGCCAGGTCATTGGGCAAAATGTGTCCAAACGCATGCTGGCCTTTGTGGCGGGCATCGTGGTCACGGCGATGGTGCAAAGCAGCAATGCCACGGCCATGTTGGTCACCTCATTTGTGGGCCAGGGCCTGATGACGCTGACGCCCGCGCTGGCCACCATGCTGGGTGCCGATGTCGGTACGGCCTTGATGGCCCGGGTGCTGACCTTCGATCTGTCGTGGCTGTCTCCGCTGCTGATTTTCCTCGGCGTGATCTTCTTTTTGTCGCGCAAGCAAACCCGTGCCGGGCAACTGGGTCGCGTGGGCATTGGCCTTGGCCTGATTATTCTGGCACTGCAATTGATTGTCGAAGCTGCGTCGCCCATCACCCAGGCTCAAGGGGTGAAGGTCATTTTTGCGTCATTGACCGGCGACCTGTTGCTCGATGCTTTGGTCGGTGCGCTGTTTGCGATGGTGTCTTACTCCAGCCTGGCGGCGGTACTGCTGACCGCGACGCTGGCTGGCGCTGGGGTCATCAGCCTGCATGTGGCGATTGGCCTGGTGATTGGTGCCAACATCGGCAGCGGCGTGCTGGCCTTTCTCAGCACCAGCATGCAGAACGCGCCGGGGCGTCAGGTGGCGCTCGGCAGCTTGCTGTACAAATTGATCGGCCTGCTGTTGATCATTCCTGTGCTCGACCCGCTCGTGGCCTGGATGGACAGCCTCACCTACAGCGCTCAGGAATTGGTGATCGGCTTTCACTTGCTCTACAACACCCTCCGCTGCTTTCTGATGCTGCCTACGGTCGCTGCCATGGGGCGCTTGTGTGCCTGGTTATTGCCTGAGCGTGAACACGCCAACGGCGTTGTTAAGCCCCGGCATCTGGACCCGGCCGCGCTCGAAACCCCAAGCCTGGCGCTGGCTAATGCCGTGCGAGAAACCCTGCGCATTGGCGACCTGATCGACACCATGTTGCTGGAAATGCTGGAGGTCCTGCGCGGCAAACACACGGCGCTCACTCAGGAAGTGCGCACCCTCACCGACGAAGTGGAGGTGCTCTACAGCGCCGTCAAACTGTACTTGGCGCAGATGCCCCGGGAGGACTTGAGTGAGCATGACAGCCGCCGCTGGGCTGAAATCATAGAGCTGGCGATCAACCTTAAACTCGCCAGTGACTTGATCGAGCGCATGCTGCGCAAGGTGCAGCAGCAGAAAACCACCAAACGCCGGCAGTTCTCCGAAGACGGCCTCGAAGAACTGGAGGGCCTGCAGCGCCAGTTGATCGATAACCTGCGCCTGGGTCTGACGGTTTTTCTCACCGCCGACCCGAACAGTGCACGGCAACTGTTGCGGGAAAAACGCCGCTTTCGGGCACAGGAGCGCCGCCTAGCGCATGCCCACGTCAGCCGCCTGCAGCGCAAAGTGGTGCAAAGCATCGAAACCAGTTCGCTGCACCTGGAACTGATCGCCGACATGAAACGGCTTAACTCCTTGTTTTGCAGCAGCGCCTACGTGGTCCTGGAAACCGCTGACACCGGTGCGCTGGACCTCGATGACCACCCCGATACCCAGCATTCGCCTTGAACGTTGCACCGCTCGCAGTTGTCAGTTGGTGAATAGCGGCTAACCTGCACGCACTCAGGGATACAGGGATTTTTTATGCGTTGCCTGCTGTTCATCTGCCTGCTGCTGAGCGCAGCCCAGAGCGTTGCCCTTGATCGTTACCGCGTTGAAGGCTACTCACTGCCCAATGGCCTGCAACTGATCCTCAAGCCCGGCACTGAGCGTGGGCATGTGGCTATCCGGCTGGTGGTGGGCGTGGGGCTGGATGACTTCAGTTGCGATGAGCAACAATTGCCGCACCTGCTGGAACACCTGCTGTTCAGCGGTATCGACGACACTGGCGAAGGGGGGCTGGAAGCCCGCATGCAAGTGCTGGGCGGTGAGTGGAACGCTTACACCAGCGCTGCCGACACGACCTTCGTTATCGAAGCACCGGCCAATAATCAGCGTAAGGTGCTCGATTTATTGTTGAGCCTGTTAAACCGTACCGAACTCACCGAGCCGCGCATCAGCGCTGCCAAACACATCGTTGAGCGCGAAGACGGCGGCCATTATTCGCACCTGCAGCGCTGGCTGGACCGCCAGGATTTAGGCCACAGCGCCAGCAATCAATTGGCCGTGGAACTGGGGCTTAAATGTGCCGAGCGGGCGCAGGTCCAAGACCTGACACGTGAGCAGCTCGATGCCGTGCGCAAAGACTGGTACGTGCCCAATAACATGACGCTGATTATCGTCGGTGACCTCGATCGCCTGTTGCCGGCTTACCTGGAGCGCGCTTACGGGGCACTGGAGCCGATTGAGCCCCACGAACACAGGCCTTTGCCGCAAATCACCGCCACGGCCCAAGCTGAGCGCGTGTTGGTGCGTGGTGTGGTGGGTGAGACCGCCAGGGTGCACTGGCTGCTGCCGGAGCCGCTGATTGAAGGCATGAGCGATGAAACCTGGCGCTTGGTGCGCGATTACCTGGAGTGGGCGCTGTACAGCGAGCTGCGGCTTAAGCACGGTGTGTCCTACGGCCCGTGGTCGGAGCGTGAGGTGTTTGGCGGCGTCAGTTTTATGAGCCTGAACGCCGACGTTGCCCGCGAGGACGTGGGCGAAGTGCAGCAGCTACTGACGCAGCTCAGGGCACAGTTGCTCAAGAACGGCCTGGACCCGCAGACCTTTGCACGGCTCAAGAACGCCGCCATAACGCGTCAGGCCTGGGCCGTGCAAGGCAACAGCGCGCTGGCGGACTATTACTGGAGCGCGTTGGGTGACTACGATGAAGGCCTGTTCGCTGACCCGACCCAACGCCTGGCAGACGTCAGCCTGGAACAGGCCAATGCCGCCATGCGCGCGTTGTTTGCCGAGCCCGGCTATGTGCGTATCGAGAAACCGCTGCTGAGTTATAACGGCTTGAGCGCGCTTGTGCTGGGTGCTCTTGGTGCGTGTGTGCTGCTGATTGTGGGCGTGTGGGCCTACCGTCGCCGTCAGCGTTAAACCGGGAATTGACTACGCTTTAAACGCGTTCATACCGTAAGATATTTTCCCATTCGCGGCTGTTCAAATCAGCCGCCAGCGTGCGGAGTTTTCCTTGTGAGTGATCGTTCCAATCCTTGGCAATTGCAAACCATCGTCAGCCAACTGCGCACGGCACGTAACCAGTGGCGCACGCAAAACGGGCGCGTCAGAGGTGAACTGGGCGGCCGTGAACTGCCGTCGCGTGCAGCCATGGCCGATATTCTGGAAGCCCTGTGCGGCGCGCTGTTTCCGATGCGTCTGGGGCCGGTCGACCTGCGTGAAGAAAGCGAAGACTTTTACGTGGGCCACACCCTCGACGTGGCGCTCAATGCCCTGCTGTGCCAGGCCCGCTTGGAGCTGCGTTATGCCGCGCGCCAAGGTGGCCTGACCGACGACAATGTGAATGCCCAAGCCACGCACCTGATCCAGGATTTCGCCCTGGCCCTGCCGAGCCTGCGCAGCATCCTCGACACGGATGTGCTGGCCGCCTACCACGGCGACCCGGCCGCCCGTAGCGTGGACGAGGTGCTGCTGTGCTACCCGGGAATTCTGGCGGTGATCCACCACCGGCTGGCGCATCACCTGTACCGCGCCGGGCTGCCGTTGCTGGCTCGCATCAGCGCAGAAATTGCCCACTCGGCCACCGGTATCGACATTCACCCCGGCGCGCAAATTGGCCGCAGTTTCTTTATCGACCACGGCACGGGTGTGGTGATCGGAGAAACTGCCGTCATCGGTGAGCGTGTGCGCATCTACCAGGCGGTAACGCTGGGGGCCAAACGCTTCCCGGCCGACGAATCGGGCCAGCTACAAAAAGGTCACCCGCGCCATCCGATTGTTGAAGACGATGTGGTGATTTATGCCGGCGCGACGATTCTGGGGCGCATCACCATTGGCAAGGGCTCGACCATTGGCGGCAATGTATGGCTGACCCGCAGCGTACCGGCCGGTTGCAACCTGACCCAGGCCAACCTGCAGCATGACGACGGTACGCAGAAGTAAGCAATGGCCACACCCTCGTGCCTACGGTGTATGTCGGTAGGCGCGAGGCGGGCGACGTCACGGTTCAGCGCTTGTTCAGCACGCGCGCCAGGCGGTCACCGCCGCGCTGAATCAGGGCGACCAGTATCACCAGCAGCACAATCACGGTCAGCATGACCTGCGTGTCAAAGCGCTGGTAGCCGTAGCGGTAGGCAATGTCCCCCAGGCCCCCCGCACCAATGGCCCCGGCCATGGCGGATGAGTTGATCATCGTCACGATGGTGATGGTGAACCCGCCCACGATGCCCGGCAAGGCTTCCGGCAGCAGCACGTGCCAGATGATGTGATGGCGCTTGCACCCCATGGCTTGTGCGGCTTCGATCAGGCCGTGATCCACCTCCCGCAGGCTGACTTCGGCAATGCGCGCAAAAAACGGGGTTGCGGCGATGGTCAGCGGTACAACGGCCGCCCACACGCCATACGTGGTGCCCACGATCAGGCGGGTAAACGGGATCAGCGCCACCATCAAAATCAGAAACGGAATCGAGCGGAACAGGTTGACGAACGCGCCCAGCGCCTTGTTCAGCGCCGGGGCTTCATAAATACCGCCCTTGTCGCTGGTGACCAGAATCACTGCCAGCGGAATGCCTGCAATCAAGGCAATAAACGACGACACGCCCACCATCAAAAAGGTGTCGAGCACGCCCTGCCATAAACGATCAAACCCCATAGCCCACCACCTCGACCTGTTGTGCCCAGTGTTCGGCGCGCTGGCGCAGTTCGTCGGCCCCCAGCGACGTGCTGGTGACGCTGAGTAGCAACTGGCCCAGCGCATGCCCTTGAATCTGTTCGACGCCGCCGTGTAACAGTCGCACCTGACCGCCGAGCGCCGAAAACAGTGCGCCCAGATCCGGTTCCTGGGCTTGGTTGCCGGTAAAGCGCAGGCGCAGGATCACGCTGGATTGCGACGACGATGGCAGGGCCGTGATGCGGTGTTGCAGCGCTTCGGGCAGGCTGTCTTGCAGCGGTGCCAGCAGGGTTTTGCTGACCTCGTGCTGTGGGTTGCCGAACACTTGCCATACTGGCCCCTGTTCCACCACGCGGCCTTGTTCGAGCACCACCACGCGGTGGCAAATATCACGGATCACCGCCATCTCGTGCGTGATCAGGATGATGGTCAGGCCCAGCCGCTGATTGATCTCGCGCAGCAAACCGAGGATGGACTGCGTGGTCTCCGGGTCGAGGGCCGACGTAGCCTCGTCGCAGAGCAAAATGGCCGGGTCGTGAACCAGCGCCCGGGCAATGCCCACGCGCTGTTTCTGCCCGCCCGACAGTTGCGCCGGGTAGGCCGTGTGTTTGCCTTGCAGGCCCACCAGTTCCAGCAACTCGCGCACTTTCTGTTCGCGTTGCAGCTTGGGAACGCCCGCCACCTTGAGCGGCAGCTCGACGTTCTGCCACACGGTTTTGGCGGACATCAGGTTGAAGTGCTGGAAAATCATGCCGGTTTGGCGGCGCAAAGCCACCAGCGCGTTCTCATCGAACTCACCAATGTCCACCTGATCAATCAGCACCCGGCCGCTGCTGGGTTGCTCCAGGCGGTTGATGGTGCGGATCAGCGACGATTTCCCCGCGCCGCTGCGGCCGATAATGCCGAAGATTTCCCCGCGTAGAATCGCCAGTTCGATGCCTTTCAGGGCATCTACCGGGCCCTGGCGGCCGTTATAGGTTTTACCCACGCCAATAAAGCGCACATGGGCGTTGCTCAGTTCAGGGTGCAGCTCGGTGTGGGTCGCGCTGGGCTGCGGCTGGTCGAGCCGCTCGCGAGCAATTGCCACATTCATGATCAGTTCCAGCCAGGTTGGTAAAGAGTGCCGTAGGCCTTGTCCAGCGAAGCGCGGACTTCGGGTGAGTGCTGATAGATATCAACGAACTTGGCCAGTCGCGGGTCGTCTTTGCTCTTGGGTGCAATCACAAACTGAATGACGTACTCCGGGTGGTCGATGCCGTCGAACAGCAGCGCGGAACCGGCATCAAAGGTTTTGGCCAGGCGGATGTAGTGCGGGTAGCCCTGCACCAGGTCGGCATCGTCGTAGGCGCGTACCAGTTGCACCGCTTCAACCTGCAAAATTTTGATTTTCTTGGGGTTGGCGGTGATGTCTTCCTCGGTGGCCTTGTACGCCACGCCCGGCTTGAGGGTGATCAGGCCCGCCTTGGCCAGCAACTGCAGGCCACGGCCGCTGTTGATCGGGTCATTGGCGATGGCCACGGTTGCGCCCACCGGCAAGTCTTCAATGCTTTTGTACTTTTTGGAGTACAGCCCCACGTTGTTGATGATGCCCGGTGCGTAAGGCTCAAGGTTCCATTTGCCCGCCGCGTTGGCGTTTTCCAGAAACGGTTTGTGCTGGAAGTAGTTCACGTCGATGTCGCCAGCGGCCAGGCTGACATTGGGCGCGATCCAGTCGGTAAACTCCACCAGCTCGACGTCCAACCCTTGCTTCTTGGCTTCAGCCACCGTGGTTTCCAGGGCCGGGGCAAAGGCCGCCGTGGTGCCGACCTTGAGCGGGGCTTCCCCAGCCACGGCAAGGCCGCTGAACAGCCCGAGGACCAGAACCAGTGCTTTGACTGGGTGAGAAAAGTGTTTGTTGTTCATCATTAATATCCAGTCAGAATGCGTACGTTTAGGTGCGAGCGTGCTCGCGATTTTTTGATCGTTAAAAGACCGCGAGCAGGTCATGCGGTGTGGCGGTAGTTCGCGCCGGTATGGCGTTGCGGCAAGTGCGCCTCACCGTCGGTAAACAGTTTTTGCCGCAGGCTGCCGCTGTCGTAAGCCGTCTTGTAGGAACCCCGGCGTTGCAACTCGGGTACCACCAGGTCGATAAAGTCGACATAGCTTTGTGGCGTGACGATGCGGGTCAGGTTGAAGCCGTCGAGGCCGGTTTCGTTTATCCACGACTCCAGTTCGTCGGCCACCTGCTCCGGCGACCCCACCAAGGTGATGTAGCGCCCGCCCAAAGCGTGCTGCTCAAGCAATTTGCGGCGTGTCCAGTCGTTGTTTTTCAGCACGCTGGTGGCCGACTGAATGGCGTTGCTTTTCACGTGTTGGATAGGCTCGTCCAACGCATAGTCGGCAAAGTCGATGCCGGTGGAGCTGGAAAAATGCGCCACCCCGGCCTCGGCGCTGGCGTAGCTCAGGTACTCGTCACGCTTGGCCTGGGCGTGTGCTTCAGTGGGCGCAACGATCACATTGATGCCCATAAACAGCTTGATGTCATCGGCGTTGCGCCCGGCTGCTACGGCGCTGGCGCGCACCTTGTCGACTTGTGCTTTGGTTGCGGCTTTGGTCTGACCGCTGATAAACACACACTCGGCATGACGCCCGGCAAACGCCAGGCCGCGCTCAGAACTGCCGGCCTGAAACAGCACGGGCGTGCGCTGCGGCGATGGCTCGCAGAGGTGGTAGCCCTCCACCTGATAAAACTCGCCCGCGTGTTTGACCTTGTGCACTTTGTCGGGCCGGGCATAGATGCGTTGCACCGGATCGTTGAGCACGGCGTCGTCTTCCCAACTGCCTTCCCACAGCTTGTACAGCACCTCCAGGTATTCATCGGCCTGGTCGTAACGACGGTCGTGTTCGACCTGTTCGGTCAGGCCCATGGCCTTGGCGGCGCTGTCCAGGTAGCCGGTGACGATGTTCCAGCCCACGCGGCCACGGGTCAGGTGATCGAGCGTCGACATACGGCGCGCGAACAGATACGGCGCTTCGTAGGTCAGGTTCGCGGTCAGGCCAAACCCGAGATGCCTGGTCACCGCCGCCATCGCGGACACCAGCAGCAACGGGTCGTTGACCGGAAGTTGAATCGACTCCTTGAGCGGCACGTCGATGGACTTCTGATACACGTCGTACACGCCCACGATGTCGGCGATAAACAGCCCGTCGAACAGCCCGCGCTCCAGCAATTGGGCCAGTTCGGTCCAGTACTCCAGCGTATTGAACTGGGTGGAGGTGTCTTGTGGATGAGTCCACAACCCGTGATTGATATGACCGATGCAGTTCATGTTGAAGGCATTGATCAGGATTTTCTTTTTGCTCATCAGAGGGTCCCCCGCCGGGGTGGGTTTTCATCGTTGAGGTAGTAATTGCCCACGGCGTGGTACTTCCAGCGCACCGGGTCGTGCAGGGTGTGCACGCGGGCGTTGCGCCAGTGGCGATCGAGGCCGTGTTCGGCCAGCGTGGCCTGGCTGCCCGCCAGTTCAAACAAGGTGCTGCCCGCTGCCAGAGCGATTTCCGTGCTCAGTGCGCGCGCTTCAGCCACGGCAATGGATGCAGCGGCCACCGTATTGGCGGTGGTGTGGGTTTGGGCGCTGTCGAGAAACTCGCCAGCCCGTTCCAGCAGGGCGTTGGCGGCGCTCAGGCGCACGCTCAAGTGGCCGAAACTGTTGAGGGTGAGCGGGTCTTCGCTGGCGATGTCGGTGGTGGCGTCGATCCACGGCCGGGTTTTGGTGCGCACAAAGTGCAGCGCGTCTGCAAAAGCCCCGCGGGCGATGCCGGTGTCGATGGCCGCGTGCAGAATTTGCGCCAGCGGTCCCACCGGGGTCGGGCGTTCAAAGGCGGTTTGAAAGGGGATCACGTCATCGGCGGCAACAAACACGTTATCGAACACCACCGACCCGCTGCCCGTGGTGCGCTGACCAAAGCCGCTCCAGTCATCAATCACGTGCAGGCCTTCGCTGTCGCTGCGCACAAAGGCCAGGTGCTGCACGCCGTGGTCATCCACCACCGACGTGGGGATGCGCTGGGCATACAACGCGCCCGTGGCGTAAAACTTGCGCCCCGTGATGCGGTAACCGTGCTCGGCCTTGGCCAAATGCGTGGTGCGGTCATGGGCGGTCTTGGTGCCGAGTTCGGCCAGTGCATTTCCGAATCGCTGCCCGGCCAACACGTCGGCGTACAGTCGCTGTTTTTGTGATTCGCAGCCATTCACCCGCAGCACTTCGAGGGCGTAAAAATGGTTTTGCGGGATTTGCCCCAGCGACGCGTCCGCCGCGGCAATCAACGCTATCACTTCAGCCAGGGTGACATTGGATACGCCTGCGCCGCCGTAGGCCTTGGGCACCGTAATGCCCCACAGCCCGGTGTGTGAAAACAGTTCGAGTTCATCAAAGGGCAAGCGCCGCTCGCGGTCACGCACAGCGCTTTCACGTTTGAAATGCGCGGCCAGTTCACGCGCTACGCTCAGGGCCTCGGCATCACTGTGGATGACCGGGACCTGTTGGGATGTCAGTGACATGGGGTGTCTCCAGGGTCAGATCCAGGAATGCCGGGCGGGCAAGGTGCCGTTAAGGCGATAGGCACCGATGGCGTAGTACTTCCAGCGCACCGGGTCGTGCAGGGTATGCACGCGAGCATTGCGCCAGTGCCGGTCGAGGTTGAATTCGGCCAGGCTGGCGCGGCTGCCCGCCAGCTCGAAGAGTTTTTCACTGGCCAGCAACGACAGCTCGGTGCTGAGCACCTTGGCTTCGGCCACGGCAATCGAGGCGCGGGCCGCTGACTGCGCGTCGATAGGTGCCGCGCTGACCTCATCGAGCACGCGGCCGGCCTTGCGCAGTACCGCCTCGGCGGCGTGCAGTTCAATCTTCAATTTACCGATGTCGGCAATCACGTAAGGGTCATCGCTGTTGCGTTCGACCTTGGCATCGACCCACGGGCGCGAACGCTCGCGCACAAAATGGATGGCATCGTTAATGGCTTCGCGAGCGATACCCAGGTCGATCGCTGCCTGGATCAATTGCGACACGGCACCCTGAATATGCGGGGTTTCGTTGAGGCGCCAGTTATCGATCACCCGCTCGGCGTCGACCCGCACGTTATTGAGCAGTACGGTGCCGCTGGCGGTGGTGCGCTGGCCAAAACCCGACCAGTCATCGACCACGCGCAGGCCCGGTGTGCCACGGCGTACAAAGGCCATGACCTGTTTGCCGTCTTCATTAAGCGCCTTGACGGCGATCCAGTGCGCGAACAGTGAGCCAGTGGAATAAAACTTCTGGCCGTTGATAATGAATTCATCACCGTCGGCCGTGATGCGAGCTTTGAGTTCCAGGGTGTTTTTACTGCCGCGCTCAGGCCCGGCATTGGCAATGCGCCAGCCTTGCAGAACGTGACTGAAGAGGTCTTTTTTTTGCGCCGGTGTGGCGGTGGCCGAAATCAGATTGAGAATGCCCACCTGATTCTGTGGAATTTGCCCTAGCGCGGGGTCAGCGGCGGAGATGATGACAAACACTTCAGCCAGGGTGACGAATGACACCTGCGGCCCGCCGAATTCGCGCGGGATGGAAATACTGCCCAAGCCACTGCGAGTAAATTGCTCGATATGCGACCACGGCAATTTCCGTTGCTGGTCACGTTTGGCGGCATGCTCACGCGCGGCGTTCGCCAGGTCATGGGCGGCCTGAAGGGCTTCGTTGTCAGTGCGCAGGACATGCGCTTTGAGCAACTCGGGAGCGACATCCAGGTCGCTTTGACGTTGTGCATTGGCCAGGTTTGACATCAGCGTCTCTCCTTGAGTGCACGCAATGCCCTGGCGTTCTGCACAAGGGTAATTGTACCGACCATACCTACCTCTCATCGTTGTGTGGAGCGCCGCTTGAGCGGCGCGAATTACAGCAGAGGTCCGGTGGTCCGGTGCATATACCCTAATCGAGTATAAAAATTTAAAAAACTAACTTTTAGGAATATGGATAGATGATTCCGCTCGGGCTAGTTGCCCCAATTGGGGCGCGGCTCGGCCGCACGCAGCCGCTCGCGTGGGGCAGGGTTGATGTAGCGTTTGTTGGTGCCGACCTTGAGTGTCCGGCCGGGGGCCCAGCGCGAGTTATTGCCCACGCGGTCAATCACGCAATAGGTGATTTCCAGCGCGGGGTCTTCGCCGGCTTCTTGAATGATGTCGGGGGGGATAAACACGTTTACCGGCTTGCCGATATCCACCTTGCGCAGTTTGGGCAGGTCCATACGCACGTCGCCCCACCTCACGGTAATTTCATCGTCGCTGGCCATATTGCGATAAGGCTCAATGGTCAGGGGCACGCCACGTTTCATTTGGATAGGGTTGACGCCATACCGTTGCAGGCCAGCGGGGATCATCACGGGAGCGAGGCCCTGGTTTTCTTCACCGATGGCTTCGCCGCCAGGGCAGTCAAGTTTGATAAAGACTTTAAGTTGTAATGAAAGCGCAGGGCTACAGCCAATATGCATCACCCGATAATAAAGGCGGGCTGTGCCATTTTGAATAAAACTTTGCGGTACTCTTAATGAGATGGGTTGATAGAGGTCGTACTTGCCAAGTTGGCATGAAGTTATGTAACGGCCGTCCCAGAACAGCTCAATCAGATCACCTTCTTCCATTGTGTCGTACGGCATTATCGTAATAACTAAGTGTTCGGCGGCCCGAGCACAAATAGTGTACTTTCCCGGACTTGACAGTGTGGGTGCTATTAACTTGTTGGCGTGTGAGGTGAAGGGCATTTCTAAACTTCCTGTCTTGCTTCTATGTAAGGACGAGTCCTGTCGATACAGCCGCTGCGTAGGGGTGCAGATCACAGATTATGTCGTGTAGCCGGAATGCTCATGCTGAACGAGCGGATGCACGGCAGCCGGTTGTTCAGTGTTTACTTTAAGGTGCAGGCCTCAGTTGGTTTTATTAGATAAGAGGCTAGAAGCTTTAGTGTCAAGCAAGGTGGTTGTGAATAAGTAAGTTTCCTGTTTATTCAGAAAATTCCTACTGGTCAAGCGCGTTATTACAGGGGGACGCTTCATGTCATGAACGGTGTGACGATTAATGCACCTATGCCGTTATGTGCATTTTTTGCAGGGGGCGAGCACGGCTCAAGAGTCGGGCCGTAGATGCTTGAATATTAGCGGCTGTTCTCGCTAGTGCTAGTTAAAGACAACTCCTACGTATTATTTTATATATTCGGAGTGTGGTTTGTTCTCGGGTGGGCGTGATTCATGCGGTGCTGCCGGGGTTCCTGGCACGCTGGCCATACAGGCCGAGGCGCGGGGGGGCTTTACCATTTCTTTCACAGACAATGTGCATAATCAGCGTGAGCGAAGCAGTCGGTTTATCTGCTTTGTGATATTTAGGTACGCTCAAATTACTGGAAAATCACGCAATGGTCTCAGCCCCTCACTTGCCCCCTTCTGGCCGCTCGCGCTTGCGCTTTCGTTGGTACTCTTGGTTTTTGCTGTTCGCCATAGCGTTTTACGCAGTGGCGTACGTCCTGCATTGGGATGACCGGAGTATGTTGTGGGTGTTGGAGCAGTTTGAGAGCCAGACCGAGCAAAACGAGAGCGTCTGGTTGCCGGATTACACTGCCGTGATTGATGCCAAACCGTTGCCGGGCATGGAAAAGGATGAGGCGTCGGACCTGTCCTATAACCCGCTGACTAAAACACTGTTTTCGGTGATGGGTAAAAACCCGTTCCTGGTGGAGCTGACCCTTGAGGGGGACGTTCTGCGCAAAATCCCGCTGGTGGGTTGGAGCAACCCGGAAGGCCTTGCGGTGCTGGAAAACGGGCTAATTGCCATCGTTGATGAGCGTGAGCACATGCTGAGCATCGTCAAGGTTGACGCTGACACCACCACCCTGAACATGGCTGACTTCCCGAAATACGATCTGGGTGTTTCCAAGAACCAGAACAAGGCTTTTGAGGCGATCGCCTGGGACCCACGTCGTCAGCAATTACTGCTGGGTGAAGAGCGTCCGCCTGCGTTGTTTGTGTGGAAGAGCGATGGCAGCCAGGTACTCACGGGTGACAAGCAAAAAGTCCCCAGCGATGAGTTGGATTTGCGTAATTTGTCAGCCTTGAGCATCGACCCGCGCACCGGTCATACGCTGGTATTGTCAGCCGATTCGCACATGCTGCTCGAACTGGATGAGTTGGGTGAACAAGTCAGCTTCATGGCGTTGCTGCGGGGTTTGAATGGCCTGAAAAATACCATTCCGAGGGCCGAAGGCGTCGCGATTGATGAACACGGCACGTTGTATATGGTCAGTGAGCCGAACCTGTTTTATCGCTTTGAGAAAAAGCCGAAATAGGGCGACATACTGTGGAGCGAGATGCTCGCTTCACAGGTCATACATCGGGTTTAAGCTTGAATTCATTGCGCCGTGGTATTCCAGCGGCCTGATCTGCCTAGAGCCCAGCCCATGCGTCGTACCCACCGCTTAACCCTGTTCATTATCTGCCTCGGCCTTGTGGCCCTGGTAACGGCCACCTATGCCGCCCATCACTATCGGCTGTTCGAGCGCGCCTGGTTCAACGTGAGCCGGGTGTGGGCACCTGAAAACCCCAATGGCATCCATCTGGGTGAATACCGCGCGGTACTGCAAGGCAAGGTTATTGAAGGGCTGGATGACGATGTGTCGGCCCTGACCTACGACCCACTGCGTAAAAGCCTGTTTACCGTGACTAACCAGAAAGCGGAACTGATCGAGCTGTCTCTTGATGGGCGAATTTTGCGGCGCATCCCGCTGATCGGCTTTGGGGATGCCGAGGCGGTTGAGTATGTGGGGGAGGGGACTTACGTGATCACCGACGAACGTCAACAGCGGTTGATCAAGGTAAAGGTCGATGATCACACCCAGGTACTGGACGCGGCTGACGCTGAGCAACTGACCCTGGGCATCAATAGCGCGGGCAACAAAGGCTTCGAAGGGCTGGCGTATGACGTGGCGGGCAAGCGCTTGTTTGTGGCCAAAGAGCGTGACCCGATGCTGATTTACGAAGTGCGAGGTTTCCCCCACGACGACCCGAAAACGCCTTACGCCGTCCATGTGGTCACCAACCCCCGCCGTGATGCGCGGTTGTTTGTGCGTGATTTATCGAGTTTGCAGTTTGATGAGCGCAGCGGGCATTTACTGGCGCTGTCTGATGAGTCGAAGTTGTTGCTGGAACTGGATATGAACGGTCGCCCTATCAGCGCGTTGTCGCTGAAAAAGGGCCGGCATGGGCTCAAGGCTTCAGTGCCGCAGGCCGAAGGCATTGCGATGGACGATGACGGGACGGTGTACGTGGTGAGCGAGCCGAACCTGTTTTACGTGTTCAAAAAACCATAGCATCCATGTTTGTAGTCGCTGCCGCCCTTATCGCAGCTGGCGCAGCGACTACAAACGCTGTCGCAATGCTTACTTGCTCAGGGTTTGCACGCCTTCAGGGGTACCCAGCAACAGCAGGTCAGCCGGGCGGGCGGCGAACAAACCGTTGGTCACAACACCGACGATGGCGTTGATCTGAGCTTCCAGCTCAACCGGGTTGACGATAGTCATGTTGTACACGTCGATGATGATGTTGCCGTTATCCGTGATAACACCTTCGCGGTACACCGGGTCGCCGCCCAGCTTGACCAATTCGCGGGCCACGTGGCTGCGGGCCATCGGGATAACTTCGACCGGCAGCGGGAACGCACCCAGCACAGGCACCAGTTTGCTGGCGTCGGCGATGCAGATAAACGTTTTGGCCACGGCCGCGACGATTTTCTCGCGGGTCAGGGCTGCGCCGCCGCCTTTGATCAGGTTCAGGTTTTCATCGCTTTCATCGGCCCCGTCAACGTAGAACTCCAGGTCGCTGACCGTGTTCAGCTCATACACCGGAATGCCGTGGCCCTTCAGGCGTGCGGCAGTGGCTTCGGAGCTGGCCACGGCACCGTCGAAAGCGCCCTTGTGTTGGGCCAGCGCGTCAATAAAGCAGTTGGCGGTAGAGCCGGTGCCAACCCCAACAATGCTCTTGTCATCCAGTTTTGGAAGGATGAAGTCGACAGCGGCCTGGGCAACGGCCTGTTTGAGTTGATCCTGGGTCATGCGGGCTCCGGGGCGGGAAGGGTAAACAGAAGGGCGGCAAGTATAACCCAAGCGGTCAAAACCTTTGGATTCGTATGGTCGGCCGTGTAAACGCTGGGGTAGACTCCTGAGTCCCTGCTAACTCGCACAGTGACGCTTTCCGATGCTCGAACAGTACGTTAAGAAGATCCTCAACTCGCGCGTGTATGACGTCGCCGTTGAAACGCCCCTGCAAGCCGCCAACCAGTTGACCGAACGGTTGGGCAACCATATTTGGCTTAAACGCGAAGATCTGCAGCCGGTGTACTCGTTCAAGATTCGTGGCGCTTACAACAAGCTGATGCACCTGAGCGACGCTGAGCGTGCGTGTGGCGTGGTGACGGCCTCGGCGGGCAACCATGCCCAAGGCCTGGCCCTGGCGGCCAGAGTGCTGGGTGTCAAAGCCACCATCGTCATGCCTAAAACCACCCCTGAGATCAAGATTGAAGGCGTGCGTTCGCGCGGTGGCATTGTGGTGCTGCACGGCGACTCCTTCCCTGAAGCCCTGGCCTACTCGCTCAAACTGGTGGAGCAGGAAGGCTACGTCTATGTTCACCCCTACGATGACCCGCATACCATCGCCGGGCAGGGCACCGTGGCGATGGAGATTTTGCGCCAACACCCGGCACCGCTGGACGCGATTTTCGTACCGGTGGGCGGCGGCGGGCTGATCGCGGGCATCGCGGCGTATGTGAAATACCTGCGGCCAGACATCAAAATCATCGGCGTCGAACCCGATGATTCCAATTGCCTGCAAGCCGCCATGGCGGCGGGTGAACGTGTGGTACTGCCATCGGTCGGGATCTTTGCCGACGGCGTGGCGGTGGCCCAGATTGGCCAGCACACCTTTGATATCTGCAAAGACTATGTCGACGAAGTGATCACCGTCAGCACCGACGAGATCTGTGCCGCGATCAAGGACATCTTCGACGATACCCGCTCGATCACCGAACCTGCCGGCGCGTTGGGCGTGGCCGGTATCAAAAAATACGTCGAGCTGTACGGTGTGACCGGCCAGACGCTGGTGGCCATCGATTCAGGTGCCAATGTCAACTTCGACCGTTTGCGCCATGTGGCCGAACGCGCCGAGTTGGGCGAAGGTCGTGAAGCCATCATTGCGGTGACCATCCCGGAAGAAATCGGCAGCTTCAAGGCCTTCTGCCAGGCCATTGGCAAGCGGCAGATCACCGAATTCAACTACCGCTATCACACGGCCAGCGAAGCTCACATCTTTGTTGGCGTGCAGACGCACCCGGTGAACGACCCGCGCAGCGGGCTGTTGAGCAGCCTCGCCGAGCAAGGTTTCAAGGTGGTGGACCTGACGGACAACGAACTGGCCAAGTTGCACATTCGCCATATGGTGGGCGGGCACGCAGCCAAAGTCAGCGATGAATTGTTGTTCCGCTTCGAGTTTCCGGATCGACCGGGCGCGTTGTTCAACTTCCTCAACAAATTGGGCGGTCACTGGAACATCACGATGTTCCATTACCGTAACCACGGTGCGGCCGATGGCCGTGTGATGGCGGGCCTGCAAGTCCCGGCCGATGAGCGTCACCTGGTACCGGCGGTGCTGGCCGAAATTGGCTACCCGTACTGGGACGAAAGCGATAACCCGGCCTATCAACTGTTTCTTGGCTGATTGACGCTACGCTGAATGAATCGCCCCCAGGAATCGATGACATGGAACATTTCGCAGCGCTGAAATTACTGCATGGCGTGTCGACGGTGCTGCTGTTCGTTAGCGCCCTTGCCTTGTTGGTGGTGGTGATTCGCCGTTGGCGTGCCGGTGACATGCTCCTCGCGGGTGGCCTGCTGCGCCGCCCGTGGGGGTTTGTCTGGGGGCTGATGGGCCTGTGCTTGCTGGCGTTGCCGGTCAGTGGCTGGTTTCTGGTGCACCTGGCGGGCTGGCCGCTGAGCCAACTGTGGTTACTGGCGGGAAGTGTTTTGTACCTGCTGGGAGGTCTGAGCTGGCTGTGGCTGGTGGTACGGCTGAATCGCCTGCGGTTGGGGCGGATGGCGCGATACCCCTGGTTTACCGTGGTGTTGGCGATTTTTTGCGCGATTTGCTTTATCGCCATTGCGGCAATGATGGGTGCCAAACCCCTGTAGGAGCGAGCTTGCTCGCGATCTTTTTTAAAGATCAAAAGATCGCGAGCAAGCTCCTGCAGGTTATGGTCAGTCGCGCAGGGAAATCACCGGCCAGCCACGTTTTTCAGCTTCGGCCCGCAGGTTTGGGTCCGGGTCCACAGCCACTGGATGCGTTACTTGCTCCAGCAACGGCAAGTCGTTCATCGAATCGCTGTAAAAATAGCTGTCAGCCAGGCTGTAGCCGTTTTCTTCGATCCAGCGGTTCAGGCGTGTCACTTTGCCTTCGCGGAAGCACGGCACATCGGTGCTGCGGCCGGTGTAGCGGCCATCGACCTTCTCACATTCCGTGGCAATCAAATGCTCCACACCCAGGCGTTTGGCGATGGGCCCGGTCACAAAGCGGTTGGTGGCGGTGATGATCACCCGCGTATCGCCCGCTTCGCGGTGCTTGGTCAGCAGTGCATCGGCCTTGGGCAGCAGCAACGAGTCAATACGGTCGCGCATGAACTCGCGGTGCCATTGGTCGAGTTGCGCCATGTCGTGGCGACCAAAAATTTCCATGCTGAAATTCAGGTAGGCGGCGTTATCTAGCGTGCCCGCCAGGTAATCCTGATAGAACTCGTCGTTGCGTTTCTTATACGCCGTAAAGTCCAGGATGCCGCGTTCGCACAGGTAGTCGCCCCACGCGTGGTCACTGTCGCCGCCTAAAAGAGTGTTGTCCAAGTCGAATAAAGCCAAACGCATTGCAATTACCCGCTGTGCTGTCGGTGGAAAGCCCACAAGAATACGGTCTTTTAATAAGAGTGCACATAAGGCAGGAAGGCGCGTTGCTGCTTTAACAACCTTTGTGGAACAATGCGGTGATATGCGTCTGCGAGGTTGTTGCCGTGATCGACCCCGATGGTTTCCGCCCTAATGTCGGGATTATTCTGACAAATGATGCTGGCCAGGTACTTTGGGCTCGCCGTATCAATCAAGACGCGTGGCAGTTTCCGCAGGGCGGTATCAACCCTGACGAAACGCCTGAAGACGCCTTGTACCGTGAGTTGAACGAAGAAGTTGGCCTTGAGCGCGATGATGTCGAAATACTAGCCTGTACACGCGGCTGGTTGCGTTATCGTTTGCCGCAGCGTCTGGTCCGTACCCACAGCCAACCGTTGTGTATCGGCCAGAAGCAGAAGTGGTTTTTACTGCGCCTGGTGTCTAACGAACAACGGGTACGGATGGATTTGACCGGTAAACCGGAGTTCGATGGCTGGCGCTGGGTCAGTTATTGGTACCCGTTGGGCCAGGTGGTGACATTCAAGCGCGAGGTTTACCGTCGCGCTCTCAAAGAGCTTGCCCCGCGCCTTTTAACGCGCGCCTGACACGGAGTTCGACCCCGAGCCATGCTCAATACGCTGCGCAAGATCGTCCAGGAAGTTAACGCCGCCAAAGATCTGAAGGCGGCGTTGGGGATTATTGTGTTGCGCGTCAAAGAGGCTATGGGCAGTCAGGTCTGCTCGGTCTATTTGCTTGATCCAGAGACCAACCGTTTTGTGCTGATGGCGACCGAAGGCTTGAACAAGCGTTCGATCGGCAAGGTCAGCATGGCCCCCAACGAAGGCCTGGTAGGCCTGGTGGGTACCCGCGAAGAACCTCTGAACCTCGAAAACGCCGCCGATCACCCTCGCTACCGCTATTTTGCCGAGACGGGTGAAGAGCGCTACGCCTCTTTCCTCGGTGCACCGATCATTCACCACCGCCGCGTGGTGGGGGTTCTGGTCATCCAGCAAAAGGAACGCCGCCAGTTCGACGAAGGCGAAGAAGCCTTCCTTGTGACCATGAGCGCACAGCTGGCGGGGGTTATTGCCCACGCTGAAGCCACAGGCTCGATTCGTGGCTTGGGGCGTCAGGGCAAGGGAATTCAGGAAGCCAAGTTCGTGGGGGTACCGGGTTCGCCCGGTGCAGCGGTCGGCACGGCGGTGGTCATGCTGCCGCCGGCAGATCTGGACGTGGTGCCTGATAAAGCCGTCACCGACATTCCCGCTGAAATTGCCCTGTTCAAAACGGCCCTCGAAGGCGTGCGCAATGACATGCGCGCGGTGTCCAAAAAACTCGCCACTCAGTTGCGCCCCGAAGAACAGGCCCTGTTCGACGTGTACCTGATGATGCTCGACGACGCGTCGCTGGGCCTCGAAGTCAAAAAAGTGATCAACACCGGCCAATGGGCCCAAGGCGCGCTGCGCCAGGTGGTGACCGATCACGTCAACCGCTTCGAACTTATGGACGACGATTACCTGCGCGAGCGGGCGTCCGATGTGCGCGACCTGGGGCGGCGTCTGCTGGCTTACTTGCAGCATGATCGCCAGCAGACCATGGTCTACCCGGACAACACCATTCTGGTCAGCGAAGAACTGACCGCGACCATGCTCGGTGAAGTGCCCGAAGGCAAACTGGTCGGTCTGGTGTCGGTACTGGGTTCGGGCAACTCCCACGTCGCGATTCTGGCGCGGGCCATGGGCATCCCGACGGTGATGGGCCTGGTTGACCTGCCGTACTCCAAGGTCGATGGCATTCAGATGATCGTCGATGGCTATCACGGCGAGGTCTACACCAACCCCAGCGACGTGTTGCGCAAGCAATACGCCGATGTCGTGGAGGAAGAGCGCCAGTTGTCCCAAGGGCTGGATGCCTTGCGTGAACTGCCGTGCATCACCCCGGACAATCACCGCATGCCGTTGTGGGTCAACACTGGCTTGCTGGCCGATGTGGCGCGGGCGCAACAGCGTGGGGCCGAAGGTGTGGGTCTGTACCGCACCGAAGTGCCGTTCATGATCAACCAACGTTTTCCGAGCGAAAAGGAGCAACTGGCGATTTATCGCGAGCAATTGGCGGCCTTCCATCCGCAACCCGTGACCATGCGCAGCCTGGACATTGGCGGCGACAAGTCACTGTCTTACTTCCCGATCAAGGAAGACAACCCGTTCCTGGGCTGGCGCGGGATTCGCGTGACCCTCGACCACCCGGAAATTTTCCTGGTGCAGGCCCGCGCCATGCTCAAGGCCAGCGAAGGCCTGGACAACCTGCGTATCTTGCTGCCAATGATCTCCGGCACCCATGAACTCGAAGAAGCCTTGCACCTGTTGCACCGTGCCTGGGGCGAGGTGCGCGACGAAGGCACCGACGTGGCCATGCCGCCGATTGGTGTGATGATCGAGATTCCGGCAGCGGTTTATCAGACCAAAGAGCTGGCCCGCCAGGTCGACTTTCTGTCAGTGGGCTCCAATGACCTGACGCAATACCTGTTGGCCGTGGACCGTAACAACCCACGGGTGGCCGACCTGTACGACTACCTGCACCCGGCGGTGCTGCAAGCGCT
This sequence comes from Pseudomonas sp., assembly GCF_030150285.1. Lineage (GTDB taxonomy): Bacteria > Pseudomonadota > Gammaproteobacteria > Pseudomonadales > Pseudomonadaceae > Aquipseudomonas. The sequence goes on along the minus strand of NZ_JASLGE010000095.1, from coordinate 22,277 downwards.
GCAAACCGTGGTGCGCGACGCCCATGCCGAAGGCAAACCGGTGAGTATCTGCGGTGAAATGGCCGGTGACCCGGCCGCGGCGATTCTGCTTATGGCGATGGGTTTTGACAGCTTGTCGATGAACGCCACCAACCTGCCGAAAGTGAAATGGATGCTGCGCCAGGTCAGCCTGAGCCGCGCCCGTGAACTGCTGGCTGAAGTCATGACCATCGACAACCCTCAAGTGATTCGCAGCACCGTGCAACTGGCCCTGAAAAACATGGGCCTGACCCGCATGATGAACCCGGCGGCGATCAAACCGTATTGAGCCTTGTGTAGGAGCAGCGTTTGTGGGAACGAGCTTGCTCGTGATCTTTTGATCTGGCTTTTGATCTAAAGGGCCCCCTTAAACCACGCTGGTCTCACACCGGGTTAGCCGCGACACGGCCAAGGAGTGCTGAATGACAGCGCGGCGTTGAAGGCGGGGCGGCCCCTCCTACACGGTTAAATGCACCTCGCCCAAGTGCCCGCCATGTGGCCCGAAGCTGTGCTCCACCATCACCCGTGAGCCATCGGCGTTGACGATCAGCGCGGTGCTGGCGCGTGTACCGTAATTGGTGCTGGCGATAAACACACTCGACAACAGCTTCTCAGTGGCCAACCCGACCCCGGTGTCCGGCAGTTCACTGAACGGTGCCTGTTCGGGGTCTTTGAGCAGCGCCAACAACGCTTGCGGGTGAGGGTCGCCCAGCACCTCGGTCAGTGCTGCCTTGGCCCTGAGCAGCTTGGGCCACGGCGTATCCAGCCCGGCATTCGACAAGCCATAAACGCCTGGGCTCAAGGGCTGCGGGGCCAGGTCTTGTGAGTTGAAATGCCAGAGTTGATCGCGGGTGCCTAACAGCAGGTTAAATCCGGCGTAATCAACTGAACGGAGTCCTACTTTTTTGAAATATTCACCAATGGGCAGGCTGCCACTCAAGAAATCAGACACCAACTCGCCCCGTGAATGCCGCCCGGGCGATTGGTGCTGTTCACGAATATTGGTCAGTGCGGCAAAGCGGCCATCGGCCCCCACGCCCAGCCAGGTACCGCCCGCCTGGAGGTCGCGACCGGCGTACACCTGCGGCGCTTCGGCCCACTGCGCCAGCGCTTTGCTGGGGCGTGCATAGAATTCATCACGGTTGGCGGCAACCACCAGAGGGTGCGCCTGGCCGGGTTGCCAAGCGAAGACGATCAGACACATGAGCGGTCCTTAATGTTTTTTTAACCACACTACTTATAGATTGCCCGAGCGTCTCGCGCCATGCAGTGGAGCCCAAGCCCTTGCTCCGTTACCATGCGGATCACACTGTGGGGGGCGTCATGGAATTTCTGCTCTATCTGGTATTGGGAGGTTTCGCGGGGGTGCTGGCCGGATTGTTCGGGGTCGGTGGCGGGATCATTATTGTGCCGGTGCTGGTGTTTAGCTTCACTGCGCAGGGGTTTGACAGCGCCGTGCTGACTCACCTGGCCGTGGGTACTTCACTGGCGACGATCATCTTCACCTCAATCAATTCGATCCGTGAACACAACCGCAAAGGCGCGGTGCGTTGGCCACTGTTCTTGTGGATGACCCTGGGTATTTTAATTGGCGCAGGTATTGGCGCGTTGACGGCCGAAGCGATTGCCGGGCCGCACTTGCAGAAAATCATTGGTGTGTTTGCGTTGGTGATCGCGGTGCAAATGGCGTTTGGCCTGCAACCCAAAGCCACCGCAGCGGTGCCAGGCAAGGTCGGCCTGACACTTGCGGGTAGCGTGATTGGCTGGGCTTCAGCGATTTTCGGGATTGGCGGTGGCTCTCTGACCGTACCTTTCTTGAGCTGGCGCAGCGTGCCCATGCAACAAGCCGTGGCGACATCGGCGGCCTGTGGTTTGCCGATTGCGGTCGTCGGTGCATTAAGTTTCATGATTGTTGGCTGGCACAACCCCGACTTACCCGCGCATAGTCTCGGGTTCGTTTACTTGCCGGCGCTGCTCGGGATTGCCCTGACCAGCATGTTTTTCGCCCGTTTTGGTGCGCGTTTGGCCCATAAGCTTTCGCCACGCTTGCTGAAACGGCTGTTTGCCGCACTGTTGTTCTGTGTCGGCGTGAGTTTCCTGATCTAACAAGGAGTCGCAATGCTGCCTTACCCGCAGATTGACCCGGTGGCATTGGCCATCGGACCGCTGAAAATCCATTGGTACGGGTTGATGTACCTGATCGGCATTGGTGCTGCCTGGTTGATCCTGTCGCGACGCCTCAACCGCTTCGACCCGACCTGGACCAAAGAAAAGCTCTCTGATCTGGTGTTCTGGGTCGCCATGGGCGTGATTGTCGGGGGCCGCCTGGGTTATGTGCTGTTCTACGACCTGAGCGCCTATATCGCCAACCCACTGCTGATTTTCGAAGTGTGGAAGGGCGGCATGGCGTTCCACGGCGGGTTGATCGGCGTGATGCTGGCTGTCTGGGGCTTCGGCAAGCGCAACGGCAAGTCGTTTTTCCAGATCATGGACTTTATCGCCCCCGTGGTACCCATCGGCTTGGGGGCCGGGCGCATCGGCAACTTCATTAACGCCGAGCTGTGGGGCAAGGCCAGCGATGTGCCGTGGGCGATGATTTTCCCCACTGACCCGCAGCAACTGGCGCGCCATCCGTCGCAGCTTTACCAGTTCGCCCTGGAAGGTGTGGCGCTGTTCCTGATTCTTTGGTTGTATTCGCGCAAACCGCGCCCAACCATGGCCGTTTCGGGCATGTTTGCCCTGTTCTACGGCATCTTCCGCTTTATCGTCGAATTCGTCCGTGTGCCGGATGCCCAGCTGGGCTACCTGGCGTTTGGCTGGGTGACGATGGGGCAAATTCTCTGCATCCCGATGGTCGCAGGTGGCCTGTTCCTTATCTGGTGGGCTTATCACCGCGATCCGGCGGCTCAAAAAGCCGCGTAATACAGTCGAATCGCAGGGCCCACAACGCCCTGCATTCAAACGGTAGGAAAACCATGAAGCAATATCTCGACCTCGTTGCCAACGTCATCAAGCATGGCACCTTGCAAGCCAACCGTACGGGCGTGAAGACCATCAGTCTGCCCGGTGCGATGTTGCGCTACGACCTCAAGGAAGGCTTCCCGGCCATCACCACGCGCCGCATGGCGTTCAAGTCGGCCATTGGCGAGATGTGCGGCTTCTTGCGCCCGGTCAACAGTGCGGCGGACTTCCGTGCGCTGGGCTGCAAGGTGTGGGACCAGAACGCCAACGAAAACGCGCAATGGCTGGCCAACCCGTTCCGCCAGGGTGAAGACGACCTGGGTGAAATCTACGGTGTGCAATGGCGCAAGTGGCCAGCCTACAAGCAGATCGCGCGCAGCAACCTGGCGGCTATCGAGTTGTGCCTGAGCCAAGGTTACCGTCAGATCGCCGAAGGTGAAGAAGACGGTCAAGCCTACGTGGTGCTGTACAAGGCCATCGACCAGGTGCGCCAGTGCGTGGACACCATCATCAACGACCCGGGCAGCCGCCGTATCCTGTTCCACGGTTGGAACTGCGCCCAGCTCGACGAAATGGCCCTGCCGCCGTGCCACTTGCTGTACCAGTTCCACCCGAATGTCGAGACCAAGGAAATCTCCCTGACCCTCTACATTCGCTCCAACGACCTGGGCCTGGGCACGCCGTTCAACCTGACCGAAGGCGCGGCACTGCTGAGCCTGATCGGCCGCCTGACCGGCTACACGCCGCGCTGGTTCACCTACTTCATTGGCGATGCCCATGTGTATGAAAACCACCTGGACATGCTCAATGAACAATTGACCCGCGAACCGTTCCCGATGCCGAAACTGGTGATTTCGGACCGCGTACCGGAGTTCGCCAAAACGGGCGTGTACCAACCTGAATGGCTGGGCTTGATCGAACCGGGCGACTTCAGCCTTGAGGGCTACCAGCACCACGCCCCCATGACCGCGCCGATGGCGGTGTAAGCCCGCGTGTCCGTCCAAGGCCTCCCTCGGGAGGCCTTTTTATTGGGCGGGTTGAGTCAAGCCCTGGGCACCTCATTCTGGGCGGGGGGCAGCAGTAACTGCGCCAGGTGTTTCATGGCCGGCGTGGCCTGAGAGCCCCTGCGGGTGACCAGTTCGTAGGGGTCGCTGACCGAACTCATTGAGAGTGGCAGGATTTGAATTCGATGGTGCTGGGCGCATTGGTTCGCCACATCGATCGACACCAGGGCCACGAAATCAGGCAAGTTTTGCAGCAGCGACAAGGTCGCCAGAATGGACGTGGTCTCGACCAGGTGAAGCGGGAAGCGGATCCCGGCATCGTGAAACTCGCGCTCCAGTTGCACCCGCATCGGCATGTTTGCCCGGTACGCGATCCAGCGGCTGTCAGCCAATTGCTCCAGGCTTAACGTCTTCGCGCCCTTGAGTGGGTGATCGACACTGGCGATGACGGCCAGCGTTTCATCCTGAATAAGCGAACTCGAGAGCAGGTGCGGCGAGCTGCTCACGCACGTTCGGCACAGGGCCATATCCAGTCGGCCACTTTCGATCTGTGCCAGTAGTGACCCACTGGTGTCCTCGACGATTTCGAACGACATCTCGGGCTGGATGGCAATCAGTTGAGAAACGGCCTTCATTAGCAGCGGAACTGCACCCATGATTGCGCCCACAGCAAGACGCCCGCCCACACCCCGCAAGATCGCATCAAGGTCATGCCGAAGGTTTGAAATATCGGTCTGGACCACGCGTGCGTAACGGATTGCACAGTAGCCAGCCGCTGTGGGTTCCAGGCCCCGGTTGGTTCGTGTGAAGAGCGCTGTGCCAAAGGTCGTTTCAATCTCTTGCAGCGCTTTGCTCGCGCCCGGTTGAGTGAGGCCGACGCTGCTCGCGGCCCCGAGCAGCGAGCGGTGCTCGTCCAGCTCAATCAGCAAGCGCAGGTGCCTGGCGTGGAGTCTGGACATGATCGAATTGAGCGAAGGTGTCATCTGGTATTGCTCATGGTTATACCTATATGGATTGTTCTCAATACCATAGCTGGGTTTTGATTTCTATACTGGCGCCACGGTGCTGCATTCAATGCGGCCGATTAGCCCAGAATAACAAAGCCTAAAGGCACTAGGAGACCTATGTCCCTGATCAATTACATTACCCAAATTCAGTTCGAGGCGGGGGCCATATCGCTTCTACCTGCGGAGTGCCAACGAGTGGGTATAACTCGCCCTTTGATCGTCACTGACCGCGGTGTGCGCGCAGCTGGTATCATCGACAGTGCCTTGAGCACCTTCACTGACCTCGCCCACCCGCTGCAGATTTACGACGGCACGCCGCCTAACCCGAACGAAAGCGCCGTGCGTGAAGCCGTAGCTCTGTACAAAGCGCACGGGTGTGACGGCATTATTGCCATCGGGGGTGGTTCGGCCATCGACCTGGCCAAAGGGGTCGCGGTCTGTGCTACGCATGATGGCCCGCTGAAAAGCTTCGCCGTTATTGAAGGCGGTTTGGCGCGCATCACCTCAGCGACCGCCCCGGTGATTGCGGTGCCTACCACCGCCGGTACGGGCAGCGAAGTGGGCCGGGGTGCCATCCTGATTCTGGACGACGGTCGCAAAGTCGGGGTGATTTCCCCTTATGTCGTCCCTAAATCGGCCATCTGCGACCCTCAACTGACGTTTGGGCTGCCTGAGGCGATGACCGCTGCGACCGGGATGGATGCCATCGCTCATTGCCTGGAAACGTTCATGGCTCCGGCGTTCAATCCCCCGGCGGACGGTATTGCTTTGGATGGTTTGTGGCGTGCCTGGCGTTTCATCGAAACGGCCACCCGGGAGCCGCAAAACCTGGAAGGCCGCACCAACATGATGAGTGCCTCTCTGCAGGGTGCCTTGGCCTTTCAGAAGGGCTTGGGCTGTGTCCACAGCCTCAGTCATTCGCTGGGCGGCATCAACCCGCGCCTGCACCACGGCACCCTCAATGCGATCTTTTTGCCGGCTGTCATCGCGTTCAACCGCAAGGCCGAGACGGTGGTGGCCGAGCACAAAATGGCGCGAATCGCTCAAGCCATTGGCCTGGCTGATGACAGCACACTCGAAGAGGCAATTCGCACTATGACGCGCACGTTGGGCCTGCCAACAGGTCTGCGCGAGCTGGGTGTGACCGAAGATCTGTTCCCGAAAATCATCCAGGGAGCCCTGGCTGACCACAGCCACCGCACTAACCCGCGAGAGGCGAGTGCTGATGATTATCAGTGGCTGCTAGAAGCCTCGATGTAAGCAGCGACCCATTTTGCAACCAACAATAATAAAAGTGAGCGCCCCCATGAGTGATAAATCTGCGCCTGCAGCGCTTGGTAACAAGCCTGCAGCGGCCGTGAGTCCCAACCCTTACAAAAAGTACCAGGTCATCACCGTGAGCCTGCTGCTGGTGATTGGCATCATCAACTACGTTGACCGCAGTGCGTTGTCGATTGCGAACACGTCTATCCAGCGAGACATGGGTATTACGCCTTCAGAGATGGGTATTCTCTTGTCGGCGTTTTCTCTGGCCTATGCGCTGGCGCAGTTGCCGCTGGGCGTCATCATCGACCGTCTTGGCAGCAAGATTTCCCTGGGCGCGGCGCTGTTGGGCTGGTCGGTGGCGCAGACGGCGTCGGGTTTGATCAATAGCTTCTCGTCCTTTATTGGTCTGCGGATCCTGCTGGGCATTGGTGAAGCGCCCATGTTCCCCTCAGCCGCCAAGGCGCTGGCGGAATGGTTTGAAGCTGAGAAGCGTGGTACCCCGACCGGCATTGTGCTGTCGTCGACGTGTATCGGTCCCTGCATTGCGCCACCGCTGTTGACTCTGCTGATGGTCACGTGGGGCTGGCGTGGCATGTTTATCGTCACCGGCGTGTTCGGCATTGTGCTGGCCTTCTGCTGGTTCGCTTTCTACAAGAGCAAAGAGCGTTACCTGGCCGAGCTGCCGGGCGAGGAGCGTGAGCGTCTGCTGGCGTCGCAAGCACTGCCTGTTGAGACCGCCAGGCCAACGATGAAGGCGCAACTGAGCGCATGGGCTGAGCTGTTTCGCCACAAGACCACCTGGGGTGCGGTACTTGGCTTTATGGGTGTGATCTACATGTTGTGGCTGCACCTGACCTGGCTGCCTGGCTACTTCGAGCGCGAGCATGGCCTGAGCCTGTACCAAACCGCCTGGGTGGTTTCTCTGGCCTATGTCTTCGGCGCGCTGGGCACCATTGTGGCGGGCCGTATTTGCGACCGTCTGGTGAAAAATGGAGCCACCGTTTTGGGCAGCCGCAAGATCGTTGTGGTGAGCGCACTGCTGTCGGCGGCTGCCTTTACGATTCCGCTTTCGTTTGGCAGTGGCATTGTCTTGAGCGTGGCCCTGCTGTGCTGCGCGCTGTTCAGCGTGAATATGGCCAGTTCTACCGCCTGGATGATCGCGAACACCGTTGTGAACAGCCGTCGCGTCGCCTCTTTTGGTTCCATCCAGAACTTTGGTGGCTACCTGGCAGGCTCCGCAGCCCCCATTGTCACCGGCTTCAGCATCCAGCAATCGGGTTCCTTTGCCTCTGCATTTTTGATCAGCGCCGTCGTGGCCGCGGTGGCAGCAATGGCCTACGTCCTGCTTCTGAAACAGCCCATTTCCACTGACCAATAATCAGACTCGGAGCAACGATTTATGCAACTCACTGGCGAACAATTAATCGGTTATCAGGCCATCCGGGGCGACGGGCGTGAACTGCTGGGGATCAACCCCCATGACGGGCAGGCCATTAGCACCCCCGTTTTCAACTGTGCTACCCCGGCGCTTGTCGAGCAGGCCTGCGCACTGGCGGAGCAAGCGTTCGACCCGTTTCGCACCACCGATCCCGAGACCCGGGCTCAGTTTCTGGAAAGCATTGCAGACGGGATCATGGCGCTGGGCTCCACGCTGATTGAGCGAGCCCACCTCGAGACCGGTTTGCCCGTGGCGCGGCTGGAAGGTGAACGCGGCCGTACGGCCGGGCAACTGCGCCTGTTTGCAACGGTGCTTCGTCAGGGGCGGTGGCAAACCGCTACATTTGATTCGCCATTACCTGAGCGCCAGCCTTTACCGCGCCCGGATCTGCGCCTGTGCAAAATCCCCTTGGGCCCGGTGGTGGTCTTTGGGGCCAGTAATTTTCCGCTGGCGTTCTCCGTGGCCGGCGGGGATACCGCCTCGGCCTTGGCCGCAGGCTGCCCAGTGATTGTGAAAGCCCATCGTGCTCACCTTGGCACCTCAGAACTGGTCGGCCGTGTGATTCAGGCGGCGGCGCAGCGCCTCGAATTGCCCGAAGGCACGTTCTCTTTGGTGATAGGTGACGGCAGTGATGTGGGCCAGCAATTGGTCTCGCACCCAGCCATCAAGGCCGTGGGCTTCACGGGTTCTCGTGCAGGTGGCCTGGCGTTGATGCGGGCTGCAGCCGCGCGCCCCGAGCCCATTGCGGTGTACGCAGAAATGAGCAGCATCAACCCCGTCTTCCTGTTGCCGGGTGCCTTGGCGGCCCGGGCGGAACCCATTGCCACGGCGTTTGTGGACGCTCTGGTCATGGGCGCGGGTCAGTTCTGCACCAACCCCGGTATTGTGTTGGCAGTGGAAGGCCCTGACTTGGAGGCTTTTCTGGCTCGGGCCGGTGCGCACCTGTCAGAGAAGGGCGCTCAGACCATGCTCACGCCGGGTATTCACGCGGCTTATGAACAGGGTTTGAGCAAGATCTCGGGCCAAGCGTGTGTAGAAACGGTTGCGTCGGGGCAGGCTCACACCGGTGTGAGCCAGGCGCAAGGGCAGCTCTACCAGACGGCATTCGCCAATGTGTCGGCCAATGCCGGCTTGCTGGATGAAGTGTTTGGCCCGGCAGCCATCGTCATTCGCTGTGAACATGTTGACCAGATGCTGGCGTTTGCTCAGGCCATTGAGGGGCAATTGACAGCGACGCTGCACCTGGAAGACTCAGACCTGACGATTGCCCGGGGCCTGCTCGGGGCCATGGAGAAAAAGGCGGGTCGCATCCTCGTCAACGGCTTCCCGACGGGCGTGGAGGTGTGCGACAGCATGGTGCACGGCGGCGTCTTCCCCGCCACCTCGGACAGCCGCACAACCTCGGTTGGCTCAACCGCCATCGAGCGCTTCTTGCGCCCGGTCTGCTACCAGAATGTCCCTGACGTCTTGCTCCCACAGGCCCTTAGACAAGACAACCCGCTCAATGTATGGCGCCAGATCGACGGCAACCCGACGGCTCCCCGTCACTGATCAGTCGAACCAGCCGATGCAAAAAAACCAGGGCTGCGGCCCTGGTTCTTTCACGCCTCAAGTACCGATCTTGGCTTCGCAGAGAGGGCTCAATGCCCGTGGCTGCGGCCCACATGGCTGGGTTCGCCTTCCGGCGCGCTCACTGAGCCGCTGACTTCCAATTGCTGCAAAATCCCGCAATGTTCCCCGTTCGGCCCTTCGCTGCAGCGTTGGCGCAGGTCGAGCAGTTGCGCCTGCAACGCCAGCAAACTGTCGACCCGTGCCTTGACGTGGTGGATATGTTCGTCGATCAACGCATTCACGCTTTCGCATTGGTCCTGCGGGCTGTCACGCAGGCTCAGCAGGCTGCGGATCTCTTCCAGTGTCATGTCCAGGCTGCGGCAGTTGCGGATAAACGTCAGCCGTTCAACGTGTGCCTGGGTGTACAGCCGGTAGTTGCCTTCGCTGCGGGCCGGCTCTGGCAGCAGCCCCTCGCGCTCGTAATAGCGGATGGTTTCGACCTGGCAGTCAGTCAGTTTTGATAACTCACCTATCTTCATGACGATGATCTCCAAATAGGGGCTTGACCCTATAGTGGCTACAGGGTCTTTACTTGGCAACAGGCACCTTTCCTGGACGCAACCCATGAGCGACTCCGTTCACCACCCCAAAAAGACCGACGCTGGCCACGATCACGATCACGATCACGATCACGATCATGGCCACGCCCATGCCCATGCGCCCCATGCTCAGAGCTGCTGCTCGTCTGCCAAGGCGGCTCCGAGTGTGGTCAAAGTGAGTGCGGCCACCACGGCCGGTGCACGCTTGAGCCGTTTTCGCATTGAGGCGATGGACTGCCCCACCGAGCAAACCCTTATCCAGAACAAACTGGGCAAGATGGCCGGCGTGCAGCAATTGGAATTCAACCTGCTCAACCGGGTGCTGGGCGTCACCCATGACCTGCCAACCACCGATGCCATCGTAGAGGCCATCAAGTCGCTGGGCATGCAGGCGGACCCGATCGAGTCTGACGGCGATAACGCGCCTTTGCCACCGGCGGCCAAAAAGCATTGGTGGCCCCTGGCGGTGTCCGGCGTTGGCGCTTTGGCTGCTGAGGTGTTGCACTTCACCGAGGCCGCGCCCACCTGGGTCATTGCGCTGGTCGCACTGGTCTCCATCCTGAGCGGTGGTTTGGGCACTTATAAAAAGGGCTGGATTGCCCTGAAAAACCTCAACCTGAACATCAATGCCCTGATGAGCATCGCCGTGACGGGCGCGGTGCTGATTGGCCAATGGCCTGAAGCGGCGATGGTGATGTTCCTGTTTACCGTGGCTGAATTGATTGAGGCCAAATCCCTCGATCGGGCGCGCAATGCCATTGGCGGCCTGATGGACATGGCCCCGGATAAAGCCACCGTCCAGCAAGCGGACGGTACCTGGTTGGAATGTGACGTCAAGGAGGTGGCACTCGATGCCATCGTGCGCGTGCGGCCTGGCGAACGGGTCGGCCTGGATGGCGAAGTCATCGCGGGCCGTTCAACCATTGATCAGGCTCCCATCACGGGCGAAAGCTTGCCGGTGGAAAAAACCGTTGGCGACAAGGTGTTTGCCGGCACCATCAACCAGGCCGGTGCGCTGGAATATCGGGTGACGGCGCAGGCCAGCCATTCGACGCTGGCGCGCATTATTCACGCTGTCGAAGAAGCCCAGGGCGCGCGGGCACCCACGCAGCGTTTTGTCGACCGCTTCGCCAAAATCTATACGCCGGTGGTGTTTGCACTGGCCTTGGCGATGGCCGTTATCCCGCCGCTGTTTATGGGCGCAGCCTGGTTTGACTGGATTTACCGTGCGCTGGTGCTGCTGGTGGTGGCGTGCCCGTGTGCACTGGTGATTTCGACGCCGGTGACCATCGTCAGCGGCCTGGCCGCCGCAGCGCGTAAAGGCATTTTGGTCAAGGGCGGGGTGTACCTCGAAAGCGGCCATAAACTCGACTACCTGGCACTCGACAAGACCGGCACCATTACCCACGGCAAGCCGGTGCAAACCGACTATGTACCGCTGGACCCGCTGCATATCGACAGCGGCGTCGTGCTGGCCGCGAGCCTCGCCGCGCGTTCCGACCACCCGGTGTCATTGGCGGTGGCCAATGCGGCTGTGGATAAAAACCTGGCGTTACGCTCTGTGGATAACTTCACCGCCCTGGCCGGGCGCGGTGTCCGTGGCGAAATCGACGGCAAGGTTTACCACTTGGGCAACCACCGCTTGGTGGAAGAACTGGGCCTGTGTTCACCTGCGCTTGAAAAACAACTCTTCGCGCTGGAAGAGCAGGGTAAAACCGTGATTCTGCTGCTCGACAGCACAGGCCCGATGGCGCTGTTCGCGGTCGCGGACACCGTCAAGGCCAGCAGCCGTGAGGCCATTCGCGAGTTGCACGCGCTGGGCATCAAAACCCTGATGCTTACGGGTGACAACCCGCACACGGCTCGCGCCATTGCCGCCCAAGTGGGTATCGACGAGGCACAGGGTAATCTGTTGCCCGAGGACAAACTCAAGGCGATTGAAGCCTTGTATGCCCAAGGCCATCAGGTGGGGATGGTCGGGGATGGCATCAACGACGCCCCGGCACTGGCCCGCGCTCAAATCGGCTTTGCAATGGCGGCGGCCGGTACCGATACCGCGATAGAAACCGCTGATGTCGCCCTGATGGACGACGATCTGCGCAAAATACCGGCGTTCATTCGCCTGTCACGGGATACGGCCAGCATCCTGAAACAGAACATTGCCCTGGCATTGGTCATCAAGGCGATCTTTCTTGCGGTAACCTTCCTCGGAATGGCCACTATGTGGATGGCCGTGTTTGCCGACATGGGCGTGAGCTTGTTGGTGGTGTTTAACGGCTTGCGCCTGGTGCGCAAATAGACCAAGAGAGGCCGCAGTGCTGAGTGCCGAGCTGAAAGCGTTTTACCGGGTGGCCCAATTGGGCAGCATTACTCAGGCCGCCAAAAAGCTCGGGCTGAGCCAACCCACGGTGACCACGCAAATTCGCCAGCTTGAAAGTCAGTACGCGGTGGAGCTGTTCTACCGCGGCGGGCGGCGCTTGACCCTGAGTGACGAGGGCGTGCGCTTGATGCCGATGGTCAAGGCGCTGTTGCAGCAAGAAGCCAACATCGAGTTCTTTTTGCGCAACAGCGGCCAAGGCGTAGGCACCCTGCGCATTGCCGCAACCGCGCCGTATTACATCCTCGATCTGGTCAAAACCTTTCGTGAGCGTTTACCGCAGGTTGAGGTGTCGGTGGACATTGGCAACTCGCAGCAGGTGCTGGAAGCGTTGGATGAGTACCGCGTCGACATTGCGGCTTCATCACAATTGCTCGAAGACCCACGCCTGATACGCCGGGTACTGGGCACCGACCCGCTGGTACTGGCCGTGCACCGTAACCACCCGCTGGGGGCACTCGATCATGTGCCGCTTAGCGCGCTGGCCGGGCATTGCCTGTTGATGCGCGAAAAAGGCTCCACCACGCGCCAGCTCACGGAAACCCTATTGGCCACTGCGAACGTCGGGTTCGGGCCGCTATTGGAAATCGGTAGCCGTGAGTCGATCCGTGAGGCCGTGCTGCGCAATATCGGCATCAGTATCATTGCCCGACAGGAAGTCCCCCACGACCCACAGTTGCGCGTGCTGACCCTCGAAGGTGCGCCGCTGATCGCGGAGTATCTGTACTGCCTGAAAGAGCGAAAGTCAGCCCGTTTGCCTGCCGCATTTCTGGGCCTGGCGCAGGAAATGGCCCCCGCCTGACAACGACTCGTGCCTCCAAACCCCCACATCCAAAATTCACCAATACCGCTATCGGCAGGTTTTGCCTAACTGCCACACCGTGTACGCATTGCGTCTCTAGCATGGCCCCATCTGTTTGATGAGGTGCCTCCATGAACGGCTCGAATGCAACCCCTTTGACCCCGCCCGGCGTACCCATGACGGTGCGCGCTGTCAGCAAGCGCTTTGGTACCTTTACCGCGCTGGATGCGGTTTCGCTGGAGGTGGCGGCCGGCGAACTGGTGTGCCTGCTCGGGCCGTCCGGGTGCGGCAAGACCACGTTATTGCGTTGCATCGCCGGGCTCGAGCGCCAGGACAGCGGCGTGTTGTACCTGGGCGATCGCGATGTGTCTGACCTGGCCCCTCAGGCCCGTGACTACGGCATCTTGTTTCAGTCCTATGCGCTGTTTCCCAACCTGACGGTCGAAGCCAACATTGCCTACGGCCTGGCGGGCAGCAACCGCGACGTGGTGCGCAAACGTGTCGCTGAGATGCTGGAACTGGTCGGCCTCACCGGCAGCGAAAAGAAATACCCCGGCCAATTGTCTGGCGGCCAACAACAGCGCGTCGCCCTGGCCCGCGCCTTGGCTCCGGCCCCTTCGTTGCTGTTGCTGGATGAGCCCATGTCAGCGCTGGACGCCCGCGTGCGCGAGCATTTGTGCACCGAATTGCGCCAATTGCAGCGCCGCTTGGGGGTGACCACGTTGATGGTGACCCACAACCAGGACGAAGCCATGTTGATGGCCGACCGGATCGCCGTGATGAACCACGGCAGGGTCGAGCAGTACGACACACCCCAAGCGATTTATAACAAACCGGCCACGCCGTTCGTGGCCGAGTTTGTCGGGCAGGGTAACTGGCTGCCGTTCCAGCGCAGCAGCGACAGTCACGCCCGGGTCGGTGACCTGAGCTTGCGGCTGGCCGATGACGCCGGACGTGCGGCCTCGGGCCGTCTGTTTTGCCGCCCGGAAGCCATCAGCGTGAACCCGGTGCTGCATGAGGAAAACCTGTTTGCGGCGCGGGTGCATGACGTGACTTTTCTGGGCAATCGCTGCCGCATGAGTTTCGAACTTACCCAACTGCCGGGCCATGCGCTGACCGCCGAGATGGGTAGCCAGGACCTTTCACGCCTTGGCAGTCAGGACATTTTTGTAGCTCTACCGCCCAGCAGCCTCCAGGTGTTTGCCCAAGATGGCCGCTGAAATAGCCTTGCCAACGCTCAGCACCGTGCCCCGTCGGATCTCGAAGGCGGAACTGGGTGACCGGGTCTTCGTGATCGGTGGCAAATGGCTGCTGCTGTTGCTATTGATCTTGGCGGTGTTGATGCCGCTGCTGGCGATCTTCTGGCGCGGCTTTAGTGCCGACGACGGCCAAGGCGGCGGCTGGCTGGCGGCGCGTGAGCTGGTGACCAGCGACAACTTCCATTGGCTGGTGGGCAACAGCCTGAAAGTGTCGCTCAGCGTGGCGGCCATTGTTGTACCGCTGGCGTACCTGTTTGCCTACGCCCTGCAACGCACGTTAATCCCCGGCAAGCGTATTTGGCGGGGCCTGTCGTTGTTGCCGTTGATGGCACCGTCCATGTTGCCCGGTATCGCGCTGGTGTACCTGTTCGGCAATCAGGGCCTGTTGCGTGGGCTGATTTCAGACAACATCTACGGTTTCTGGGGCATTGTGCTGGGCGAGGCGATCTACACCTTTCCCCATGCCCTGATGATTTTGCTCTCGGCCTTGTCGCTGGCCGATGCGCGCCTGTTTGACGCCGCGTCCAGCATGGGAGCCGGGCCATTTAAAGCGTTTCGCAGCATCACGTGGCCCGGCACCCAACAGGCCGTGTTCGCCGCGTTTTGCCTGGTATTTACCCTGACCATCACCGACTTCGGCGTGCCCGTGGTGGTGGGCGGGGATTACCAAGTGCTGGCGCTGGAGGCCTACAAAGCGGTGGTGGGTCAGCAACAGTTTGGTCGCGGCGCGTTGATCGGCATGGTGCTACTGCTGCCCGCGCTGTTGAGTTTTGGCGTGGACGCCTGGTTGCGCCGTCAGCATGGCGACTCGATGAGTGGCCGCGCCCAAGTGTTCAAGCCGCTGCCTTCGAAAACCCGTGACCGCTGCTATTTGCTCATCGTGCTGCTGATCTGCAGCGTCTTGTTGCTGGTTTTCGGGATGGCCGTGTACTCGTCGCTGGTTAAATTCTGGCCGTACAACTTATCGTTGTCGCTTAAGCATTATCAGTTCAGTGACACGGCGGGCGGCGGCTGGTTGGCTTACCGCAATAGCCTGACGCTGGCGGTGTGCACGGCGTTGATCGGCAGCGTGCTGATTTTCACCGGTGCCTACCTGATGGAAAAAACCCGGGGTCAAAAGGGCCTTAACCTGGCGCTGCGCATGCTCAGTTTTGTGCCGATGGCCGTGCCGGGGCTGGTATTGGGCCTGGGTTACGTGTTCTTTTTCAACTTGGCCGGCAACCCGTTGCATGGGCTTTACGGCACCATGACGTTGCTGGTGGTGTGCACCATTGCTCACTATTTAACCACCGCCCACATGACGGCCACGACGGCTCTGCGCCAACTGGATGCCGAGTTCGAGGCCGCCGCGCTGTCGCTCAAGGCCCCGCTGTACCGCCATTACCTGCGCGTCACCGTACCGATTTGCCTGCCCGCGTTGCTGGACATCGTGCGCTATTTGTTTGTGTCAGCGATGACCACCGTGTCGGCCGCCATTTTCCTCTACAGCCCCGACACCCTGCTCGCGGCCGTGGCGGTGCTGAACATGGACGACGCCGGTAACGTCGGCGGCGCGGCGGCCATGTCGACTTTGATTCTGTTTACCTCCATCGGCGTTTCCCTGCTGCTGGCCTGGGCCTCGCGCGGCGTGTTGCGTCGCTCCCAGGCCTGGCGTCAAGGCGCGCCTGCGCAGTAACCCTCAACCCTCATAGGAACCGCACCATGTTCAAGCCATTGGCTCTTGCCGCTGCAGTCCTCACCGCTGTTAGCGTTAACGCGTTTGCCGCCAAAACCGAGTTGACGGTGTACACCGCCCTTGAAGCCGAACAACTGAAGACCTACAAGCAAGCCTTCGAAAAGGCCAACCCGGACGTTGAGATCAAGTGGGTGCGTGATTCCACCGGCATCATCACTGCCAAGTTGCTGGCTGAAAAAGCTCGCCCGCAAGCGGATGCCGTGTGGGGGTTGGCCGCGTCGAGCCTGGCGATTCTGGACCAGCAAGGCATGTTGCAGCCCTATGCGCCGAAAGACCTGGCCAAGATCGGCGCTCACTACCGTGACCCCGCCAACCCACCGGCCTGGGTCGGCATGGACGTGTGGGCCGCGACCATTTGCTTCAATACCATCGAGGCCGAAAAACAGGGCCTGACCAAACCCGTGAGCTGGCAAGACCTGACCAAGCCTGAGTACAAAGGCAAGATCGTGATGCCCAACCCGGCGTCTTCCGGCACCGGCTTTCTCGACGTGAGTGCGTGGCTGCAAACCTTTGGCGAGAAACAGGGGTGGGCGTACATGGATGGCTTGCACCAGAACATTGGCCAGTACGTTCACTCCGGCTCCAAGCCCTGCAAGTTGGCGGCGGCGGGGGAGTTCCCGATTGGCATCTCGTTTGAATACCCGGCCGTGCAGCTCAAGCGCCAGGGTGCGCCGCTGGACATCATCCTGCCTAAAGAAGGCCTGGGCTGGGAGATCGAAGCCACGGCGGTGATCAAAGGCACGCCGCATGCCGATGCCGCGCAAAAGCTGGCTGACTTCTCGGCCAGCCCGGCGGCCATGGAGCTTTATAAAGAGAACTTCGCGGTGCTCGCGCAGCCGGGCATTGCCAAGCCGCAGACCGAGTTGCCCGCCGACTACGAGCAGCGCCTGATTAAAAACGACTTCGCCTGGGCCTCAAAAAACCGGGATGAGATTTTGACCGAATGGCGCAAACGCTACGACGGCAAGTCCGAGAAAGTAGCCAAATAACGTTGCATAGATGCTAAACCCTGTAGCCGCTGCCGCAGGCTGCGATAAGGGCCGAAGGACCTTCGCGCTTGAAAAGCGCGACCCCTGCGGGCTCGATCGCAGCCTGCGGCAGCGGCGACAGGGCTGTGCCCTTCAGGACATGTTTATGACTCAACCCA
Organism: Pseudomonas sp.; assembly: GCF_030150285.1. GTDB lineage: Bacteria > Pseudomonadota > Gammaproteobacteria > Pseudomonadales > Pseudomonadaceae > Aquipseudomonas. The sequence continues at coordinate 5,113 of NZ_JASLGE010000095.1, read as the reverse complement.
TTCTTATCGTCGGCGCAGGCATTCTGGGCCTGTCCCATGCGTATGCCGCTGCAAAACGAGGGCTCAAGGTGCATGTGTTCGAGCGCACCCACACGCCACTGGGCGCGTCGGTGCGCAACTTCGGTCAGGCGCTGGTTACCGGCCAGCCACCGGGCGTGATGCTCGACCTGGCCCGTGCCAGCCGCAGCATTTGGGCCGACTGGGCGCAACAGGCGGGGTTCGAACTCAAGCGCAACGGTTCGTACCTGTTTGCCCGCACCGAAGCGCAACACCACCTGCTCGAAGCCTTCTGCGAAGGCCGCGCCCGCGAATTCGGCTACCGTGCCGAACTGCTGCGCGGGGCTGAATTGCACGCGTTGTACGGCGGCCAATTCAGCCATCACCGCGCCGCGTTACACGGGCTGGACGACCAGCAGGTGTACTCGCGTGAGGCGATTCCAGCGTTGGTGCAGTACCTGCAACGCGACCTCGGTGTCGAGTTCCACTTCTCGACACTGGTGCGCGACGTTGAGCCCGGCCACATCCACACCACAGCGGGCAGCTTTAAAGGTGCCCAGGTGATTGTGTGTTCAGGGCACGACTATCACACCCTGCTGGCCCAACCGTTGGCCCAGCTCAACCCGCAGATTTGCCGCCTGCAAATGTTGCGTGTACGGCCCAAGGCCCCTTTGAACCTGCAACATGCTTTGCTCACCGGGTTGAGCTGTGTGCATTACGGCGCGTTTTCCGACCTGCCCGAAGCCGCCGCCGTACAGGCTGAAATCGTGCGTGACAGCCCGCATCTGGATCAACACGGTATTCATTTGTTAATCAGCCCTACGCCTTATGGCGAGTTGATCGTCGGCGATTCGCACGATTACGGCAGCGATCCTTCGCCGTTTAACGCCGAACAAGTGGATAACTGGATGCTGCAACTGTGCGAAGACACCTTGGGCTGTGAGGTGCAGGTGGTCGAGCGCTGGCAGGGCGTGTACGGCGCGCGCGGGGCCAAGCCGTTTACCTGGCTGCCCGTGGCTCCGGGCTTGAGCGCCGCCCTGATGCACACCGGCGTGGGCATGAGCGTTGGCCCGGCGATGGCCGAGCGCAACATGGCGCGCTTGCTGGAGGAGGCGTGATGACACCGGCACAACAGGCGGTAGCGCAGGTGTTTGCCTTGTATGAGCAGTTCGGCACTGACGATTACATCGGCGAACCGGTGTCACAACTCGAACATATGTCCCAGGCGGCGCAATGGGCGTTGGCCGAAGGGCATGACGACGAAGTGGTATTGGCCGCGTTCTTTCATGATATTGGGCATTTATGCGTCAAAGATGCGCCTAACATGGACGGATATGGCGTGGTCAGTCATGAGCAGTTGGGCGCTGATTACCTGCGCCGGGCGGGGTTCAGTGAGCGCTTGGCCAAACTGGTGGAATACCACGTACAGGCCAAGCGCTACCTGACGTTGCGTCAACCCGGCTATTACGACCTGCTGAGCGAAGCCAGCCTCAAGACGTTGGGTTACCAAGGTGGCGTGATGAGCGAAGCCGAGGCTGATGCGTTTGAGCAAGACCCGCTGTGCTCGCTTAGCCTGCGCCTGCGCCATTGGGACGAACACGCCAAGCAACGGCACGTCCCGATCATCGAGTTGCAATTGCTCAAGGCCAAAGCCTTGAAGCTGTTGAACACCTAACCCGTAGGCGCGAGCAAGCGCGCCTACAAGGTATTGGCCAGTAACTCGATCTGTTCCTGGCGCTCGGCCTGGCTCAATTTGGGGTGCGGGTTGAGCGACGACCATTGGGGGTGCGCGCGGGCCTTGTTAAGGGCTTCAGGCAATTTGCCTTCGCGCCAGGTTTTGTCTTGCGGGGTGTCGACCTTGATGCTGTCCACCGCCGCATGCCCGCGTGCATTCAGCGCGAACAGCAATTGACGTTGGCGCAAGGCCAGCAGCCGCAACACACTGTCGTCCACCGTCAACTCTCGCTGACCCTTGAGCTTGCCCAGCAAGCGGCTGCCATAACTGCGCGCGGTTTGCAGGGCACCCCCGGCAATGGCCCCGGCCAGCGCGGCGGCACCCAGGGTTAACCCGCCCACCATCAGGTCCACGCCCGCCCCGGCAGCGGCACCGGCCGCTATGCCGCCGCCCACGCGCACACCCAATTGCTTGAGGGTTTCGGGGTTGAACAAGTCATCGCCCCAGCGCCCGTCCAGCAACGGCAGGTCGCTGGCCGCGGCGTCATGGGGGCGAAAACCATACAGCTTGAGTAGCGACTCGACACAGCGTTGCTCGCGCTGGCGCACGGCTTCGCGCAGTTGATTGACGGCCTGTTGTTCGACGGCTTTCTCGCTGGCCACGCTGCGCCGGCACGCGGCGCAATCGATCAATAACTCAGCAATCAGGCGCAATGCGCTGTGTTTACGGGCGAGTCGCTGGGCCGCCAGGTCATCGATCAAGCGTTGCAGTGCGCCACGGGCGTGTTCCAGCAGCAACGCGAGGCTTTCGTAGAGGCGTCGCTCACCGTCTTCAGGGGGGGCCACGCTGTCAAAGCGCACCAGCGCATGCAAACCGAGGCGGGCCAGGGCGTCGCGCCACTCGGGCTCGCGGTGCTGGGGGCTGCTGACAAAGTTGAGCACGGGCAACAAGGGTTTGCCGCAACTGGCCAGCACGCTGAGTTCGTCGCGGTACTTGGCCAGCACCGGCTCACGGGCGTCGATCACGTAGAGCCCGGCGTCAGAGGCCAGCAACTGGCGCAGCACTTTGGCCTCTTGTTCGAACCGCTGGCGCGCTTCGCTGCCCTCCAGAAAGCGGGCGACCCGTGCCGGGCCGTCCAGCCGTACGCCGGGCGGGTCGAGGCGCTCCAGGTAGTCGAGCAGGGCAATGGCGTCTTCCAGGCCCGGCGTGTCGTACAATTCCAGCAGCGGCTCGCCGTCCACCGACAGCCGCGCGCCTTCAACGTGGCGCGTGGTGCTGGGGCGGTGAGACACCTCGCCAAAACCGACATCGCGGGTGAGGGTGCGCAGCAATGAAGTTTTGCCGACGTTGGTATGGCCAACCACCGCCAGCACAAGGGGCTTAGTCATGACCGGTCTCCAACCAGGTGAGCGGTGGGCTGGCCGCGTGGGGCAGCCCCAGTTGGTCCAGTGCGGTGTGCCAATCGCTGAGGCGATCGGCGTCCAGCGCCTGGCCGGGGGGGGCTTGCAGCAGCCAGATACGCGTGGCGGCTGCGCTGCGGGCCAGTTCGCCGATCAGCGCCAGGCTGCCGCGATCTGGCGAGCGCCGTGGGTCGCAGGCAATCGCCAGCCGCGCGGGCGGAAAGCGGGTCATTTGCTCCAGCAGTTTTTGCCGGGACTCGCGGCTGTCGAGGATGCCCGCGTCTTTGACCGTGGGCGCCAGCGTGGGCGGCCACGGCTGTTGGTCGTCCAACTCGATGGCAACGATCAGCGCGCCATCGGTGTTCACATCGCTCTGCCCGGCGTGCACGTTGTGCAACTGCTCGGGGGCGGCATCGTTGACCCCAAGGCGCTCGCTGCTCGGCATCAAGCGCTCGCGCAGTTGGCTGTAGCCCGGCAGGTTGAGATCCAGTTGCAGCGCGTTGCGCCCACGAACCCAGCGCCACTGGCAGAAGGCCGCGAGCAACAGGCGCGGCAACACGCCGTACACCACGACCACGCCCACCAGCCACACGGCCCAGGCCTGACGGACGGCTTCGCTGCTGTACGTGGTGTCGGTGCTGGCACGGATCATCGCTTCGGACGGCCCGGTAAACCCCAGCCAGCCGGGCAACGTGCCAAGGGCGCGGGTGGCGCTGACAAACACCTCGGCGCTCAGGATGGTGGTTTCCCAGATAAAGCCATATTTTCGGGCGGCCATTAACAGCAGCATCATCACCAGTGCGCTGACCATCGCCAGCAGCCACAACCCGTTGACCAGCGTGCCGAGGGCCCAGCGATTGAGCTTGCGCCGTTGCAGCACCAGCAGCAGCGCAGGCACCAGTTGCGCGGCCTTGGCATCGCGGGCCAGTTTTTCGCTCAGCCACAACCACAGCCGCCCCAGGGTTGCGCCGTGATCGCTGGCAAACAGCAGGCCCAGCAACCAACTGAGCAATAGCAGCAGGTTGAGCCCTAGTAGGCTGCCGAGTGCCCAGAACACATTGACCGGGGTTTGCCCATTGCCTAGCGCGGCGAAAGCCAGCCCCGCGCCGCTGATGATGGCCAGCACCGTGAGGGCCAGCAGAGCCAGGCGCGCGCCTTGCAGCCAGTGCTGCAGCGCCGTGGTCAAACCATCGCGCTCGGCTAGCCACAGGGCACGGTGTTGCAGGCGTGTGGCCAAGTCGCCGCCCAGCGCGCGGGCACGGCGATTGGCTTCCAGATCATCCAGATTGCCCGCGTGTTCCTCGCGCAGGCGCACGGTTTCAGTCAGCCACAGGCGTTGCAGAGAAGTGAGTTGAGTCACAGGCCAGTCCATTCAAGTGAACCCAGAGCATAACCGCTGTGAGTCAGGCGGGGTACTGCCGACGCGGGTCGCTCTGGTATCCTCGACGTCATGAAAAAAACCCTCCCCCTTAGCCTGATCGCGGCACTTGCTGAAAACCGCGTAATTGGCGTCGATAACAGCATGCCGTGGCATTTGCCGGCGGATTTCAAATATTTCAAGGCCACCACCCTGGGCAAGCCGATCATCATGGGTCGCAAAACCTGGGATTCGCTGGGCCGCCCGCTGCCGGGCCGCCTGAATCTGGTGGTCAGCCGTCAGGCCGGCTTGCAGCTGGACGGTGCCGAAGTGTTCGCGTCCCTTGAAGCGGCGGTTGAGCGCGCGGAAGCCTGGGCTGTAGAACAGGGCGTGAGCGAAGTCATGCTGATTGGCGGCGCGCAGTTGTACACGCTGGGGCTGGCCGATGCCGACCGCTTGTACCTGACGCGCGTGGGCCTGAGCCCGGAAGGGGATGCGTGGTTTCCTGAGTTTGATCAGGCGCAGTGGACCCTGGTATCAGAAGATAAACAGGCTGCCGCAGAGGGCAAGCCGGCGTTCAGCTTTGAAGTGTGGGAGCGGCTGTAAGTCGCACTTCACATCCCCGTAGGAGCAGTCGGTCGACGCTCGATTGCTCGCGATCTTTTAATGATCAAAAGATCGCGA
>NZ_JASLGE010000053.1 GCF_030150285.1 Pseudomonas sp. | reverse complement strand
TCCGGTAGAGCCAAGTCGCTGCCAGGGAAGCCCGATTACCAGCGCCTGAAGCTGCTCGGGACTGAACTCCATTTGGGCACCATGTCGACTGCTGGGCCAGTGAAATTTTCCTTGAGTCAGTCGGCGAGCCGCCAGCCAAACACCAAACCCGTCATGTACCAGGACTTTAATGCGAGTGGCGCGACGGTTTGCAAATAGATAAGCGCAGTGCGGCTGCGCCGCACCAAAGACTGCAATGACGCGAGCCATCGCGGTCTCAGTGCCGGCGCGCATATCCATCGGTTCTGTGGCCAGCCAGATCGTATCCACGCGGATCAACGCAGCAAATCTCTGAGAAGCGTGGCACATGCAGCGGCATTGTCGGTAGGCCAATCCACAACGACAGTGCCGCGAGCATGGGCGATTTCAATGTGGATGACCGAAGTGGCAGGTTCAGACGATGAGATAGGCGCCTGCCATTTCACAGGAACGAAGGCCGACGCAGTGGCCAGGTCTTGACGCGGATGCAGGCGAATCCATTTGTGTAGAAGATTGGCGTTAATCCCGTGGCGCTGGGCCACACCGGCTATCGAAGCATCCGGCTGGGCGGATTCTTGTATGAGTTGGGCTTTGAAAATCTTGGTGTAAGAGCGTCGTTTTGGCTGCATAGGGGATCCGCTTTAAAAGGCCAGAAAAGGTGTCCACTTAAAAAGGTGTCCACCATGTCGGGGCTTAGCGGGGATGAACAGATGGGTTTACCGTGCCCTTACGTTCTCTGCGTTCAGGCCCGCCTTGCAGTGCGCCAATCCCCCCGTGCAATGCTAAGGTTCGCCTTTGGATTTTGCCTTCACCTAAGGATGCCGTCATGCCGGTTGCTACGCCTCTCAGCCCAGGGTTTATGGTGGTTCATGGTAATCGCCTAGATGAGCTACGCAGTCTGGTCGTGAGCTGGATGCGTCGCTACCCGCTGGCCCCTTTGGAGAATGAAGTTGCCTTGGTTCAAAGTAACGGTATCGCCCAATGGCTGAAGTTGGCACTGGCCGAAGATGCCCAGGATGATGACGCCGGAGGCTGCGGAATTGCCGCTGCTATTGATGTACAACTGCCGGGTAGTTTTCTGTGGCAGCTCTATCGAATCGTATTAGGCAGTGAAGAGATCCCCGCACAGTCGCTGCTCGACAAGGCTCCGCTGACCTGGCGATTGATGCGCCTGCTTCCGGCCCTTATTGATCAGCCTCACTTTGAACCCCTGCAACGTTTTCTGACCCATGACACCGACCTGCGCAAGCGCTATCAACTGGCTGAGCGCTTGGCTGACCTGTTCGACCAGTATCAGGTCTATCGCGCCGACTGGCTTGAAGACTGGGCCGCTGGTCGTCATCAATTGCGCAACGCGCGTGGGGAAAGCCCGGCCCTGAGCCCGGCCAACTGTTGGCAGGCCGAGTTATGGCGCGCGCTGTTGCTTGATGTGGGGCAAGAGGGCATGTCCCAGAGCCGCGCCGGTGTCCATCAGCGTTTTATCGACAAGATCAACCGCCTTGAACAGGCCCCGCCCGGCCTGCCCGCACGGGTCATCGTGTTCGGCATTTCATCGCTGCCCGCTCAGGCACTTGAAGCGCTGGCCGGGCTTGCCCGCTTCAGCCAAGTGCTGTTGTGCGTCCATAACCCGTGCCGGCACCATTGGTCTGACATCGTGGCGGATAAAGACCTGCTCCGTCATCAGTACAAACGCCAGGCCAGAAAAGTTGGGATGCCTACAGCGCTGGATGCTGAGATCCTGCATCAACATGCGCACCCACTGCTTGCAGCCTGGGGTAAGCAAGGGCGTGACTACATCAACCTGCTCGACAGTTTCGATGACCCCAATAGTTACCGTTCGGCGTTCCGTGACGGGCGCATTGATTTGTTCAGCGACGTTGAACCCCTGAACCTGCTCAATCAGTTGCAGGACGATATCCTGGAATTACGCCCCCTCAATGAAACCCGTGTGACATGGCCCGCCGTGGATCTGGAGACGGATTGCTCCATTCGTTTTCATATTGCCCACAGCGCGCAACGAGAAGTCGAGATCCTGCACGACCAGTTGCTATCACGCTTTAGTGAAGACCCTCATTTGCAGCCGCGCGACGTGATTGTGATGGTGCCGGACGTGGACAGCTACGCCCCGCACATCAGCGCCGTGTTCGGTCAGATTGAACGAGATGACCCGCGTTTTATTCCCTACACCTTGGCCGACCAGGGCCAGCGGGGCCGCGACCCTTTGTTGATTGCTATTGAGCATCTGCTCAAACTGCCCGACAGCCGCTTCCCGGTGAGTGAAATTCTCGATCTGCTGGACGTACCTGCTTTGCGAGCACGATTCAACGTACAAGAGCGTGACTTGCCTACCTTGCACCGCTGGATCGAAGGGGCCGGGATTCGTTGGGGGCTCAGTGGCCAACAACGTGCCAGCCTGGGGCTGCCGGTGGAACTCGAACAAAACAGTTGGCGTTTCGGTTTGCGTCGCATGTTGCTCGGGTATGCCGTAGGCACGGGTGACCCCTGCGATGGTATTGAGCCTTATGATGAAATTGGTGGGCTGGATGCGGCCCTGATCGGCCCTCTCGTGGCCTTGCTCGATGCCCTGGAAGTGGCCTATCAAGAGCTTTCGCAACCTGCACTGCCACAACAATGGGGCGAGCGTTTGCAAGCCTTGGTACAGCTGTTTTTCTTGGCCGAAACCGAGCACGACGATTACTTGCTGGCCCAACTCGAGTTGCTGCGCGAAACCTGGCTGGAAACCTGTGAGCGGGTCGGCCTGCAGGATGCATTGCCGTTAACGGTCGTCCGCGAAGCCTGGCTGGCGGGGCTCGACCAAGGCAAATTGTCTCAGCGCTTTTTGGCCGGTGCGGTCAATTTTTGTACCTTGATGCCCATGCGGGCCATTCCCTTCAAGCGGGTGTGCCTGCTGGGCATGAACGATGGCGACTACCCGCGTGCGCAGCCACCGCTGGACTTCGATCTGATGGGCAGCGACTACCGCCCGGGGGATCGTTCTCGCCGTGAAGATGACCGCTACCTGCTGCTCGAAGCGCTGCTTTCTGCACGCGAGCAGCTTTACATCAGTTGGGTCGGGCGCAGTATTCGCGATAACAGCGAGCGCCCGGCCTGCGTCCTGATCGGGCAACTGCGCGATCACCTTGCTAGCGGTTGGCAGTTGCAAGGCGGTGGCGATTTGCTTGAGGCCATGACCCAAGAGCACCCGCTCCAGCCGTTTAGCACGCGTTACTTTCACGAAGGTAACCCCAACCTCTTTAGTTACGCCCGTGAATGGCAGCAGTTACATGCGCCGCAAACCGCATTGCGACCGCCCGAGTCATTGCCCGCTCACCAGCAGGACGAACCGTTGAACCTGACGCAGTTGCAGGGCTTTTTGCGTAATCCTGTAAGCCACTTCTTTAGTCAGCGTTTGAAAGTATTCTTCGAGGCCGCAGAAGTGCCGTTGGCCGATGAGGAGCCGTTTGTGCTGGACGCCTTGCAGCGCTACAGCCTCAGTGACAGTTTGCTCGAAGCCGCCCTGGCGCAGCCCGATCAACCCGAGCAGGCTTTGCAAACCCGTGCTGCACGGCTGCAAGGCAGCGGTCTGCTGCCGATGGCAGGTTTTGGTGAGTGCCTGCAACAGGAGTTGATGGAACCGCTACCTGATGTATTGCACCGCTATCAACAGTTGCTCGCCCTGTGGCCGACCCCGCTCAATAGCGCATTGCCCGTCAGGTTCGAAGACCACGGCCTGGTGCTTGAAGGGTGGCTCAGTCATCTGCATCAGCGCAGCGACGCAGGCCTACTCGCCATTACGACGATTCCCAACAGTATCGGCTCGATCAAGACCCGTAAATGGCACCGGCTGACCCGCCCATGGGTCAATCACCTGGCCGCGTGTGCCAGTGGCTTGCCCCTGTCCACCGCGCTGGTGGCCAGCGATGACACCCTGTTGCTCGCGCCTCTGGACCCTCAGCTTGCCCACGATATCCTTGGTAATGTGCTGATGGCCTGGAAGGTCGGCATGGGCCGGCCGCTGCCGGTTGCGGTGAAGACGGCTTTCGCATGGCTGGCTCAGACCGATCCGGCCAAGGCCGCCGCTGCGGCTCAAAAAGCCTACGAAGGTGATGGGCTGACCAGTGACGGCGAGCGCCGTGAAAGTGCGGCCTTGGCCCGGCAGTTCGCGGATTACGCGGCCCTGATGGCCGATGGCGATTTTGAAGCGTGGTGTGACGCCCTCTATCGTCCCCTATTTGAAGCGCCTTGGCGTTCATTGAGCAGCGAGGCGGCCCGTTGATGAGTGCGCACAAAACACCCCTGGCGTTAGCCTTTCCCCTGCGCGGCAGCCAATTGATCGAGGCCAGCGCCGGCACGGGTAAAACCTTCACCATCTCGGCACTCTACCTGCGTTTGATCTTGAACCAGGGCACGCCTGAAACGGGCTTTGGGCGTGAATTGTTACCGCCCCAAATCCTCGTGGTCACCTTTACCGATGCGGCCACCAAAGAACTGCGTGACCGCATCCGGACCCGGCTGGCTGAAGCGGCACGGTTTTTCCGTGACGAGATCGCCGCGCCGGATGCCCTCGTCGAGCAATTGCGCGACCAGTTCAGCCCCGAGCAGTGGCCTGCCTGCGCCGGGCGACTCGACATCGCCGCGCAATGGATGGACGAAGCGGCCGTCTCGACCATCCACAGTTGGTGCCAACGCATGCTGCGCGAACATGCGTTCGACAGCGGCAGCCTGTTTACCCAAACCCTGGAAACCGACCACAGCGACTTGCTCGGCGAAGTGCTGCGTGATTACTGGCGTCTGTTTTGTTACCCCATGTCAGGCGATGCCCTGAGCTGGGTGCGTGCCAACTGGAGCGGCCCGGCGACCTTGTTGCCCCGTGTTCGGGCACTCTTCGGCACGGCTCGCAACACGGCGGGGGGTGAACCCACCCCCGAGCAATTGATTAAGACCTGCTTACAGGAGCGCCGCGAAGCCTTGGTGGCCCTCAAAACGCCGTGGCTGCAATGGGCTCAGGAACTGCGAGACATCTGCCTGCAAGGTGTTGAAACCAAAGCGGTAGACGGTCGCAAAATGCAGGCGCGCTATTTCGAGCCCTGGTTTGAAAAACTCAATGCCTGGGCGGCCGATGAGGCCGAGGAGACTCTGGACCTGGGCACTGGCTTTACCCGGCTGACCCCTGATGGCATGGCCGAAGCCTGGAAAGCTACACCGCCGCAGCACCCGGGGCTGGACGCCATGGTGCAGCTCAAGGCTGCCCTCGACGCCTTGCCGACACCGGACGCGGCGGTTCTGCAACATGCGGCGCACTGGGTCAGTGAACGCTTCGAAGCAGAAAAACGTCGCCGCGCCGAAATGGGCTTTGACGACATGTTACTCAGGCTCGACGCGGCCCTGCAGGCCGAGGGTGGCGAGCGCTTGGCAACCTTGATTCGCGAGCAGTTTCCGGTGGCCCTGATCGATGAATTCCAGGACACCGACCCGGTGCAGTACCGGATCTTTGAAACGCTCTACCGTATCGAGGACAACAGCCCCGATACCGGCCTGTTTTTGATCGGTGACCCGAAGCAGGCCATCTACGCCTTTCGCGGTGCCGATATCTATACCTATTTACGTGCCCGTCAGGCCACCCAGGGTCGCTGGCACACACTGGACACCAACTTTCGCTCCAGTCACGCGCTGGTCACGGCGGTGAACCACGTGTTTGAGCGGGCCGAACGGCGTGATACCGGGCGCGGTGCGTTTTTATTCCGCGAAGGCCCTGAAAACCAGGTGCCCTTCTTTCCGGTGAAATCACAAGGCCGTAAAGACGTGCTGCAGTGGGAGGGGCAGGCGGTGACCGCATTTAATGTCTGGCAGTTACCGTCCGAACAGCCTGTGGCGGGTGCCGTGTATCGCCAGCAGTTGGCAGCCGTGTGCGCCAGTCAGATTGTCGAGGTGCTCAATGGCGGCCAGGAAGGCCGCTGCGGGTTTGCCAAAGACGGTGAAGCGCTGCGCGGCGTCTTGCCTGCGGATATCGCGATTCTGGTGCGTGACGGTAAGGAAGCTCAGGCCGTGCGGCGTGAACTGTCGGCGCGGGGTGTACGCAGTGTTTACCTGTCGGATAAGGATTCGGTGTACGCCGCGCAGGAAGCGCACGACGTGCTGGCCTGGCTCAAAGCCTGCGCCGAGCCGGATGTTGAACGACCGCTGCGAGCAGCATTGGCCTGCATCACCTTGGATTTGCCTCTGATAGAACTAGAGCGTCTGAACCAGGACGAACTGGCGTGGGAAAAACGCGTCATGCAGTTTCGTGGCTACCGCGAGACCTGGCGCAAGCAAGGCGTGCTGGCCATGTTGCGGCGCTTGTTGCACGACTTCGAATTGCCCCAGGCCCTGATTGCCCGTACCGATGGCGAGCGGGTGTTGACCAACGTGCTGCACCTGTCCGAGCTATTGCAACAGGCTGCCGCCGAGCTGGATGGCGAACAAGCGTTGATCCGCCACTTGGCGGAACACCTGGCGCTGTCCGGTCAGGCCGGGGAAGAGCAGATCCTGCGCCTTGAAAGCGATGAGCAACTGGTCAAGGTCGTCACGATCCACAAATCCAAGGGGCTGCAATACCCGTTGGTCTTTCTGCCGTTTATTTGCGCGACCAAACCGGTGGATGGCAGCCGATTGCCCCTGCATTATCACGATGCCCACGGCAACGCCCAGATCAGCCTCAAGCCGACAGCTGAATTGATTGCCCAGGCCGATGATGAACGGCTGGCCGAAGACCTGCGTTTGCTTTATGTGGCCCTGACCCGTGCCGAACATGCCTGCTGGCTGGGGGTGGCCGACCTCAAGCGCGGCAATAACAACCGCTCGATCCTGCACCTGTCGGCCTTGGGTTACCTGCTCGGCGGCGGCCAGGTGTTGCCCGAATCGGTCGCCTTGCAACGCTGGCTGGCTGACGTGCAGCACGGGTGCGATGCCATTGCGTGCCTGCCCGTACCGCCGATCAGCGAAATACGCTTTCATCCACCGCCCAACCTGGCGACCTTGTTACCGCCGTTGATTCCAAAACGCCGCGCCGCTGAAAACTGGTGGATCGCGTCCTACAGCGCATTACGTATCGGCGATAGCGTCGGTCCCGCTGAAGCCCCGGAAAGCGCTCTGGCGCAAAAGCTCTCGGACGATGAACGACTGGATGCCGATGCGCCGCGCGAGGTGTTACTTGGCGGCGGCGATATTCACCGCTTCCCCCGTGGCCCAAATCCCGGAACCTTCCTCCACGGCCTGCTGGAATGGGCGGGGAGCGAAGGCTTCAAGGCCGATGCCGCGTCGATCAATGATGCGGTGGCGCGGCGCTGCAATCGGCGCGGCTGGCAGGGCTGGATCGACACCCTGAGCGAGTGGCTGCTGCACCTGCAAGATGAACCGCTGCGCCTGAATAATGGTCAGCCAGCGGTCGTCCTGAGTGGCTTGAGCCAGTACCAGATCGAAATGGAGTTCTGGTTTGCCAGCCACAAGGTCGATGTGTTGCAACTGGATCAACTGATTCGTCAGTACACCCACGGTGGGGCCTCGCGTGCGGCTGCCGAGCCGAGCCTGTTGAACGGCATGTTCAAAGGCTTTATCGACTTGACCTTCGAGCATGAGGGTCGTTTTTACGTGGCAGACTACAAATCCAACTGGTTGGGGCCTGATGATTCGGCCTACACCGAACAGGCGATTGAGGCTTCGATGCTGCAGAACCGCTACGACCTGCAATATGTCCTGTACCTGCTGGCCTTGCACCGGCAACTGAAGGCTCGGTTGGCCGATTACGACTACGACCGGCATATGGGCGGCGCGTTGTATCTGTTTTTACGGGGCACTCGCTCTCAGGGCCAAGGCGTATTTTTTACCCGCCCACCGCGGGTGTTGATTGAGAGCCTGGACTTGATGTTCCAGGGCAAGCCTGTGCCGAAACCGGCCGAACCCGTGTGGGAACAGGGAGTGTTGCTATGAGTCGCTCATTTGCCGAGTTGTTGCCCACGCCGCTTACGGCCCAAAGCCTGGCCGAGTTGCAGCCCCTGAGCCGAGCCCAGGACTTGCTGCTGTTGCTGGAACGCTGGGTGGAGCGCGGGTGGTTGCGTGCGCTGGACAAGGCCTTTGTCGCCTTTTTGCATGAGCGCGACCCCCACGGTGATCCGTTGGTGCTGTTGGCGGCCGCGTTGACCAGCCATCAGTTAGGTCATGGGCATGTGTGCCTGGACGTGTTTGAAACCCTCAAAGCCCCTGATTTTGCGCTGTCTCTGCCGCCCGAGGGCGATGTACAGACGGGGGCCATGTTGCTGCCTTCGCAATTGCTGGAGGCCCTGCAGGGTGAGGCGTGGTGCCAGGCATTGCAGGCCAGCCCGCTGGTTGAGCAGGCCGGCGGGGCACAGCCCGGTGCAGCCAGTCGGCCCTTGGTCCTGAGTGAACGACGCCTGTATTTGCGCCGTTATTGGGCGTATGAGCGACGCATCGACAGCGCCTTACGTCAACGTCTGGCCGCACCGGAAACCACACCGGCAGATTTGCCCGCGCGTTTGACCGGACTGTTCGGCAGCCCGGCGGGCAATGGCCTGATTGACTGGCAGAAACTGGCCTGCGCACTGGCCACTCGCGGTGCCTTCAGCATCGTCACCGGCGGCCCCGGCACGGGCAAGACCACCACCGTGGTGCGCTTGCTGGCCCTGTTGCAGGCCCCGGCGGTTGAGGCGGGCGCGCCGCTGCGTATTCGCCTGGCCGCCCCCACGGGCAAGGCGGCCGCGCGCTTGACCGAGTCCATCAGTGCGCAAGTCAAAACGCTGGAAGTGGATGACAGCGTCCGGCAAAAAATCCCCAGTGACGTCACCACGGTTCACCGGCTGTTGGGCAGCCGTCCCGGCACGCGGCACTTTCGGCACCATGCGGGCAATCGCTTGCCGCTGGACGTGCTGGTGGTGGATGAGGCGTCCATGATCGACCTCGAAATGATGGCCAACGTGCTGGACGCCTTGCCCGACCATGCGCGGCTGGTGCTGCTGGGCGACAAGGATCAGCTGGCTTCGGTCGAGGCGGGTGCCGTGCTTGGCGACCTGTGCCGCGATGCCGAAGCGGGCTGGTACTCGCCGCCTACCCGCGCCTGGCTGGAGCAGGTCAGTGGCGAAAACCTTGCGGCCAGTGACCTGCAACAGGACCTGGATGGCACGCACCCCTTGGCGCAGCAAGTGGTGATGTTGCGTCATTCACGGCGTTTTGGTGAGGGCAGTGGCATTGGACAGCTCTCGCGGTTGGTCAACCAACAGCAGGCACGTGAGGCGCGCCAATTGCTGGCTGCCGGCAACCATGACGATCTGTTTGCCTTGGCGCTTAAAGGTGAGCGGGACCGCGCGTTTGAACGGTTGGCCCTGGAAGGGCGAAGCGCGCAAGCAAAAGGCTATCGGCATTACCTGGAGGTGGTGCGTGACCGTCGCCCTGAAGGCGATGCCGCGCTCGAAGACCCGTGTTGGGCCGCGTGGGCCAGCCAGGTGCTGAAGGCGTTTGAGTCGTTCCAGGTGCTGTGCGCGGTGCGTAAAGGGCCCTGGGGTGTCGAAGGCTTGAATGAGCGCATCACGCGTGCGCTGTTCGCCAGCAAACTCATCGACAGCGACCAGCAATGGTACGAAGGCCGCCCCGTATTGATGACCCGCAACGACTATGGGCTGGGGCTGATGAATGGCGATATTGGCATCGCCCTCAAACTGCCGGAGCGTGACGGCCACAGGCTGCGACACGTCTTGCGGGTGGCCTTTGCCCGCAACGACGGGCAGGGCGGCATACGCTTTGTTCTGCCCAGCCGCCTCAATGATGTTGAAACCGTGTACGCCATGACCGTGCACAAATCCCAGGGCTCAGAGTTCTCACACACCGCACTGGTGTTGCCTGAGGCGCTGAACCCGGTGCTGACCAAAGAGCTGATTTACACCGGCATCACCCGTGCCCGGCACTGGTTCAGCCTGATCGAGCCTCGCGCCGGCGTGTTCGAAGGTGCGGTTGAGCGTAAGGTCAAACGCCTGAGCGGGCTCATGTTGGGGTTGGGCGCGTAGCCGCACGGCGCGCTGTTCCACGTCGCCAAAGCGGGAGGTGTTTCCCGCTTGGCAGACGGGCAGCGATATCGTTGAGACATTGTTCTTACAATGATTACAGAGATTCCCTGCATGGAAGTAGCTGGCTCGCTGGTAGAACAGCGTCTTCACTGCGCAAACTTCATGTCCCGCGTTTCCCCCTGCAAAAGCGGGGCATTCAGCTCCGTCACCTCCCTGATGTAATCCCACAACAAGGTAATCCGTTTCAGCTTGCGCAGGTCTTCGCGGCAGTACATCCAAAAATGGCGGGTCAGGGTGATTTCATCCGGCAGTACTGGCAGCAGGCGCGGGTCTTGGGCGGCAAGGAAGCACGGCAAGATGGCCATTGATCGCCCTTGCTGCGCGGCCACGTATTGGGCGATGACGCTGGTGCTGCGCAGGTTGGCGCTGGCACCCGGCAGGACATTGGCCAGGTACAACAGCTCTGAACTGAACGCCAGGTCATCGACGTAGCTGATAAAGGGGTGGTTGGCCAGGTCGGCCGCCCGTTTGATGGGCGGGTGTTTGTCCAGGTATTCCTGGGTGGCAAACAGTTGCAGGCGGTAGTCGCACAGTTTGCAGCACACATAGGGCCCGTGTTCCGGGCGCTCCAGCGCAATCACGATGTCGGCCTCACGCTTGGACAGGCTAATAAAGTGCGGCAGCGGCAGGATGTCCACGGAAATGGCCGGGTAGGTGTCCACAAAGTGGCTCAGCTGTGGCGTGATGAAAAAGCTGCCAAAGCCTTCGGTGCACCCCATGCGCACATGCCCCGACAACGCCACCCCCGATCCCGATACTTGTTCGCAAGCCATGTGCAGCGTGCTTTCGATGGATTCGGCATACCCCAGCAGGCGCTGGCCTTCGCTGGTCAGGGTGAAGCCATTGGTGCGCGACTTTTCAAACAGCAACGTGCCGAGTGCGGCCTCCAGTGATGTGATTCGGCGCGATACGGTGGTGTAGTCCACCGCCAGCCGTTTGGCCGCGCTGCTGGCTTTGCGGGTGCGGGCCACTTCGAGAAAAAACTTCAGGTCGTCCCAGTTCAGGGCGCTTAACGATGTGATGTTTTTTTGCATATTAGACCGGCTTTTATGTGCGTTCTTATTAGAAGAACGCACACCTATACTCCAAAAACAGTCCTGCGGCCAACCTTGAACCGCTTAGAGCTGACGATCTCACTGCGGTTTTCAGACATGCCGCGTCGCTTGCATCGCGAGACAAGTTAGCTTTTACAGCCTTGTCGCCGCTGAGCGGGCCATCATAAAAATAATACCGGAGACTTCCATGAGCGTGTCCAACACCCCGTATCAAAATGCCCGCTTGCTGATTGATGGTGAGTGGATCGATTCGCAGACCACCGAGTGGCACGACATCGTTAACCCGGCCACTCAGCAGGTGCTGGCCAAGGTGCCGTTCGCCACTGCCGACGAAGTCAACGCGGCCATTGACGCTGCCCAACGCGCTTTCCAGACCTGGAAACTGACGCCGATTGGCGCGCGCATGCGCATCATGCTCAAGCTGCAAGCGTTGATCCGCGAGCACTCCAAACGTATCGCCACCGTGCTGAGTGCCGAGCAAGGCAAAACCATTGCTGACGCAGAAGGCGATATTTTCCGGGGCTTGGAAGTGGTCGAGCACGCGTGCTCCATCGGCACATTGCAGATGGGCGAATTCGCTGAAAACGTAGCGGGCGGCGTAGACACCTACACCTTGCGTCAACCGATCGGCGTGTGCGCGGGCATTACGCCGTTTAACTTCCCGGCGATGATTCCGTTGTGGATGTTCCCGATGGCTATCGCCTGCGGGAATACTTTCGTACTCAAACCGTCCGAGCAGGACCCGCTGTCGACCCTGATGCTGGTCGAGCTGGCGCTTGAAGCCGGTGTGCCGCTCGGCGTACTCAACGTGGTACACGGCGGCAAGGACGTGGTGGATGCACTGTGCACCCACGCAGACATCAAGGCCGTGTCGTTTGTCGGCTCAACAGCGGTCGGCACCCATGTGTATGACCTGGCAGGCCGTCACGGCAAACGCGTGCAATCGATGATGGGCGCGAAAAACCATGCCGTGGTACTGCCGGACGCCAACCGTCAGCAAACCCTCAATGCGCTGGTCGGTGCCGGTTTTGGTGCGGCCGGTCAACGTTGCATGGCCACGTCGGTGGTGGTGCTGGTGGGGGCAGCCAAGCAATGGTTGCCGGACCTCAAGGCGCTGGCCCAAAAGCTGAAGGTTAATGCGGGCAGTGAGCCGGGTACTGATGTAGGCCCTGTGGTTTCCAAACGTGCGAAAGAGCGCGTATTGGGGCTGATTGAAAGCGGTATCAAAGAAGGCGCGGTGCTGGAGCTTGATGGCCGTGACGTCAAGGTGCCGGGGTTCGAGCAAGGAAACTTCATCGGCCCGACCCTGTTCTCGGGCGTGACCACCGACATGCAGATCTACACTCAGGAAATCTTCGGCCCGGTGCTGGTGGTGATTGCGGTCGACACCCTCGACCAGGCTATCGCGCTGGTCAACGCTAACCCGTTCGGCAATGGCACTGGCCTGTTCACCCAAAGTGGTGCGGCGGCCCGCAAGTTCCAGAGCGAGATCGACGTGGGCCAGGTCGGCATCAATATTCCGATTCCGGTGCCGGTACCGTTCTTCAGCTTCACCGGCTCCCGGGGTTCGAAACTCGGCGATCTGGGCCCGTACGGCAAGCAAGTGGTGCAGTTCTATACTCAAACCAAGACCGTCACCAGCCGCTGGTTCGACGATGACAGCGTCAATGATGGCGTGAACACCACCATCAATCTTCGTTGAGGGCACGACCATGAACATTGCATTTATCGGCCTGGGCAACATGGGCGCACCCATGGCGCGCAACCTGATCAAGGCGGGCCACTCGCTGAACCTGTTTGATCTGAATAAAGAAATTCTGGCCGAATTGGCGGCGCTGGGCGGTCAGGTCAGCGTTTCGCCCCGTGAAGCGGCCAAGGGCAGTGAACTGGTGATCACCATGTTGCCCGCCGCCGCCCATGTGCGCAGCGTGTGGCTGGGTGAAGACGGCGTGTTGGCCGGTATCAGCGAAGGCGTACCGGCGGTGGATTGCAGCACCATCGACCCGCAAACCGTACGTGATATTGCGGCCATTGCGGCCAAGCAGGGCGTGCACCTGGCCGATGCGCCGGTGTCCGGCGGCACGGGGGGCGCGCAAGCGGGCACCCTGACCTTTATGGTGGGTGCCACGCAGGCGCTGTTCGACACCCTGCACCCGGTGCTCTCGCAAATGGGCCGCAATATCGTGCATTGCGGCGAGGCGGGCACCGGTCAGGTGGCCAAGATCTGCAACAACTTGCTGCTCGGCATTTCCATGGTCGGGGTCAGTGAAGCGATGGCCCTTGGCGCGGCGCTGGGTATCGACACCCACGTGTTGGCCGGGGTTATCAACAGCTCTACCGGGCGTTGCTGGAGTTCGGAGGTGTACAACCCGTGGCCGGGCATTGTCGACACTGCACCGGCATCGCGCGGGTACACCGGCGGTTTTGGTGCCGAGCTGATGCTCAAGGATCTGGGGCTGGCCACTGAGGCGGCGCGTCAGGCGCATCAGCCGGTGGTACTGGGCGCGGTGGCGCAGCAGTTGTATCAGGCCATGAGTCAACGTGGGGAAGGGGGGCAAGACTTCTCGGCCATCATCAACAGCTATCGCAAACCCCGCTAGGGGTTTTCCGGGAATCCGCGTCGGGCGGGTTCCCGGGTTTTGGCCGCTTAATCAGGCAAACACGAAGTACTTGCGCACGGTTTCGACCACTTCCCATGTGCCTTTCATGCCGGGCTCCACGACAAAAATATCCCCGGCGCGCAGGTGGATTGGCTCTTGGCCATCCGGCGTGATGATGCAGTAGCCTTCACGAAAATCGCAGTATTCCCACTTCACATACTCCACGTACCACTTGCCGGGCGTGCAGATCCACGTGCCCATGATTTTGCTGCCGTCCTCACTGGTGTAGGCGTTGAGGTTGACGGTGTGCGGGTCGCCTTCGAGCTTTTTCCACTGGCAGGCATCGAGCAGGGGCAGTGGGTGGGTGTCACGAAGGACGGTAATCGGCGCTGACATGTGAACTCCTGTAATGGATGAACAAACAATCGCCACCGTAACCGGCCTTACCCCTGGGCAGTTGCCTGTTTCCGACCCCCAGCGGCCCGAACGCGCAGCCTGCGCCCGTAAAAAAGCCCCGGCACTGCTGAACAGGGCCGGGGCTTACGGGTGTTGCGTCTGGGTTAGCGCGGGTTAGCCAGCGCTTTGCCCGTGCGCAGGCGCACTTGGTAGAAGCCGTAAATGATCAACAGCCACACCGGGATGGCGTAAACCGAAGCGCGAACGTCCGGGATCATCCAGATCACCGTCACGATCACCGCCATAAAGATCAGGCACACGATATTGCTCAGGGGCGACCAGAACGCCTTGAACGAAGGTGTCACGCCTTGTTCGCGCATGGCTTTGCGGAACTTGAGGTGGGTCAGGCTGATCAGCGCCCAGTTGATCATCAACGAGGCAACCACCAACGCAAACAGCAACTCCAGCGCCTTGTGCGGGGCCACGTAGTTGACCACCACGCACAGCAACGTCACCAGCGCCGATACGCCCAGCGCACGCAACGGCACGCCGTTTTTGGTGAGTTTCATCAGCGCTTTGGGGGCATCGCCCTGTTCGGCCAGGCCAAACAGCATGCGGCTGTTGCAGTACACGCCGCTGTTGTAAACCGACAGCGCGGCGGTCAGTACCACGAAGTTGAGGATTTGCGCGGCGGTATCACTGCCGATCAAGGCAAAGATCTGCACAAACGGGCTGCTGCTGTAGGCATCGCCACCGGCTCCCAGCGTGACCAGCAATTGGTCCCACGGGTACAGGGCCAACAGCACGGTCAGGGCACCCACGTAGAAAATCAGGATGCGGTACACCACCTGGTTGATGGCCTTGGGAATCACTTTTTTCGGCTCGCTGGCTTCAGCGGCGGTGATGCCCACCAGTTCCAGGCCGCCGAAGGAGAACATGATAAATGCCATCGCCATCAGCAGGCCCATGCCGCCGTTGGGGAAGAACCCGCCGTGGCTCCACAGGTTGCGGATAGAGGCTTGCGGGCCACCGGCACCGCTGAACAGCAGGTAGCAGCCCAGGATGATCATGCCGACAATGGCGACCACTTTGATGATTGCGAACCAGAACTCCATTTCGCCGAATACTTTCACATTCAGGGTGTTGATCAGGTTGACCAGCACAAAGAACACCACGGCACTCACCCACGTGGGCACCTCGGGCCACCAGAACTGGATGTATTTGCCGACGGCTGTCAGCTCGGCCATGCCCACCAGCACGTACAGCACCCAGTAGTTCCAGCCCGCCAGGAAGCCGGCGTAACCGCCCCAGTACTTGTGGGCAAAGTGGCTGAACGAGCCTGCCACCGGTTCTTCGACGATCATTTCACCGAGCTGGCGCATGATGAGAAACGCGATAAAACCGGCAATCGCATACCCGAGAATCATCGATGGCCCGGCCGACTTGAGTACGCCGGCCGAGCCCAGGAACAGCCCTGTACCAATCGCGCCGCCCAAGGCAATCAGCTGAATGTGGCGGTTTTTCAAGCCACGTTTGAGTGTGACCGGTGGGGAATTAGCGTCAGCCATCGAATGTCCTGCTGGTGGTTGTTTGATAGTGGATAAAGAGCGGCCCGCGCTCCAAGTATCAGAAAGGCCCGAATATTACTCTGGGTAAACATTCAGACATACAGTTGCGGGCAACTATGAGACATTTCTTACAGCTTCAGTCGACTGACAGTGCCTCCAGCAGCGTGCGGGCGTAGGGCGGCAGATGTTCGAATGAATAAGCGCACAGCAGCAACTTTCGGGCTGCCCACGGTTCGTTCAAGTTCACCACCTTAAAGGTGGGCGCGGCTTGCCAGCGCTCGACCGTGGCCTTGGGCACAATGCCCAGCCCCGCGCCACGGGCAACCATGCGCAGCACCCCCTCAAAACCGTCGGCCCGCAGGCATACCTGTAAGCGAACGCCGCAATGCAGGGCTTGTTGCTCCAGGTGCACGGCCAATGCGCTGTTAGCCGACAGCCCAACGAAGTCGTGGCTCAGTGTGTCGCTGAAGGTCACCGACGGCTGCTGTGCCAGCGGGTGGTCGAGGGGGATTGCCAGCACCAGCGGGTCATCGCGAAAGGGCCGGGTTTGCAGGCCTCGGGTATCGACCGCATCTGACACGATACCGATATCGGCGGCCTGCTCACGCAGCGCATGGGTGATGCGCAGGCTGGTCAGTTCGTGTTGATCGAGGCTGATGTGCGGGTGCTTGCGCACAAAGTCGGCCAGTAACTCGGGCAAGTACTCCGTGAGCGCCGCCGTATTGCACAGCAACCGGACCTGGCCTTTAAAGCCTTGGGCGTACTCGGCCATGTCGTGGTGCACGCGCTCGACCTGTTGCAGCAACAGCCGGGCATGTTGAGCCAAGGCTTGCCCGGCCGGTGTCGGGCTGACACCTCGGCGGCTGCGTTGCAAACACTCGACCCCCAGCGAAGCCTCCATGGCGCGGATCCGGGCGCTGGCGGCGGCCAGCGACAAATGGCTGAGGCTGGCCCCCGCCGTGATATTGCCCGCCTGCACCACATTCACATACAAGCGCAGATCAATCAGGTCGAAATGCATGGTTCGGGTGCGCCTTTATTCGACGGTAGGAGGGGCCGGTCGACGTTCCTACACGTGGGTATTCTGCCTATGTCTAAACAAGAGTCTGGCTCAATGTATGATGCCTTTTCAAGCCGGCCGCCATCCCCCAGCATGGCCTCATGAATACACTCATTGCGTACTACCAAGATTTGGGCTGGGCCTTGTCACTGCTGGTGATGATGACCTTTTTGCTGGCGGGCACGGTCAAAGGCGTGATTGGCTTGGGGTTGCCCACCGTTGCCATGGGCTTGCTGGGGCTGGCTATTGCTCCGGCGCAGGCTGCGGCATTGCTGATTATTCCGTCTCTCGTCACCAATACTTGGCAATTGGCCGCCGGCGGTGAGTTGCGTAGCTTGATCAAGCGGTTGTGGCCCATGCAGCTCGCCATTCTATTGGGCACGGCCGTGGGCATGTTATGGCTAAGTATTGACGGTGGCGGTTGGGTGGTACGGGCCTTGGGCGCAGCGCTGCTGCTGTATGCCTTGAGCGGGTTGTTTCTGCCCGCGCTGAGTGTCGCGCCTTGCGCTGAACGCGTGTGGGGCCCGGTGTGCGGGTTGATCACAGGGGTTATTACGTCCGCGACGGGCGTGTTTGTGATTCCCGCCGTGCCGTATCTGCAGGCCTTGGGCCTGAATAAAAACCAACTGGTTCAGGCCTTGGGATTGTCCTTCAGTGTCTCCACATTGGCCCTTGCGGCCGGGCTCTACTGGCGCGGCAACCTGGGCGGCGGGGCACTCAATGCCTCTGTGCTGGCGCTGTTGCCCGCCATGCTCGGGATGTGGCTGGGGCAATGGCTGCGTCAACGGATCAGTGCGACGCTGTTCAAGCGGGTGTTCTTTGTGGGGATGGCGCTATTGGGAGTGCATTTATTGATCAGTGGTTAAGGTCGTCAATGCAATAATCAAATTGCCATTCGTGACTATAAGACAAAGGTCATTTGCCTCAACGCGGGTTTTTCCAACGGCCGGGCGTCGATAACCTGATCGGCATGTTCCTGACTACAAAGACCCCACGCGGCTCGACAGCGCTGAGGGTTAATTCCTGATGAGGCTGATGATGAAAAAGATTTTGCTGCTCAACGGTGCCAAACAATTTGCCCACTCCGACGGTCGCTACAACCTGACGATGCATGACACGGCCTTGGCGTTTTTCGATCGCCATGGCTTTGAGGTCAAGGTCACTCACATCGATGAGGGCTATGACATTGCTGAAGAAGTCGAGAAGTACTTGTGGGCGGATGTGGTGATTTATCAAATGCCGGGCTGGTGGATGGGCGCGCCGTGGATCGTCAAGAAGTACGTCGACGAAGTGTTCACCGAAGGCCACGGCAAGCTCTACGCCAGTGACGGTCGCACCCGCTCCGACGCTTCGCAGCGCTATGGTAGCGGCGGCCTGATTCAGGGCAAGCAGTACATGCTGTCGCTGACCTGGAACGCACCGCAGCAAGCGTTTGATGACCCGGCTGACTTTTTTGAAGGCAAGGGCGTGGACGCGGTGTACTTCCCGTTCCATAAGGCCAACCAGTTTCTGGGCATGACCGGTTTGCCGACGTTCCTGTGTGTTGACGTGATGAAGCGCCCGCAACCGGATGTCGACGCCGCCCGTTACGAGCAGCACCTGACGGAAGTCTTTGGCCTGTAATCTGTCTGTCGTCAGTGTCGAGGCGCGAGGCTGCGATCGCAGCCGCGTACCTCGTCAGCGACTACTATCAGTCGTGACCAATGAGGGGTGCCTGTGAAAGCCAGATCCGATGAGCTGCAAATTTTTGTCTCGGTCATCGAGTGCGGCTCCATTTCGGCCGCCGCCGAACAGGCCGGGCAAACGCCTTCGGCCGTCAGCCGCACGCTGTCCCGGCTGGAGGCCAAGCTCGAGACCACGTTGATTAACCGCACCACGCGGCGCATGGACCTGACCGAAGAGGGCAAGTTTTTTTTCGAGCAGGCCAAGCGGATTCTTGAGCAAATGGATGACCTTGAAGAGCGTCTGGTTTCCCATCGGCGTACCCCGTCCGGGCGTTTGCGCATCAACGCCGCCTCGCCGTTCATGTTGCACGCCATCGTGCCGTATATCAGTGAGTTCCGTGAGCGGTACCCCGAGATTCAACTGGAACTCAACAGCAACGACCTGATCATCGACCTGCTGGAGCAAAGCACCGACATCGCCATCCGCATAGGCACCCTGGCGGATTCCACCCTGCATGCCCGCTCATTGGGGTGCAGCCCGCTGAATATTCTGGCAAGCCCCGACTACATTGCCCGGCACGGCACCCCGGCCAGCGTCGCTGACCTGGCTGACCATTCGTTGATCGGTTTTGCCCAAAACGACGGCCTGAACCACTGGCCGCTGCGTTTTGCCCAAGGGGACCGCTGGCCAATCCAGCCCGCCATCAGTGCGTCCAGCGGTGAGACCGTGCGTCAACTGGCGTTACAAGGGCAGGGCATCGCGTGCCTGTCGCATTTCATGACCCACGAAGACATCGCTACGGGGCGCTTGCAGACGGTGCTCAGTGAGTTCAACAGCGGCTATCGCCAACCGATCCACGCGGTGTACTACCGCAACTCCCAGTTGGCCCTGCGGATTCAGTGCTTTCTGGATTTCATTCAGGCCAAGCTGGCGAGCTACGCGCACCCATAGGTCACCTGACAGCACGCTGCTGCCTCTGCTCAAGTACGGCTGCTGGGCAGAGGCTCGGCGGTTTTTAACTATCGCCGTCAGTTTGTTACCATCCGTTTCCTGTGTCTCCCTCTGCTGTTCCCGCCCTGAATGTTAGGTACACCATGAAATTTTCCCGTCTGCGCGCGGATGTCCTGGCCGGACTCACGACGTCGTTTGCTTTGCTGCCCGAGTGCATCGCGTTTGCGCTGGTGGCTCATCTCAACCCGCTGATGGGTTTGTATGGGGCCTTCTTTATTTGCACGCTGACGGCGCTATTCGGCGGTCGGCCGGGCATGGTGTCTGGCGCGGCCGGCTCCATGGCGGTGGTGATCGTTGCACTGGTGGTGCAACACGGCGTGCAGTACCTGCTGGCCACCGTGCTGTTGAGCGGGTTGATCATGCTGGCATTTGGTTTGCTCAAGCTGGGCAAGCTGGTACGCATGGTGCCGCACCCGGTGATGTTGGGGTTTGTGAACGGTTTGGCGATTGTGATTGCGCTGGCGCAACTGGACCACTTCAAGGACGGCGACCATTGGCTCACGGGCACACCGTTGTACGTGATGGTTGGGCTGGTGGCGCTGACCATGGCGATTGTTTATCTACTGCCGCGCTTGACCCGCGCCGCGCCGCCGGCGCTGGTGGCCATTTTGAGCGTGGGGCTGGCGGTGTATGCGCTGGGCCTGCCCACCCGCACCTTGGGGGATATGGCGCAAATCGCGGGTGGCCTGCCGACGTTTAGCCTACCGGACATTGCCTGGACGTGGAGCACCCTGCAAATCATTGCGCCTTATGCGTTTTTGATGGCCATGGTGGGGCTGCTGGAAACCCTGCTCACCCTCAACCTGACAGATGAAGTCACTGAAAGCCGCGGCTTCCCGGACCGCGAATGCGTGGCGCTGGGGGCGGCCAACATGGTCTCGGGAGTGTTTGGCGGCATGGGCGGTTGCGCGATGATCGGGCAAACCGTGGTCAACCTCAGTTCCGGTGGGCGCGGGCGGCTGTCCGGCGTCACGGCCGGGGTCATGATCCTGTTGTTTGTGCTGTTTCTGTCGCCGTATATCGAGCGCATCCCGCTGGCGGCACTGGTGGGGGTAATGTTTGTGGTGTCGCAGCAGACGTTTGCCTGGGCTTCGCTGCGGGTGCTGAACAAAGTGCCGCTCAACGATGTGCTGGTGATTGTGGCGGTCACGGTGGTCACCGTATTCACCGACCTGGCGTTTGCCGTGTTCTGCGGCATCATCATAGCGGCGCTGAACTTTGCCTGGCAGCAGGCCCGCCAACTGTACGCAGACACTCACCTGGAAGCGGACGGCAGTAAGGTGTACCGGATGCACGGCACGCTGTTTTTTGCGTCCACCACGGCCTTTATCAAACAGTTCGACCCGGCCAATGACCCGGCGCAAGTGACGCTCGATTGCAGCCACCTGAGCCTTGTCGATTATTCGGCCCTTGCGGCTCTGGACACGGTGCGTGAACGCTACCGCAAGGCTGGCAAGCACCTGCGCGTACTGCACCTGTCGGAGCGCAGCAAAAAACTGCTGCGCCGCGCCCGCGTTCACCCCGAATAACCCGGCGCGAAACCCGCGTGGTTTAAGGGGGCCCTAGGATCAAAAACCAGATCAACAGATCACGAGCAAGCTCGTTCCTACAGGTCCCGCTGCGCAAAACCGGCGCGAGACCCGCGTGGTTCAAGGGGGCCCTTGGATCAAAAACCAGATCAACAGATCACGAGCAAGCTCGTTCCTACAGGTCCCGCTGCGTAAAACCGGTGCGAGACCCGCGTGGTTCAAGGGGCGCGCGTAGGAGCGAGCTTGCTCGCGATCTTTTCAACCGGCCGTCACACCTTGAAGTGGCTGACCATTTCTTGCAGTTGGGTGCCCAGGCGGGCCAGTTCGACACTGGATTTGGCGGTCTCGTCGCTGGCCGCTGCGGTTTGTTCCGAGACGTCGCGTACGTTGATGATGCTGCGGCTGATCTCTTCGGCCACGCTGCTCTGTTGTTCGGCGGCGGCGGCGATTTGCTGGTTCATCAGTTGAATGTTCGACACGGTGTGGGTGATGCCCTGCAAGGCGGTCCCCGCCTGGCGGGTCAGGAGGACGCTGCTGTCGGTCAGGGCGCGGCTGGTGTTCATTACGCTGGCCACGTGTTGTGTGCCGCTGTGCAGGGCACCGACCAGGGTTTGAATCTCTTCGGTGGACTTCTGTGTGCGTTGCGCCAACCCGCGTACTTCATCCGCGACCACGGCAAACCCGCGCCCGGCTTCACCCGCACGGGCGGCTTCGATGGCGGCGTTCAGGGCCAGCAGGTTGGTTTGCTCCGCGACGGCCTTGATTACGTCCATCACGCTGCCGATCTTGTCACTTTCGGCCTGCAACATTGTCATGGCTTGCGTTGAACGGCCCACTTCGACGGCCAGGCGCTCGATTTGATCAATCGCCTGGTTCACCACATCGTCGCCTTGGCGCGCTTGTGTGTCGGCAGCCGCCGCGGCTTGCGACGCCTGTTCGGCATTGCGCGCGACTTCTTGCACGGTGGCGGTCATTTCGTGCATGGCCGTGGCCACTTGATCGGTCTCGACCTTTTGGCTGTTCACCCCGGCACTGGTCTGTTCGGTTACGGCCGACAGTTCTTCGGCGGCGCTGGCGATTTGGGTGACGCCGTCGCGAATGCCGCCGATCAAGTCGCGCAAGGTCACCCCCATGTGGGCAATGCCCTGCTGCAACATGCCCAGTTCGTCGCGGCGTGTGACGTGCAGGTCCTGGCTCAGATCGCCTCCGGCAATACGCTCTACGACGGCCAGCGTTTCGCGCAGCGGGCGGGTGATCTGGCGGGTAATGATGATTGCGGCACCCGCGCCGAACAGCAGCACCAGCAAGGTGGTGATCAGTTGCAGTGTGTTGGCCTGGGCGCTTTCGATATCACGGCGCTCCAGTTGGAGGGCGTAGAGCTTGTCGCTGCGCTCAAGAATGCCGTAGCCGTAATCGGTCATGTCTTTGCGCACGTCGGCAATGGTGGTGTCGGTGCTGGCAAATACTTTTAGCGCCGAGGTGTATTGGGCAATCGCTTCGCTCAGGGTGCGCAAGGTGTCGGGGGCCGTGTCGCCGAAGTGACGCGTCAGGGCGTCAAGGCTGGCCTTGGCCGCACTCAGTTGAGCCTGCGCTGCGCGCTCGGCGGCCGGTGACGGTGACGCGGTATAGGCGCGGGCAACGTCTCGGGCCTGCAAGAACTGCTCGCGCACGCGGGTTTCGGCCTGGTATTGCTCAAAGCGACCGGCGTCACCGGCGTCGCGTTGCAGTACGCGGGTTTCGAGGGCATCAATCGCGGCCAGGGCGGTTTTGGCGCTGCGGTCCAGGGTGTCGCGGGCGCTGGCAGATTCCACGTAGGCCTTGCGCATGGTGGCCAGAGCGCTTTCGTACTGGTTGCTGATGGCACGCTGTTCTGTGAGTAACGTGAGGTTTTGCGGGCTGGTGAAGCGAGCGATCAGCGCGTCCTGTTGGTCCATGAAGGCCCGCAGGGTCTTTTGCACATTCTGCGCCGCGGTTTCGTCGCCGTTGGTCAGCATGTATTGCAGGCGCGCCACCCGCATATTGGTCAGCGCTGTGTTGAGGCGGGTGATATCGCTCATCCAGTTACTGCGATCAATCAGCGTGTCCAGGCTAAACCAGCTACCGATGGCCATCAGGCACGTCAGGGCCAAGACCAGGCCAAAGCCCAAGGCCAGTTTTAAATTAACGCTGATGTTGTTCAGCCAGGTGTTCATAACAATCTCCAGGAGCGGTGCACGCAAGATCCGGGCTCGCTGGAGGTTTATATTTTTTCGCCCAGTCGAGTCAGTGTGTCGGGCTTTATCGGCGGTAAAACTCAGAGCTGAAACGTTTTTATATAAAAAATAAACCGACCCTTCCCGGTCTGTCGGGGCCTCATCGCATTTTTTTCACATTCCTTTCACCTGCCTCCAATGTCTGTTTTTTTAATCTACGGCCAGCACCGTCAGGCACTGTGTTTTCGTCACTGACCCGTCGGCCATGCACCTCTTGTCATCTTCGCGCTTTAGGGTGATGGCCAGCACCATTCATGTGGGAGTAGTTGCACTGTGATACTGAGTCTACGTTTGGCGGGGGCCAAGCGCGCAATGCTGCGCTCATGGGTGGGGCGTTATCGAAATGCATGTGTGGTGATCGGTGCGGGTGTGCTGGCCACAGCACTGACGCTGCACCTGATGGCCCCCGGTGCGGCACCGAACCTGGCCGAGCCTGAGAATGCCCGGCGCGTCGAGGCCCTGGCCCAGCGTTGGGCGCAAGGCGATGTGGTTGCGCTGGTGCGCCATGTGGAGCGCTGTGACCGTTCGACCACCCCGTGCCTGGGCCCGGCCGATGGTGTCACGGTGCGGGGTGAGGCGGTTGCGCAGGGCTTGGGGGCAGATTTCAGGCAACTGGGGCTGAACAATGCCGATGTGTTCAGCAGCCTGCTGACGCGGGCCCGGCAAACGGCAGATGCGATGTTCGTCCGCCCGGTAGAAGCCCAAGACTGGCTGTTCAACTGTCGGGGCACGATGTTGCGTGATGTTCTGGAGCACAAGGTGCCCGGTCGCAACCTGGTGCTGGTGACCCATAGCGAATGCATGGATCAACTGGAAACGGACATGCAGGTGCCGACGGATACACCGGTGGCCTTTGGTTCAACGATGTTTGTCAGCGTCGCCCATGCCGGCGCTCATCCGCAAATGCTGGGCTATATCGAGCCTGCCGACTGGGGGCGTATTTTAGCCCAGCCGCTGGCCTTCAATAGCCCCGCACGTGATGCCCCGCCGCTGTAACGTGTACCGCGAAACGCCCGGCCCTTGTGCCGGGCGTTGTCGTTTCAGGCCTTGAGCACGCGGTTCCAGCTTTGCCCGTCAGGCAGGGGTTGTGTGTTGAGTTCACGGGCCACGGCCGTTTCGATATCGCGGGCACTGAGTGTGTCCTCATCCAGCCACGGCCAGGTGGCATCGGCATCGCGGAAGTTGAGGTCAGCATTCAGTTGCTCGCAGGCCTGGGCCAACAGGTGCATCAAGCGCCACTGGCTGGCGAGGTAGGCCTGTTGTTCGGCAGAGGCGTTGGCGATCACTTCAGGCTGACCTGCCAGCGCGGCACCGTGCAGGTTCCACACGAGGTTGCCCGCGTCGCACGTGTCGGCATTGGCGGGCGAGGGGTCAGCGCAGACCTCCACGTTGAGCGTGACTTTTTTGCTGTGCTCAAGGTTCTTGATCAGGTAAAGGGCGAGGTCCGATGTGCGCAGGTACGCCGTGGCCGTGTTGAAGGCCCGTTGCGCGTCGTAATCGCTCAAGGTTTTGCTGGTAATACGGATGGCCATGACAGGCTCCTTGGCTGGAAATGCCTTGGAGCGTAGCCAATGCTGGGTAATCGGCCACGCCAAGTGACGCTCCCTTGCTCGAGATCAATGGTCGGGCGATACCGGGGGCAGGCTGACAAAGTAGTAGTGGTGCCGCCCGACGCTGACCGTGTCCAGGATGTTCAGGGGCACGCCCAGCACGTCAGGGTACTCGACAATGGCGATGTTATCGGGTGATGCACTGAGGAATGCTTGCAACTCGGCGGGGGACGCCAGCGTCGTTTGTAGCTGCTGCCGGTAAAACACCATCGCCCCCAGGCGCTCGTCGGGTTGCAGCAGGGCGATGCGTTTACCTTGAGCCTCAAGGGTTTGTGCATGGGCCGCCATGGGTTGGAACGAATCGGTTTTGTCGGCGCGCGGGGCCGCCAGCGCTGCCATCAGAAAAGCCACCACCACACCGGCCAACAGCGTGGCCGCCAGTGGACGGTGATAAACGCTCAGGCACCTGGCCAGTGGCGAGGTCGCGCTCTTTTCACGCAGCCACTGCAGCACGACAAACGCGTATTCGGCGCTGATCACCGCGGCGGCAGGTGCCAGCGACATCAGGTACACCGCGCGTTTGCTGGAGGCGAGGTTCAACAGCACAAATTGCGCCAGCACCCACACGCAGAAAAACAACAGGTAGGGGTTGTCGCGCACCTGCTTGCGAAAGTGCCACAAACCCAGAAAGGTCAGCAGGTTCCAGGGCAAGAAGGTCTCGGGCAGTTTTCGCAGGTAGTAGTAAAACGGTTCGTAATGCCCGGCTTCGACAAACGATCCGCTGAAGCGCCCGACGCTGTTGGTCCATAACACCTCACCGACCGCTTGCATCCCGCCGCGCTGATACAGCATGCACAACCAGATGAACAACGGAATCAGCCCGAGCAGCGTCATCAGCGCGGGGCGCAACCAATTGCGCACGACAACACGGCGGGTCATCAGGCTTTCGCACACAAGAAAGACAAAAATCACCACGCCCGGCATGGCCAGCCCCAGCACGCCCTTGCTCAGGGTCGCAATGACAATCCCGGCGGTAAACAGCAGCCAGGTGCCGCGGGCGAAATGGGCCTGGCGGCTGGCGTGATAAAACGCCAGCAACGCCATGGTGATGCCCAGCGTCAGCAGCGCATCCTCACCCACCATGCGTGAGTTGGCCCAAAAGCTGCCCATGGTTGCCAGCATCGCGGCTGCCACCCAGGCCAGTGCCGTTGGGCGGCCGAGCGTGCGCAACATGGCGTACAGCAACAACACGCAAAAAAAGCCGGCAAAGGCCGCCGCCAGGCGCACGGCAAACACTTCACCCCCGAACACGCGTATCGCGCCGGCGTCCAGCCACAGGCTCAGCGGCGGTTTTTCCAGGAAGGGTACGTTGAGCAAGGAGGGCGTGACCCAGTCGTCGCTCAGGTGCATTTGCATGGCGATCCCCGCCACGCGTGATTCGGTCGAGCCCTGTAATTGGTGATTGCCCAGCATGAAGAACATCAACAAACCGGTCAGCAGTGTTAACAGCAGAAAAGGGCGAGTCAGGCGCATTGGGCTACCGGGCAGGGGGGCAAGTGAAGGGTGTGCCGCAGTATAAGAGGGTAATTCTTAACAAAATGTGAAAGCTTTAATACGCTGGCGGCCGAACAGCTAGCCTGTGAGGGGCTTGCCCCGCGCTCACCGTTGGGGGCCTTGCCGTACTTGGTCGAACGCAATGGCCGGACTGCGCAGCACAATGCTGGCACAATTGCCCGGACGGATCATGGCGTTGCATCGCGGACGGAGGCGGCGAGGGGCTCGACATTGCCAGCCAGCCTTGAAGATCTCGGCAGTGCACGCCACATCGTCAATGAGTCGGCATGGGCGGTATTCACGCCATGCCTACGCCCGAGACGCATCACACACGGGCACACATCATTATCGTACGGGCGCATGGGCAAGGGGTTAACCCTTAAAGCGTGCATGCGTCAGACACTTTTGGAGGCAGCCTGCGATTGGCTGAATCAGTAGGTTGAACGACACTTTGAACGCTCGCGTTACAGAAAAGCCGGCACTGGCCGCATTCGATTTCGACGGCACGCTGACGTATCACGATTCATTTGTGCCGTTTTTGCGCTTTGCGTTTGGCAATCGTTTGTTTTTCATGCGGCTGCTGCGAATGATCCCATCCACAGCGTGTTACGTGCTGGGCCGGATATCGCGTAACGATTTGAAAGAGAAACTGATAACGGTCTACCTGACCGGGGCTAAGGAAGCCTGGGTAAAAGAGCGCGCCGAAGCGTTCTGTGAGGCTTCATGGTCGCAGCTTATGCGGCCGACGGGCCTGGTCACTGTTGCTGACCAACTGGCGCAAGAGGCAACGGTGACGCTCTGTTCAGCGTCCCCCGAGCTGGTGCTGTCGCCGTTTGCGAAAAAGTTGGGGGTGGGTTTGATCGGTACCCGGCTAGTGGCTGTGGATGGCGTGCTGACGGGGGAGATTGAGGGCACCAACTGCCGCTGCGAACAAAAAGTGATTCGGCTGGAGGCGCAATACGGGCCTTTGGACGGCTACACGTTGCGCGCCTGGGGCGATACCCGGGGCGACGAACAGATGCTGGGGGCCGCGCAAGAGCCGCACTGGCGGGAATTTCATGCACTGTGGCGGCGCAAGCGCCCGCTCGATGTGTGCTTGCGTGAAGAGTTGTAGGCCTGGCGTAAACACACCGCGTCAACAGGGGCATTGGCCTATCGTGTTCTGAGCAAAAGTGACATGGGCGGTGCAACGCACCCTGGGCAATGAGTCGGGCTGAGCCCTGACGTTTTTGATCTTCGAGGACATTATGGAAAATACGGCAATTGGCTTTCCGCCAACGACCATCGCTGTTTTTGTGGCGCTGGCGGTCTTTGCCTTGGCAGTCGACCTGTTCACCCACAAGAGCGACAAGCCGATCACGCTGACCAACGCGGCCCTCTGGTCGGTGTTTTGGGTGCTGATCTCACTGGCCTTCGCAGGCTACTTGTACGTTGAACATGGGCCCACCGTGGCCAGCCTGTTCGTGACCGGTTATGCGCTGGAGAAGGTGCTCAGCGTTGATAACCTGTTTGTGTTTATGGCGATCTTTGCCTGGTTCAAAGTGCCCGATGCGCTGCGTCACCGCGTTCTGTACTGGGGCATTATCGGGGCCATTGTGTTCCGCTTGATCTTCGTTGCCATCGGCACGGGCCTGTTGGCGTTGGGGCCCTGGGTCGAAGTGCTGTTCGCGGTGATCGTGGGCTGGACGGCGGTCATGATGCTGCGCAGCAAGGAAGAAGACGAAGAAGAGGATTATTCCCGGCACATTGCTTACCGCTTTGCGAAGAAGCTGTTTCCCGTGTGGCCCAAGTTGCATGGCCATCACTTTTTTGTGTCGCGCACCGAGCTGGAAAAGGAACTGACCAAGCCGCAGAACCAGGGCATGACCCTGGCGGGCAAGGGCGCGCTGTTTGCGACGCCGTTGTTTCTGTGTGTGGTGGTGGTGGAAGTGTCGGACATTCTGTTCGCTTTCGACTCCGTGCCAGCGGTGATTGCCGTGAGCCGTGAACCGTTGATCGTGTACTCGGCCATGATGTTCGCCATTTTGGGCCTGCGCACCATGTACTTTGTGTTGGAGGCGCTGAAACGCTATTTGGTGCACCTGGAAAAAGCGGTGATTGCCTTGCTGTTCTTTATCGCCGGCAAGCTGGCGCTGAATGCAACGGACCATTTGTTTGGTCACGGTTACGAGATCGATCCCACTACCAGCCTGATGGTGGTGCTGGTGGTGCTGGCCATCGGCATCGCGGCCAGTGTCATTTTTCCTGCGAAGGAACCCAAGCCGGGCGACGCGAAAAACGACACCCACGTGTAATCACCGCCGGCGCTGAGCGTGACAGTTCTTCGCTTGATTGCAGCCGGTGGCCGCGCCGAGACACCCCGGGTATGCACCCGGGGAGCCGGCAGCGCAGGGGGTTAGAAACTCATTTGCCATTGCCCCATCAGGCCGTGATTGCGGCTGTTATTGCCGATATCACCGGTGTAGCCCACCCCCAGTGTTTGCCGGGCCGAGAGGCCAATGTCCAGGCCGGCTTCCAGCACCAGGCTGTCGCGGGCCAACGCGCTGCCCTCGACCTGAAAGGCTGAGCCGCCGAGCACATAGGCTTGTCGGGTTGAAGGGTTGACGTCGCCATAGCTGTGCTTCCAGCCAGCGCTCAGGCGAGGGGTGAGGCTCATGCCATTGTCCAACTGGCTGAGGTGCGCCAGGCGCAGGCCCGCCGTGCTGCTGACGTTGTTTTGGGTGTGTGCATTGACCTTCAGGGCCGCCGCACCGCCTTTTTCGGTGTAACCGTCACGGTGATAGCGCTGATAGGCCAGGTTGACAAAAGGCTCTGCGCTCAAGCGACCGCTGCCCAGGGCGTAACCCAGTTCAGCAAATGCCTGTTGGCTGTTGGCGTGGTAGTCGCCCTTTGGCCGGTCGGCGAAGCCGTTAAAAGCCACGGTGCGTTGACTGTCACCCTTATGGCCGCTGTAAGCCGCCCCCAACCTTAGCGCCAGCGCGCCGCTTTGGCGCATGGCGTAAGCACCGGCATGCCAGCTGTTGACGGTGCCGTCCAGGCCGTGGGTGTCGATGTCGGTTTTTGAGTAGCCGCCCACCACGCCCACACGCCAGTCCGGCGTCAGTGCCCAATCCGCACCCAGCAAGCCGCCCTGGGTACGCTGGGTCAGGTCGCTGCTACCGTGTTCGCCATCCAGCCGTCCGTAACTGCCCAAGCCTTGCAGCCACAGCCGCCCTTGGGCGTTAGGGTCATTGAGGTTGCGTAACCCGGCGGGCACGCCAGTGGCCGCAAGGGCCGGGGTGTCCTGGGCCGTGACGGCCATGTTTAGGCCAGCTCCTGACCCCAGCGAGTGCAGGGCGGTCAACATGCTGCTGCTCACGTGCTGGCTGGCGATCAACGTGGCGCTGCTCAGGCTGGCAGTGCTGCTGCCCGCCAGTTGTTCGATGGCGGCACCGGCGGTGTGCGTGCTGGTGTTCAGCAAGGCGTTGTACAGCGCGTTACCGGCCGCCAGTGTGGCCAAACCCTGAGCGGCGTGGCGGCCATTGGTGCTGCTGGCGTATTGGCTAAACGCCACGTCATTGCGCGCATAAGTGAGGTCGACGCGGGTAGGGTTGTACGCCAGCGTCGGGGTGAGGAAGGCATAGTCGCTGGTGACGGTGCCAAAGGTGCCGTTGATCGCCCCGGCATTCAGTACGGTGTAGCGGCTCAACCAGGGGTAAGTGCCGCTACCGGCCTGCACCGCCAGGGTTGCGCCATTGAGGGTGGCGGTGCCGCCCACATGCACCGGTGCGCTGCTGCCGTCGGGGTTGACGCCATACGCCAGGGTTGCGCCGTTGCTCAGGGTCAGGTCATGGGTGATGGTCGCGCTGCCCAGGGATGTGCTGGTTTGCAGCGTGCCGTTGACCTGCATGTGGCCCGCGCTGCCACCGCCCGCGTAGACACCGCCGGCATCGACGGTGACGGTGCCGCTGATAGCGCCCTGATTGATCAGGCGTGCGCCGTCGAACACCCTGGCCCCCTCGCTAAAGTCGCCCTGACTGGTGAGGGTCCAGTTGCCTGATTTCACGTCCAACCCTTCAAAGTTACGGCTATTGCCGAAGCTGCCGCCTGCCGCGTCATCCATCACGACCCGGTCAATGCCACTGCCGCCGTCCACTACGCCAACGAAACGGCTGGCGCTGCCCAGTATCAGGGTGTCGTTGCCGCCGCCCATGTCCAGCGCCAGCCCGTTGCTGGCGCTGATCAGGCCGTTGTTGTAGACCGTGTCATCGAACTCGCCCACAAACGTCACGCCAAAGCCGTTCAGCCCTTCAATCGTGCCGTAGTTGATCAGGGTGGAGGCGGCGACGCCCGCGCCATCGCTGCCGTCATCCACCAGCACGGCATTGTTGGCACCGCTGATGCGCGCACCTTGGGCGTTAAGCAGATAGCCGCCGCCCATGGCGACGCCCTCGCTGCCGTTGGCGAAACCGTTCTTGTCGACGCCGCCCGCCCCGGTGCCCTGGATCACGCCATAGTTTTCGATATGGGCAATGAGGTCGATGTCGACGCCATCGCCATCTCCGTTGGCCTTGAGCCCGGAATAAGCGCCGGTGATGATGCCGTGGTTGATCACGGTGCCATTACCGTCCGAGCCAAAGCCCGAGCCGTTGCGGCCAGTGACTTCGCCAAAGTTGTGCAGCGTGGCCCCCAGGTCGGTGGTGATGCCGTGACGGCCACCTGAAATAGTGCCGTAGTTGGTCACGGTGACGCCGGTGGCGGAGTCAATATCGATGCCGTCGAATTTGTTGTCGTCGGACTTCGCATCCCCCGTGGAGATCTCGCCCAGGTTGGTAATGCTGGCATTGGAGCCGGTCTTCATGCCGTCGCTGAGCTCGCCGCGAATCAGCCCGCCTTCACGGTTGATCAGCGTCGTGGTGACGCCCTCGCTGCGCACGGAATCCAGGTCGATGGCCTGGCCGCCGTCGGTGGAGCGAAGGGTGCCGCTGTTGTCGATCAGCAGGCTGCCGCTGCTGAAGTCGGTGTCGATGCGCAGCGCATCGTTGCTGCCCTGGATCGTCGCGCCAGCGCGGTTGTAAATGCGATAGATACGCTCGCCGTCGGCACTGCCGGAGCTGTCGATGGCGCGCCCGCCGGTGGACACCAACTGGCCCGCGTTATCGATCACCACGCCCGTGCCCGTGGTCGTGCCCTTGAGGGTGACGGCGACTTTTGGGGTGGTGAGGCTGGCACCGGGTTTCACCGTCAGCGTGTCGCTGGCATTGAGGTTCAGTGCGCTGGTGCTGTCGTTGTTCAGCACGGTGTCTTTGGCCTGCGCCAACGACGTAAAACCGCTGGACGCACTGATAAGCGCGATGGCGAATGCAAGGCGTTGGGGTGAAGAGGGCATGACAAACGACCTTTTAGGGGATAACCGAGCGCACCTGTATAGCGAGATGTTCTTACAGAATGATGTAGCGCCCCCCGCGGCGAATCGGGAGATCGGCGCGGAGGGGCTGGCGGTGCAGGTGGGTCAGAAGGTGAAGCGGTACTGCGCGTTCACGCTGTGCTCCTGCGTATGCTCGCCGTGTTGGTGGTTCAGGCTCAGGCTCAAGGCGCTGTCACGGGACAGCCGTGCGACAGCCCCCAGGTCCAGTTGCAAGGCCTGTTTGTCCAGTGCCGCGCCGGTGATGCGCTGGCGGCTGGCACCGTCCAAGGCGAGGTCAGCGGTCGGGCGCAGGTCGCCACTGGCGTGGGTGTAGCCCACGCCGCCCGTCAGGCTCAGCCATGACGGCCCGAACGACGTTTTGCTCAGGTCCCACTGGGCCCGCACGCCGCTGGTCACCAGGTTGACGGTGTTGCTGGCCCCTTGGCCCTTCAGCGCGCTGTGACCGCCCCGTTCACTGAAACTGTCGTGGGTGGTGCGAACGCTCGCCAGTTGCACATAGGGCTGAACATCCCAGGCCCCGTGGCGCAGCGCGTAGTTGCCTTCGACAAACAGTTGCCGGGTATGGCTCAGGTAGTCGCTGGACAGGCCTTCATCGAGGCCTTTAAGGCTGACGCGGCGCTTGGTCTGAATCGGGGTACGGGCGTAGGCCACCCCGGCGGACAGGCTGAAAGCACTCCAGGTGTGGCCGATATGCAGGCCGATCTGCTGCGTGTCGAACGACGCCTTGGCACCGCCCGTACTTTTGATGTGGCCCTGGCTGCTGGCGAGCAGCACACCGGCGCGGGTGCCTTGTTCGAACACATGGTCGGCCCCGATCAACACGCCGGTGCTGTTGTGATTGACCTGCGAAGCGTTTGCATCGGCCTCGCGGCGGCCGTTTTGATGCAGGGCCTGCACCCAAACAGTCTGGCGCGCGCCGTCGGCCTGAAGGGCCAGGTTGTTGAGGTCGCCCCGTGCCCTACCCAATGCTGCATCACGTATCAGCCGGCTGTTTTCAAACAGCGCCCATTGGGTGCTGGCGTGTAACTCGCCGCTCAATTGGTCCAGCGCCCGGGGCGCTTCGTTCGGGGCCAATGAGGTCAGGCGCTGCGCCAGAGGTCGGGACATCTCCAGCGTGTCGGCGGCCCGTGCAGTGGCGCGCTGATTGGCCGTATGAGCGGCTGAGGCCAGCGGCAGGCCGCGCTTCACCTCGACCCACGCGCCGTGGGCATCCTGGGTGGGGGTGAACGCCAGAAAGGGTGAGAACTGCTGAGCATCCAGCGCGCTGAACTCGCCCGTGAGTGCGCCGTCGGCTTGCAGGATCTGGAAGCGTTGCCCCAGCGGGTACACATTGGCTTGGGGCGTCAGGTGCAGCGTGCCGCCCGCCAGCGTCGCGTGCCCGGTGACATGCAGCGCCGGCAAGCCGGGGGCCTGCCCAAGGCGTGCGATCAGGGTGGCTTCAGGGTGTTGTTGATAATCGCCGGTGATGGTCATCGGGCGGTGTTCACTGCCGGGCATTAGCGTGCCGGACACGGTGGTATTGGACAGTTGGCCATCACCGCTGAGCCAGCCGTTTTTACCCACGCGAGTGTCGGCATCGAGCTGTTGCCCGGTGATGTGGGCCATACCGCCATTGATGTCGAGGTGACTGCCCTGCAAGGTGCCGTTCAGCCGCAACAGGCCGCCTTCGACCGTCACGTCGCGGGAGAGGCGATTGAAGCCGTCAAATTCCAGGATGCCGCCGTTGACGGTTGCGCCCCCAAAGCTGTTGTCACCGCTGAGCCGCAGCCAGCCGTCAGCGGATTTTTCGAGGCGTCCCGGCCCGCTGATATCGTTGCGCCAATCGTCCCAGGCACCGCCTTGCCACACGGTCGCGCCGCCCGCCCGGCGGTCCATCACTACCTGCGTGTCGACCCGTAACTGGCCGGGGCCGTCGATGGCTTTTTTCAAGTCCACCAGGCCCCAGCCGTACACGTCATCAACGCCGGGTGCGCCCAGGTCGCGTGCGGTGGTCAGCAGCACATCGCGTACCTGAGGGTTGTCGAGGTAAGGGAAGCGTTCCATCAACAGGCCCAGTGCGCCGGTCACATGGGGGGCGGCCATGGATGTGCCGCTGTGGCGGGCATAATCAAAGACCGGGCGGTCTCCCGTGACCTGCACACCATCGACTTCGCCTTGGGCGTTATGGAGCAGGCCGTAGTCGATTTCCCCGCTGAGGGTAGGGGCGTCAATGTCGCTGCCCGGTGCGGCCACGCACCAGTTCTTGCTGTAGCCGCAACGCGCTGAACCGGTGGAAAGCTTCAGGCTGTTGTCCAGGTTCACCACGCTCAACCAGTACGGTTCCAGTGCCGGGAATGCGCGTGGCAAAGTGGCGATGGGGTCGGCAAACGGCGCGGTCTCAGGTGACAGGTTCACCTCATCGTCAGGAGCGTTACCAGCGGCAAACACTTGCAAGACCCCTGTGTCGAACGAGCCCTGAGCCAGCAATGCGCCCACGCCTGAACGCTGATCATGCAGCACCTCGTCCAGTTCATCGACGGTCTTCAGGTCTTCGTTCAACCCCCAGCTGTGATTGACGACCCGCACGTTCTGCTCGCGTAACCGGGCATAAAGGGTGGCCGCTGTGTGTGGGTCGACCGGCTCTACCGCGCGGGGAGCATCTGATGTTAAGGGCGTAGGGGTGTCCAGGGAGTGGCTGGCAATACGCACCGTGTTCAGGGCCGCTGCATAAGCGACGCCGTGGGTGCCCTGGCCATTGCGAGCGGCCAGCACCGTGCCAGCGACATGGGTGCCGTGGTCTTCATACCTCGCCCCCAGGCTGGCGAGGTAGTCAGTCAGGTATTTTTCGGGCAGTGCGCCCTGTGCGGTGAGTGATTTAAGGGTCGCCAGATAGTGCTCATCGGCTTCGTTAACGTGAACGCTGGCCCTGTCGCCATCGGTATGGAAGCACCCGTTGTCGGTGGCCGTGGCGAGCCTTTCGCGCGCGCAGCCCTCGTCGGCCAGGCGCAGGGCCTGCACATCCTTGGCGGCAAATTCGGGGTGGCGAGTATCGACGCCGCTGTCGGCCACCCCCAAACGCACGCCACTGCCGCTTAGCCCCCGAGCGTAGGCAAAGTCGGCCCCGATCGCCTCCAAGCCCCAAACGCGCTTGAACTCAGGGCTGTGCCAGCTCGACGCATCGAGCAGGCGGCCCTGTTCGTGGTAGGCCTGTGCCGGTAATGACAAGCCCGCCAACAGGCTGACGGTGAGCCGCCAGTGCGAGGCGTGGAGCAGGCCGGGGTGGGGCGAGTGGCTGCGTTGTTTGGGGTTCAGCATCCTCTGGGATCCTTTGGCTGATGAGGGGGGCGGATAGGGTGGCGACTCGGCCAATGAATGCGTATCGGACGCAGAGGGGGTGTTTGGGGGATGTGTCCGGGTGTGTCGTAGGTCGGTGACACGTTATGTCAGCGGGTCTATGGAAAAGGGCTTCATTTCGGTAGGTCGTGTCGTCACGGAGAACGCGAGGGGAGTGATCAGTCTCGCCTGTAAGGCGTGTGCTCAGACAACGTATATCTGTCGGAAAAATAATTCGCTTCTCGGATTGCTTGTCTAACTATATATATTTAAAGGCTTTTATGGTTTTTATAGAGAGAAACGCGAACCGTTTTGTCGTGGATTTGAAGAAATGAGATTGACGTTAATTTATTAAGTTGTACGATGACTTACGACACAGCCAAGTGCTGCTACTTTTTCATCACAACAAGCCCCCAGGGTGTTCGAATAATGAATCCACAAGAACTGAAGTCCATCCTCTCTTCCGGTCTGCTGTCTTTCCCGTTAACCGATTTCGATGCCCAAGGTGACTTCCACCAAGAGGGCTACATCAAGCGACTGGAATGGCTGGCCCCGTACGGTGCCTCCGCCTTGTTCGCGGCGGGCGGTACGGGCGAGTTCTTCTCCCTGGCGGCCAGCGAATATTCGCAAGTGATCAAAACAGCCGTTGATACGTGCGCCAAAAGCGTGCCTATCCTGGCCGGTGTGGGCGGTTCCACTCGCCAGGCCATTGAATACGCACAAGAAGCCGAGCGCCTGGGTGCCAAAGGTCTGTTGCTGCTGCCGCACTACCTGACTGAAGCCAGCCAGGACGGTGTCGCTGCCCACGTGGAAGCCGTGTGCAACTCGGTCAAGATCGGTGTGGTTGTTTACAACCGTAACGTCTGCCGCCTGACTGCACCGCTGCTGGAGCGTCTGGCTGAGCGTTGCCCGAACCTGATCGGCTACAAAGATGGCCTGGGCGATATCGAACTGATGGTTTCGATCCGCCGCCGTCTGGGTGACCGTTTCAGCTACCTGGGCGGCTTGCCGACCGCTGAAGTGTACGCCGCTGCCTACAGAGCGCTGGGCGTGCCGGTTTACTCGTCGGCCGTGTTCAACTTCATCCCGAAAACCGCGATGGACTTCTACCGCGCGATTTCCCGTGAAGACCACGAAACCGTCAACAAAATCATTGATGAATTCTTCCTGCCGTACCTGGACATCCGTAACCGCAAGGCCGGTTATGCGGTCAGTATCGTCAAGGCAGGTGCCACCATCTCCGGTCACAGCGCAGGCCCTGTGCGCACGCCGCTGACCGAACTGTTGCCAGAGGAATACGAAGCACTGGCGGCCCTGATCCATAAGCAAGGCCCGCAGTAAGCTCCACCCAAGGCCGCTGAGCAATCAGCGGCCTTTTTTGTGGGCGTGTGAAAAGCGCAGGCCCATCAGGCGTTCAGCAGTGCCCGCACGGAATAAAACAGCCCGCCCAGCGCCACGGCGAGCAAGGTCAGGCTGGAGGCCACGCTGATGCCTTTGCGGTATTTGAGGGCGAAGGGGCGGCGCATAAGAACGATGTACGCGGCCAGAATGGATAAGTCGATCACGATCCAGACGAGGGACAGCAGTGTAATGCTGCCTTTGAATGAGGGCGTGACGTGAATGAATTGCGGGAAAAACGACACGAAGAAAATGATGTCCTTGGGGTTTGAAATGCCCACCCAGAAACCCGTTAGCAGCGCGTTGCGTGTCGGTGCGGTGGGCGGCGGGCCAAAAGGTTGATCGAGGGCGCGCGTACTCAGCGCATCCTTGAGCCCGTGCAGCGCCAGGTAGCCAATAAACAGGCAGCCCACCAGGCTCACGCCATTAAGCAGCAGCGGGTTGAGCGACACCGTGCCCGCCAGAATCAGTGCGGCCAACAGGATGAGCACCAGCGCCGCCCAGTTGGTCCCGAGTGCCGTCAGCAGGGCGCGTTGCGGCCCGGCGGTCAGCGTGGTGTTGATGACCAGCGCCACCACCGGCCCCGGGGTGATGATCAACATAAAAACACTGAGGGCGTAAACCAGCAGCAAGGGCAGTTCCATGATGGGTTTGACTCATTATTGAAAGGGGATGTTTACGTGCTGTGCGGGCCAGGCCACCTGCACAGACCTCGATAAGTCGTGATTCTGAAGGGATCGGCGGCCGTTGAAAAACGGATAAAACCACGGCTTACTATGAGTATTAATCAGAGTAAGGGTTTGTCGTGGTTGAACGAATTCCGCCCCTTTATGCGCTCAGGGCTTTTGAAGTGGCAGCGCGCACCGGCTCCTTCACGCGCGCCGCCGAAGAACTGTCGATTACCCAAAGCGCGATCAGCCGGCATGTGCGCACCTTGGAGCACGCGCTGGGGTGCCGCTTGTTCACGCGCAACGGCCCGCGAATTTCACTGAGCGAGGAGGGCCAGCGTTTGTCGGCGCAACTGAAGGTCGGTTTTCGGGTGATTGAGCAGGCGTGCCAGCCGTTCCGTGCTCAGAGTGCCAAACTGAGGCTTAAAGCCCCTTCAACGCTGACCATGCGCTGGCTGCTGCAAACGCTGGAAATGCCCGATCAACGTGCCGCGCAACTGCCGGTGCAATTGTCCAGTGTGTGGATGGACGTCGACACCGTGGACTTTCACGCTGAGCCTTATGACTGCGCGATCCTGCTGAGTGACGGCCACTTTGACGCGGGGGTCGAGCACTGCAAGCTGCTGGATGAATGGTTGATTCCCATCTGCTCGCCGCAAGTGGCGGGGCAAACGCCGTGGAGCCTGGAGCAGCTTCAGGCGGCCGCCCTGATTCACCCCTCGGCCGACCGCCGTGACTGGCGCCGCTGGTTGGCCGCCCTGAACCTCAGTGACCAGGTCTCGCTGAACACAGGCAAAGTGTTCGACACGCTGGATCAAGGCATCACGGCCGCCGTGCGTGGGCATGGCGTGTCCATCGGGGATTTGGCGCTGGTGGCCGATGATGTGCGTGAGGGCTATGTCTCGCTGCCGTACACCTCGGCCGTCGCTTCGGGCGACGCGTATTACCTGGTGTGGTTAAAAAACAGCCTGAAACGCGGGCAGATCGTGGAGCTGCGGGATCATTTGCTGGCGCAATTACCGGATATCTCCGGTCTTCACGTCGAGTTTCTCTCGCAGGGTTAGCCGGTGCATGGCCGGCGTGATTGATGGGGGGCTTTTAGATCAAAAGCCAGATCAAAAGATCACGAGCAAGCTCGTTCCTACAAACGCTGCCATCCGTGATCCGTAGGAGCAGCCGGTCGACGCTCGATTGCTCGCGATCTTTTGATCTTGTACAGACCGGACACAGGGTTGACGGGTGTACGGGGGGCTTTAGTTCAAAAACCAGATCAAAAGATCACGAGCAAGCTCGTTCCCACAGGCTGTTGTGGCTCAATGTGTTTGGACCAGGATGTCTTCGAAGAACGCGCCCACGGCTTCGGTCGGGTGGCGGAGTTGAATCTCCAGTACCCACACCATCTCGCTGGGCACGATGTCGAGTTCGGCCAATGTGGCAGGGCCGAACAAGGCATGGGGAAAGTCGGCAATGCGGTGCCCGGCCAGGTTGCGCTCCAGCATCCAGCCTTTTGCCCCGGCGCTGCGTTCGGCAAAATCATACAGCTCACGACCGCTCAGCCCTCGGTTCCAGGCTTCGCGGGTTTCGTCAAAGACCTCGTGCAAGGCGGTGACGCAGGCTTGATATAACGGCTGCTCGCCGAACACGAACGTGTCGCCATAGTCACCTTCATACCCGTCCCACACCGGACCAAGATCCACCACGGCGATATCGGTTGCACGTAACCGGCGCTGCGGGTCGATGCCTTCGCTGGGGGTGTGAGCCGTGTCATCACCAAAACGGATATAGGTCGGGTGCCACGTATGAGACGCGCCCATGGCCTGCAATTGTAGGTTGGCCATTTCGATGGCTTCGGCGGTGGTCATGCCGATCCGCAGTTGGCTTTTAATCAGCGCCAAGGCGCGGACCGATTGCTCACGGGCCGCGAGCATGCCATCGAGTGAATAGCGCGGGCCGACTTTTTCCCACACCGGGTCCAGCGGTTTGAGGGCCGGCTCGCAAGCGGGCTGGCCGCTGGGCACAAAGGCTTCCGCGACAAAGCCGTGCGGCGGCACCCCCGCCGCGAGGCAATGTTCGCGGGTCTGGCGAATCATCGCGCTGTTACCGCAGGCATACACCTGCGTGTCGGCCCAACGATGGGGCTGAGCCATGGCAACCTGTTGCACTGACGCCTCTGTCGACAGCACCGGGTGCCAGCGTACGGTGGGATGTTCGGCGCTCACCTGGTCCAGAAACGCGCGGTCGTAAAAATCGGCTGGGTGGGCACCGCCCCAGTACAACGTGACTTCGGCCTGGCGGGCCAGGGCGGTCAGCAGCATGGGCTTGACGCCCGCGTAGCCGGTGCCCGTGGCAAACAGAACGATTGGGCGTTCGTCAGCATGCTGCCAGGTGCAGGCTCCGAACGGGCCTTCCAGTGTCAGCGCATGGCCGGTCTGCAGTTCA
Source organism: Pseudomonas sp. (assembly GCF_030150285.1). GTDB lineage: Bacteria > Pseudomonadota > Gammaproteobacteria > Pseudomonadales > Pseudomonadaceae > Aquipseudomonas. The sequence goes on along the minus strand of NZ_JASLGE010000053.1, from coordinate 79,368 downwards.
CCCAGCGCCGCCTCGGAAAACGCCCCGCCTGGCACTTGGCGAATATGAAAAACCAGTTGGCCGTGGTCCTGCGCGGGCAGGTTGGCCACGGAGAAACAGCGGCTTTGATCATCGCCGAAGCGCAATTTGACGTATTGCCCGGGGCGAATCTCCAACGGTTTTTGTAAGTCCGGCATCAGTACCAGCTCGATGATGTCGCGGCTCAGTGCGCGTTTGCTCAAGACCCGGGTGCTGATGGCCAGGGCCGGGGTCTCCAGTGACCAGCCGGGGATTTCCAGGCGCATGTCTGCGCAGGCATGGCTTTGGCACAGCAGCATTTCATGGGGCCCGAGCGGGTAAGACGGGGCCACCACGCCCGGGGCCAGGTGTTTGCTGCGGTAGTGCCCGGCCATTACCGTGACTTTGCAGGACCCGCATGCCCCGCGGCGGCACGAAAACGGTACCGGCAGGCCGCTGGCAAGCATGGCGTCGAGCAGTAACTCATCACCGGCCTCAAAGGTTTTTCCCGAGGGCGATAGTTCAATGACATGGCGTGTATTCATAGCAACCTCGGGTGAATGAGGCCCAATTGTTGCGCTAGACTAGGCCCATTAAAACCTCCAGTTTTGGAAAGTTTAGATGGTCCAGTTACGTAAGTGGCGCCCGTTGCTCAACCTCGACGGGCCTGAGGCCCAAGCCTCTTATCGCAAGATCGTAGAGGGCCTGGTGACGGCGATCAGGGACGGCCGCCTCACCCCCGGGACGCTGTTGCCCGGAACGCGGGAAATGGCGCAGTTGCTCGACCTTAACCGCAAGACCGTGATCCTGGCGTATGAAGAGGCCGTGACCAAGGGGTGGCTGATCAGCGAGCCGCGCCGGGGCACGTTCGTCAATACGCAACTGCCGTCCATGCCCCCGTCTCGCAGCGAGCCCCCGGCCTTTGCCCTGGCGCTGCAGGAACATCCCCGCGTGGCGTATTTCACCCCAAGTGAGCAGGTCAAGGCACTGCACCTGCGGCCTGATTCGCTGTTTATCGACAATGGCGGCTGCGACCACCGCTTACTGCCCCAGGCCGTGCTGCACCGCTACTACCGCCATGCGCTGCGCCACAGTTTTACGACCAATAACATGCGCTTTGGCAGTGAAGAAAGCAGTTATCACCTGCGCAGCGCGCTGGCCGAGATGCTGCGAAACAATCGCGGCCTGGCTGTCGGGGCCGAGCATATTTGCCTCACCCAAGGAACACAGATGTCGCTGTACCTGGCCGCCAGCGCGCTGCTGGTACCAGGCGATGTGGTGCTGGTAGAGCGCTTGAGTTACCCGCCGGCCTGGGAAATATTCCGCCAGTTGGGCGCGACCATCGTGACGGTCGACCTGGACAGCGAAGGCTGCCGGGTCGATCAAATCGACGCGCTGTGCCGGTTGCACAAAGTGCGTATGGTGTTTGTCACCCCCCATCACCAGTTTCCCACCACCGTCAGCCTGCGCGCGGGCCGCCGCCAGCAATTATTGGCATTGGCCAAGCGCCATGATTTTTGTGTGATCGAAGAAGACTACGACCACGAGTATCACTTCGACGGCCGGCCCTACTTGCCCCTGGCCAGCGACCGCACGCAACGGCATGTGATCTATATCGGTTCGCTGTCCAAATCGCTGGGGGCGACGTTCCGTTGCAGCTATGTGGTTGCACCTGCGCCGGTGATCGACGTGCTGACGCGCAACGCCACGCTGATGCTGGGCCAAAGTGATGCCGTGATGCAGCAAATGCTGGCGGCGTTGATCCATAACGGCGAATTGAAAAAGCACCTGCGGCGTGCGTCCAAAGAATACCTGGGCCGGCGCGAAACCCTGCAGCACTGCCTGGCTGAGGCCTTTGGCGAACGGGCATCCTGGCAGGAGCCGGAAGGGGGCCTGGCGCTGTGGGTGCGGTTTGACGACAGCATCAACGTCGATCAACTGGTCGAAAACGCCTGGGGCCATAACCTGGTCGTGCGCAAGGGCCGACTGTTTTCACCTGAAGACCAACCGGAAAATGCCTTGCGCATGGGCTTTGCTTCGCTCAATCGCGATGAGATCCATCAGGCGATACAGCGGTTGGCGCAGGCGGCGAAAGGCCTTTCGGGGCGCTGATGCCCGGGTGCTCTGCACCGGATCACTGCGCTTTTGGCACCAAATGGCAAGCGCCCCCCCGACGCCTTCTTATAGAGTCCGCCCAGGCCATGGCGCGCCTGGTCGAAAACGTATTTGTCCAGGCACACGGTGCGCGCATCGCACCTTCAACGGCTCTGAACTAAAGCGTTTTTACCTAAAGGAAAGCAGTCATGACAGCGCTTGGCACTTCAAGCTTATTCCGCAATCGCGTGACGTGGGCGGTGGGCGCAACCTTTGCGTGTGTGCTGGTATCGTCCGCGAATGCAGCCCCAGACGCACCCGCCCGCTCGCCATCGGTGACGGTGGGTGGGGGGCTGGCGGTGGGGCCCCTGTACCAAGGCGCTTCGCGGTACGCGGCGTTTCCCTCGCTGAAAGTGCGGGCCATTGCGCCCACCGATGCGTGGGGCACGTTTAGCGCGTCTTTTCCGGAAGGCCTGCGCTGGGATTTACCGGGGCTGTCTCCTTTTGGGGTGGCGCTGCTGATCGGTTATGACCAAGGCCGCAAAGAAAGAATCCACACGCTGGACGGTCGTGATGACTACCTGCGAGGCATGGGCAACCTGGACAGCACGGCACTGGTCGGTGCCGAAGCCTACTGGGTGTTACCCGCCGGCCGCTTGTTTGTTCGCGGTTTGCAAGCCAGCCAGAGCCGCAATTATGGGGGCGAAAGCGTCGGGCGCACGGCCTACCTGGAAGCCGGTGCGGCGACGGCCTATTCACTGTCGTCGACACTGACCCTGGACTCGACGCTGTACGGCACCTGGAGCAATGACAAAGACATGATGGCGCGCTTCGGTGTTACGTCCCAGCAAGCGGCCCGCACCCGATTTGATGAGTACCGCCCGGGCGGCGGGCTGCGCGACGTGACCTTGAAAATGGGCCTTACCTGGCAGTGGCAACCGCAGTTGGCCCTGGAAGGCGGCATCAAGGCTTACGCCCTGGCCGGCGATGCCCGTAACAGCCCGCTGACGGGTGAGAAAGTGGGTGCAGGCGCGTATCTGAACGCGCTGTACAGTTTTTGATCGCCGGGTGATACCGACGTCAGCAGACGCAGGGACCAATAAGGGAACGCTCGATGGAAAACGTACATAAGCGGTGGGCGGCGGTGGTGGCCGGCCTGCTCGGCTCAGGGTGGGCGCTGGCGGACGAAGCCGCGACGACGGTGACGGACCCGCACTTCAAACTGGCCCCAGGCTACCTTGCCCCAGCTGACTTGCCGCTGCGCCTGGCGTTGCTTGGCGCGCCACCAAAGCCCGGTTCTGCAGCACTAGAGCGGGATGAAGAAGCCCGCCGCGCGGCACTGTCGCTGCGTGGTACGGCCCGGGAGAAACTCGCGGCAGCGGACGCTGAGCTGGCCTTTCCAGCACCGGCGAACACTTTTTCCTGCGCACTGGGTGTCCCGATCTCCGAGAAAACCACGCCGCATCTGTACACCTTGATGCAGCGCACCTTGTCGGATGCGGGCGGTTCTACCTATGCCGGGAAGAATGCCTACAACCGAACCCGGCCCTTCGTCGTGCATGACGAAGGCACGTGCCGCAAAGACATGGAGCCGTTGTTGCGTACCGATGGTTCTTGGCCGTCCGGCCACTCAGCGGCTGGTTGGGCCTGGGGGCTGTTGCTGGCCGAGGTGCAGCCGACGCGGGCGACCGAAGTGATGACCCGCGGGTTGGCATTCGGCCAAAGCCGCGTTATCTGCGATGCGCACTGGCAGAGCGATGTCGACGCCGGCCGCCTGATGGGCGCGGCCACTGTGGCGAGCCTGCACAGTAACCCGGCCTTTCTGGCGGACCTGGCGGCGGCGAAGGCAGAGGTTCAGGCCGCAGAAAAGGCGGGCCTAAAGCCTTCAGAAGATTGCGCGGCGCAAGCGGTTGCCCTCTCGTTGACCCAGCATTGATCGGAGAAACACCCCCATGCACCGTGATACCTCGCGCTCGCGTCAGGCGCTGCTGATGAGCGCCCTGATAACCGTCGGCTATAGCTTGCCGACAGTGGCCCTTGCGGCGGATAACGATGGCTGGACCTTCAACGGCGGGCCCTATGTGTGGGGCGCAGGCATTCGCGGCAACGTGGGCCATCGCAGCACCGGGACTCAGTTTATTCAGTCTGATTTTTCTGATATTGCCCGCACCGTCGACATGTCGCTGATGCTGATGGGCGAGGCTCGCCGGGGGCCGTACAGCGTAGTCGCCGACCTGATGTACATCGAAACCGATACCCGCAACCGGCTACCCGCCAATGCCCTGGCGAACAAACTCGAGGTCGAGAGTAAAACAGCCTCCGGGTTTCTGGGCGGCGGCTACACGGTGTTGGGCGACGATAACCGCCGCCTGGACGTCACTGGCGGTATGCGTGTCTGGTACAGCAGCACCACGATCAGCTTTCATGGCGGGCCGGCCGGCGGCTTGTCGGGGTCGGACAGCGCCACGTGGGCAGACGCCATGGCGGGTGTACGCGGGCACTATGCTGTGAATGACCGGTTCTGGTTATCATCCTGGGGCATGGCGGGTGCCGGGCAATCGCGAAAAGACTGGGACTTGGCCGCGCTGGCGGGGTGGGAGTTTTGGCCCGGTTTTTCGGCGGTGGCCGGGTATCGAGCGATGGCCGTGAATTACCGCCACGACGGCTTCGTTTACGACATCGTCCAGAAAGGCCCATTGCTGGGGATTAGCGGGCGTTTTTAAGCGGCAATGATCCGAATGCCCGCCTTTTTTTCTGAACCACAACCCACACAAAACCCGCGCAATGCGGGTTTTTTGTCGACTTTTATCGGCTGATTGCAGCAAGTCACGCGCTTGAGCAGGTGTCGAAAACGACCGCGTCCGTGCTGCCGGTGCATGCGCCTGACGCATGCAGTGCACACGGAATATACGCTTTTGCCAATCGCTCGCCGCGGGTAGTTTGAGCCTGCACACGGACCCTGGGGTCCAGCCCTTCCCACAAAAAAAATGCCCGAGGGACAGCCATGAAAATACGCCGTTTTGACGACCCGGTCGCGCCCGCCTGCCGCAAACGATCCGGCTGACGCCAGCACCTGCACAACTACCCCATTTGCCCTGAACAACAATAAAAAAGCTCGTAGCGTTCCCCCCTACGCACCGAGCGGCTGGAGGTAAGCATGTCTATACCGTCTAAAAGCATCAGCGGCACTTTGTCGCCCGATGCGTCGTCCGTGGCCGCCAGCTCGGGTGCCTGGACCACGCTTTTCATTCTGACGGCGGTGTACGCGATCAATATCGCTGACCGCTTTGTGTTGTCGACGTTGATCGAGCCAATCAAAAACGAGTTTCAGCTCAGTGATTCGTCGGTCGGCTTTCTCACCGGCGTGGCGTTGGCGATCTTCTATGTGGCGGCGGGCCTGCCGCTGGGCGCGCTGGCAGATCGGACCAACCGTAAACGCATGATCGGCGCGGCGGTGGCGGTCTGGTCGGCCATGACCGTGTTCTGCGGCTTGAGCAGCAGCTTTTGGCAACTCTTGCTGGCCCGTATCGGTGTCGGCATTGGCGAGGCAGGCGGCACGCCCCCGAGCCATTCGATTATTGCCGACAAGTTTCGCCCCAAACTGCGCGCCTTTGCCCTGTCGGTGTACGGCATTGGTGCCAGTGTGGGTGCCTGGCTCGGTGCATCGGGCGCGGGCTACCTGAACGATGCCTATGGCTGGCGCACCGCGTTGCTGGTCTTCGGGCTGTGCGGGCTACCGTTTGCGCTGTTGGTATGGCTGGGCATCCGCGAGCCGAAACGGGTTCACGACGCCGGCACCCGCCATGATATCGACAGCGACACTATCGGCTTCAGGGAGACACTGCGTTACACGCGTCAGAACCGCGCGCTGTTCCACCTGATTGCCGGGGCCACAGTCATCACGTTCTGGGGCTGGGGGATTCTGTGGTGGATGACGTCTTTCCTGGTGCGCACCTACTCACTGACCGTGGGCGAGGCGGGGACCCTGCTCGGGCCGATCCATGGCATTGCCGGCACCGCGATGATGGTGATCACGGTGCTGGTGATGCTGCAATTGCGCAGCCGACCGATGCACGCGCAATCGAGCTTCGTGTTCTGGACGACGCTGCTTGGCACGCTGCTGTCCATTGGCGTGTTCGCGACCAACCGGCTGGACGTGGTGCATGTCCTGCTGTGGCTTTTCATCCCGATCACCTACATCTACATCGGCCCCTCCATCGGGCTGCTGCAGAACCTCTACCCGGCAGGCATGCGCGCCAAAGGCTCGGCCATCCTGCTGTTCACCGCCAACATCGCCAACCTCGCGATCGCCCCCCAACTGGTGGGCCTGCTGTCTGATGTCGTCGCCCCCCGTATCAGCAACCCGGCCGAATCACTGCGTTATGTGCTGCTGGGCTGCGCCTTTACCGGCCTGTGGGCTGCTTACCACTATTGGGCCTGTGCCCGACTGATGAAAAAGGAATCGCTATGACCGCGCCACTGAGTGTCCACGCAGCGAACGTGATCTACAGCCCGCGATCGCTTTCCGGCGATTCGCAGGTCGACATGGGCTGGTCCATTACCCCGCAAGATGACGGGGCGTTACTGGCCGGGTTTGCGAAATGGGACGGTGATGAGTCGCCGTTCAAGACGCTCAACTACGACGAAGTGTTGCTCGTGCTGGAGGGCACGTTCGGTTTTGAATTGGCCAGCGGCGAGCGTTTCGAAGGCGGGCCGGGCACCACCCTGCGCATCCCCAAACACACGGCGGTGAAATATTTCGGTTCGAAGGCCAACGTCTTTTTCGTCATTACCCCGCCCGGCGAGTGACGGGCCCAGGAGGCTGCGCAGATGGACATCACACTCAAACCTCACGATGACCGCACCAACGGCTGGTCGGCGATTCTTCCGGCGCGGCGTGCGCAGGCGAGCCTGTGCCAGCCGATAAACGCCGACTGGCTGATCATTGGCGCGGGCTACGCCGGGCTCGCCGCTGCCCGGCGGCTGGCGCACAACCGGCCGAATGAACGGATCGTGGTGCTCGAAGCGGGCGAGGCCGGGGACAACGCCTCCGGGCGCAATTCCGGGTTCGCTATTGATGTGCCACATAACGTTGGCAGTTCCACCGCCGAGCTGGAAAAAGCGGGCAACTACAAGCGCCTGATGAAAGCGGGCATCGCTCACCTTGATGGCATCGTCAAGGCGCACCAGATCCCGTGCGATTGGAGCGAAAAGGGCAAATATCACTGTGCTGCCGCGCCGCATCTGGTCGAGACATTGCTGCGCCAGCATGCCCACGAATTACAGGTTCTGGGCGAGCCTTACGAATGGTTGGGCCCGGCCGAGCTGGCTAAACGCCTGGGCACCTCCTTCTTCCAGGGCGGCATCTACACGCCGGGTTGCATTCTGCTCAACCCGGCGGCGCTGACCCGTGGGCTGGCAGACTCCCTGCCGGAGAACGTCTCGCTGTTCGAAAACAGTGCCGTGACCCACCTGGAATGCGGCCGGCTGATACGCGCCCGCACCGCACAAGGGGCAGTCAGCGCGGGCCAGTTGATCATTGCCAGCAATGGCAGTGCGTTACAACTGCCCGGTTTCGAGCGGCAACTGTTCAACGTCGCGTCTTATGGTTCGCTGACCCGACCATTGACGCCCGAGCAGCGCGCGCGCCTGGGCGATGTCGAAGAGTGGGGTGTGACACCCGCCAACGCCGTCAGCGGTGCGACCTTGCGCTACACCCGCGACCATCGCATCCTGATTCGTCAACAGTTCGACTTCACACCGACCTTGCAGGTGACCGAAAGCACCCGCGCGCGGGTACGCGAACAGCACAAGGCGGTGTTCCTGGCACGCTTCCCGCAACTCGCGGAGGTGGCCATGGAACATTTTTGGATGGGCTTTTTTAGTATCACGCGCAATGGCGCGCCACGCTGGGGCCAGATTGACTCTAACCGCTACGCAGCGGTGGGTTGCAACGGGGTCGGCATTGCCAAACAGACCATTGCAGGCGTGACGCTGGCCGATTTGGCCTGCGGTGTGGAGAATGACCTGATCGCCGATATGCGGGAACTGGGCGAGCCGCGCAAATTACCGCCCCGACCGTTCCTGGATATTGGCGTGAAATCCTATCTGGCCAAAGAACGCTGGGTCGGGAGGCAAGAGTACTAACCAGGCGTGATTGCCCAGGGTGGCCATGAGCACGACACGAAAACGACTTCCACCGTTGCACAACCTTGAAGCGTTCGAATGTGCCGCCAGGCACCTGAGTTTTACCAAGGCGGCGCAGGAGATCAACCTGTCGCAAAGTGCGGTCAGTCGTCAAATCAAACACCTTGAAGCGTGCATGGACGTGCAACTGTTCACCCGTACCCACAAAACCCTCAGCCTGACCAAGGCCGGCCGAACCTTGCTGGGCGGCATCGAGCGCAGCCTGGCGGAACTGCGCCGCACCCTGGACACCCTCGAAAACGACCGAAGCCCCACCGTCACCATCAGTGCCAGCATGGCGATCGCCAGCTTCTGGCTGCTGCCCGGCATCGCTGAATTCAAAGACCTGCACCCGGACATCCGCGTTCGCGTCATTGCGGGTGACGGCGAGGATTACGCGGCGCTTCATGGCAATGAAACCGACTTCACCATCCTCTATGACCAGGGGCAGCGGGGCGGTTATGTGTCCACAGGCCTGTTTGAAGAAGTGATCTTTCCCGTTTGTACCCCGGCGTACCTGAGAGGCCGCAGCATCGACAGCCTTGAAGCACTCTCGCGGGAAAAACTCATCGACTTTGAGGTTAAACACCTGCGCACGGTCAAAGGCTGGCCGGACTGGTTCAGCCGCGCGGGGTGTGAAACCGGCGGCATCAACTACACCCTCTCAGTGTCCAACTACGACCTTGCCTGCCGCGCGGCCCTGGCCGGGCAAGGCGTGGTCCTGATGTGGGCGTACGTCGCGCCCGTGGCCGACTTCACCAGCGGCACCCTTTTGCGTCCGGTGCCGCACGTGGTCAAGACGGGGCACGTTGAACACCTTGTGTACGGCAAGGCACTGGAGCAATCGCGCGCCCACAGGGTGTTCAAAGACTGGATCCTCGACTACGCCAAACGCACCAACGACGCCACTCGGAGCCTTTTGGCGTTGGGAAGTGAGGGGTGAGGTGTGCGTGGCGCAAGGCCTGCTTTATTCGACCCTTACCGGCAGCCTACAGGTTGATTGCAGCATTGGGTGCAGCTATGTACTGCATTCAGGCTATCTTGTTCGTGGCTGAGTGAGTTTTCATACTGAGACGGAACCTTGACCAACTGGAGCAATAACATGGCCGAAGTGATCCGTTTCAACCAACCGGGTGAGCCCGCTGTCCTTTCACTTGAACCGCTGGGCCCGTTAACGCCTGGAGCGGGTGAGGTCTTGCTTAAACAAGACGCTATCGGGGTCAACTACCTCGATGTCACGCAGCGTAATGGTGCTGTGAAGGTAGCGCTTCCTTCCGGGCTGGGCCTCGAAGGGGCGGGGGTTGTCGTTTCGATTGGCGCGCACGTTACCAACGTCCGCCCTGGCGACCGCGTGGCCTATGCCACGGGCCCGCTCGGGGGGTACGCCACGCACCGTATTTACCCGGCACCGCGGCTGGTCAAACTTGGGCAGGGGGTCACGGCTGAACAGGCCGCTGCCGTCATGTTCAAGGGAATTACGGCTCAGTACCTTCTCAAGTCCACCTATCCGGTAGGCCCAGGCACAACGATGTTGCTGTATGGCGTAGCGGGTGGCCTTGGCCAAATCATGGTGCAGTGGGCGAAGCATTTGGGGGCGTTCGTTATCGGTGTTGTCTCGAAGGCCGAAAGCATTGAACGTGCACGATCGGCAGGGTGCGACCACGTGCTGGTCTTCAACCCGCACACGCTTGCCTCGCAAGTCTCGCAGATAACCCAAGGCCGCAAAGTGGACGTTGTCTATGATCCTATAGGGCGAATCTCATTTGAGGCTTCTCTCGACAGCCTGCGACCAAGGGGACTGATGGTGTCCTTTGGGGCATCATCGGGGGTTCCACCGGCGGTCGAACTGTCCGTTCTGAACACCAAGGGTTCGCTGTTTTTAACGCGCCCTTCGATTGCCGCGCATACGTTGTCCGTCGAGGAGTATCAAGAACGTGCGGCTGATGTTCTGGCCGCCGTTGAGGCGGGAATCATTTCGCCCCGAATTTGGAAGACGTACCCGCTGGCTGATGCCGCGCTGGCACACGAAGCCCTTGAGTCAGGCATGTCATCTGGAGCGATCATCCTTAAGCCATGAATTTCGACGTTTTAGACAGCCGGCACAGTGACGAAATTGCTGCTTTTTTGGCCGTTGCCGGGCAGGGCTCGTTCGTGGCTGCGGGCAAACTGCTCCAGCGCCACCCGACAGTGATTTCCAAGCGCCTTGGCGCGATGGAAAAACGGCTGGGTGTTCGCCTGATGGAACGCTCGACCCGCCAGGTCAAAATTACCCCGGTGGGTGCCATTCTGGAGCAGCGATTGAGGTCTGCTCTGGAGCTGATTGCAGAGGCGCAGCAACAGGCCATTTCTGGTGCTGCTGAAGTGCGGGGCGTTTTACGGCTGGCGTTACCCGCAGCCATGGGGCGCCTATGGATTGGCCCTATGCTGCCTGAGTTTTTGAGCCAACACCCCGGTGTCTCAATCGTTGCTGACTACAGTGAGCATGTGGTCGATATCATCGAACAAGGATACGACGTCGCTTTGCGAATAGGTCAGCTGGAGGACAGCAGGCTGATCGCCAATAAGCTCAGTGACCATGGCCGTATCTTGTGTGCGTCACCCAGCTACCTGGCGCGCTGCGGGGCCCCGCTGACGCCCGCAGACCTGAAGCGCCACAATTGTCTGCGCTTTAGCGGGCTGGCCTCTTTCCCCGAGTGGAGACTGCATCAGGCGGCTCATCAGGAAGTGGTGATGACCCAAGGCTCGCTCACCTCGAATGACAGTGAAACCTTACTGTCTGCCGCTTTGGCGGGCCATGGCATTTTGGGTGCCGGGGAGTGGCTGATGAGCCGGCATATCGCCTCAGGTGATCTTGTCCGGGTGTTGCCCCATTGGCGGCTCGACGCCGTAGGCGGGGTGTTTCTGGTCAGGCCGTCCTCTAAATTCCCCAAGGCCACTGTGCTCGCCTTTAAGGCCTGGATTGAGTCCAAATTCGAAAGAATACCCCCGTGGGGCATTTCCGATCGCTGACCGGCCTCTACACGCCGCGACTAGCCATTAGGCCGCCAGCGCCAGGTATCGTCGCCGAGCGTGCATTCCCCCTTTTGTCATGGCTTTGATGGTCTGAAAAAAAGCGATGTGTTTACGAAAGAGTCCTTGATCAAGTCGGCAGAAAACCCTGTTCTTTATGCGTGCTTTTTTAAAAGCTTATTAAATAAATACCGTCTATCGGTTCGTATAAGACCCGATTGGCTGATAGTTAATTGGCTGACTAAGGTACCACGAGTATCGCAACACGTAGGTAATCATAAAGCATTAGTTCTTTGGTGAGCCTGGTTAAGCGAACGGAATTTGCTTCAGCGCTAGTCTCGATTAGCGATGGGTTCCTACGTGGGGCTATAGGAGTTATATATGCACATGGTTGAGCGAAAAATAGAAAAAACAATAATCTGTAGTACATGTACAGCCTCCGTCGCCCCCTACAGCAAAGAAAACAAGGCTTCCCACAATGCATTAATGATGGGAAGTAAAACGCGGTACTTTAACCTCTGCAAGTTGGCACTTGGCATCAGCACTGCGGTATTGATGAGTGCAGGAGGGAACGTTCATGCGGCGGATTCAAATTGGAATGGATCCGGTATCGCCGGAGATTTCTACGACGCTAACAACTGGGCATCGGGCTCAGTACCTGATAGTGGTGATAACCTCTACTTTAATGTGTTGCCTGGCGCGGTGCTGCAAGACTCGATAGCCGCGGGCTCTCTCAATATTGGATCTGCCCAGGGCAGCGAAGGCCAGGTAACGTTATCCACTGATAATCAATCGTGGTCCGGCGATTTAAATGGCGCAATTGCTATAGGTGTTAATGGCGGTACAGGCACATTGGACGCAACCAATACTGAGTCCAGTACTTATTATTTGCATTTTACTGATGGTTTAAATCTGGGTTCAGGGTTGGGTAGCACCGGAACCATAAATGCCCTCGGTAATGGCAAGTCGAGTGACTTTAAAGAGGCCTCACTCAGGCTCTGGCTGGATGACCCTTCCTCTGAGGGCGGCATGCTGTATGCGGGTGCCGATCAGGGGCAAGGCATCATCAATATCGAAGGTGGTTCGCTTTCCACAAGCGGCGGCTTAACCACCATTTTAGGTCATGGTATCGGCTCGATGGGGTCGATGAATATTATCGCCGGCGGAAAATTTGTGGCCAATACGTATTCTAGTCAAGGTCAAAACCTTGGCTTGGTCATTGGCGACGAAGGCGGAACTGGGAGTTTAAATATAGGCGCTGGCACGGGCTTGGACCGTAATATTGCATCAATCTATCAAGGCCTTTCAGTGGGTCGCGGCAGCGGAAGCAATGGTACCGTTAACATACTGGGTGGCGGGAAACTAACCAGCTATGATTCTTCCTCCGAGCACTCAAATAGCGCTATCAATGTAGCCTCCGTCGGAGTAGATCAAGGAACCGGGAAGGTCACTATTGATGGGGCTGGTTCTATTTGGATGGTGACGGGGGAGGGCGCTGTATACAGTGAGTCCTCCACCATTGGTAATCTTAATCTTGGCTCAAACGGCAAAGGGGTTATAACGCTTTCAAATGGCGGAGAGCTATTTGTAGGGGCGACGAAGACTGAACAGGTGTATGACAATGATATAGGGGGTATTGATAGAGTAAAATCAGGCACCCAACCCGTCTATGATCAACGGGGTTCTATTTATTCAGCCAGCACTCAGTCCTCGATCGGGATCATCAACTTTGGTAGTGACCCTGATAAAAACATCGGCGGCGCGGCGGCTGGCAAGCTTTTCGCAGAGAAAATCATTCTAGGCGAGGGCGAAACCTGGATAAACTTCAATTTCGATGAAACCCTGAACTACAGCTCCTTACTTCCAGAGTATGCCGTTCCTCCTTCAACCATTCCCGATCGAGCTGCCGCCAGCCCATTTTTTGATAACAGTGTGCAAGGCAATGGCACGCTCAATATTGCCAGCTATGCCGGTACTACTCATTTAGACACCGCACTGGCGCAACTCAATGGCTTCGCGGATATCTACGGTGGCACCTTGTTTGCTGATGTCCCAGAAGCCTTGGGTACTTCGGTCATCCGCAGCCGCTACCATGCGGCTATTCCAGAGGGCGGTACGCTCGGTTACGCCAACACCATTAACCTGACCAATGACATGCAGTTGCAGGCCGGTGCCCACCTCAGCTTGCGTGTGGACAACAGCGACAGCGCCACACAAGCAGGTGACATCAGCGGCGGCGGTAACTTGAATAAAGTCGGCACCGGTACCCTGAACCTCAGCGGTACCAACACCTTCACCGGCAACACACACATAGCCGAAGGCGTATTGGCGTTGCGAGACGACTCCAGCCTGGCCCGCTCAGCCGGTGTCACGGCCACTGGCGTGCTGGATATTAGCGAGCTGGAAACGGACAGTGCCATTAGAACCCTTGCCGGCAGCGGCGCGGTCACTCTGGGCAGCAATGCCCTGAACATTACCGCCGGTGGCGGCAATGGCGAGGGCAGCGGCCTGTTCAGTGGCGTGATCAGCGGGGCCGGCGGCTTCAACGTCAGCGGTGGTATCCAGCAACTAAGCGGTGCCAATACCTACCAAGGGACGTCCACCATCGGCAATGGCGGGGCGTTAAGCGCCATGGCCCAAAATACCTTGAGCCCGAATGCGAGTTACACCGTCGACGCGGGCGGTGCCTTGCTGCTCAATGGCTTTGATCAGCGTGTGAATACCCTGAACAATGCCGGCTTTGTGATATTCAACACGCCTTGGGTGGAAAATTCGGTCTTTCGTCCCACCACATTGACCGTCACCGGTGCCAACACATACATCGGCTCTGGCGGGTTAGTACACCTCACCACCCAGTTGGGTGGCGATAACTCGCTCACGGACAAACTGGTGATTAACGGCAATAGCACCGGGACAAGCTATTTGCAGATCAGTAACGCCGGTGGTGCAGGGGCTCAAACGGATAAAGGCATCGAGGTGGTGCAGGTGGGGGGGACCTCTACGGGCACTTTCGCCTTGGCCGGCCCCGTGCAAACGGAAGCCTTTGAGTACCGCCTGATAAAAGGCGATGCACAAAACGCGGCCAACGGTAATTGGTACCTGTCCTCAGAATCACGAATACCCGGCCTTTGCCCGGACGGCAGTACGGGGCCTTGCGCCGACCCGGATGCACAACCGTACTACCGTCCAGGTGTGGCTAACGTGGTCGCGGGCCAGAGTGCCAACATGGAGCAAGGCATGACCATGCTCGCCAGCCTGCACCAGCGCATTGGCGGTACTTACAACCTGCAGGATGACGAACTGCTGGCCTGGAGCCGCTTGTACAACACCGATGATCGTACCGAGGGCGACCGCTTCAACTATAACCAGCGTATTACGGGCATGCAGCTCGGCCATGACCTGTGGGTGAGCCACAATGGGCAGGGCGTGACTCAGCGGGCCGGGGTGAGTGTTGACTACACCAACGCCAATGCCGACCTGGCTGACCAAATTCGTGGTCGCGAGAACCTGGGGCGCAAGCATACCGGCACTATGGACACCAACGCGGTGAGCCTCGGGGGTTACTACACACTCTCCCGTGAGGATGGCAGCTACCTGGACACCATTGCGATGGTTTCACACCTGCGCAACGGCTTTGAAGACATCTATAACGGCACAGGCACTCAAAAAGCGTGGCGTGCGGGCCTCTCTGCCGAGGTGGGCAAGCCTGTTGCCAGCGTTGGCCAGAGCTGGAAGCTCGAACCACAAGCGCAACTGAGCTACCAGTACACCCGCTACAACAGCTTTGAGGACGATGTCAGCAAGGTCGACAGCTATCACGTTAATAGCCTGCGCGGGCGGGTGGGCGTACGTTTGTTCAATGACCTGACGGAGCAGGAAAAGCCAGGCCAGGTGTATGTGATTGCCAACGTGCTGCATGACCTTATCAAGCCCACCAAGGTCAGCTTCGGCGACACGCGTGTGCGTGACGACTATGACTCCACCGCAGGAGAACTAGGCGTCGGCGGGCGCATGACCTTGAGCAAAAATACCACCGTGTTTGGCGATGCCCGCTACCGTCAGTCCTTTGGTGGCGACGCCAAGGGCACAGCGCTGAACGTGGGTATTCAATTTGACTTTTAACGGGTAGAGGGGAGGTGGATGATACTTTTTTCGTCCACCTTTACGCGTAATAAAGTGAGGGTTAAAACACCCTGCTGAATTAAACCGTGATGCTTAATCTACCCATGCAGTACGAATGATGAGGTGTCTGGCCACCTGCCAATAAATAAATGATGCACTTGGGCAACAGCGTCTACGCTCATAGCCATCGGCGCTGAAACTACGCCTTTAGTTAATTATAAGAAGGAGCAGCTCGTGGCCGAACCTGTACGTCCCCTCGCGTCCCAGGGTGCACCGGTGCACATAGAAACCAATGGCTACCTGCTGCGCAGCCTGACGGCGCAGGATGTCACACCACGTTTTGTTGAGTGGTTGAATAATTCAGAAATGCTCAGGGGATTGAACCTCGCTTCGCTGAACCTCAACCTGGAACAACTTAAAGCATTTGTTACCCGCTTCGATAACGTCAACAGTTTTATGATTGGTATATTCGACCCTGGCAATGGCTTGTTAATCGGCTTCTACACCCTTGATATTAATCATGTCCACCGTGCCGGTAACATCACCACAGGCCTGGGTGAAAAAGACTATCAAGGCAAAGGTGTACTGTGGGCAACCATTGATGCCTTGTTGGACCACTTTTACCTGTACCGCGGCGTCGAAAAGATCACCGCGCGTGTCCTTGCTCGTAACTTGGGCATGCTGTTTAACTTCCGAAGCAATCTGCGCTTTAAATTCGAAGCAAAGTTAAGCCGTGAATGCCTGGGGCCCGATGGTAAGCGCTTGGATGTTTTAATTTTCGCCTCGCACAAGGCCCCCTAATGGAGGCGCTGCGGCCAACACCTACCCGCAACCGACAACTGGCTGCGCGCATCGGCGGCTTCAGCAGTTTGTCCGCGGCACTGGACTACGCCGCTCAAGGAGAAACGGGGCTTAATATCTACTCAAGCCTGGGCCAGTTACAGTTATGCCTGAGTTTTACAACCTTGCGCACGCAGGCCACGCTGAGTGCACGCCACCTCAATAGCTTAAAGCTGCCTCGTGGCAGTTATGTCGCGCTAATAGGTGAAACCAGCGGCGCATTCTTCAGTTTGTTTTTTGCCTGCCAATACTCGGGTCTGGTGCCGTGCGTATTGCCTTACAACACCCATCCTGGGGGTAAGTTGGCCTATGCAGAGCAACTGCGGCACATGCTCAGTGCCTGCGGTGCACAGCTATTAATTGCCCCCGATTCGTTAGCCGAGTGGCTGGTTGATACCCAATTAACCGAAGGCCTGCAGGTGCTTGGTGAATCACAGCTAAATGACTTGGCGCTCGAGGTTGAGTCGTTGTTTTTATCGCCTGATGAAAGCGCCTATGTTCAGTTCTCATCCGGCTCAACGTCGGACCCTAAAGGCGTGCTCATTAGCCAAAGGGCGGTGTGTGACAACATCGATGCGATTCTTCATGACGGCATGAACCTGCACAGCGCTGATCGTGCATTCTCTTGGCTGCCGATGTACCACGATATGGGCCTGGTAGGTTTTTTCCTGGCGGCGCTGAGTGCTCAATGCAGCGTCGATTACCTAAGCCCGATCAGTTTTGCCAAACGCCCGAGCCTGTGGCTGCAACTGATGTCGGACAACCGCAGCAGCATCACGTATGCCCCAGCGTTCGCTTACCGGCTGGCACTGCACAGGCTTAAAGATGCCGCCGAACTGGACCTCTCGAATGTGCGCATTGCCGGTATTGGGGGGGAGTTGATTCGCCCCAGCGTGCTTGAGGAATGCAGTAAAGGTCTGGAGAAACATGGCTTTCAACGCCATGCATGGCTACCGAGTTATGGCCTGGCGGAAAACTGTTTGGCGGTATGCATCGGCCAGCCGGGCCAAGGGCTTGAACTCAGTCATGACCCCTCAGGGCAACCGTCTGGCAGGGTACTCATGTGCTGCGGGAGACCGTTGCCAGGCAGCGAAATACGCATCTTGAACAATCAGGGGCACGCGCTATCTCACGGTCAAATTGGTCATATCTGGCTACGCAGCAGCAGCCTCATGCAGGGGTATCTACACGGTGCTCAGCTAGACCGTTCAGTATTCGATGAACACGGTTTTATGGACACTGGCGACTTGGGTTACTGGCACCAGGACCAGTTGGTCATCAGTGGTCGCAGCAAAGAATTGATTCAACTACGCGGGCGTAATGTGTGGCCCCAGGACATTGAATGGGCTCTGGAGCGAGTGGAACCGTTAACGCCTGGTGATGTAGCAGCCTTTGCCATCGTTCAGGATGATGAAGAACACTTGGTTGTACTGATTCAATCGCGTCTGCACCACGACCTACAGCGCAGCCAAACCTTACTTGGCCAGTTGAGCAGTACGCTCAGCCAGCATTTCGGTATAAATGCAAAACTGCATCTGCTGTCTCCACGTAGTTTGCCGCTGACCAGTTCAGGGAAACTGTCGCGTCTTAAAGCGCGCGACGCTTATCTGCGTGGCGAATATACAGTCAGCTGAATTTATGAATTATTGGAATGGAATGCCATGGACTATATGTTTGAAGCGAAAAAAATCTTATCCGGCAGTTTATTCGTGCCCATCGAAAAGATCGATGATGACGCCGACATAAACGCGGCACATGAGATCGACAGCATTAATTTCGCGCTGATTGTGGTCGAAATCGAGGAGTTCCTGAAAGCTGAAGTCGACCCCATGGAACTGCTTGAAATGCGTACCGTGCGCGACCTGGCGAATATTCTTGAAAGCGGTTCACGATGAGCACCCCTCACTTTGAGGGTGCTTACCATGAGGTCGCCAACTGGCTGTACGAATTAGCCCGTGAACATAATGGTGAAAACCTGTGGGTCGATATCAAAGGCAGCCCAATGTTGTTAGTGCAGCGCTTGCAGGAAGCCGACCAGGTGTTGCGCTTAAATGCGGCCAACTACCAAAAAAACATGCATTGGTTTCGCCATATGCTCGGCCCTTCACGTTTCAGTGAAGACGGCCACGCGTGGGAAATTCGCCGCGAGCTCACACAGCGCTATTTGGCCAAGTTTGACCGGGAACAGACTTTTACGCTGGCCTTGCAACAGGCTCAAACCACGGTACGTGAGTTGGCTGATGACAGCGCCAGCGGTGTTGAGCATTTAAGCGAATCAAAATTACGGCGCTTGGTATTGTCAGTGCTGGTAGAAAACTTCTTCGACGTCCCTCTGAGCGAGACCGGTGTCGATTTAGACCACCTGGCCAACATCATGGATTTTGTCTCCGAGTATGTGTTTGTGCCCACGGCGGGCAACCTTCTTAACCACCAGCGGCTGAGTTTGCTACCCACTTTGCGTCGGCAAATTTTCGAAGATTTTCGGCGCTTTCGTGACAACACATTGCCCCCGTCACCGATGCTGGACAGCCTGTTAGCCGCCGATCAAGACCCCGCCAATAACATCCAGTTAGAGCATGAGCTGCTGACGTTTTTCACCATTGGTGCCGATACAACGGCGGCAGCCGTAGGCTGGGCGTGTTATTTACTGGCGCGCTACCCCGATTTACAACAGCAGTTGCGTGAGGCGCTCGCCCCGTTTTGGGCATCGCCTGACATTAGCTGGAAGCAACTGAGCCAAGTTGAACTGCTCGAAGCCTTTGTATCGGAAACCCTTCGCCTGTACCCACCCACGCCCATCGTCACACGCCTGGCTTATGGTCAGGATGAGGTGGGTGAGCACAAGATCGAGCCCGGGGCCAATGTTTCAATATCAATCGTGGGTATCCAGCATGATGCCCAGAACCATCCTGATCCGTGGAGACCGCATCTTGAGCGCTATCGTAACAACGCCAGTTCCGGTGCCAATGTGGGGTTTATCTTCGGCCCTCGGGTGTGCGGTGGCAAAAAGTTCGCCCTGATAGAGCTGGCGACGTTTATCGCGGTGTTCTTGCACAAAGCCGAGTTCAGCCTTAATCACGATCAAACGCCGAGCTTTTATTGGAAGACGCTGATGCTGCGCGACGGTGGTCAACCCGTGCACGTCAGCCTGCGCCACTAACTCTGGAACCTGAATATGAAAACTTGGTTAATCACCGGTGCCAGCAGTGGTATCGGTTATGCAACGTGCGCGCAGGCACTGGCCCGTGGCGATCGGGTGATCGCCTGCGCACGGCGTCTTGATCGCCTGGAAGCGTTGCAACAGCAGTACGGTGCCCAGTTGCACTGCATCCACTTGGACCTGGATGACGCCGACGCTATTAGCCGCGTGATCGAGCAAGCCTTTGCAGGGGGCGATCACATTGATGTCGTGCTTAGCAGCGCCGGCTACGGTTTGTTTGGGGCGGTGGAAGAACTCGACCGCAACCAAATTGAAGCCCAACTGCGCACGAATTTGCTGGGTTCTATTTTGCTGCTTCAAGCGTGCTTACCCTTTTTGCGCAAGCAAGGCCATGGCCACTTAATGCAACTGTCGAGCGAATGTGGCGAAATGAGCTTTCCGGCCCTTGCCTTGTACCAGGCAAGCAAATGGGGCATTGAGGGCTTTTGCGAAGGTCTGCGCAAGGAAGTGCAATGTTTGGGTATTGAAGTCACCTTGGTTGTCCCAGGGCGAGTCTCAACGCGGTTTGACGAGAACATCGTTACGCCTCGCCAACTGATTCCCGCTTATCAGGGCAGCACAGTGGGTAACTATAGGCGGTTGCTGGCGATGGGTAAGTTCCCAAGCCCGGGCAGTGTTGAAAATATGGCCACGGCCATTATTCAATGCGCCGATAACCCACAACCGCCCCTCAGATTGATCTTGGGCAGCGACGCTTACAAAAATATCCACCGCGCGCTGAACCAACGCTTACAGGAATTAAACGCCCAAGCGCACAGTGCGGGTCAAACGGACAGCGCACCCCCAGCCAAACCTCAACACCCGCCTGCCAGTGTACTCACCTGAAGGCCAAACCTTGGGCTTGAGACACCGCCGTCGTTCTTCACGGCATACCTCAAACTCACCGCTCCTGCCGTGACCGACAAGGTGCATTTCGGGTTTCACATTTTTATGGGCAACTGACGCAAGGCTGGTTATCATACGCGGCGTTTCGCGGAGAGGTGGCCGAGTGGCCGAAGGCGCTCCCCTGCTA
Source organism: Pseudomonas sp. (assembly GCF_030150285.1). Classification (GTDB taxonomy): domain Bacteria; phylum Pseudomonadota; class Gammaproteobacteria; order Pseudomonadales; family Pseudomonadaceae; genus Aquipseudomonas. Next base: position 58,888 of record NZ_JASLGE010000053.1, on the reverse strand, counting down.
AGGGAGTACACCTCAAAAGGGTGTCGGGGGTTCGAATCCCCCCTTCTCCGCCATTATTTGAAAAGCCCTGTAATTCAATGAATTACGGGGCTTTTTGGTTTTCGATTCCACTATTCATTTCTACTGCTCATCCCCCATTTTTTCCAGTTGCCACTTTCCAATCAACTTGGGGGTCAGGCGGCTGGAAAATTCGTGTGATAGGAACATTGTCGAACAAGTACCTCAATCTGGGCGGCTGGCAGCTCAGGTATTCGGCAAAATCCCGTTGATCCCTCTGCTGTACACACTAGAAGCGACGCTCGTCACAGGACGGTCCCGCCATCGGCCTGTTGCTGTGCAAAAGTAAGAACAAGGTAGTGGCCGAATACCAATGGGTGGAGTCCCTGCCGGCAGAGCTGCAAACCAGCCTGCCCAGCATTGAACAGATCGAGCGCGAGCTGCTTTTAATGCTCATCAGCAAGCCGCTGTAGGCGTACGAAACCGGTCGGTTACAACACCGATCGTGAGGTTTCAGGTTGCTGAAATTCGTTTCAAATTGAACGCCAGCCCGTTATCGCTGCCGTTTGTTATCGTTAAAACATCATGTTAATCAGCGTCTTATATTTTTTTCGTGTTGTGGCATCGGTCTTGCTATGAAGGAGGAAACAACAACGTTCGTTTTTGATGACGAACACTTTCTCTGGGGGTTACGCATGAACCACCGCATCAAGATCATTATTCCGATTCCCATGGATCAGGCCGGTGCCGACAACCGTGCGGCGCAGTTGCCGGCCAGTGTCATTCTTCCCGGTTTTTCCCCCGAGTTTGTGCCGGTTGCCAAGGGCGCATCGCTCGCCGATAGCGCTTACGACGTGCTACTGATGGATTTCTCCGTTGTGCAGGCGGGCCTGCGGGCTCAGGAGGAAGGGTACAGCGCCGTGTGCATCGACACGGTCAGCGATTCAGGCCTGGCCGCGCTGCGTTCGCGCCTGGACATTCCCGTGATCGCACCGGGCATTGCGTCGTTTCATATGGCCTGCATGCTTGGCAAGAAATTCAGTGTCATCACCATGTGGGATGAGTGGTTTCCTCTTTACGAAAAAAACCTGACTGAGCACCACCTGTGGCCACGCGTGGCGTCGCTGCGTTCGATCAAGACTCGCCCTGACCTCAAAGAGTTGCTGGAGGGCAAGGAAGAGGTGGTGTTTGCCAAGCTTGAGGCCGAAGCGCGGCGGGCAATGGATGAGGACGGTGCCGATGTCATCGTGCTCGGTTCCACCACCATGCACCAGTCCCATGCCTACCTGGCCGAGCGCCTGCCGATTCCGGTGATCAACCCTGGCCTGGTGTCGTACAAGCTCTGTGAACTGTTCCTGACCCTGGGGCTCAAGCAGAGCCGCAAGGCGTACCCCGCTCCGCAACACCTCAACGACGCCGCCTACCACGGCTTTGCTGGTCAATAATATCAATAAGGAGAGCCTGCCCCATGAGCCGTCTTACCCGTGAGCAACTGAGTGATCTGGCCACCGAACAGTACTTTGGTAACGTGGACAATAAAAACATGCAGGCGGTCTTGGACTGCTGCCACGAGAACGTGCAATTCACCATCCAAACCGACAACCTCACGCACGACGGCCATACCGGCGTGCGCAAGATGTTCGACAACTTGTTCAACAACTTTGAATACATCTGGCACGGCGATTTTGAACTCGCCATCGACGTTGAAAAACAGACGATCTGCTCGCGTTTCAACGTGCTGCTGAAGGACCCTCAAGGCAACGAAACCCGCCTGCGTAACTGCAACTTCTGGTACGTCGAAGACGGCAAGTTCCGCCGCGTGTTTGTGTTTATGAGTGGCGAGAACGTGCTGCGCTAACCGCGCCACCTGTGTACCCGGGCGCATGGCCGTGATGCTGCCCGGTGTGCTGTACCTCACGCCGGTTCTCACGGTGTGCAGCGTGCACAAGCCCGCCCCGCAAGGGCGGGGAACTCACCAGAACAACAATAATGGATGAGCGACATGACCCAGCCAAAGACACCGGGGGAGCTGTGCTACCCCTCGATTTTTACGCCCCTGAAAATCGGCAACATCACCGTACGCAACCGGTTGATGCAAACGGCCCATGCCAAGGGCTTTGCTTCGGCCGAAGGGCTGACCAACGACCGTGACATTCACTACCAGGCCGAGCGTGCCAAGGGCGGTATCGGTTTGATTGTGACCGGTGCCCGCCACGTTCACCCCAACTCCACAGGGCCCAACCGCTCGCTGGCCCGTGGCAACCGTGAAGAAATGGTCGAGCGCGATGCCGAGATGGTGAGCGCGGTGCACGCGTTTGGCGGACGGATCATTGCTCAGTTGATTCACTTCGGCCCCCAAGGGCGCAGTGGTGCGCTGGACGACTACCGCGTGCTGTGGGGGCCGTCGACCATGAAGTCGCCCGCCTACAACGAGTGGGCCAAGGAAATGACCAAGACGCAAATGGACGAGGTGTCGCAGGCCTTTGCCGACACGGCGTTGAAGTCCAAAGTCGCCGGGTTTGATGGCGTGGAGATGCATTACTCCCACGGCTACCTGCACCAGCAATTCCTGTCGTTTGTGTACAACAAACGTACCGATGAGTACGGCGGTAGCCTGGACAATATCGTGCGTTTTCCCATTGAAACGATGCAGCGCGTGCGCGAGGCCGTAGGGCCGGATTTTGTGATCGGTATTCGGGTGTCGCTGGACGAATGCACCGTTGACGGGATGCACGCCGACACCGCTATCCAAATGACCACCCAACTGGTCGAAACCGGGCTGATCGATTACGTCAGCGCCACCGCCGGTACTTACGCCGCCCACGCGGACCAGATTCCGCCGGGCGATTACCCGGAAAACTGGCTGGTGGAGGACGGCGCACGCTTGCGTGCGGCGCTGCGCAAAATCAGCGACATTCCGGTTTTTATCGTGGGCCATATTGTCGACCCGGCCAAAGCGGAGTCGTTGATCGCCAGCGGCGCGACCGACATGGTGGCCATGACCCGCAGCCAAATCGCCGACCCTGAGTTTTGCAACAAGCTGCGTGACGGCCGCGAAGACGAAATCAACCACTGCATTCGCTGCAACCAGGCGTGCATTGCGCGGTTGATGGCAGGCAATGCGATTTCCTGCGTGGTGAACCCCGCAGCCGGCCGTGAGCAACGGTTTGGTTTGCACACGCTGCAACCGGCGCACACGCCCGCGCGTTGGCTGGTGGTGGGCGGCGGGCCGGCCGGGATGAAGGCGGCGTTGACCCTGCGCGAGCGCGGTCATCAGGTGACACTCGTGGAGAAGGGCGACCGCTTGGGCGGCCAGCTGAACCTGGCGGCGCTTCTGCCGCGTCGGCAGAAGTTCGGCTTTATTCCCCGTGACCTGGAGCGGCAACTGCGCAAAGCCGGCGTCGAGATCCGCCTGAATTGCGCGATGAGCGCCGATGATGTGGTTGCCTTTGCTGCCGACGGGGTCATTCTGGCCACCGGCTCAACACCGTTGAAAACCGCCTTTACCTCGACCCGACCCGCCGTGGACCGCGTACCCGGTACCGAGCAGCACAACGTGTACAGCGTGGTTGACGTGTTGGAAGACCCGTCGCAGATCGGCAAACGCGTAGTGCTGTTCGACGAAGACGGCGGTCGGTATGCGCTGGGCACGGCCGAGTTCCTGCTCGACCGTGGCCATCAGGTGCACGTCGTCAGCCGCTTTATTTCGCTGTCACCCAACCTCGCGCTGACGCTGGATTTACCGGTGAATTACCAGCATGTGTTCCGCAAGGGGCTCACCTACACCCTCAACAGCTGGGTGCGCCATATCAATGGCCAGCAGGCGCAGTTGCTCAACCTGTTTACCGACCAGGACGGCGAGTGCCTGGAAGCGGACAGCTTTGTGATCGCCGCCGGGCATAGTTCGCACGATGCGTTGTACCGCGCGTTGCAAGGCCGGGTGAGCAACCTGCAGTGCATTGGCGATGCGCGCTTGCCCAGACCCCTGCAGGACACGATCTACGAGGGAATGTTGGCGGGCCGCGAGTTGCTGGACGACCCCGCGCGGTTTATCGAACAAGGTGAGCTGGAAGGCTTCGGTGCCGACTGGCGCAGCACCATGGGCGCACCCGGTGTTTAACCGGTTGTCTGCCGGGGAGAAAAGCAATGACTGTTGAACGTTATCCGCACCTGTTTCAACCGTTGCAACTGCGCGGGCTGACCCTGCGTAACCGCATCATGCAATCGGCCCATGCCATGGCCTTCAACTCGCCCGATGGGCTGACCAATAACCGCGACATTTTTTACCACGCGGCACGGGCCAAGGGCGGCATTGGCCTGATGGTGACCGGCAACCGGCTGATCCACCCCACCTCGAATACGTTTTGCCGGGGCTACCCCTATGGCTATCGTGAGGAAATGGTCGAGCGCGACACGGCCTTGACCGAGGCTGTGCATGGCTTTGGCGCGCATATCTTCGCGCAACTCAACCACTTTGGCGTGATGGGCGAAACCCACGCGATGGATGACTACCGGGTGCTCTGGTCGTCGTCCAACATCAAGTCGCCGGTGTTCGGTGAAATGGCCAAGGCCATGGAACGGTCGGACATGGACGAGATCGTCGAAGGCTGGGTGCGCTCCGCCGAATACTCGCGGCTGGCCGGGTTTGATGGGGTGGAAGTGCACCTGGCTCACAGCTATTTGCTGCACCAATTCATCTCGCCGTTGTTTAACAAACGTGACGACGAATACGGCGGCAGTTTCGAAAACCGCATGCGGTTTCCGCTGGAAGTGATCCAGGCGGTGCGCGATAAAGTCGGCCCGCAGTTTGTGGTCGGCATTCGTTTGTCGATGGACGAAATGGTGCCCGGCGGCATGGAAATCGCTGACTGGATAAAGGTGGCGCAGACGGTTGAAGCGACGGGCAACATCGATTACATCATGGCCACCGCCGGGGTGTACCAATCCGCCACCTACATCATGCCGCCCTACGATGTGCCGAACGGCTGGCTCGTAGACCCGGTTGCACGGCTCAAACGCGCCGTGAAGCTGCCGGTATTTTGCGTGTCGGGCATTGGCAGTGCCGGTGAAGCCGAGGCGATTCTTGCCCGTGGCGACGCCGACATGGTGGCCATGACCCGTGCGCAAATTGCCGACCCGGAGTTCGCGCGTAAAACGGCTGAAGGGCGCGAGGACGAGATTTACCACTGCCTGCGCTGCAACCAGGGCTGCGTGTCCCGCTTGTTTCACGGCACCTCAATGACCTGCCAGATCAACCCGGCGACCGGCCGTGAAGAAGTCTTTGGCCCGCAAACCCTGGAACTGGCTCCCGTTGCCAAGCATTGGGTCGTGGTGGGCGGCGGCCCCGGCGGCATGAAAGCCGCCGAGGGGCTGGCCCAGCGCGGCCATCGCGTGACGCTGCTGGAAAAGGGGGCCGAGCTGGGTGGGCAAGTCAACCATATCGTGCGCCTGCCGCGTCGGGATTCCTTCGCCTGGATTACCGAAGACCTCAAGGTGCACATGGCCAAGGCGGGCGTGCAGGTACGGCTCAATTGCGAGGCCAGTGTCGAGCTGATCAAGGCGCTGCAGCCCGACGGCGTGATTGTGGCCACGGGCTCTTTGCCGGATCGCAGCGGCTACTCCGACATCAACCCCTTGGTCGACCGGGTACCGGGGCTGGACGCTGACCACGTATTGACCGCCCTGGACGTGCTGGCGCATCCCGAGCGGGTTGGCAAGCGCGTGCTCGTGCTGGACGAGGAGGGTAACCGCTATTCCGCCGGCATCGCCGAGTTGCTGATGGAGAGCGGCCATGAGGTGCATGTGGTCACGCGGTGGAATGCGCTGTTCCACCGGTTGGGCACCACCCTCGACCAACCCCTGGTGTACGCCAATTTGTTCAGCCGTGGCCTCACCTACACGCTCAATGCATGGGTGAGTGAAGTGCGCGGGTCGGCGGTGGACCTGTTCAATCTGTACAGCGCCGACGTGGAAACCCTGGAGGGTTTTGACAGCATCGTGTTGGCGGTTCGGCACCTGCCGGTGGACGGCCTGTACCACGCGCTTAAAGGCGAGTTGGCGAATGTTCATCGTGTGGGCGATTGCGTGGTGCCGCGTAAAACCGATCACGCGATTTTCGAGGGCTTTCTTGCCGGGCGCGAGATATTCGACAACTGGAAACGCTACATCGAACCCGGTGCCATTGAGCAGTTTGATGGCCCCATTGAAACGGCCCGTTTTATCTGATTCATCGTGAGCTGCTCCTTTGCCGGCACCGTTGTGTGACCGGCTTTTTTTTGCCTGAAATTTGGCCTGGGCGTGCGAGTGCTGACGCCGGGATTTAACCGGGTCATTCAATTTGGAAAAATAATTTCACCCTGCAATAGGGGCCAGGTTGCAGCCTGGCAATACTGTTCAGTTTTCTATAAAAAATACAATAAAAACAAAGACATAAAATTATTTTAAGAGTTGGCAAGCGGCTTGCAATACCTCTTTTGCGGATATTTCAAACACGTAAAAAGAGAATAACAATGAGCAAACCGCTAGAGGGAATTCGGGTCCTCGATCTGACTCACATGCTGTCCGGCCCCTACGCCGGAATGATCCTCGCCGACCTGGGTGCGGACACGATCAAGGTCGAACCACTTGCGGGTGAAGGCACTCGCGCATTGTTGGCCAAAGACCCACGGCATTCGCTCAACGGCATGGGGGCCTACTTCCTCACGCTCAACCGCAACAAGCAAAGCGTGTGCATCGACCTCAAAAGCGAAGCCGGCCTGCAAGTGTTCTACGACCTGGTGCGCAAGGCCGACGTGGTGCTGGATAACTTCAGTGCTGGCGTGACGCAAAAACTCAAGATCGACTACGCCCACCTGCGCACGATTAACCCGCTGATCATCACCTGTTCGGTCTCAGGCTTTGGTCAAGACGGCCCCAATTATTTGCGCCCCGCGTTTGACCAAGTCGTGCAGGGCATTGGCGGCGGTATGTCGATTACCGGCGATAACGCCCAGACGCCCACCCGTGCCGGCATTCCCATCGGCGACTTGGGCGGTGGCATGTTTGCGGTGATGGGCCTTCTCGCCGCGTTGCAAGCGCGGCACAGCAAAGGCCACGGCCAGCACGTGGACATCAGCATGCTCGACTGCCAGATCAGCATGCTCAATTACATGGCCACCATGTACTTCCTCAGTGGCGAGAACCCTGAGCCGCTGGGCAATGGCCATTTCGTTCATGTGCCTTACAACACGTACCGCACCGCCGATGGCTTCGTCATTATCGCGGTGATCTTCGACAGCTTCTGGGACAACCTGGTGAGCGTGATCGACGTGCCGGTATTGCGCGATGAGAAGTACAAAACGCAAGCCGGGCGCTTGGCCGACCAGGCGCTGATTGACGGCACCCTCAAAGAAATCCTGATCACCCAGAGCACTGATTACTGGGTCGAAAAATTATCGGCCGTGCGCGTGCCCTGTGCGCCGGTCAACCGCTTCAGCGAAGCCTTGGCCGACCCGCAAGTGCGCCACCGGCGCATGGTGGTGAACATTGCGCACCCCGAGGGTGGCAGTGTCGAGGCACCGGGCAACCCGATCAAACTGTCCGTTGACGACGAAGAAAGCTTTAGCGCACCGCCGCTGCTGGGCCAGCATACCGACGCGGTACTGGCGCGGGTGCTGGGTTACGACGCGGCGCGCATCGCCGCGCTGAAAAACCAGCAGACGGTGGGCTAAACCATGAGCGATTTTGTCATCGTCAATGAAGTCGGTCCGCGCGACGGCCTGCAAAGCCAGGGCAAAACCCTGACTGTCGACGAGCGTTTGCAGCTGATTGAAGCGTTGCTCAGCAGCGGTATACGCCACATTGAAGCGGGCAGTTTTGTGTCGCCCAACGCCGTGCCGCAAATGGCCGGAACCGCCGAATTGTTCGGCAGGTTGCCGTTGCGCAACGAGGCGACTTACTCCGCGTTGGTTCCTAACGTACGTGGCTACGAATTGGCCCTTGCTGCGGGCGCACGCTCTATTGCGGTGGTGTTGTCCGCCACCGAAACCATGAACCAGCGCAATATCAACATGAGCCTGGAACAGACCACGGCCGTGTGTGCGCAACTTATGCAGCGCGCCCGTGAAGACGGCATCGATGCCCGCGCCTATGTGGCCGTGGCCTTCGAATGCCCGTTCGAAGGGCTGACCTCGCCCGCCGTCGTCGAGGCGCTGACCCTGCGTATGGTTGAAGCCGGTGCGGGCAAAGTGATTGTGGCCGACACCATGGGTGCCGCCAACCCGCAGAGCGTGAAACGCGTGCTGGAGCGGCTTGGCGGGCTCGATGCGGCGAACACGCTGTCCTGCCACTTCCACGACACGCGCGGCATGGCGCTGGCCAACGTGCTGGCCGCCCTGGAATGTGGCGTGCGTGAGTTCGACAGCTCCATCGGCGGCCTGGGCGGTTGCCCGTTTTCCCCCGGGGCCAGTGGCAACCTCGCGACTGAAGACCTGGTGCTGATGCTGCACTCCATGGGGCTGTACACCGGCATTGAGAGTGACCGCCTGGTGGCCGCTGTTGAGCAGGCCCAACGGCTCACCGGAGCCACCCTTGGCGGGCACAGCTACCGCTGGTTGCACCGCGAGCGTAACAAGCGCCAGGAGGTGACCAATGGTTAGTTTCGTCGCCAGTTGGCTGGCGCGCCTGGCCCCGTGGATGGTGATTGGCGGGCTGGCGTATGCCGCCGTGTTTATTCAGCCGAGCGTTGAGTCGGTACCGCTTCACCAGCCCTTGCTGGAACGTCGCGACCTGTTCTTTGACGGTGCCGTACAGGGCGATCAGCTGTGGGTGATTGGCCAAAATGGCGCGTTGCTGTCCAGCGCTGATGCCGGCAACAGCTGGGACCGTGAAGAGCTGCCCGGGCGCAGCAATTTGCAGTCGATTGCCGTGTCGCCCGAGGGGCGTCAGGTGGTGGTGGGCAACCAGGGACGCGTGTGGACACGGGTGTCTGACCAGGCCTGGCAAAGCGCGCAACTACCGGTATCGGAACTGGCCGGCAAGCTGCTAAGCGTGAGCTTTATTGACGGCCATTTCTGGGCCGTGGGCGAAATGGGCGCGCTCTTTCGCAGCGACGCTGATGCACAGCACTGGCAAGCGTTGGGCGATGAAGCCGACGTCACCTTTAACAGCATCCGTGCAGGTGCCAACGGCGACCTGTGGATCACCGCCGAGTTTGGTCGCCTGCTGCGCAGCCGTGATCAAGGGCTGACCTGGACCCCTGTCGAGCTGGGCAGCGAAAGCCTGCGCGCACTGGTGTTCAGTGGCAGCACCGCCATGGCGGTGGGCAATCGGGGCGAGGTCTACCTCAGCAGCGACAGCGGCGATCACTGGCAAGCGTTACCGCACTTCACCACCGAGCATTTGTTCGACGTGGCGGTGCATGACGGTCACTGGGTTGTGACGGGCGACCGCGGCGCGCTGTTTCGCAGCGACAACCCGGCCAGCGGCTGGCAAGCGTGGACCCCGGCGGGGCTCGACAAGAGCTACCACAGCCGGTTGCTCGACAGTGAACACGGTGTGGTCGTTATCGGCCAGCAGCTTGGGCTGTTGCGCGACAACGATTTGCAGATCTGGCCGCAGGAGTCCGTACGATGAACCCCTTAATGAACCTGGCCGCGAGCATTTCCGAGTGGGCTATCCGCCAGCGTGTGGCCGTGTGCGTGGTGATCGCCCTCATCACCCTTGGCTTTGCAGCTGCGCTGACCCAGCTGGATATTCGCACTCACTTTAGCGACATGGTCCCCCACGACCACCCCTACGTGAAGGTGCACCAGAAGTACCAGGACAGCTTTGCCGCCAGCAACCGCGTAACCATTTTGGTTAAGGCCAAGGAGGGCGATATTTTTCGCCTGCCAGTGCTGCAGGAGATCCGCCGTATCACCTATGACTTGCAGCAGGTGGAAGGGGTAAATCCGCTGCAAATCACCTCACTGGCGTCGAAAAAACTCAAGCGCGTCAACGCCTCCAGCGAGGGCATCGAAACCCAGCCCATGATGTGGCCCGACCTGCCGTCCGACGAGCAAAAGATGCTTGAGTTGCGCCAGGCGGTGCTCAATAACCCGCTGGTGTACGGCCTGTACGTTGATCGTGACCTGGGCTCAGCGCTGATCCAGGTGGACTTCTACGACCACTTGGTCGACTACGGGAAAATCTTCCCGCAGATCGAGGCGATTCTTGAGGCGTCGCCGATCAAGCAAGAGGTCAGCCTGCACGTGGTGGGCGAGCCGATTTTGTATGGCTGGGTGGCGCACTACCTGCACGAAACCGTGAGCATCGCGCTGCTGTCGTTGGCCGCCATGTTGGTGCTGTTGTTTATCTTTAGCCGTACTTGGCGCGGCACCGTGTTGCCGCTGATTGCCGGCGTGGTATCGGCTATTTGGGCACTCGGCGTTGGCAGCCTGCTGGGCTACAACTTTGATCCGTTGGTGATCGTGGTGGCGTTCATCATCACCGCCCGGGCGTTCTCCCACTCGGTGCAGTTGATTACCCGCTTCGACGACCTGGCGGTGGGCGAATCGATTGACCCGCGCAAGGCGGCGCAACAGGCCATGCGCGAACTATTTCGCCCGGGCATGCTGGGGTTGTATGCCGATGCGGGTGCCATTTTGTGTGTGATTCTGACGCCCATTCCGCTGATGCACAAAGTGGCGATCATTGGCGCAATCTGGGTCATGACCATCGCGGTGTCGGCGGTGCTGCTCACGCCGGTGCTGCTGTCTTTTATCAAGCACCCGCAGGGCTACGTGCACCCGATCAACCTTGACGGCGTGCTGCAGGTCTTTATCCGTGCGGCCAGTTGGGTGGTGAAAAGCCGCGCACGTTACGCCGTGGCCCCCATCACCCTGGTACTGCTCGGCGGCTTCCTGTTCGAGGCCACACGGCTCAGCGTGGGCGATGCCAGCGATGGCTCGCCGATCCTGTGGCAGAAGTCATCGTTTAACCAGGACAGCGCACTGATCAACCGCTTGTATCCCGGTTCCGAACAGATGTTTGTGGTGATTGAAGGCGACGCCCCGGACGCGCTGAAAATGCCTCAGGTGCTGGATTGGATGCAGCGCTTCTCGCGCTACATGGAGCGCCAACCGGAGATCGGTGGCAGCGTGTCGATGGCTGACATCGTGGTCGACATTCGCCGCAACCTCTACGAAGGCAACCCGCGTTACCGCGAACTGGGCGCTACCCAGCTGGAAAACGGTGAACTCATCAGTTTCTACATGCAGGGGGCCGACCCGGACGACCTGGCGCAGTTCGCCGACGTGAAGTTCCAGAACGGCGCGATCACCTTGTTCTTCCGCGATCACAAGGGCGACACGCTGCGCAAGGCCACCCATTACGCCAACCAGTTTATTCAGGACAACCCGTTGGAAGGGGCGCAGGTCAAGTTGGTCGGTGGGGTGCTGGGCATCATTGCAGCGGTCAACGAGATTTTGTTGGGCGACCAGATTGAAGCCATCGCCCTGGCGTTTCTCGTGGTGGTCTTGTGCTGCCTGGTGGTGTACCGCTCCTCGGTCAGCGGGATCTTTTTCATCATCCCGGTGCTGATCTCCAACGTGGTGACTTTTGCCTTCATGGCGTGGCAGGGCATCGGCATGAGCATCAGCACGTTGCCTGTGGTCGCCCTGGGCATCGGCCTGGGCGTTGATTACGCCTTCTATATCGTCGATTCAATCAAGGAATACCTGGAGAAGAACCCAGGCGCCGAGCCGCTTGATGCGGTGCTGCAGTCGCTCGGTTCGGCTGGCCGAGGGGTGCTGTTAACAGCCTTCACCTTGGCCGCTGGCGTGCTGTTCTGGTCGGTCTCTTCGCTCCGGTTTCAGGCGGAGATGGGAATGCTCATTGGCCTTTGGCTAATGGTCTCGGCGTTCACGTCGCTCTTCGTCATGCCTTCGCTTGCGCTGGTGTTCAAGCCGCAGTTCATCTTTGAACACCGCCATTCGAACAGTGCTCCTGGCACTGAACCTGTCCATCAACCTGAACACATCGGGAATTGAAGATGAGCGCTAAGAAAAATAAGACGAAAGTGCGATTCATCAGCTCACCACAGGCCTGCGCCTTGGTGTTGGCTGGAATAGGGCTGAACGGAGCCGTGCAGGCAGACGACGGCTTTTTTGAAAACTGGGAGGCAAGCGGCTACATCCGTCAATACATGTCCTGGAACCTTGAGAATCCCTACGTGCCGGACCCGGCCAACAACGGCGAGCCCAGGGGCAACTACCGCTACGACCTGTCGATGGCACGGTCGGTGGGTAAGCTAAACCTGTTCAAGGACTTTGGTAACTCGCAGTTCAGCATTTCCGGGCGAGCGTCTGAAGAGTACGAAACCAACTACCTCAAAGACTTGCAGGCGTCGATGGACGGCTACGCCGCCACCGACCTGTTCAGCTCGCGAAACAAGTCCAGTGTCAATTTGATGGACGACGTATACAACGGCGTCGAACTGCGTGAATTGTGGTGGCAGACCACCTTGGCCGAGAACACCACCGTGAAGCTGGGCAAACAGCAGGTGGTGTGGGGCGAGAGTGACTTCTTCCAGTCCATGGATGTGGTCCAAGGCTACGATTTCCGCTGGCGTTCGTTCCTGGAACCGGAAAACGAGGAACTGCGTAAACCCCTGTGGATGCTCAACCTGGTGCACCGTTTTGACAGCGTGGACGGCACCCTCCAGGCGCTCTACATCCCCGGCAAGATGAACCCTGCCGACCAGCGCGGTAACAGCTACGACTTGGAAGGCGGCCGTTGGGCCAACAACCCGAACAAGGGGCTGACGTTTGCCTCGGCCCCCTTCGGTGCCGACGTGCCGTACAACTACAACCACAAAGACGCCAATATGGACGATGGTTCCTATGGCCTGCGCTGGAAAGGTATGGTTGCGCAGTGGGAGTACTCGCTGGGCTGGTTCCACGGCCCGTCCAACAACCCGGTCATCAACCCGAACCCGGACAACCCGCTGGGCGTGGGTAACTCGGCCAGTGGTCGGCCCTTCATGGGTGCCTATAAAGGCGATTACAACTCGGACCGCTCCTCCACCGTGGGCGAGTTGATTTTCCCGTACATCGACACCTTTGGCATCACCGCCAACCGTTACCTGGAAACCCTCGACGCGGTGTTCTCAGCAGAGCTCTCCTACATTCCCGACTCGCCCTACAACGTTGGGGTTGATGCCGGCGAGTCTGGCGGCTGCGCGTTTTTCCCGGGCTTCTGCGGGATTATCGAGAAGGACGTGGTCAAGTCGATGCTGCGCATGGACAAGCAGTTGGCGCTACAGAGCTACTTGGGCACCAGCCGTCCATCGTTCTTCTCGTTGCAACTGTTCAATACTTGGATCACGAACTACAAGCGTAGCGATGAAGTGGTTAACAGCGCCGGGTTCAGCGGCCGGACCAAAGAGTACTCCACCATCGTCACCGCGATCCTTGCCACCAACTACGACAACGACCGGATCAACCCAAGCCTGGCAGTGGGCAGCGACCTCACGTATGGCGGCGGTTTTGTGATTCCCAGCGTTGAGTTTGCCTATGGCGACAACTGGCGTGTGCGCGTTGAGGCCGACATTTTTTTCAACGACGAAAGTCAGAAGCGCACCTTGCGTGATTTCAACAACACCAACCTCTTCGGTTACTTCAAAGGTAACGACCAACTGGCTGTGCGTCTGACTTACCAGTTCTGATCTAGGAGACAACAATAATGACGATCCTGATGAACCGCCTGGCCGCCTCGCTGGCGCTGACCTTAACATTCACCCTGGGTGTCCAGGCTGCGCCTTTAACGGCAGGCACCACGCTGACCGGTGCCAATCTTGGCCAGCACCTGGGCGACACCTTTGAAGGCCATAAAATCGGTGACTTGCTGACTGAGCGTATGCAGCAGTTGATGCACGAGGAGGGCTTAACCATCATCCTCAAGGCTTCGCAGCCGGTTGTTCTGGGCAAGGATTTCGAAGCCGCGACCAAGGCCAACGCCGGCAAAGCCGTGTACAACAAAGACACCCGTCAGGTCGACGGCTGGGTCAGTGGCGTGCCGTTCCCGAATGTCAGCGCCGACGACCCGGATGCCGCCGCCAAACTGATCTGGAACCACCACTACGCGCAGCCCACCAAAAACCTGCAGGATTATCCCAAGTTTGCGTACTTGTTCATCAGCGACAAGACCGGCCTGGAGCGCAAGCAAGAGTGGGCGTTCAAACGCTACTTCATGAAAGGCCGTTTGGGTTCCAACGATGTGATCGAGGGTGACGGCAGCATCCTCAGTAAAACCCTGTTATATGCGACCTACCCCAACGATATCCGTGGGCTGGGGCTGTTCACCATCCGCCACGACTCGCCAAAACTGGAAGACTCGTGGGCTTATATCAAGTCCGTGCGGCGTACGCGTCGCTTGTCGGGCGGCACCTGGATGGACCCCATCGGCGGCACCGACCAGCTCAACGACGACATCGAGATTTTCAACGCTCACCCCAGCTGGTATGCCGGGTACAAACTGCTGGGCAAGCGCTGGATTCTGGCCGTTCCCAACTCCACCACGCAGGCCTGGAAACAGGGCGCGTCGGGCGATGCCGAGTTCCCCATCATCGACCTGGCGAACGCCCCGCACTGGAACCCGAAGGATGGCTGGGAGCCGCGTGAGGTGTGGGTGATCGAAGCGATTACGCCGCCGGAGCACCCTTACAGCAAGAAGGTGTTGTACATGGATACCCAGTTCCCACGCTTCTACCAAGCGGAAGCCTATGACCGTAAAGGGCAGTTCTGGAAGTGGATGAACTACCACTTGAAAACCATCAAGACAGCCGACGGTGATACCGGCATCGTGTCATCTGCAGGTTTCACGATCGACTACCAACGCCGGCATGGCACCGCGTTCATCCTTAGCGATGAAGGGCGCCTCAATACCCCAGGCGTTAAGGGTGACGATGTCAACCTGCGGGAACTGGAAAAAGCTGCTCGTTAGCCCTGTATGGCCGGGGCGTCTGCGCCCCGGTCGCTATTGCACGCATACAATCAAAAAAGTGCTGGAGGCAACATGAGTTTCCGTTTGGGTGTTGACGTAGGCGGTACCTTCACCGACCTGCTCCTGATTAACGATGCAACCGGCGACAGCTTTACCGCCAAGGTTCCGTCCACGCCTCACAACCCCTCTATCGCCGTGCTCAACGGCATCGAGAAAATTTGCCAGACCTCCGGGGTCGCGCCGTCGGACATTCGTTCGGTGATGCACGGCACCACGGTGGCCACCAACGCCATTCTGACCCGGCGCGGCGCGAAAGTTGGCCTGGTCACCACCAAAGGCTACAAGCAGGTGCTGCATATCGCGCGTTCCTTTGTGCCGGGCGGTTTGGGCGGTTGGGTGACGTTTAATAAAGGTGAACTGCTGGCTCCGTTGGAGTGGACCGTTGAAGCCGACGAACGCATTGACACCCATGGCGAGGTGGTGCGCGAACTGGACCGCGAGGCGATTCGTGGCGAGCTGGAGCGCCTGAAGGCCGCCGGCATCGAAGCGCTGACCATCAGCCTGATCAATGCCTACGCCAGTGGCGAGCACGAACGCGCCATTCATGACATCGCCCGTGAAGTGATGCCGGGTATGCCGGTGTCGCTCTCGTCGGAAGTGGTGCCGGAGATGCAGGAGTACGAGCGCACCGAAACCACCGTGGTGAACAGCTACGTGCGTCCGCAAGTGGCCAATTACCTGGAACACTTGCAGGGCGAGCTGTGCCGGCGTTTGCGCCCGGATGTGCAGTTGTCCATTTTGCGCTCCGACGGTGGCTTGGCCACCAGCCAGTCGGCGGCCAGCACGCCGGTTAACCTGCTGCTCTCCGGCCCGGCGGGCGGTGTGGCGGGGGCCATCTGGTTCTGCTCCCGGGGCGGCTTTAGCAAAGTGCTGACCTTTGACGTGGGCGGCACGTCCACCGACGTTGCGCTTATCGATAACAACCAGGCGCGCATTCGCCGTGAAACCCGCGTGGGCAACGTGGCCGTGCGGGCTCCGTCAGTGGACGTACGCACCATTGGGGCCGGCGGCGGCTCAATGGCCTCTGTGCCGGAGCTGACGCGCGCGCTGCGTGTCGGCCCGGAAAGCGCGGGCGCAGTGCCCGGGCCTGCGGCGTATAACAAGGGCGGCACCGTGGCGACCGTTACCGACGCTAACGTGGTGCTCGGTTACCTGCCTGCGGAGCAAAAACTGGGGGGCGATTTTCAGGTGCGCAAAGACCTGGCGACCACCGCCGTGCAACTTATTGCCGATGCCATGGGGGTGTCGCTGTTCGAAGCCGCCGAAGGCATTGTGCGCATCGCCAACGAACATATGTTTGGGGCGCTGCGTTTGATCAGCGTCGAGCAGGGTTACGACCCGCGCGATTTTGCCCTGTGTGGCTTTGGCGGCGCGGGCCCGTTGCACGCCAATGCCTTGGGCATTCTGATGAACGCCTGGCCGGTGATTATTCCGCCGGGGCCGGGCGTGCTGTGCGCCTATGGCGATGCCACCACGCGGGTGAAAGACGAAGCCTCGCGCTCGCTGGTTCGCCGCGTGAGCGACCTCAGCGTGGAGGAGGTCACGCAGATTCTCGAGCAACTGGGCGACAGTGTGCGCAGCTCTCTGGCGGCACAAAACATTCCGGCCGAGGTGCAACAACTGAACTGGCAGGCCGATGTGCGCTACCAGGGCCAGGCATTGCTGCTGACCCTGGAAATCGATCTGGAACGTGTGGCCAGCGAAGGCCTGGCGGCGATCACCACTGCCTTTGATGCCGAGCACGAACAGCTCTTTACGTTTGCCCTGAGTGAAGCCCACGAGTTGGTCAACCTGCGCGCCATTGCCCGGGCTCCGCGTCCGGAAATCACCGAGCGTGCCTTCGAAGGTGCCGATCACACCCTGGCCGATGCGCATGTCGGCGAGACCCCCGTGCATTACGCCGGCAAGGACTACAGCGCCGCGCTCTATGCGCGCGGCAAGCTGAGCCCGGGGTTAGTGGTGCCAGGGCCATCCATTGTGATGGAAATGGACTCCACCACCCTTGTTCTTCCAGGTTACGAAGCGGCTGTGGACCGCGTCGGCAACTTGTTGATCCGCCCGCTGGGCCATCAGGAGTAACAGTCATGGTTGCGCGAATTAAACAAGAAAACAGCCAATCGTTTCAGCGGGTCGAGGTCGACGGCATCACCATCGATATCGTCGAAAATGCACTGGGCAACGCCCGTAACGAAATGGACGCGGTGCTGTTTCGCACCGCCATGAGCCCGGGCATTCGTGAGCAAGGCGATGCCTTCCCGATGATCGCCACCAGCGAAGGCAAAATGATCGTCGGCCAGTTTGGCTCGTTCATCACCGGCTTTCTGAAGAACTACGAAGGCGAGATTGAAGAGGGCGACGTATTCCTCACCAACGACCCTTACCTGTGCGGCGGGGCCGTCAGCCATTTGCCGGACTGGCTGGTGCTGATGCCGATCTTCAAAGACGGCCGGGTGATTAACTACGCCGCCATGTTTGGCCATATGTCCGACGTGGGCGGCAAGGTACCCGGCAGTTTGCCGACCAATGCCAGCTCGATCTGGGAAGAGGGCATTCGCATTCCGCCGGTGAAACTGTACCGCCGTGGCGTCATGAACAGCGACATGCTCGATGTGATCTTGCACAACGTGCGTATGCCGCGCTGGAACCGCTCTGACCTCAACGCCATTGTCGCGGCCTGCCGCACGGCCAGCAAACGCTGCATTGAGCTGGCGGAACGCTTTGGCGACGACGTTTTTTTCAGCGCCCAGCAGGAGATGCTGGAACGCACCCACCGGGCCATGAAAGAAGTGATCAACCGTGTGGTGCCCGAACACCGTCAAGAGTTCGAAGACTACATTTGCGACGATGGCGCGGGACTGGGCCCTTACACCTTGCGCTGCGCGCTGTGGCGCGAGGGTGACAAAGCGATCTTTGATTTCGAAGGCACTGACCCGCAAGCCCCGTCGTCAGTCAACTTCTACGTCAACGAGGAAATGTTCAAAATCTTCTTTGGCGCATTGACCATCAGCCTGTTTGACCCCGCCATTCTGCTAAACGACGGCTTCTACGACTTGGTAGAAGTGCGCATTCCGCAGGGCTCGATTCTTAAGCCTAACTTCCCGGCGGCGTTGTCGTGCCGCACCCATTTACTTGGTCGCATCTTCGACATGATGGGCGGGCTTCTTGGGCAGGGCACGCCACAGGCTATGAACGCGGCGGGCTTTTCTGACTCACCGCACTTTATGTATTCGGGCTATGACCAGCAAGGCGAGTGGTTCCAGTTGTTTCAGATCGGCTTCGGCGGTATTCCAGGGCGCCCTGTGGGCGATGGTCCGGACGGTCATTCGTTGTGGCCAGGCTTTACCAACGTGCCCAACGAGTTTGTTGAAGCGTATTTCCCGCTGCGTATTGAAACCTACGAAACCCTCTGCGACTCCGGGGGGGCCGGCTTGCACCGTGGCGGCAACGGGCTGCGTGTCGCGTATCGGTTGTTGGTGGATGGCGATGTGTCGATCCATGACGATCGCTGGCTGACCTACCCTTGGGGCGTCAACGGTGGAGCCCCCGGCGAACGCAGTCGCAAAGAGCTGCTGCGGGCCGACGGCACCCGTCAGATGCTGCCGGCCAAGTGCGACAACATTAAGGTGAAAACCGGCGACCTGATTCTGTTCGATACCTGGGGCGGCGGCGGTTGGGGTGACCCGTTTCTGCGCGAGCCGGGCAAGGTGCTGACCGATATCCGCCGGGGGTTGGTGAGTGTCGACGGCGCGCGTCGGTATGGGGTTGTCGTGGCCAACGACGCGGTAGACGAACAGGCCACCCTGGCGTTGCGTGAGGCCATGGCCAGCGCGCGCGGCGAAATTCAGCTGTTCGACCGTGGCGGCACGCTTGAGGAACTCAAGGCCCGCTGCCTGGTTGAAACCGGTTTGCCTGCGCCGGCCACGCCGGTCTGGGCATAGGGAGCGACCATGAGCCTCGACTCCCGCTCCCTGGCTGCCGCCCAGCGCTATGCGCTGGTGCTGGTGGACCTGTCCGTGGGCTTTACCAACCCGGCGCTAAGCCCGTTGGCCGCCGAGTGCAGCGCGGTGGTGCACGCCAACCAGCGGTTGCTGGCGGCCTTCCGGCACCGTGGCTGGCCGGTGTTTTTCACTACCGTGGCGTACAGCGCGCCGTCTCAGGCCCATGTGTTTCGCAGCAAGATACCGGTGCTGAACGTACTGGAAGCCGGGTCGCCGCTCGTGGCGATTGACTCGCGCGTGCAACCGCACGCCGACGAGCCGGTGCTGGTGAAACACTGGGCCAGCGCCTTCTTTGGCACCGATTTGGCCGAGCGCATTCATGCGGCTGGCGCGGATGGTGTGATGGTCACGGGCCTGACCACCAGCGGGTGCGTGCGCGCCACGGTGCTGGATGCCTTGCAGAACGAGCTGCGTGTGCTGGTGCCGGAGGAGGCCGTGGGCGACCGCGACGCCGAGGCGCATCGGGCGAACTTGCGCGACCTGCACATCAAGTACGCCGATGTGGTCACGCTGGAGCACTGCCTTGCGCTGCTGGCTTAGCGTCATGGTTCTCAGCGCCTTGTCGGGCTGCTCGTCACTGGCACCGGTGCCGGTTGCCGAGCGGCCTGCCGAGTCGGCACCGTGCACGGCGTATGTCGATGCCTGGGTCGGTCATTTCCGCGCGAACGTGGCGCGGCTCGACGGCCAGGCCCGCGATGCACCCAAACAACGCCTGAATGAGGCGCGCGAAGCATTGGCGCGTGCAGGGGTAACCGAGACGACGTGCGAGCGCCCGTTCTGCGTGGTGCAACCCGAAGCGGGTGGCCGCCTGAACAGTTACTGCGGCTACCGAGTGGACGACCCGACGGGTGCCGAGCTGTACCGCTGGGTGCCCTGGAAGCCTGCCCATTGAGGCAAACCCAATCACAAGACTCACCCTTTTCACTGCCGAGGTACCAAACGTGGGAGCCCAAACGCTCTACGATAAATTGTGGGACCGCCACTGGGTAGACGACCTGCCTGACGGTTCCAGCCTGCTTTATATCGACCGCCATCTGTTGCACGAGGTGACATCGCCGCAAGCGTTTTCCAACCTGCGCCTGGCGGGGCGCAAACCCTGGCGGCTGGACACCAGCCTGGCCACGCCGGACCACAATGTACCCACGTTGGGTCGCGACTTGGGCATCAGCGGTATCAGCGACAAGATCGCCCGGCAGCAAATTGCCATGCTGGAAAGCAACAGCCGTGAGTTTGGCATTCCGTTGTTTGCCTTGAACGATATGCGCCAGGGCATCGTGCACGTGGTCGGCCCGGAGCAGGGCCTGACCCTGCCCGGCATGACGCTCGTGTGCGGCGACTCACACACTGCCACCCACGGCGCACTGGCCGCTCTGGCGCACGGCATTGGCAGCAGTGAGGTGGAACATGTGCTGGCCACCCAAACGCTGCGCAGCCGCAAGTTGAAAAACTTGCGCATTACCGTCGACGGCACCTTGTCCGCCTATGCCACGGCCAAGGACCTTGCGCTGTTTATCATCGGCCAGATCGGCACCGCGGGCGGTACCGGCTATGCCATCGAATTCTGCGGGCCGGTGATCGAAGCCTTGTCGATGGAAGCCCGCATGACCCTGTGCAACATGAGCATCGAGGCGGGCGCGCGGGTGGGGTTGATCGCGTATGACCAGGTCACCGAGGCCTATGTGAAAGGGCGGCCGCTGGCCCCCCAAGGTGAGCAGTGGAACGACGCCATTTCGTACTGGCGCAGCCTGCAATCCGACCCGCAGGCCAGCTTCGACCACAGCGTGACAGTGCGTGGCGAAGACGTCCTGCCGCAAGTGACATGGGGCACCTCGCCAGAAATGGTCGTGGCCATTAACCAGGCGGTACCGACATTGGACAAGGCCCGCGACGCCCTGCAGCGTTTGGACTGGGAGCGTGCGCTCGCCTATATGGGCCTGGAGGCCGGGCAACAGATGATTGGCGTGCCGCTGGACCGAGTTTTCATCGGCTCATGCACCAATGCGCGTATAGAAGATCTGAGGGCCGCCGCCGAAGTGCTGCGCGGTCGTCGCGTGCATGCGCGCATCCAACAGGCGCTGGTGGTACCAGGCTCTGGCCTGGTGAGCTTGCAAGCCGAGCGCGAAGGGCTGGACCAGGTGTTCAAAGCGGCTGGCTTTGAATGGCGTTCACCGGGCTGCTCGATGTGCCTGGGCATGAACGCCGACCGGCTAAACCCCGGCGAGCGCTGCGGAGCAACGTCCAACCGGAACTTCGAAGGGCGCCAAGGCAAAGGTGGGCGTACCCACTTGCTTTCACCGGCCATGGCCGCTGCCGCGGCGGTGGCCGGCGAGCTCACCGATATCAGGAGCTTTTGACATGCAACCGTTTATCGAGCACGAGGGCATCGTCATCCCCCTCAACCGCGCCAATATTGACACCGACAGGCTGCTGCCCAAGCAGTATTTGAAGAGCCTGGAATCGGTTGGCTTTGGCGATTTTTTGATGGATGACGAGCGCTATCTGGACCCCGGCGAAGTTGACACGCCCCTGGCCAGTCGACGGCCTGACCCGCAGTGCATCCTCAATCAGGCACCCTACAACAAGGGCTCAATCGTACTGGCACAGGCCAACTTTGGCTGCGGCTCCAGCCGGGAGCACGCGGTGTGGGCACTGCGCGATTTTGGGGTGAAGGTCATCATCGCCCCAAGCTTTGGCGACATCTTCCGTATTAACTGTTTTAACAACGGCTTACTCCCGCTGCACCTGCCGCAGGCCGTGATCGATACGCTATTTGCTCGTTCCGAGCAGCAACCGGGCTTTACCGTCCGGGTGGATTTGGCGCAGCGTTTGCTTGCAACAGCGCAGCAGCATTGGCGGTTCGAGTTGGAGGAGGGGCGACGCCAGAATTTGCTGACGGGCTTGGATGAAATCGGTGAAACCCTGCGTTACGCCGACCGCATCAGCGCCTATGAACAACAGCGCAAAAGAACCGAACAGTGGGTGTTTCGTCACTGAAGGAAACACCCTCGGCCCCATAATAATAAGAGAGGTACGCCGTGGAATTTGCTAACGCGGAGCAGGATCGGGTCAAGATTTGCCTGATCGGCAACTCAAAGCTGAGTCAGATCGTGCACAGTTTGATACCCGAGTTCGAGTCGCTCGCCAGCATCACGATCATCGACAATATTTTTAACGATGCCGTGCGTGCTGCGCGTGACCTGATCGAGCGCCAGCAGGTGGATATTTTCATCAGCGCCGGGGCCAACGCGTTCTACCTTCAGGACACGCTGCCAACACCGGTATTGGCGTTGAAAGTGGAGCAGGCGGACCTGATTCAGGCGGTGCTCACGGCGCGGCGGATTTCACCGAAAATACTGATGCTCACCTACGAACGGCAGGAGGCTAATGTCGAGTTGTTGGGGTTGTTCGAGGGCCTCGACCTGACCCACCACACCTACAGCACGGCCGAACACGCCAAGGAGATTTTTCACAGCGTGCGCAATGAGGGCTTTGGTGTGGTGATTGGCTCCAGTTACGCCTGCGATTTGGCCGAGCAGTGGGGCCTGAATTCGGTGCTGATTTACTCGCGCGAGTCTTGCCGAAACCTGCTGCGCAAAGCTATTCGCACCGCCGGGCAGCACAAACGCCACAAGCAACAAGCCCAACTGGGGCAGTTCTTGCTGGAGCAAAACCCACTGCCACAAGTGTTGACCAACCAGGGCGGCATGGTCATCGCCTGGAACAGTGCCGCCGCGCAGTTTATTGGCAACATGAGCCGGCGACGGCGCCTGGACAGTGTGCTCAGCAGCAAATTGATCGATGCGCCGAGTTTGCGCGCCGAAGGCATTTTGGTCGGCGAGCGGTTGTGCAGCCTGCACAAGCAACCCTTCGAGGTAGAGGGCGAGCGTGTCGGCTTTCTCTACAGCTTTGTGCCCAGCCCGCAGGCATTGGCGCAAGACGATAGTCGGCGCCTGCTGTTCCAGTCCAGCCGCATGGCTGAAGTGCAGAACCAACTGAATATCTACGGGGCGACACCCAGCACGGTGCTGCTGCGCGGTGAGACCGGAACGGGTAAGGAACTGGCCGCGCGCCAGGTGCATTCGGCGTGTGCGAATGCCAAGGGCACGTTTGTCGCCATCAACTGTGCGGCGATTCCCGCTGAGCTGTTTGAATCCGAGCTGTTTGGTTACGCCGAAGGCGCTTTTACCAGCGCCAAAAGCGGCGGCAAGTCCGGCCTGCTTGAGAGTGCCAACAACGGCACCTTTTTTATGGACGAGATCAACTCGCTGCCGATGCCGCAGCAGGCCAAGTTGCTGCGTGTACTGCAGGAGCGGGAGATCATTCCGGTGGGGTCGCGGCGGCCGATTTCGTTGAACATCAAATTTATCGCCGCCTGCAACGTCGACCTGATGGACGAAGTGCGCGCCGGGCGTTTTCGCGAAGACCTGTACTACCGCATCAGCACGTTTGTCGTGCACATCCCGCCCTTGCGCGAGCGAACCGAAGACATTCCCTTGCTGACCCGTTACATGATGCGCCGCGAAACCCTGCGCTATGGCATAGAAGTCGAGCCCTACGCACTGATCAAAGGCGTAGCGGCGTTGTTCCGGCGTTATCACTGGCCGGGCAACGTGCGCCAACTGGAAAACGTGGTGGAGCGTCTGATCGTTTCCCAGCGTCTCTACGGCAGTTGCGAAGCCCTGCTCGACGCGCTGGAACGCGTGGTTCCCGAACTCTACGCGCCGCTTAACGAGCCCGAGAACGGCGGGCACCTGCACCATGTCGAGCAGGAGGAAATCGTCAAAGCCCTGCAACTGTTCGCTGGCAACAAAAGCATGGCCGCCGAGTACCTGGGCATTAGCCAGACCACGCTGTGGCGGCGACTTAAACGCTTGCAGAGCGGGGAGAACCAGGCATGAGCCGAGCCATTGAGGCCAGTGGCATGGGGCCGCTGGCCGACTAAGTTCCCCCCACCTCGCTTTTCAGCCCACACCGTGGTGCCGGTTCGATGCGGCGCGGGCTTTGTACCGTCTGATTTTATCCGCGCGTGGCGCGACCACCTTGACGAGTAAACCGTGATGCCTGACTACAATGCCCCCCTGCGAGACCTGCGCTTCGTGCTTCATGAAGTATTCGATGCCCCTGGCCTTTGGGCTCGCCTGCCAGCGCTGGCCGAGGTGGTCGACGCCACCACCGCTGACGCCATTCTGGAGGAGGCCGGCAAAATAACTGCAACGCTGATTGCCCCGCTCAGTCGCAGCGGCGATGAAGAGGGCGCGCAGTGGGTGAAGGGGGCCGTAAGCACCCCCGCGGGGTTTAAGCTGGCGTATGCGCGGTACATCGAGGGCGGCTGGGTCGGGTTGTCGGGTAACCCCCAGTTTGGCGGCATGGGGATGCCCAAGATGCTGGCCGTGCAGTTCGAAGAAATGCTCTACGCCGCGGACTCCAGTTTCGCCCTGTATTCGGCATTGAGCGCCGGCGCGTGCCTGGCCATCGACGCCCACGCCAGCGACGCGCTAAAAAAGACCTACCTGCCCGCCCTGTATGAAGGCCGTTGGGCGGGCTCCATGTGCCTGACTGAAGCCCAGGCCGGCACCGACCTGGGCATGATCCGTACACGCGCTGAACCGCAGGCCAATGGTCGCTACGCAGTGAGTGGCAGCAAAATTTTCATCACCGGCGGCGAGCAGGACCTTACTGAAAACATCATTCACCTGGTGTTGGCTAAACTGCCCGGTGCCCCGTCGGGCCCCAAAGGCATTTCGCTGTTTCTGGTGCCGAAAATCAAGGTCAACGCCGACGGTTCGTTGGGGGCCGCCAATGCCGTGAGCTGTGGCTCCATTGAACACAAAATGGGTATTAAAGCCTCCGCCACCTGCGTGATGAATTTCGACGGTGCAGAAGGCTACCTGATTGGCGAAGCCAACAAAGGCCTGGCGGCCATGTTCACCATGATGAACTACGAGCGCCTGTCCATTGGCATTCAGGGCATTGGCTGTGCCGAGGCGTCGTACCAGACCGCCGTCGCCTACGCCCGCGAACGCATTCAAGGCCGCTCACCCAACGGGCCGCAGGCACAGGACAACGCCGCCGACCCGATCATCGTGCACCCCGATGTGCGCCGAATGTTGCTCACCATCAAAGCCATGACCGAAGGCGGCCGGGCCTTTGCCTGCTATGTTGGCAAACAACTCGACCTCAGCAAATTCAGCGACGACACCACCGACAAACAGACGGCAGAAACGTTAGTGGCACTGCTCACACCCGTGGCGAAGGCCTTCTTTACCGACAGCGGCCTGGAAAGCACCTTGCATGGCCAGCAGGTCCTCGGCGGCCACGGTTACATCCGCGAATGGGGCCAGGAACAACGGGTTCGCGACGTGCGCATTGCACAAATTTACGAAGGCACCAACGGCATCCAGGCCCTCGACCTGCTCGGTCGTAAAATCATTGCCAACGGCGGCGCCGCGCTGCGCCAGTTCACCGCAAACATCCGCCACTCTGCGCAACAGCCCGACGCGTGCTTTAGCGAGCAACTACTCGACGCTGTCGACCGCCTGGAACGCACCACCGCGTGGATACACACGCACGCCGCCGGCCACCCCACTGAAATCGGAGCCGCCTCAGTGGAATACCTGCACTTGCTTGGCTACACCGCCTACGCCTGGATGTGGGCACGAATGGCCACAGTGGCCCAAGCCAAACGGGCCGAAGACGAAGCCTTCTATGGTGCCAAACTGGCCACTGCGCAATTCTTCTATGCCCGCCTACTGCCACGAACATTGAGCCTGGAAGCCAGCCTATGTGCCGGAAGCGAAACCCTCTACGGCCTCACGGCAGAACAGTTTTGAGCCCGGCGCTGCATGGCCCCTACGGTGTGGCCTTGGGAGCATTGTGTTTTATTGATTCGTGCGATGGCGGGTTCAAATGAGGGCCAAAATGCCGGAGCCATCTGTTTGTGTTGACTAATAATCTGTCGGATAAATAGCTTGGAATACCCGGTGGAATGCTGGTTGATCTGGCTTTCGATTGAAGGGGGCTTTTTAAACTCAGCCGAGCGACTCGTCAAAGTAGTCGCTGTCGAGCCTAGGCACTTTGTAAAGCTGCGAGCTGACGCCAACATCGTGATCCAACATCAGATTGACCAAGCGTTTGCCGTCGACCAGCACCAGCCCCTCGACCGATCGCGCGAACTCAACAGCTTGGGCGGTGAAGCCGGACGTGGTGATGAATACACCGCGTTTGGCTTTCTGCCCGGCGAGGGCACCATAAAACGCTTGCAGGTCGGGGCGGCCGACGGTGCTCTGCCAGCGTTTGGCCTGCACGTAGACCTTTTCCAGCCCCAGCGCGTCCAGCGAGATCACGCCGTCAATGCCGCCGTCGCCGCTGCCGCCGACTTGTTGCAGCGCCTGACGATTCGCGCCGTAGCCCAGGCTGTGCAGCACATCGAGAACGATGTGTTCGAAGCGCGTCGGGCTCACTTGCAGCAGGCTGTCCAGCAGGTCGCCCGCGACGCTGGTGCGCAACTCGAGAAGGGCTTGGTTCAAGCGCTCCTGCGGGCTGCTAGTAGCGATATCGATCGGGGCAATCAGCGTTGACATGTCGTTGCTTTCATCCAGCGGTGCGGCGTCCGGTGCTGTTTTCAGCCTTACGCTCATGAAGTTCACCGCTAAATGCTCGACCTGCTCTGCGCTCAACGGGGCAGGGTTAGCCTGAGCGAATGCACGGCCGGCGTCGGTCAACTGCCAGTAGCCCCGTTTGGCGCTGCTGGAAAAGCCGGCGCGTTTTAGCCGGTCATGCGCCCAACCGGAGCGATTTTTGTAAGTGGCCTGGCCACTGGCGATGGTTTCCTGCCGCTGTGCCTCGTTAAGCCCTAATGCCTGCGCGGCCGCTTCGTGGGTTTCACTCGCCGTGGCACCCTCCGGATGGGCGGCGAGAAAACGCAGGATGGGCTCGATGAACTGGTCGTAGGTGGGGACGGACATGGTTCGATTTCTTCCTGATGTCAGGTTTAGTCTTCCGTGATGGATCGGCGACCGCGCTTGTTTTTAGGGGCGGCGGCGCGTTGGGCCTTGATGCGCTCCATCAGCACGACAGCGGGTTCGTCGTTCGGGTCTTGCAGGACCCGTTCGCCTCGGAAGGCCTTGGCTAGGATGCTTTGGGGTAGAGGGTTAATACGCGCTCGGGCAAAGTAATCCCCCGCGGGCCATATTCTGTCGCTCATGATTGCATGTCCAGATCCAGTTTGCCCCGTAGTCCTGAACTTCAGCTATCGATTCAAACCAGTAATCATCCAGCCAGTACGTAACGTACCGTGCGGTTTAAGCGCTTGAACCACATGCTCAGCCGGAAGCGACAAATCAATGTCCATACTCAAGGCTTCCCGGTTGGAGGCGTCAATCAAATTGAAAACCCGAAAGTTGCGTCCGTCCGACAACGGGTCGTGCATAAAAGCCATCGACCAGCATTGATTACTGCCATCAGGCGCCGCCAGTGGCTCGGGCTTCGCGCGCACGATACGTTTGCGCGGCTTGATCCGCAGGTTCAGCTCCAGCTCGCGGTAAATCCGATACGTGCTTTTTAGGGGGGGATTACCGCGGCTGATCGCTTACACCAAGGCGAAGTTCGACAACCTGCCGAGCGCCGTCTTGAAGTCAATTGAAAGAGGAAATCAGTAATGGACCATGAAATGGAAAGCTTTCAGAAGGACTTGCTGGCTTCGGTACGTCAAATGAAGCCTGGCAAGGCCGCACGTACAACTGAGGTGAAGCTTTCGGCTGCGGCCAGGGCTAAAGTTGGCGTGTCGCAAAGTGCATTTGCGGAGCTAGTGGGCGTCAGCCAGCGCACGTTGCGGGGTGCCAGCCAGCACCCGGAGGCGTTGCGAGACCTTCAGGTCATCTGACGCCCAACTGCATCACCACCCGTGGCGGCTATCCGTTCAACGTATCGGTACGACGTTCCCATGTCGGTCGCCATGGCTGCCCCACCGATCCTGAAAACCCATGCGTTTAGCGTCATGTTCGCGATCTGGTTGTTGGCGTGGGTGTGTGGAATTCTGTCCACGCCGTCCACGCCGTCCACGCCGTCCCGGCCGCCTCGGCAGGGCGGGTGATGCGTTTGATGCTGGCGTTGGCAATCGCCAGCATCAGGTCAGGTTATTCTTAGGGATACAGTGCTGTCGGCATGTTGTTTTTTGCGGCTTCTTGAGGGCTGCTCGAATACCGCTGAGCGGGTTCGCGAAAACCAGCCCGCAGTTAACGCCGTAGTCAATGATTTCGCTGATGCGTTGGGAGAGTCGCTTGACTGCCTTGAGTTGGCGGTCTGAAAGGCGGGTTGCATTAGTAGGTAGGCGAGCTACCTCCGACACCGATGGGGTCTCTCAAACAAGTAGCGGTGGATCGGGGATACCAAAGGGGTACCCAAACGCCTGGAACTCAAAATGCCTCTGGGGCTGGGGACGCCAATGGCCGTGAAGCCCTTGATTTCACTGGATTTCAGGCACAAAAAAAGACGTCCGTGGACGTCTTTTTTCGTTGAAGTGGTGGGCCGGGGTAATCTGAACTGGGTTGCTAGATATTTGACTTAATTGATTAATATGAGTTTGTATTTTTCTTTGGAATACCAACTGGAATACCGTGAGAGTTGGAATAAGCCGTATGCTTCGTATCTGTCTCTTGCAGAGCACGGCTAAAAACCATCTGTTTACTCGAAACCGGGCAAGCTGAGCATGCCGCCTGTGGTGCGTTTGCCAAAGCCGGTGGGCATTAGGATTTTGTGCTTCTTCATCTCTGCGAGTACCGCCAACCATTCGATTTTGCCAAAGCGCAGCTTGGTGTCGTTCCAGCTATGCATGACTTCGTCCACGATGGCGTCATCGGAAACCGGGCGGCCTTCGAGAATAAAGTCGTTCCAGGCGGCATAGAGCGTCACAGTCATTTCGCAACGATCTGTATCCCAGTCCCGCATTAGTTCGATGACCTGCTCAATGGTGGCCCGCTCAGCGACCGACCAGGCGCTGCTATATGCCTTCCGATGCTGCCCTGCTTGGGAAAGTGGGAGATAAGCATGGCCAACAGTCTCGCGTTCGATGCGCTCATACCACTGATGGTTTTGCATCTCGCCTTCGACCTTATTCATCAACCGGCGATCGTGGGGGCCGGCGGCGTCGCGCAGGTAGTCACCTTGAATAACGGCGAGCCTGGCGGCGTGCTCGGCCAGGTAAATCACTTTCTGCAGCTTGCGTTGGCCGAAGGTGCGTTGGCTATGTAGCTGATGAGTGATTTCTGCTGCGAGTAGGGTGCGAGATACTTGCCGATCTGTGGCAATTGGAGCCTGCTGGCCATCGTCGGTAAGGGCTCGTTCGACGAGGGTGCTGGCCAACTGCTCGTTGAGCTGGCGGGCCTGAGTTAGGCTGGTTTTTAGTTGGTCGCATTGGGCCATTAGTTGATCGACCTTGGCGACGATGCGGCGTTGTTCATCAATAGGAGGAAGAGGTAGTGAGAATAATGCCATTTTTGTTGCGCTTACATTTGGAACACCGACAGACGTCGTATTTAATCCCAGTAAACTCTGACCAAGGGGGGACTTGAGATAGAGCAAACCAAATTGCGGTGTAATCGTGGGGAGGAAACGAATTCGAATCAAATAGGCGCTAGGGATCGCTAGAGTATCTTGGAGGAATAAAGCCATAGTACCTATGCTCCCCGATCGTGTTACTAGTAAATCACCGGATTTCAACTTGTAGAGGTCTAGTTTTTTTGTTGGTACATGTACCTGCGGGGGATCTCTCATTTCGATGAGTCCGCCAGAACTCATATCTGTCGTTCGGATCGTTGGTATACCACCGGAAGCGACATACTCTTCTTTTCCAAAACGGGGCCCGTAGAACGAGCTTTCCCAAGTGCTACCGAACTTGCACCATCGCCAGCCTTTTGGGAGAGCGTCAGGTCGTTGGTTAATTGCACTCGTGCTGTCTGCGTGCGTGTCATCAGGTTGCGAAACCAATTTGCCCATCACAGCCAATTGCAGCAGGGTTTGTTTGAGAGCGTCGATGCTGGATTCTGTGCGGAACAGGGAGTGGAGGTGTTCAGCCAAACGTTGCCAATTGACAGCGAAGTCGTTGGAATCGGTTGTTTGGGTAAGACTGTCGAGCAGCGCCTGCACCAACTGGGTGTGCGCGCTTTCGGCGCCGGCCTGGCGGGCTTCCAGACGGTCGCACAGGGTCATCAGCTCATCGACTTTGGCGACGATGCGATGTTGTTCGGCGAGCGGCGGAATCGCCAAAACGATGGGATAGATCTTCCTACCTGAAATTACTGGCTGCGCTGTCGCGTTTTCCTGCTCCTTGAGATTCGTCCCCTTGAGAAGCCAAAAAAAGAAGTTCTTATAAAAATTCTCTTCTGAGAAACTTACAATCAAGGCATTGTCTGTAATCCATGCATTGGCCGGAGTTAAATGTATTGATCCACAGTAATAGCCGACACGGCCGATAACCAAAGTTTCCTTATTAACATTCTTCTCGTCATGATATCCAGTTATGCCATTCCCACCATAAACAGGAATTCCACCGATTGGCTTCATGTTTGCGGATACGAGCCCATCACCAGAGGAAACGGAAATGATCTGCTGGAGCCGTACCCACTCCCAGCCATTCGGAAGTTCAAAAGCCTTTTCAGATTCATCAATACTAGGAAATGTAGATTGCTTTCTTGATCGCCCACCCGCCACAGACCTTGTCGTATCCTCATCAATGCGCTTAAGCAGCTCGCTGGCTGGCTCATCATTCGGATCCTGCTGCACCAGCTTGCCGCGCACGGCTAGCCCTAAAATCAACTCACGTAGCTTCATGATGCCATTCGGCGTCCCGACCAGCAGCGGCAGATTGTCGGTGAGCAATGTTGTCATATCTGACGCTCCAGTGCTTCTGTCAGCACAGCCTTGAGCTGGTCGCGCAGCTCATCGATCTCGTCTTGCAGGCTGGCATAGTTGCGCAGCAGTTCGTCCGGGTCATGGCTGATCTGCTCGCCGATATGCGGGTTTTTGCAGTCCAGGTTCCAGTTGCGCGCGTGCAGGTCTCCGACGCTGACCTTCCAGGCAAATTCGTTCTCCACTCGTGCGGCAAAGCCGTCGGCCTCGCTGCCCCACCAGGCTTCTTCCACAGCGAACTCTTCGATGCGCATGGGGCGGGTTTTCGAGTAGTTCTTAACGCCGGCCGGGTACTGGTGTTCGTAGAACCACACCTGTTTGGTTGGAGTGCCTTTGGTGAAGAACAACAGATTGGTCTTGATGCCGGTATAGGGATTGAACACGCCGTTGGGCAGGCGAACGATGGTGTGCAGGTTGCACTCGGTCAGCAGCTTTTCCTTGATCCGGCTTTTGATGCCTTCGCCAAACAAGAAGCCATCGGGCAGTACCACCGCGGCGCGGCCACCGTCTTTGAGCAACTGCATAATCAGCACCAAAAACAGGTCGGCGGTTTCGCGAGTGCGGAAGGCAGCAGGGAAGTTGGTTTCGATGCCATCTTCTTCCATGCCGCCGAACGGCGGGTTGGCAACGATGCAGTGCACGCGCTCACTCGGCCCCCAGCTGATCAGCGGTTTGCTCAGGGTGTTGTCGTGGCGAATCTGGTTGGGCACCTCGATGCCGTGCAGGATCATGTTAGTGGTGGCCAGCAGGTGCGGTAGCGGCTTTTTCTCCACGCCGAAAATGCTGGTCTGCAGGGTGCGTTCGTCTTCGGCGGTTTTTACATAGCGGCTGCGTTTGTGTTCGATGGCGCAGGTGAGGAAGCCGCCTGTTCCGCAGGCCGGATCCATGACCTTCTCGTCCAGTTTGGGGTCGACCATGCGCACCATAAATTCAGTGACTGGGCGCGGGGTGTAGAACTCGCCGGCGTTACCCGCGTTCTGCAGGTCTCGCAGCAGTTGCTCGTAGAGGTTGCCGAACTCGTGGCGCTCCTGGGCCTTGTTGAAGTCCACGCCTTCCTGAATCTTGTTGATCACCTGGCGCAGCAACTGCCCGGACTTCATGTAGTTGTACGCGTCTTCAAACACGCTACGCACCACGAAGGCCGACGGCGTGTTGCTGTACTCATGAAGGTTCTGCAACTGGGGGAACAGGTTACTGTCGATAAAGTCCTTGAGCGCCTCGCCGGTCATGCCTTCCGGATCGGCGGCCCAGGTACGCCAGCGGCAACTGTCGGGAATGGGCGAGCGGTAGTTGTCGTCCATCAGCTCCCATTCCAGCTCGCGGTCATCGAAGATTTTCAGGAACAACAGCCAAACCAACTGGCCAATGCGTTGGGCGTCGCCGTCTACGCCAACGTCTTTGCGCATGATGTCCTGGATGGACTTGATGGTGGAGCTAATGGACATGAAGTTCTCTCAACGCGTACCGCAAGGGGGGCGAAATTCTACCGGATAGTGGGGACGACTGCTTTGGCATGTCGTCGGTGCTTAGCCCTTAGCTTGCGTAAAGTTCGTCTTCCAGTTCGTGGATAGCCTTGTTGTAGCCAGCCTTGCCTCCAAAGGCCTTGACCAGCTCGATGGGCGCACCGATTTGACTGAATGGGTCAAGCTGCAGGATTTTGATGTCCTCAATATGCTCGATGCCGGTATCGGCGTATTTATCCAGCAAGGCCTCCAGTACTTGGCGGGCTGCGCCAGAATACTTGGCGAAATAGTTGCGCTTTTTCACCTGCTCGGCTCGCTCGCGGCGTGATAAGGCAGGCTGATCGAAGGCGACGTGGCAGATCAAGTCGAACGGATCGAGCGGCTTGCCCTGTTTGTTTTCCACTTCTTCGGCCAAGGCTTCCCACATCACGCCCTGGACGGCCATCTCCTCGATGATGACTTTCTTTTGCTCGGAATCACTCCAGCGCCGAAGGAAGTCATCCAGTGAGGCGAACTGCTTTTGTACGCAGGTGCGGGTGTAGTCGTGCAGCGATTCGGTGATCAGTCGGCCATCCGGACCGTAATACTGCACACGCTCGGCGATGACATAAATCGGGACGTTGTCGATGACGTACTTGATGCGTTTTTTGCCCTCATCTTCGCCGGTAAAATCCAGGTCATCGCCTTCGTTATCGTTGCCTGCGCTGATGCCGTCTTCATCGGCAAGCGGGTCATCCGGCGGTACGGGGGAGTCATCACTTTCTGGGGCGTAGATCACCACCGGGTCGCCGTCGAAGGCAGGGTCGGCAAACAGCTCGGTGGCCTTTTTGAAGTCCATGATGGTGAACCAGTACTTGCCGTAGTCCTCGTTGATGCGAGTGCCGCGACCGATGATTTGCTTGAACTCGGTCATCGATTTGATGTGCTGGTCGAGCACAATCAGCTTGCAGGTCTGAGCATCGACGCCAGTGGTCATCAGCTTGCTGGTGGTGGCAATCACCGGGTAGCGCTCTTCCGGGTTAATGAAGTTATCCAGCTCGGCCTTGCCTTCCTGGTCATCACCGGTGATGCGCATGACGTATTTGCGATTCTCGGCCACGCGCTCAGGGTTGAGGTTGACCAGGGCCTGGCGCATGCGCTCGGCGTGGTTGATGTCGTCGCAGAAGACTATGGTTTTCTGGAACGGATCGGTGGCCTTGAGGAGTTCGGTGACCTTTTGCGCCACCAGTTGGGTGCGTGCCTCGATAACCAGGGTGCGGTCCATATCCTTGAGGTTGTAGATACGGTCTTCGATCAGCTCGCCATTTTTATCGAGCATACCTTTGGGTGGTCGCCAGCCTTGCAGATCTTTGTCGAAGTCGATGCGCACCACTTTGTAGGGGGCGAGAAAGCCGTCTTCGATGCCTTGCTTCAAGGTGTAGCTGTAAATCGGTTCACCGAAGTAGGTGATGCTGGATACCTCTTTGGTCTCCTTCGGTGTGGCGGTAAGGCCGACATGGGTGGCGCTGGAGAAGTAGTCGAGGATTTCACGCCAGGCTGAATCCTCGGAGGCGCTGCCACGATGGCATTCGTCGATCACGATCAGGTCGAAGAAGTCGCGGGAGAACTGCTTGTAGATGTTCATCTCTTCATCAGTGCCGGTGACGGCCTGATAGAGCGACAGATAGATCTCGTAGGAGGTATCGATCTGGCGTTTGGCGATTTTGGTCATCGCCTGGCCAAAGGGTTTGAAGTCGTTGTTTTTGGTCTGGTCTACCAGGATGTTGCGGTCGGCCAGAAACAGGATGCGTTTCTTTTGTTTCGATTTCCACAGCCGCCAGATGATTTGGAAGGCTGTGTATGTCTTGCCGGTGCCCGTAGCCATCACCAGCAGGATACGGTCTTGGCCGCGCGCCACAGCCTCGACGGTGCGGTTGATGGCATTCATCTGGTAATAGCGCGGCATGCGACCGGAGCCGTCGTCGTAGTAGGGCGCTTCGATCTTGTGTTGGGCTGTTGTATCCAGCCCCTTCCACTGGCAGTAGCGGTGCCAAAGTTCGGAAGGGCTGGGGAATTGATCAAGGTTGAGTTCGGTTTCTACCTGGCTGCCTGTGCCACTGCGGTCGTGAAACAGGAAGCCATCGCCATTGCTGGAGAACACGAACGGTACGTCCAGCGCCTCTGCATAGCCCAGGGCTTGCTGCATGCCGGAGCCAACGGAGTGCTTGTTGTCCTTCGCCTCGATTACAGCGATAGGCAGGTTGGCTTGGTGGTAGAGGATGAAATCTGCACGGCGTGCTTCGCCACGGCTGTGAAGTTTACCCCGGACGATAATGCGGCCTTTGGTAAAGCTGACTTCCTCGCGCACCTGCTTGTGCATGTCCCATCCGGCTTGCTGAATGGCTGGGGCGATGTACTTGCTGCAGATGTCCCGCTCGGAAAGCGACTTTTTGTCCATAACCCCAATTCCCTTTCAAACCGGCCTGGTCGCTCCATTCCGGCACTGCTGATCGTGCTCGATGGGTGTAAATGTACCTTGTTTAATAGTGGCACGGGGGAAGATCGGATTTTGGTGATGGAGTTGTAGGCAAGATAAGCCGAGGCCATAGCAGGACTAGTGTTTCACGTCGTCCCTGCAGTGCGTTTATCTTGGATCGTGCCCTAGGGCAGGGTGAAGGTGGCTAGGAAGCAACGCCGTTAGGCAATCGGCAAAGAAGCCTAAAAATTTGGGGCTCTGTACTTTCCTGCCGGCCGCGACAGGTATCCAGAGGGATGGTCGATTCTAAAAATTTAGTGGTGTTTTTTCGCGGCGGACTCAACCTTTCGACGTGAAGCCGAGAGTTGTATGCCGTAGACCCCAAGTCATAAGTGGCATTATGCTACCCATTATCAGAATTTCCACGGAAGGGTGCTTGATGTCGCAAGATCTCCTGCTTACACAGAATGCCCAATTCTACCGCCCTACGGCCCCTTTTACTAAGGCTACGCTCACGGTAGTCCTCGAAGCTGCCAGCTCCAATATGACTATTGGTAGCGCGCTTATCGCGGACATTCTGGACCAGGATGATGCGCTTCCAGACGGCAGTAAGTTCTCCTATAGCCTCCGCGTCTTCAAGACCGACCGTGATGTACATTTTTGGCAGCAGCCACTCAAAGATACGATCTATGCGTTTATTTTGATCATTGCCATAGATGACTGTATCGCTATATTTAAAAAGTCTTGTGCCAGCATAACGGAAAGCATGGACAAGCATGCGATGCTAATTCGGAGTAGTGAGCTGACCTCTGCTTTTAGCGACGTCGATGCGCAGTATCAAAAGATGGCGACCCGCAACATGACTGTGTCCGATCGAGCAATGCGTGGCCGGGCCTTTGAAGCTTCAGATCTGAAAGGGCTTATGTCTGTACACGCTGCGGGGAGATCAATACCCTACTTCTTTAAGCTTAAATTGAAGGGGCGTACTAAAACTATTTCCGCGCAAAGCGGTCGCGTGGTCGAGGCATCGGAACGGAAATCGGTACATCACGCCGTGGAATGGGCTAAGGCACAACTGCACGACATCCATAATCCTTCTACTGAAAAAGACTTTCTCAATAATTTCGCAAAATTTATCGAGCTTGATTTAGTCTGGAAATCGAGTGCGCCAAACGCAATTCTGCTGGAATATTCGTTT
This sequence comes from Pseudomonas sp., assembly GCF_030150285.1. Classification (GTDB taxonomy): domain Bacteria; phylum Pseudomonadota; class Gammaproteobacteria; order Pseudomonadales; family Pseudomonadaceae; genus Aquipseudomonas. The sequence goes on along the minus strand of NZ_JASLGE010000053.1, from coordinate 22,852 downwards.
TTTGTTGAAAACGTAATAGATCAAGGTATTCCTGTTTTTTACACAACCAAACATGGTCGTGTTATTGAGATGACATCTAAGCAGATCAAATCCTTGATTGCGGAAATGGAACAGGTTTACGAAATTGGTCCGGGGCCCGATTACGAACTCCTAGGTAGTTTTAGGGCGGCCACACTCAAAAAGAATCTTCACTCGATTGCCGTCAATAGCCGGGCACTCCGAAATATTCATTTTGAGCAGAACGGCAAACGGATCACACTCCAGGCGTACATCAAGAAGCAGAGTTTGGCAACTATCACATTCTCCGATCCAAGGTACATGTACTTTATGGGGCAGTGCTTTGAGGATGGTGCGGGGATCAACGAAATCCCTTCAATGCTTCGGACTTTAAAAGTCCTACCTACGCTAGCCTCAGCGACCTCTGAGAAAGGTGAAATCACAAAGAAGATAACCAAGTTTGATTCCACCTCGGTATTTGATCTCGTTGAGATAGCTCATGGTGCTGACGACTACGTTTTCTGCGATGATCTAGGCAATGAGTGGGCGGATCACATCACTTTTAACCAAACTGATTTTTCCGTGTCTTTCATACACTCCAAACATGGGAAGCCTAGCAAGTCGGCCAGTAATCTCCATGATGTCGTGGGCCAGGCCATAAAAAACATCGGTAATATGGACGTTGACCCGAAGCTGTTTCTAAAAAAGTACAAGGAAAAGCTTCAAAAGAAATATAGTGGTGGTCTTTTGAATCGCACGAGAAAAAGTATTCCTGGCAAGTTTGAAGACTATCTTTACAAGATCAGGCAGGACTATCGATTCAATCGAAGGTGTATCATCTGCTGTTCGTTCATATCCAAGAAAATTATTGAGAAGGAGTTCAAGAAAATCCAGAAAGGAAAGAGTGTGGCAGGTAACATAACCCAGCTCTACTGGATCTTATCGTCGTTCGTGCATGCCGCTAAAGAAGCGGGTATACATCCCATCGTTTATTGCCAAGAATAATTTGATAAAAATCACCTAAATTCGAGCGGTAGATCAGTATTTTCTATCATTCCCTAATCGCTTCCAGATCAATAGAGCGGTGAGTTGATAGTAATACCGGGTAGCGTCGGAATGGTCTTTCAGGTGCTGAGTGAGAAACCAGCGCAAATGCTTGAGCTGCCAGGTCCAGGGATTGTCTCGCTGCCATCGTTGTTGAATGGCCGCTTGCATGGCTCGGGCTTGCCGTAGGTGTCGTTGCTGGGTGGCCTGCGAGCCATTCAGTACACCGCTCAGGAACAGCGCCATATCGAAGGGCTTGGTCACGCTCGACCTCCAATGTAGGCCGAAACTACATCGATCCGGTTATGCCCGAGTTCAAGGCTGATCTGTTTCCGCGCCTGTTGATCAAGGTCACGGTCAAGGCGATAGCAGTGGCCACCATTGACCGGTGCGGCGTGGCCCGTGAGTTGCTCGTAACGCTCGCAGGCGTAGGCCGCGCGCAGTTCATGAAAACCCTTCAGCCTGTGTTCATGTAGCGTTTCACGGGCGGGGAGCACGGTCTGTTGCAGGAACGCGGCGTAGCTTTCGTCGCGGGCCAGCAAGTTGCGGCTATGGGGTGGCGACACATGGCGAGCCAACTGCAGCGCCGCCTTCACCGCGTCATTGGCCACAACCCATCGCGGCGCTGATGCCCCTGAACGGCCGCCTTTGGTGCCGTCCTGGATATTGATGCGGCCAAAGTGCTCGGCTTCGCGGTGCAAGCGTGGCAGGTCAGCCAGAATCGCTTCGCGCAGGCGCATACCGGTTGCTCGGGCCAACAGGACAATCGCGGCCACCCGCTCGTGTTGCTGTTCGCCAAGCACCTCAAGCACTCGCCGGACCTGTTGACGATCTTGGCCATCCGGCACGCGGGTGCGTACGCTCGAGCGATGGTGGCCTAACGCCTGGCTCGGACTGGCGATCCTCACGTCCTGATCACCACGCAGCGCAGCGAGGGTACGGTTGACGCTGCTTAGGCGGTTCTGCGCGGTCGCGATGCAGAGTTCACCTTGCTGGATCTGCTGGCGCAGATACGCAGCGTAGTCTTGCAGTGTCCGTCGATCGATCTGACGCGCATCGTCGTAACCGGGGCCGTCCTCTGATCGACACCAACGCACGAACGCTTGCCAGCGATCACTATGCGCTTTGACCGTGGCGAAGTGGCCACCGGCAAACAAATCCTTGAGCGCTTGTGGGCCGGCGTAGCTCAGCTGGCGGCCATAGCCAAAGTTGCGACCCTCACGCCGACCGACCAGGGCCATCGTCATCACCGTTTTCGTTGGTTTGCAGAAAGAGCAGCAAGGCTTTCCAGTGAGGGCTGAGCCTGTCCACCTGCTGCCAGTGTGTCGGGCGGATCAGGAGGGCGTTCTCGTGGTGTTGCAGCAGTGCCCCTTCCTCACGCAGTTGCTCAATCAGCAGGGCGAGGTTGGTAGGCTCCAAGGGTGGTGTGGCGACACCGGCGACAGTGGCGACAACCCGCCTCGTTTCTGGCCTGGCGCGTGGCGACAGGGTGGCGACAGAGGCGGCGACACGCCGCGATTCTAGTTGCGATCGATGTTGCGCCTGGTAGCGGCGCACCGCGTCATTGAGGCGAAACATGGCGGACCTCGAAAGTTTTTCCGTCGCGGCTGCTCAGCCAGCGATGAGTGATCAGCACGACCAATAAAGAGGCGGTATGGTCAGCGCTCTTGCGGGCAAAACGAGGGCCGTTGCGATTGACGTCGCGAATGGTGAAGTGAGTCCAGCCTTTCTGCACCAGCCAGCGCAGCAGGCGATCTGCCTCTTCGCATCGGCTATTGACCGGCTCCTGTTCGGTCAGGCGTTGGGTCTCGGCCAGGTAGTAATCCATCAACGTGGAGGCGCGCTGAATGTGTGCTTCGTCCAACGCACTGGCCTCTTCAACCATGGCCAGCACACCCGCGATACGCAGTACATTCGCCGCGGCTTTGCCCGCGACAGGCTGGATGCCGGCCAGCTCGCCGAACTCGCCAGACTGACATTCGATGGTGTCGTGAATATCAATCCAGGCACGACGGGCACGGGCAGTCAGCTCCAGTGTGGCGGGATTGAGTGAACCATCCTGGTGAATCGACCAAGGCTGTTGCAGCAGGGTGGTGATCCGTTGTTGGTAGCGCTGGACTTTGGCATCCCGGCTCAGGTCAATCGCCTTGTAGAGCCGCTGGCCGACCAGGCGCTCGGGCCAACTGATCAGGCAACGGCCGAGGATGCCTTGGCCATTGATCACCGGGTCTTTGAACAGCTGGTTGGCCAGGTAGGGTTGCAGCATCAGGTGCAGGCTGAGGCGGCGGTCATAGGCTCGCAGGCTTTCTCCGGCCATGGAGCGCGCCCGATCAATCGGGCTGCCATCCCACAGTGTCGACAAGGTGGTGATCGCCTTAAGCAGGTTCTCTTTGCTCATGGTGCTGCTGCCCAAGAACTGGCCACCTTCATCATTGAACAAGCCCATGCTGGGCAAACCATGGCACAGGCTTTTGACCAGAGCCTCAATGGTGGGTTCTGCAATGATCAGTCTTGGCGGTACCGGCTCGGATAGCTCACCGTCTTTCGCCTCCGCGTGTTTCTTTGAGGTTTTGGGTTTGGCCATGATGTTGGTAGCGGCGCGATAGGCTTTGAGCTTTTCCGCATACAGGGTCCACTGCTGTCGTTCCCAGTCACGCGCGGCCTTCAGTGCCAGATGGTCCACCGCGCTTTTGCGATCACCCGAGGACGCCACCGTCAGTAGGTAGAGGGACAGCGGATAGGTTCGGCCGTCGAGTTGGACATTGGCATGACCCTGGCTCACCAGAGCAGCGCTGGCCAGCACCGATTGCGCGGCCATGGCGCAGGGCACGCCGATCACCTCGGCCAGTCGTTCGACCGCAGGGCCCAACAATTCCCCCAGTGCTTCGACCGGGTAGGACAGTGGCGCCTGCTGATATTCCAGCAACGGTTGTGGTGGCTCGAACGCTTCGCACAGTTGCATCGCAATTCTCCTGAGATTATCGACTTCGTCCTCACTCATCCCGCCACGGTTGTTGAGTGTTATCAGGGATCAAGGCCCCTGCGACCTGTGAGGTTTGTCCACTAACGCGGGACTGACGGCTCCTTACGGCCGGGAGCTTGGGCATCTCATGACCTGGCCTCCTGGACACTTCCGTAGAAGTGGGCGGGTGGAGGCTGCACTGGCTGACGAGACCAATGCCGCGAGATCCTGAGTCAGGTGAAGGCAGTGATGTGATGACCGGGGCATGCCTGACTGTCAGTCAGGTGCAGTCCATTTCTTGGGCTGCGGCACCATCATCGGCATCGCTGTGGTGAGTGAGCATTCGGTGTTTGTCACGCCGATTGTCACGAGGGGGAAAGCCGCAAAGTCCCGTGCGAGCAGGGCTGCAGCAGTGTGATATGCGCCCGTCTCTTTAGGAGGCAAAGAGACGGGCAGCAGGTTGGCGCAAGAAATGGCCAAGCGGATAAGTTGCTGCAGAACAGCCAGGAGAAGGCCTGAGTTGCCGCAGTGGGCAAAGTTGAGAAGTAGGCATCCATCACATCGCTGTGACCGTGCGAGCCGCCGGACGCTAATCGCACTTGGGGTGAACCACCACGATGTGGCGTAGCCTCAAAGGTTCTAGCTACCTGGGTGCTGTCGAGGACAGCGCTGGTACAGTTCTGGTTTAGCGCTCGTTCTGCTCGCGGTCAACAGTATTTTGGGGGCAGCTGTTGCGTCAATCGGTAGCGCTGGAATACCTTGGATGTCGGTGGTTTTTCATGGTCGGGTGGTTGTTCGTCGGTTTTTAATGTGAGCCTGCGTAATTGCATGGACTTGACCATTTGCATTGTCACTGACCAGTCAATTGCATTCGTGCTGATCAACCGTTTGCATTCGACTTGACCAGCACACGCCGTAGTGACGACCGGCGGAGAACGGCCGATTCTGTTGAAAAAGTCGGCTTCGATTTCCACGGCAGAAAAGTACGCCTCTGAGATTGAAATCCGCGTGTTGAATCAGAAGGTTCAGGGCTCAGATTTGACGTAGCAGCGTGCAAAAATGGCGTTTTCACCACTCAATGCATGGCTGGCCAGGCCGGGTCGACTGTTTTCAACAGAATCGGCCAAAAGCGGACGACCAGATCGTAAGGCCATCGACCCGTGTCATGCGTTCCCTCTCCATTGAGTTGCACACCGAAAAGCAGCAAGCGCGCTCGGACCACTTGAATCAGTCGCGTGGACATTGCAGGCCCTCGACAATGCAGGCTGTCCAGGGCCTGTTTCAGGCAGCTCAGCGCGCTTCTAGATAAAATTGCAGAAGCCGTCTTCAGTTTTTGTATCGGGCCTGTTGCCGCAACAGGTATCCCGATATCAGAGCCCTTTTATCAGCTGCCACAAGCCATAATGGCGAGCAGTCCCGGGGTCGCTGAATTCCGAAGGCTAGAGTCAGGAATCTGTCCAAAACCCACTAGAGACGGCCTACACCAGCCGCGCGCCAGGAAAACCCGGTGCACGTTGAAGCTGCCATTCAATTTGTCGGCGTGCTGTGGAAATAATATCTGTAAATAATAGGCAGCTGACTCCAGGCTCAAGCTCTCGGGTCGGGAAGCTATCAATCCGCCCTCCTATTACTAGAACTTTTATTGGCTTAGCGCTATACCCGGTAAGCTCATGCCGATACCTAGTTGCTTGCTGGTAATCTGCAAAGCTCAAAGGATGCGAGGGACGCTTAAATTCGATCAGCAAGAACTCCCCCAGCAAGCTTTCATTCAACAACAAGTCTGGGCGGGTCGTGCCTTGCGCTCCGGAGTACTTCTGTTTCAGCAGCTCCTCAATCTGCCGTTTCAAAGTGATATTGGAGCTGAAGATGGTGAATGCAGCACCCAAAATCCAAAGATTCACTTCTATAGCTTTGTGTACCGTTGACTCAAGGCAGCCTTCATTTCGGACTAGGCGCTCCAAGTCGTCCAAGAACTGCAATCTGGCTCTAGCTTGATCGACCAGAACGGCCATGTCGGCAAGGCCAAAGCTCTCCAGCGCATCAGCAAGGTTAACTATATCGCCGCGATTTGCTTCAGCGAGATGCTCGACGATAGAGCGGTATTCAGTGCGTTCTACGGCTTCAAGAACGACAAACGCGAGGGCCTGTACCTTGTGAGCAGGTTCGTCGTAATATTTTTTCAAAACCTTTTTGATTGCTCGATCTGCGAACTCGCGCTTGTGCTGGGGCAGTTTTTCCAATCGGCCGGCGACCGCTTTTTGCAAGCGAGCATGCGCCATCCGCATTTCCATACCGTGCGTAGAGCGGAAAGCCTCAACCAAATTTCCCTGCACGAAGGTGACGATCTGTAGGTAGGCCTCGCTGTTTTCGATTACCGAGTCCCAACCGGCTGTCACATAATCCATCAGCCCGTCAGCTTCGACCTCGCCATACAACTTTCTCAGCAGACGAGCAGGAATCTCATCGCTGTTCTCCAGCCCAAAAAAACCAGGCTTGCCGACTGCCTTTCCTTCCACCATCAAAGTAATACCGGGGCGTCTCAGACCACTCTTTTTTTTGCTAATCGCAAAACGAAGAGTTGCATCTCCCGCATCAGGAAACGTACCCCGCACTTCAGTGAATTCGCCTTCAAGATCATCAATGCCCAGCGGTTTACCATTGATGATAATTTTGAAGTCCTTCTGCCGACCGTACTCCATGATCAGTTCTTGGCGTAGTCGATCAGCGCTTGGGTAACGAAGCCCTTGGCGAAGATGCGTCAGTGTCACGCAGGTTCCATGATCTTCGGAGCTGCATTCGCTCACCTCAAGCGGTAGCGTCAAGTGTTCGATGTCAGACGCCGACTCAAGGGCCTGAATACCGAGCGTGAACGAAATCTGTTGGCCACGGGCCATTGTGGTGAGACACATCACCGAAGCGGACATCAGCCCAGCAAATTTTCCGATCCCTTTTTTGCCTTTGATCGGACGCCGCTTTTTTGATGTACGTCCATCAGTCCGCATCCGTCGATCAGATGCAATTTTCAGATAATGAGACTCAAGCTCCTGGCGAGTCATCCCGTTGCCATCGTCTCGTACAACAATAGGGCCATCGGTCAATGGCTCAGGTAGTTCGATAACCACCTCTTCTGCATCCGCATCCCATGCGTTATCAACCAACTCTTTAAGAGCTTTTTCTGTCGTTGAGTAATCTTGGCTGAGCAACGTTGCCAGTCGGGAGTCAACCTGAAAATTTGCTTGCTGCATCTCGCATTCCATCATGGAAGGTTGTTGGCCCCGAGCACATCAACGACATGCACGAAAGGATTTTTCAGCTCATTCTACACGGCGATGGCCAAATGATGGCTCCCTGCGCACGGAAAGCACATCTCGCATCGAAATTGAAAAACAGGCATCGTCGTTCTTACCGGTAACGTGCAGCCTATTGCTGCCTGTCGTCACAGGCCGCAATGAGCCAACAGTGAAAGTGCGTTTTGTACTCCGCGGGAAGACATTAGACTTCTTTTTTCAGAACCAATACGCAATAAAAAAGCGCTGCCTTCATGATGTGATTAATACTATGAACCTCCCTGAACAATAGGAGCGACTTCCTGATAAAATCCATGAAAGAGATTTCATAATACTTATCCCGACTCATACCTTCTTTGCCGGGGTAATAGGTTACTATTTGCGCTGACTCTTTATATTCGTATTTATAGTGAGCTATGCCGTTCCTGAGTTTGTTGTCAATAGCATCCATGTCAATGCGATAAAAGCAGTCGTCTATAAACGCCAGTTTATTCCCCAGATCTACGTTTGCAAACGAATTCAGGCTTTCAAGCTCAGGCCTGACCTTCTGAGCTTTCGTCAGTTTCAGAGATGGCTCGAAAAGATCACTATCTCCACGCTTTATGAGGTTGTTCAAGCCCGCCAAGAAAGTAAGTTGGCGAGCGAAAACTTCTGCCAAATCCTTATAATAGTTACTGCAAACATCGAAGTCAGCTGTAGATATTCGAGCGGGAATTTGACCAAGATTTTCAGTGTTCGCATAATCGTAAAAAAATGCTGAGCGGAACGGCAAATCCATTGCGACTAACTTTGGATATAAAGATAAGCAATCATTGTGCAGGTTCTTGAGAAATTCATTGCCTAATATTTCGTCAATAAATGCAATTGTCTTTTCATTGTGGTATTGGTGCAGCCACATGAATAGCTCAGATGCCTTTGTGCTTATTTCAGCATTGTGCTCGTGGATTGTAAACGGCGAAGACATTACGGATGTAGCGGAATACAACGCGGCTAGCACATCCTCTTTTTTACGCGACTTTAGACTGGCGCCGGGTATTTTTTCGCAAGTCTTTTCAAAATTCACTATATCCCTACGCTTGTACTGAGTAATTATGCTTCTTAAGTCATTTTGCATCGGGTAGAGCGTATTCAGCATGTCCAAACGTAGATTCAAGTGTTGGTACGATTGATGACCGATTTCTTGCGTGACCCTGAGGAAGGTCGTCCTGCCCATTACGTAAACACCGAAGTAAGCTGGAAAATCCAAGTGCAAATCAACAAAAGGATTAGCTCCATTAAAAGGACCCTCAAAATCCTCCAATTCTGTGGCCCCCAGCAATTCACCATCTGACTGACCAAAAACAAATGAAATGCGCTCTTCACATTTTGGACAAGCGAATTGGAATGGTTGAATATCTCTGTTTGACATACCAATTCTGCAATCGATTTTTGTGCCACATGTGTTGCATTGAAAGCATTTGCAGATATTCATGATTATCCTTTTTCACCTGGTTATCAGAATTTAGGCTCGAAACACGTTATTCGTCAAAAGATATCGCGCACTTAATGGTGCAGGAATCCGTTATGGACTCAGAGCGGTTGAAGTTGGTGGCCGAGACGCTCATCAGGCCCAGCCACGAAGGCACGCTCGTGTTGATCGAAAAAGCGCGACGCGCCATCGGTCTTGAAGAGGTCGATCCCATTATGCTGCTGTACATGATCACATCGGTCGCACAGATGCCATACCTGCTTACCGCCTAACTGAAGTACTCCCACAACCGGGATGCCATTGCGCCGCATCAATAGGGTTGCACGCGGATGCCGTCGTCAAACTTATTTTTAGAGATTGGTGCGCCCAAGGGGCGGAATTTAAGCGGTGAGCAGATGCAGTGTCGAGCGACTGCTTAAGGCTAATTGTTCTCCATTGCGAGGGACCGCTTCTTGGCCGGTTGCAGTCCTTCAGTGCTTGGCTGACGCACTCGCTCTGAGTGGCACCCGCTGACACCCATCAACTGCAAACGGCTGATCAGCGCGAATGCAAACGACTGGTCAGTGGCAATGCAAATGGTCAAGTGAGATGCAATTACGCAGAGCCCATGCGAGTGGGAATGCGGAGCCTTCCCGCTCGCGTGGGCTTTGCCGAGAAAGCCCCCACGAGCAAGACTTTCAGCGGCGACAGTCGCCAGCTCTGTCGCCATGCTCCAGGCCAGGTATTACATGGGTTGTCGCCGGTGTCGCCGCTGTCGCCGCTGTCGCCAAATTAACCATCACTCTATCTGGAGAGTCATCCTCGGTTACCAGCGGCGTCCGGTGAGCGCTCACCGTATCGGCACGACGTTGTGGTCCCTGGTTTGATTGATCGCAGATGCCGACAGGTTACCAGTGGCCGCTTTTTGGATGTGCTCACTCCACCAAGCCATCATCGGACGCCGGCGCTCGATGTAGTCCGCTCGGTTGTAGGCACTTCGAACTTCGTCCTTGTCGACATGCGCCAGCGCGACTTCGATCAGCTCCGGATCCCACCCATGCTCGTTCAGGATGGTGCTGGCCATGGAGCGCATGCCGTGGCTGACCAAGCGGTCCTGGAAGCCCATGCGTTTCAACGCCATGTTGGCGGTCTGGCTGTTGGCGTGGGTGCGCGGATTTCTATCTGCCGGGAACACGTATTCCCTGTGGCCACTGTGGGGCTTGAGCGCCTCCAGTAAGGCGAGTGCCTGTTCGGTCAGCGGGATGGTATGCGGACGCCGCTTTTTCATGCGCTCCGGCGGGATGGTCCAGATGCGTTTGTCGAAGTCGATATCTGCCCATCGGGTGGTAGCCGCTTCGGCAGGACGGGTCATGGTGTGCAGTTGCCATTCGATCAGGCAGCGGGTGATCCGCTTGATGCTGGCGTTCGCGATTTCGATCATGAGCTCGGAAAGCTCATCGGGTCGTAGCGCGGCCATGTTCTCTTTCTTGGGCTTCTTGAATACCGCTCGAATGCCACTGAGGGGGTTAGCGAAAATCAGCCCGGAGTTTACCCCGTAGGTCATGATCTCGTTGAGCCGTTGGCTCAGTCGCTTCACTGTCTCGAGGCTACCTTTGGCCTCGATTGGGCGAAGCAGTTCGATGACCATCGGTGCGGTAATTTTCGAGAGCGGCGTTGTTTTCAAGTCTGGAAATATATGCAGCGTAAGTGATCGCCAAATGTCTTCGGCGTACGCCGGCGTGACGGAGTCCTTCTTCAGCTCGAACCAGGCAGTGGCCACGTTCTCGAACGTATGTTCCGTCTCCGCTCGTTTGGCTTCGTCCTGTGCATTGCGTTGCACCTTGGGATCAATGCCTTGTGCAAGCAGCTCGCGTGCTTCCACCACTTTCTTCCTGGCGTTCGCTAGCGAGAGCTCTGGGTATGTGCCCAGCCCCATATTGATACGATTTTTGGTTACCGGCTCGCGGTAGTTGAAATTCCACAGCATCGAGCCATTGCTCCTGACTCGGAGCTGGAGGCCGTCACCATCGCTGAGGACGTAATCCTTGTCTTTTGCCTTGACTGCCTTGAGCTGGCGGTCGGAGAGGCGAAGGACTGGAGCAGGCATGAGAGCTACCTCTGACACCGTTTTGGTATTCCAAAAAATAGCACCGGAAGGCTTGGAATACCATTTGGAATACCCAAACGGCTGGAACTCAAAAAACCTCTGCAGAGCCCAGTAGCGCTTAAACCCTTGATTTCACTGGATTCCAGGCACAAAAAAAGACGTCCGTGGACGTCTTTAGATGATGAAATGGTGGAGCCGGGGGGATTTGAACCCCCGTCCGCCAGTACTCCGCTGTCGGTACTACATGCTTAGCCGTTTCTATTAAGTTAACCCTCAGCGACCCGAAGGGCAGGGTGCTTTGGGCGAGTTGTGTAAGTTTTAGCCGATTCGTCCACAACGTACTGCACGGCGATTCTGTTCTATATGACAATCACTTTGGGTTTACAGACATCCCCTGGTGATTGCTGGACCCGAAGGTACCAGAAGCTCAGGATCTAAGGCTGCTTACGCAGCGATAGCGAATTCCTGGCCGTAGTTTTCGTCATTGGCAACTATAAGTAGTTGCAACAGTGGATTTACGAGTTCTGTTACCAACTCGGCATGCACCTAGAGTTTCGCAACCAGCGTCGAATCCTAAACGGCCCCGATGCTTGCTGGTCTTAACCAGCAAGCGGTGGAGTCTACGCCAATTTGGCGCAGAAGGCCAACCTCAAGCCCTTAGTTGTCATCGCCACCTTTGGTGAGGTTCTGGAGTCGCTGTATCGCCTGGGTAGTGGTCGAGATGCATTCTTCAACTTTGCCAGCCGCTTTTTCGTCTTTGGCTTTTTTGACCAACGCGTGGATGTCGTCGGTGGTGTTTTCACTGGTTGCAACCAGTGTCGCTAAGGTGTTGTCGATTTGCTTAAGGTTGGTGTCGCAGAGGTTTTCTTCCGCAAACGCCGGAGAGGCCAACATTGCAGCGCAAACAAACAGACCAGCCAGGGCGGTACGTTTCATAGGGAGAAGCTCCTTCTACACAGTTAGGCCCGGTGGTCCGGGCTCGGTTATTGGCCCCAATCGTTAGAGCCTCAAGCCAAATGACTATAGCTGCGCTCCGGAGTTCTGCTCGTATTTTGCCATCATTGGGTCAATTTTTTTTTGTGCCTTCAATGGGGCGGATGGCTGAGGCGTGGGAAGGGTGTGAACAGGCGGGTTTGACGCAGGGCTAAAGCCGTACGCGCCTGGTGCTAGCAGGCGCGTTTTCGACGTTGAACAGATCGAGTGCGGTCGCGTTACAGGGTTTTGGGGGTGCTGACCCGGTCCACCAGGTACACCAACCCGTGATAATCGATCCCGCCATGTTGGCTCAGGCCAATTTCGCACGTGCGGCTGGTCGAAATCCCTTCGCTGCAGTGCTGCACGGCGTCTTTTAAGGTGCGCAGGGAGTGGGCGTTCAATTGCGGTGTGGTGAAGCCTTTGTCGCCGGCAAAGCCGCAGCAGTGAATGCCTTCCGGGATGACCACGTCGGTGCTGCACAATCGCGCAATGTCGATCAGTGCCTGGCTTTCGCCCAGGTGCTGGGTGCTGCAGGTGACATGCACGGCGATCGAGGCGGTTTGCGGGGTGAAGTTCAACTTATCCACAAGGTGGGTGCGGATGAAACGTACCGGGTCGTATAGGTCGAGGCGGGTTTCACCCAGGTCCTGCACCATGCGCAGTGTGCATGGGCTGGTGTCGCAGTAGATCGGATCGAGCCCACCACGGCTGGCGTGCAACAAGGCACCCAGCAGTTCCTGGCGTTTGTGCTCAGCTTGTTCGGCATAGCCTTTGGACGCAAACGGCTGGCCGCAGCACAAGGCGTCGAGGTTGTCCGGGAACACCACCTGGTAGCCGGCTTTTTCCAGCAGGCCACGGGTTTTGTCCAGCAACGACATTTGTTCGCTGTCGCCAGCGGCCGGGCCCATGACGCGCGATACGCACGCGGGCAGGTAAACCACCCGTGGTCGTGCATCCTTGACCGCGGGGCTAAAGCGAATCGGCCGCTCCGGTTGTGGCATCGCGTTGGTCCACAACGGTACGCGGCCTTGGCTGACCTTGGTGAGGGCGGCAGAAAGGTTGGCCAGTCGCGGCGCACCGAGCAGCATCCGGGCACCATTGGCAATGTGCAGGGTAAACCGTGCGCCTTGCAGCGTGGTTGCAAAGTGATTGCTCAGCCAGTCGGCCGTTTTGATGCTGTTGGCGGTGCGTGCCCGCAGTTTTTTCACCAGTTCGCCGGTGTTGATGCCCACCGGGCAGCGTTGGGCGCATAAACCGGTGGCAGCGCAGGTGTCGATGCCTTGGTAGGCGTAGGCTTTTTCCAGCTCGCGCGTATCGATGCCGGCGCGTTTTCGGGCCTGAATATCGCGCCAGATCACAATGCGCTGGCGCGGGCTCAGGGTCAGGCCTTTGGACGGGCACACGGGTTCGCAGAAGCCGCACTCGATGCACTTATCCACAATCTCATCGGCGGCGGGCATCGGTTTAAGGTGCTTGAGGTGGATGTGCGGGTCTTCGCTGAGCACCACGTCCGGGTTGAGAATGCCCTGCGGGTCGAGCAAACGCTTGAGTGCCCACATTAACTGGTAGGCGTCGCTGCCCCATTCCAGTTCTACAAACGGTGCCATGTTGCGGCCAGTGCCGTGCTCGGCTTTGAGCGAACCTCCAAACTCGACGGCGACCAACTGGGCCACGTCGTCCATAAAGGCTTGGTAGCGCGCTACTTCCTCGGGGTTGTTAAAGCCTTGAGTGAACACGAAGTGCAGGTTGCCTTCCAGCGCATGGCCGAACAGGATCGCCTCGTCGTAGTGGTGTTTGTCGAACAGCTCGATCAGGCGATTGACGCCAATGGCCAATTGCTCGACCGGAAAGGTGACGTCTTCGATGATGACCGTGGTGCCGGTTTTGCGCACGGCCCCCACGGCGGGGAAGGTGTCCTTGCGGATGGCCCACAGCTTGGCGTTTTCTTTCGGGTCTTCGGTGAAGTCGACCTGTTTTTCAACCGGGAAATCGGCCAGCGAAGCCATGATGTGCGCCAGTTGCTCGTGCAGTAATGTCTGAGACGCTGCGCGAGATTCAATCAGTAGGGCACAGGCATTGTTCGACAGTTGTTGTACGAAGGCGGGCATGCCGGGCTTGTCCTGCACCGAACGCAGGCTGCGCCGGTCCAGCAGTTCCACGGCCGACACGGGCTGGCTTTTGAGCACGGTGACCGCGTTACAGCAGGTTTCCACGTCGGGAAATACGATCAGCGCGGAGGCTTTGTTCGGGTGGTCGATCACCGTGTCGTAGGTCACCGCGCTAATAAAGCCCAGCGTACCTTCGCTGCCCACCAGCAAATGGCTGAGGATGTCCAACGGGTCGTCGAAATCCACCAGGGCGTTGAGTGACAGGCCGGTGGTGTTTTTCAGACGGTATTTATGGCGGATTTTGGCCGCCAATTCAGTATTGGCGCGAGTCTCACGGGCCAATGTTGCCAATTGCTCGAGCAACGGCGCATGGCTTTGACGAAAGGCCGCGATGTTAGTGGCATCTTCGGTGTCGACTCGGGTGCCGTCGGATAACACCACGCGTATTCCCGCCAGGGTGTGGTAGGTGTTTTGCGCGGTGCCGCAGCACATGCCGCTGGCGTTGTTGGCGACGATGCCGCCAATTTTGCAGGCGTTGATGGAGGCCGGGTCCGGGCCGATCTTACGGCCGAACGGTGCCAGCCACGCGTTGGCTTGAGCGCCGATCACACCCGGTTGCAGGCGGATTTGGGTGCCCTGGCCGCGAATGTCTTTGGCGTTCCAGTTATCCCCCAGCACGATCAACACCGAGTCACTGATCGCCTGCCCGGAGAGGCTGGTGCCCGCAGCGCGGAATGTGACAGAGACGTTGTCGCGGCGCGCCAGGCGCAGCAGTTCGACCACTTCATCTTCGGACTCAACGCGAATCACCAGTTTGGGAATCAACCGATAAAAACTCGCGTCGGTGCCGAAAGCCAGGGTCGACAACGGGTCATCGAAGCGTCTGTCGTGTGGGATCAGGCGTTCGGCATCACGCAAAAAGGCAGCAGGCAGGTTCATGCGTCCTCCAAAATCAGCACCACCAAATCTTTCGGGCCGTGCGCGCCATAGGCCAGCACCTGCTCAATGTCAGCGGTCTTCGATGGGCCGGACACCAGCAATGCGTTGGTCGGCATGCCGGCTGCCCAGTTCATGTCCCGCTGCACTAGGTAGAAGTTGTCGCGAATTTGGCTGGCCTTGAGCAGCGCAAAATGCACCGGCGGCACCAGGCTCATCAGCCGGGGCTCTTCCGGTGTTGGCCACATGATCAGGCTGCCAGTGGCCGCGATCGCGCCCAAGGTGGTGGTCAGGCTCGCCGGGGTGTCGTTGAACAGCTCGTCTTTCCACCCTTCAACCGGGCGGTCGTAGGCTTTAAGCGTCGGTAGCTCAGGATGTTGTGCCCAGTGAGCAGTCACTTGTTGCCCGTGTGGGGTACTGGGTGCGATGAGCAGGCTGGGCAACTGACGGTCGCTGACCAATTGCGCGAGCAGGGCGGGCCAGGCCTGTTCAGTGCTGAGGTGGATTTCGGTGTGAACCGCTTCCATCAGCTTGCGAAGTTGTGGGATGCGTTGCTCCGGGGTGTAGGTCCAGGGCGCTGTCACCAATTCTTCGTCGAAGTTATCGGCCACCGGCGTGGTGCCGGTCAGGCTTTTGCGCAGTTTGTTCAGGATGTTCTGTTTAGCGCTCATCATTGTTCTCCCGACTTTTTCGCCAAGTGTTCGCGGGCCATGTCGTGCAGGGAACGGGCGGCCGGTTTAGGGGCGCTGTGGTTTTGTGTCCACGGGCCAACGTTGCTTGGGGTTAACCCGCGCAGGCGGGTGGCGGCTTTCAGGAAGACACGGTACAGGGTGGGCGAGCTGTTGAGTTTGGCCCACATGTTCCAGATCAAGCGCTCTTTACGCGAGTACTTGCTGCCTTGGCCGCGCATGATTTGCGGCGTGGCGTCTGGCGACTTCACGTTCTCTTCGCGTAGGCGACGCAGTAATGCCGGAATAGGGATTTTTACCGGGCACACTTCGCCGCAGGCACCGCACAGCGATGAAGCGCTCGGGTGGTCGGGGACTTTGCCCAGGCCGACCATATGCGGCGTGATAATGGCACCAATCGGGCCGGGGTAGACCTCGCCATAGGCATGGCCGCCGATGCGCGTGTACACGGGGCAGTGGTTCATGCAGGCACCGCACCGAATGCAGTTCAGTGTCTGGCGCAGTTCGCTGTCGGCAAACGCCTGGCTGCGGCCGTTGTCGAGCAGCACCAGGTGCACTTCTTCAGGGCCGTCCAGTTCGCCGGGCTTGCGCGGGCCGGAGATCATGTTGACGTACGTGGTGATGGGCTGGCCCAAGGCCGAGCGGGTCAGCAGTGACACCAGTGGCACCACATCGCGCAGGTTTTCGACGACTTTCTCGATGCCGGTTACCGCGATATGCACGGGCGGCACGGTGGTCGACATACGCCCGTTACCTTCGTTTTCCACCAGCAGCAAGGTGCCGGTTTCGGCCACGGCAAAGTTGACGCCGGACACGCCGATGTCGGCTTCAAAGAATTTTTGGCGAAGTACGCGGCGGCCGATCTGGATGAGTTGATCGACGTCTTTGGTGTACTCCACACCGAGCTTTTCGTGAAACAAGTCGGCCACTTGCCCGGCGTTCTTGTGGATCGCGGGCATGATGATATGGGACGGCTTCTCGTTGTCGAGCTGAACGATGTACTCACCCATGTCGGACTCAAGGCATTCAATCCCTTGGGCACCGAGTACGTGGTTCATCTCCATCTCTTCGCTGACCATCGATTTGCCTTTGATCACCTGTTTGGCGGCGCGGCGGCGGGCGATGGACAGGACGATTTCGTTGGCTTGCTCGACGGTTTCAGCCCAATGCACCTGCACGCCATTGCGGGTCAGGTTGGCTTCAAGGCGTTCGAGCAAGTCGGGCAGTTTGGACAGGGCGCGGGCGCGGATAGCGTTGCCCAGCGCGCGCAAATGCTCGCGCTCGTGAGCGTCACTAAAGGCCACGGCGCGTTTGGTCATCAGAGAGTCCATCGCACTGCGAAAGTTATTTCGCAGTTGTGTGTCACCCAACGCTTCGTGGGCGCGCTCGCGGAAGTCTTCTTCTACGGCCACGGTAGGGATCAGTGCGCTGTTGCTCATTGTCCACCTCCAGTGCGCTGCCACAGAAAGCTGGCCAGGTGCTGACCCCGCAGGGCTTGTTTCTGTTTTTCCAGCGAGCCGTTGATGTTCATCAAGCAGCCGCAGTCGGCGGTCAGTACTTGGTGTGCGCCGGTTTCAATCAAGGCGCGAGTCTTGTCGGCCACCATGGCACCGGAAATATCCGGCATGCGCACGCTGAATGTCCCACCAAAACCGCAGCATTCACTTTCATGGCTGTGGTCAATGCGTTCCACGTTGCTCAATTGCGCCAGCATTTCGCGCCCGTGCAGGTGGGTGTTCATTTCGCGGCGTGCAGAGCAGGAGGTGTGCAGGGCGACTTTGACCGGCGCGCCATGGTCCTGGAAGTTCACTTTGCAGACAAACAGGAGGAATTCGGTGAGTTCAAAGGTGCGTTCTGCCAGGGCATGAACCTTTTTCAGGGTTTCGGGCTCGTCCTTGAACAGGTCTTCGTAGTGCTCGCGCAGCATGCCGGCGCAGGAACCGGACGGCACCACCACGGGGTAATCTTCGGCAAACAGGGCCAATTGCGAACGGGCGACTTCACGGGCCTGTGCGGTGTAGCCCGAGGTGTAGGCCGGTTGCCCGCAGCAGCTTTGGCCTTGCGGGTAGTCGACTTCGATGCCTTCGCGTTCAATCAGGTGGATGGCGTCCATTCCGGCTTCGGGGAAGAACAGGTCGACCACGCAAGTGCCGAACAGGTAGACCTTGGCCGGTTTGTGCGCGGGGTAACGGCGGGGTACAGGCAAGGGCGGGGCAACGCGGGTCGCGTTTGGCACGGCGTTGTAAAAAAGCTCGCTCATCAGGCGTCTCCGGGTGGTCCCGGTTATGTGTCTGTGGCCGCGGCTGAATCAGGTCTTCAGCCGCTTGGCAGACCGGGTTTTGAATGGCTGACGCCGGCAAACCGCCCGGCGTCTTTTATCGTGCAGTAACCATAGCGCTATTAATGCACCAGCATGCCGGTTAACCAATATGCTTGCGCCAGTGTGATCAACCCCACGATGGTGGCGAAGAACAAGCTGTGCTTGAGGGTGAAACGGAACAGGTCGGACTCTTTACCCACCAGGCCGGTGGCCGCACACGCCACAGCGATGGATTGCGGGGAAATCATTTTGCCCGTCACACCGCCGCTGGTGTTGGCCGCCACCATCAGGGTGTCACTCACGCCGATCTGGTGGGCGGTTGTGGCCTGAAGCGAGCTGAACAGGGCGTTGGACGAAGTGTCCGAACCGGTGAGGAATACGCCCAGCCAGCCGAGGAACGGCGAGAAGAACGGGAATGCCGCGCCTGTACCGGCCAGTACCAGCGCCATGGTCGAAGACATGCCGGAGTAGTTGGTGACGAAGGCAAAGGCCAGCACCATGCCGATGGACAGGATCGGCCAGCGCAGTTCATAGAGGGTTTCTTTTAAAGTGGTCAGACCAGTCTTGATGTCGATTTTCAGGATCAGCATCGAGATCAGTGCCGAGAAGAAAATGGCGGTGCCGGTGGCTGAAATCGGGTCCAGTTTGAAGACGGCCGCGATAGCGGTCGGCGTATTGACGATTGGCGCGGTTTTGATCACCAGTTGATCGAGGTGCGGGATGGCAAAGTTGAACACCCAGCCATACATCGAACCACCAGCGGCGAACATCGCCTTGAAGGGTTTAAGTGTCCAGATGGTCACCAGCACGGTCAGGATCAGGAAGGGCGACCAGGCTTTAAGAATTTGCATCAGGGTGTAAGGCGATGCCATGAGGTTGGTCGGCTTGCCGAAACCACCTTTGTTTGCGGTCACCACCACCGTGGACGCCACGCCTGCAATCTGAGCACCGGCCGTACGTTTTGGCTGCCAGACCTTAAGGAACAGGGTGAGGCTGACCAGGCTGGCGAGGGCCGAGGTGATGTCCGGCAGTTCTGGGCCGATGTAGTTCGAAGTGTAGTACTGGGTGATGGCGAAGCTCAAACCGGCCACCAGGGCTGCCGGCCAGGTTTCGCGTACGCCACGCAGGCCGTCCATCATGAACACCAACCAGAACGGCACGAACAGCGACAGCAGTGGCAGTTGACGACCGGCCATGGCACCGATTTTGAACGCGTCGATACCGGTCACCTGACCCGCGACGATGATCGGAATACCCAGGGCACCGAAGGCGACAGGTGCGGTGTTGGCAATCAGGCACAGGCCAGCGGCGTACAACGGGTTAAAGCCCAGGCCTACCAGCAGTGCGGCAGTGATCGCAACGGGGGCACCGAAACCGGCTGCACCTTCCAGGAACGCACCAAAGCAGAAGCCAATCAGTAGCACTTGCAGGCGTTGGTCGTCGGTGATCGACAGAACCGAGCTGCGGATGATTTCGAACTGGCCACTTTTAACGGTCAGTTTGTAGAGGAACACCGCGGCAACAATGATCCAGGCAATTGGCCACAGACCGTACGCAAATCCATAGCCGGCTGCAGCGAAGGCCATGTCGACAGGCATCTGGAAGGCGAAGATCGCCACCAGAATCGACAGGGCAAGGGTAATGCTACCGGCCACATGGCCTTTGAGGCGGAATACGGCCAAGGCCATAAAGAAGAACACAATCGGAATAACGGCTGCGAGTGCGGACAGGCCGAGACTGCCGAGCGGGCTGTAGAGCTGTTGCCAGGTTTGCATATGGGGTGGCCCCTAATTGTTATTGGTCAGTGCTTTCGATTGCTTTGGTAAACTGGTATTACCAATTTACAATCGTTGTTGGCTAGGTTAAAAGCCTTATGCGGCATGTGTCAATTTGCCGCTTAGAAATATTTAGTCGCAGGCGATCGCCAGCTCAGCATCTGATGGGGTTTTTAACGGTGTTTCTGGCAGGTGTTTGAATCGCGCCAATCAGCGAGAATAGTGGCCCCCGGCGTGTGTTCGGGAGGGTGGAGAGCAGTTATGGGGTTTGATCAAATTCGTCAGCGCCGTTTGTCTGACGATATTGTCGAGCAACTCGAGGGCATGATCCTTGAGGGCACGTTGAAGTCGGGTGAGCGCTTGCCCGCCGAGCGCGCATTGGCCGAGCAATTCGGTGTGTCGCGACCCTCGTTACGTGAGGCGATCCAGAAATTGTCGGCCAAAGGCTTGCTGGTCAGCCGTCAGGGCGGTGGCAACTACGTGGCGACGTCACTCGGCTCGACTTTCAGTGACCCGCTGTTGCAACTACTGGAGAGCAACCCCGAAGCCCAGCGCGACTTGTTGGAATTTCGTCACACGCTGGAGGCGTCTTGTGCGTATTACGCCGCCTTGCGCGCCACCGAGATGGATCGCGAGCGTCTGCGCCTGGCCTTTGAACAGTTGCAGGACTGTTACACGCGGGTGGGGGAGGTGAGCAGGGCTGAGGAGGGTGAGGCTGATGCCAATTTCCACCTGGCCATTGCCGAGGCGAGTCATAACGCGGTGTTGCTGCACACGATTCGCGGGTTGTTCGACCTGCTCAAGCGCAACGTCGTGACCAACATTGGTGGCATGTACAAGCAGCGCAGTGAAACGCGGGACATGCTGATCAGTCAGCATCGCGAGTTGTACCTGGCGATTATCGAAGGTCGCGCTGAGGATGCGCGGGAAGTGGCAAGCCGCCATCTTCTGTATGTGCAGGAAGTGCTGGAGGAGGTGCGTCAGGAGGTTCAGCGCATGGCGCGGGCCGAGCGACGTAATGGGCTGTGACCTGCAAAAACCGTGAGAACGAGCTGGCTCGCGATCTTTTCACCTTCAAAAGATCGCGAGCCAGTTCGCGCCTACACGGTTAGGGCCTGGATTTAGTCGTCCTTGCCCTTGGAGCGCACTGCGCGCTGCAACTCACGGTCAGAATCGCGTTCGCGCTCAGTGTGGCGCTTGTCGTATTCTTTCTTGCCTTTACCCAGGGCAATTTCGCACTTGATCAAGTGCTTGCTCCAGTAAATCGAGAGGCAGACGCACGCATAACCCTTCTGCTGCACAGCGGCGGCCAGCTTTTCCAGCTCGCGCCGGTTAAGCAACAGTTTGCGGCTGCGCGTCGGGTCGGCAATGACATGGGTGCTGGCGGTCGTCAGCGGCGAGATATGGCTGCCGAGCAGCCAGGCTTCGCCGTCTTTGAGCAGCACATAGCTGTCAACCAGCTGTGCCTTGCCTGCACGCAGACTTTTTACTTCCCAGCCGGCCAGGACCAGACCAGCCTCGAACCGATGTTCGATGAAGTAATCGTGTCGCGCTTTTTTATTCTGCGCGATGGTCCCTGTGGGGTGTTTCTTTTGTTTAGCCATAGGGGCGGCATTATAGGCAGTTGCGAGCGAGTCGGCTACGGTCAACCTGTGTGCTTGAGCACGTAGTTTGATTCCCGGACAATACGCCCTCATTTTTGAGTGCTTGGGCGTAATTTTCTTACCTCGCGTATCATGCTGCCCTTGTTCGTCCTGACTATTTCTTGATGCGCCACTTGGCACCCTGAGGGTGTTTGCCGCCCAGCTGTGGAATTAACGCTGACATGACTACCCATATTCAACGTTCCGCCTTGCTGCCCTATCCGGCGCAGGCTTTGTATGACCTGGTTAACGACGTCGCGCGTTATCCGGAGTTTCTGCCGTGGTGTTCATCGGCCGAGATTATCGAAAACACCGAGTCGCTGATGCGCGCCAGTCTGGGCGTGGCCAAGGGCGGCCTGAGTCAGCATTTTGTGACGCGCAATACGCTGCTGCCGGGGCAATCCATTGAGATGAACCTCGAAGAAGGCCCGTTTACCAAGCTTCATGGCCTGTGGGTGTTCAAGCCGTTGGGGGAGAAAGCCTGCAAGATCAGCCTGGACATGACATTTGATTATGCGGGTGCAATCGTCAAAGCCACCTTGGGCCCACTGTTTAACCAGGCCGCCAACACATTGGTGGATGCGTTTTGCCAGCGCGCCAAGCAGTTATATGGCTGAGTCAGTGATTGAAGTCGAGGTCGTGTACGCGGCCATTGATCGCCAGCGCCTGCTTGCGTTTGCTGTGCCCGAGGGCACCACGGTGCGTGCTGCGTTACGGCTATCGGGCATCGGGCATGACTTTCCCGAACTTGATCTTGACCATTGCCCTGTAGGGATCTTTGGCAAGCAGGTGTCCGCGCCTGAAACTCGCGTGTTAATGGCAGGGGAGCGGATCGAAATTTACCGTCCGTTGCTGGCGGATCCCAAGGAAATACGCCGTCAGCGTGCAGCCAAAGCGGCGCAGGCGAAGCGCCAGCCTTAAGCCAGCTGACCTAATGATTCACAACAAAAAGCCCGGCGTGCCGGGCTTTTTGTCGTGTGAAGAGCGTTTATTGTTCGCTCGTATCCAGTGGTTCTGGAGTCGGAACCGGAACAGCTTCAACGCCATCAACGTCTTTCTGGATTTGATCGAGCAGCGAACCAGGCTTGGCTGGCGCGTCTTGCTGTTCGACGGGGGCCTCAGGTGCCGCAGGCTCCACTACGCGGGTAGCCGCGTCTTTGCCCAGAATGGCTTCGTCGCGGCTGACGCCAGGCTTGAAGTCGCCTGACAAACTGACGAGCTGGTCATTTTGGTTGAAGAACACACTGATGCGTTCTTGTTGGCGTTCACCGCCACCGGGCTGCAGGCTATACAAGTAATCCCAACGATCCGGATGGAACGTATCGGTCAGCAGGGCGTTGCCCATGATAAACCGCACTTGCCGGCGGGTCATTCCCGGGCGTAACTGGTTTATCATGTCCTGCGTGACGACATTGCCCTGCTGGATGTCGATTTTGTAAACCCCGGGGAATGAACAACCGGCGAGTGCGAGCAGTCCCACAAAGGTGAAACTGGTTAGCAAGAGCTTGGTGTTTTGCATCGGTGGGCGACTTCCACTATCTTGGCTGGGACAACGTAAACGC
>NZ_JASLGE010000022.1 GCF_030150285.1 Pseudomonas sp. | reverse complement strand
CGCGATCTTTTAAATGATCGCGAGCACGCCCGCGCCTACCGAAGGTCTAGCCAATTAACAGCACTTGGGCCCGCCCTTGCCGCCGTAACGGGCTTCCTGGCGCTCCCTGAAGAACGCCTCGTAGCTCATCATCGGCTTGTCCGGGTGTTTGGTTTGCATATGCTCGACGTAGTTGTCGTAGTCGGGCATGCCGACCATCAAGCGCGCGGCCTGACCGAGGTATTTACCGAGGCGACTCAGGTCATTGAACATGGTTGCAACCCTCTATTTGGCATCCGGCATGACGTGGTAAGGCGCTTCCTTATCCGTGCGTTCTTTAGTGCCCCATGACGCCACACCCACCTTGATCGCAAAGAACAGGATGCTGAACACCACGAACAGGAACAGCACGGTCAGGCCAGCGTTGGTGTAAGCGTTGATGATGACGTGCTGCATCTGGTCGATGTTTTTCGCGGGCGCAATCACTTGGCCTGCTTCCAGTGCGGTGCTGTATTTTTTCGCCAGCGACAGGAAGCCAACCGCCGGGTTGCTGTCGAACAGCTTGATAAAGCCAGCCACGGTGGTGCAGATCAACAACCACACGGCAGGCAACATCGTCACCCAAATGTAGCGCTGGCGCTTCATTTTGATCAGTACAACCGTCGCCAGCATCAGCGCGATACCCGCCAGCATCTGGTTAGAAATACCGAACAATGGCCACAAGGTGTTGATACCGCCCAGTGGGTCGATCACGCCTTGGTACAGCAGGTAACCCCACATCGCTACACACAGGCCAGTGGCCAGCAGGTTGGCAGGCCATGACTCGGTACGTTTGAGCGCAGGGACAAAGCTGCCCAGCAAGTCTTGCAGCATGAAGCGCCCGGCACGGGTACCGGCGTCAACCGCCGTGAGAATGAACAAGGCTTCAAACAAAATGGCAAAGTGGTACCAGAACGCCATGGTGTTCTCGCCCGGCAACACGTTGTGCAGGATTTGAGCAATACCCACTGCCAAGGTCGGTGCACCGCCCGCTCGAGCCAGTACGGTGGTTTCACCGATGTCTTTGGCCAGGGCGGTCAGTTGATCCGGGGTAATGGCAAAGCCCCAACTGGTCACGGCTTGCGCCACCGAGACCACATCCCCGCCAACAATGGCAGGCGGGCTGTTCATGGCGAAGTACACACCCGGCTCGATGACCGAAGCCGCAACCATAGCCATGATGGCCACGAAGGACTCCATCAGCATGCCGCCGTAACCGATGTAACGGGCGTTGGTTTCGTTATCCAGCAGCTTGGGCGTAGTGCCCGAGGAGATCAGTGCGTGGAAACCCGATACCGCACCGCAAGCAATGGTGATGAACAGGAACGGGAACAGGCCGCCCTTCCACACCGGGCCGTTGCCGTCGGTGAATTGGGTCAGTGCCGGCATTTTCAGCTCGGGCATGGTGACCAAAATGCCAATGGCCAGCGCAACGATGGTGCCGATTTTCAGGAACGTTGACAGGTAGTCACGCGGTGCCAGCACCAGCCACACCGGCAGTACCGCCGCGACAAAGCCGTAGCCAATCAGCATCCAGGTAATTTGCGTACCGGTGAAGGTGAACACATGGGCCCATTCCGGGCTGGCTGCAATCTGGCCCCCCAGCCAAATGGAACCGAGTAACAACAGCACCCCGATGATCGAGATTTCACCGATACGGCCCGGGCGGATGTAGCGCATATAAATGCCCATGAACATCGCGATCGGGATGGTGGCCATCACCGTGAACATGCCCCACGGGCTTTCTGCGAGGGCCTTGACCACGATCAGCGCCAGCACCGCGAGGATGATGATCATGATCAGGAAACAGCCGAACAGGGCGATGGTGCCCGGGATCTTGCCCATTTCCTCACGCACCATGTCGCCCAGAGAGCGACCGTTACGGCGGGTGGACAGGAACAGCACCATAAAGTCCTGAACCGCGCCGGCCAGTACCACACCGGCAATCAGCCAGAGTGTGCCCGGCAGGTAGCCCATTTGCGCGGCCAGAACCGGGCCGACCAGCGGACCTGCACCGGCGATTGCAGCAAAGTGATGCCCGAAGAGAATGTGTTTGTTGGTCGGTACGTAGTCCAGACCATCGTTATTGACCACGGCGGGCGTTGCCCGGCGAGGATCCAGTTGCATCACTTTGGTGGCGATGAACAGGCTGTAATAACGATAGGCAACCAAATAGATGGCAACCGCTGCGACGACGATCCACAAGGCGTTGATTGCTTCGCCTCGGCGCAAGGCCACTACGCCAAGGGCGCAGGCTCCTACAATTGCCAGCACCAGCCACGGGATATGGCGTAGCAGGCTGTTTTTATTATTCATTTTTATATTCCGGCCAGTTGGACAAGAAGGACTGCCTTCGGAGTTTAGCGCCCCCAGCTTTAAAGGCCAGCCCCCTACCTTGGTCTAGAGCCTTCTTTTGCGTTTTTCTGCTGGCCTCGTCGCGGCTCACCTGCAGCGACTGTTCAAGCCCCGGAGTGTGTAAACACCGGCAATGGCCTACTCGAACAAGGCGTCCAGCGCCTGTTCCAGACGGGTCACGCCGATGACCTGCAAACCCGGCGGCGACTCTTTCGGCGCGTTGCCTTTGGGTACGATGGCGCGTTTAAAACCGTGTTTGGCGGCTTCTTTTAAACGTTCCTGGCCACTGGGCACCGGCCGTACCTCGCCCGACAAGCCCACCTCACCAAACACCAGCAAGTCGTGGGGCAATGGCCGGTTACGCAAGCTGGACATGACCGCCGCCATCAAGGCCAGGTCGGAAGCCGTCTCCAGCACTTTGACGCCCCCCACCACGTTGAGAAAAACGTCTTGGTCGTGGGTCGGAATGCCGCCGTGGCGGTGCAACACCGCCAACAGCATGGCCAGCCGGTTCTGATCCAGCCCCAACGTGACCCGGCGCGGGTTGGACATATGGCTGTCATCCACCAGCGCTTGCACTTCCACCAGCATCGGCCGCGTGCCTTCCCAAGTGGCCATCACCACGCTGCCCGGAACTTCTTCCTGCGCGCGCGTAAGAAAAATTGCCGACGGGTTAGAGACCTCTTTAAGCCCCTTGTCGGTCATGCCGAACACGCCTAATTCGTTGACCGCGCCAAAACGGTTTTTCACCGCCCGCAGCAAACGCAGGCGCCCATCGGACTCGCCTTCGAAATACAGCACGGTGTCAACCATATGCTCCAGAACCCTGGGCCCGGCCAACGCCCCCTCTTTAGTGACGTGGCCCACCAGGAAGATCGCCGTGCCGCTGGACTTGGCATAGCGCACCAGCAACGCCGCACTTTCACGCACTTGCGAAACGCCGCCCGGTGCCGATTGCAGTTGTTCGGTGAAGATGGTCTGGATCGAGTCGATCACCATGACCTTGGGCTTTTCCAGTTTGGCGGTGGCGATGATGCTTTCTATACACGTTTCGGTCATGACCTTGAGCTTGTCTTGCGGCAACCCCAGGCGGCGAGCGCGCATGGCCACTTGCTGCTGGGACTCTTCACCGGTGACATACAACGCCGGCATGCGCGCGGCCATATGACACAAGGTTTGCAACAGAATAGTGGACTTGCCAATGCCGGGGTCACCGCCAATCAGCACCACCGAACCATCGACCAGGCCGCCGCCGAGCACGCGGTCCAGCTCACCGGAAGCCGTAGAAAAGCGTGGAATTTCCTCAATACTGACTTCAGCCAGGGTCTTGAGTTGAGCCTGCTGCCCCGTCCAACCGGTGCGCGCACTGGGGGGGGCCGCCGCGCCGCTTTCCACCACGGTTTCGACCAGCGTGTTCCAGACGCCGCATTCAGCGCACTGCCCTGCCCACTTGGGAAAGGTTGCGCCGCACTCGGTGCAGCCGTAAATGCGCTTGGGCTTGGCCATCTGAACTCCACGGAAAAAGCGTGATGATAGCCCACTGAGCCTTGCCGCTGGTGAGTGGAAAACTGACAGCGCCAGGTGAGGTCGAGCGTTCCGCAGACCAAAACCCAACAGGCAAGAACTACCGGGCTGATTTACACTGCTACCACCCACCTAATCTGTAACAAGGAATAACCCATGAGCGTGATAAGTGAGTTTAAGGCCTTCGCGGTCAAAGGGAATGTGGTCGATATGGCCGTCGGTATCATTATCGGTGCCGCATTCGGAAAAATCGTTTCGTCTTTTGTGGGCGATGTGATCATGCCTCCACTGGGCTTGCTGATCGGCGGTGTGGACTTCAGTGACCTTGCCATACCGCTCAAGGCCGCCGTGGGCGATACGCCAGCGGTGGTGCTGGCCTACGGCAAGTTCATTCAGACCGTGATCGATTTTATTATTGTGGCCTTCGCCATTTTTATGGGTGTAAAGGCGATCAACCGTCTGAAGCGTGAAGAGGCTGTTGCACCCAGTGCACCGGCGGCCCCCTCCAAAGAGGAACTCTTGTTGGGCGAGATTCGGGACTTGCTCAAAGTTCAAAATGAACGAACTTAAGCACGTACCCTAAAAAGAACGACACTCTTAGGGTGTCGTTCTTTATTAGAGCTTTAACACTACCAGTAATTTTCAACCGCTACTTGCCCAGGCCGACGCGTGAGGCTCAGCTGCATATCCCTACGCTTCAACAAGGCACGGGTGTCATCAATCATTTGCGGGTTACCGCATAACATGACGCGTGAACATTCAGGGGTTAACTGAACACCGGCAACACTTTCCAGCTCACCACTTTCAATCAGTGTGGTAATACGGCCATTTAATACACCCGGTATTGAATCACGGGTCAACGTTGGAATATAAATCAGCTTATGAACATGCTCCGCAAGGTAATCACGCGCCTTTAAGCCAGCAATTAAATCCTGGTACGCCAGCTCACGCGCCTCGCGTGCGCTGTAGACCAACACAATACGTTCGAATTTTTCCCATACTTCAAAATCTTGCAATATCGAAAGAAAGGGCGCGACCCCCGTCCCGGTCGCCAGCAACCACAGATCGCGGCCATCGGCAAAACGATCCAGTGTCAGATAACCAAATGCCTGACGATCCACCAGCAGCGTGCCCCCTTCCCTCAGGCGGCTTAACTCACTGGTAAACTCGCCGCCCGGTACCACAATGGACAAAAACTCCAGAAACTCGTCATGGGGCGAAGACACCATTGAGTAAGCTCGCCATACCGTGCTGCCATCGGCTTTAGTGACCCCTAGCCTGGCAAATTGCCCGGCCTGGAAGCGGAAGCCCTGATCCCGTGTTGTGCGCAACGTGAAGAGGCTGGGCGTGATCGGGGTGACATCAATCAAGGTTTGACGCGTGAACTTCTCTGCGCTGGCGGTCATGGTGCACTCCAGTAGACGGATGGCCTAGTGTGGCGCAAAGCACGTCCGACAAACACCTGTAAAGGGTATGGCATTACGCCCAGCAGGTGGCGTACTCGAAGAGAGCCAGGGGTCGTAAACCTTTTGTTTATATACAACTTAAAGTTAACGTCTACGCGCAGCCACTTAGAAACAATATAATTGAGTTAAAACTCCACTAACAAAATCCTGACGCCAGAAAACAATGTGTACGCCTTGAGTTTATGACCCGGCCAGATCATAACCGGGCTGCTCGCTGTTTCACATCGAGACATGACATCTGAAGAAGCGTCGAAAAACAACCTCAAAAAAAATGGTGAAAAATTTTGAAAGTTCCTACATCCTTCAACTAGTATGACAAACGGAATACGAATTGGGTCATAGACTAGGGATATCTGATTTAATCATGAAAACCCAAACCATAAATCTTGCAGGCCCCCGCAGCGCACATAAGAGCGAAAGCCAAATAACCGACTACACCCTCAAAAAGATAGAGCAGTACGGATTTAACTACTTCCATTTTAAGTTCAGCCCCAGATTTACAAGCGTGCCTTTACTTAGCAACACGCTAAGTAACTATCCAAATGAATTTATCAAAACCTTTGAACGAACCCATTTCATCAACAAAAACCCGATTATCGCACACTGCCATTTTTCAATTTCCCCGATTGCCTGGGACGACGAGCTGTTTTGCGAGTCGCCAGAAATCTGGCAGGAATGCCAAGCCCACGGATTGAAGCATGGTTGGTCGCAATCCGTGCATGACGCGTCTGGCGGGGTCAGCATCTTAAGCCTGGCGCGCAGTTACCCGCCGCTGACCGAAGACGAATTCACCGAGAAAGCCGCGAATGTACTGTGGCTGTGCAACCAGTTGCATAGCTTCATGAGTGCACGATCACACCCCCGTCTGAGGGAATTACCCCCCATCAGCCGTTTGTCGATCCGCGAATCGGAAGTCCTGAAGTGGACTGCAGAAGGCAAAACGGCGTCGGATATCGCGATGATTTTGAGCCTGACCACACGTACCGTGAATTTCCACATCAGCAGCGCTATCAGAAAAATGGGGGCCAACAACAAAACCTCTGCGGTGGTCATTGCGACCAAATCGGGCCTGCTCTAAATTTTCCAGGTGTGGCGGCCCTGCCCAGCGACCTCTGCACAGCATTCAGGCAATTTCCTGTAAAAAAAAGTAAAATCACGCACGCCTGCGATTTTCCCGCACGCCCGTGCTGCGAAGTCGCCCTTCGGGCAACTGTCGAACCCCCAGAGTCTGCCCAATGCCTGCGTTAGAAACCCCGTTCGCCCAACTTCACTTGATCCGCCAGCCCGAACAACAAAACGAGCCGTTACAGGCCTTTGATGCCGCGGATGAGTACTTGCTCAATGACCTGGCCGAACGTGCCCTCCCGGAAAACAGCCGGGTATTGGTACTCAATGACAGTTTTGGCGCGCTGGCGATCAGCCTGACCCGCACACAGCAGGTCACCAGCAGCAGTGATTCCTACCTCGCCGTGCAGGCGCTGGAAAAGAACCTGGTGCGCAATGGCCATGCCTTTGATGCCGTCAAGCGTGTGCCCGCCAGCGAGCCTCTGGTCGGACCTTTTGACTGCGTACTGGTGCGCGTGCCCAAGACCCTCGCGTTGCTGGAAGAGCAATTGATTCGCCTGCAAGGTCAACTGGCACCGAATGCCCAGGTGATTGCCGGGGCCATGGTCAAGCATTTGCCACGTGCGGCAGGGGACTTGCTGGAGCGTTATATCGGCCCGGTTCAGGCGTCGCTGGCGGTGAAGAAGGCTCGGCTACTGGTCGCCACGCCTGAAACCAAAGCGCCCTTTACCTCGCCCTACCCTTCGCGCTATACGCTGGATGAGCCCGCTATTGAATTGCTCAACCACGCCAACGTGTTCTGCCGCGAGGGGCTGGACATCGGCACGCGGGCTTTCCTGCCTCACCTGCCGAAAAACCTGGGCTCGGCCCGCGTTGCCGATGTGGGCTGCGGTAATGGCGTGCTGGCCATCGCCAGCGCCAGAAACAACCCCGAGGCTCACTACACGCTGGTCGATGAATCATTTATGGCAGTGCAATCGGCTCGGGAAAACTGGCACGCCTTGCTGGGTGACCGCGAGGTGATCGTGCGGGCCGGTGACGGGCTGGCTGGCCAGGCGGCGCACTCCCTGGATGTGGTGTTGTGCAACCCACCGTTCCACCAGCAACAAGTGGTGGGCGACTTCCTGGCCTGGCGCATGTTTCAACAAGCTCAGGAAGCGCTGGTGGTCGGCGGCGCTCTCTATATAGTGGGCAACCGTCACTTGGGGTATCACAGCAAGCTCGCCAAGCTGTTTCGCGGTGTCGAGCAAGTGGCTGCCACCCCCAAGTTCGTGATTCTCAAAGCGCGCAAGTAACCACCGACCTTGCGCTACGGGGGAGTGTGACCACCGCTCAATGGCTTTTCATGCCCGCGGCGGTCATAAACAAACGAATCAGCCAGGCAAAGATGCCCAGTGACACCACACTGGCGCTCCAAATCACCACCAACCAGCCAATGCGTTGCCACAGTGGTTTTTTCTCGCCCTCTTTCACGTCGTGCAGATAATCCTTGCCAGCCATGCTCAGGCACTCCTCTGGGGAAAAGGCTGCGACCCCAAGGCCGCAGCGGCGCTCACTAGTGATAACCGTCTTCGTGGGTCACCTTGCCGCGGAACACGTAGTAGCTCCAGAAGGTGTAACCGAGGATAAACGGAATGATAAACAGCGTGCCGACCAGCATGAAGCCCTGGCTTTGCGGCGGTGCCGCCGCGTCGTAGATCGAGATCGCCGGCGGGATAATGTTCGGCCACAGGCTGATACCCAAACCGCTGTAACCCAGAAAGATCAACACCAGGGTTAACAGGAACGGCGTGTAATGAGCGTTTCGGGCAATGGCCTTAAGCAAGCCGTACATCGTGACCAGTACCAGAATCGGCACCGGCAGGAACCAGAACAGGTTAGGTAGCGTAAACCAGCGCGCAGCGATGTCCGAGTGCGCCAGCGGTGTCCAGATACTGACAATGCCCATAAACACCAGCAGCGCCAACGCCAGAGGACGCCCCAGGTTATGCATGCGTTCTTGCAGGTGGCCTTCGGTTTTCATGATCAGCCAGGTGCAGCCCAGCAAAGCGTAAGCCACGATCAGCGCAATGCCGCAGAACACGGTGAACGGTGACAACCAATCCATGCCGCCCCCCGCATACTGACGGTCGACCACCGGGATGCCATCAATGAAGGCCCCCAACGCCACACCCTGGAAGAAGGTCGCGGCAATGGAGCCGCCGATAAAGGCCTTGTCCCAGATGTGGCGTTTGTGGGCTTTGGCCTTGAAGCGAAATTCAAACGCCACACCGCGGAAGATCAGGCCGACCAGCATTAGCACCAGTGGCAGGTACAGCGCCGACAGCACCACCGAATACGCCAGCGGAAAGGCACCGAACAAGGCCGCCCCGCCCAGCACCAGCCAGGTTTCGTTACCATCCCAGACGGGCGCGACAGTGTTCATCATCACATCGCGGTCCTGCTCGCCCTTGATAAACGGAAAGAGGATGCCGATCCCGAGATCGAAACCATCCATGACCACGTACATCATGATCCCGAAGATGATGATGATTGCCCAGATAAGTGGCAGATCAATACCCATGACTCAGTTCCCCTTCTTCAGGCTATCGCTATGGCCATCGTCCATGCCTTCAACGGCAGCCGACAGAGGACGGGCAGGTGTGCGCTGCTGGCCCGGCCCACCCTGCGGATGTTCATCACCTTCATGGGCAACTGGCCCTTTGCGAACCAGGCGCATCATGTAGCCAATACCCACCCCGAACAGCGAGAAATAAACCAGCACAAAGGCAATCAGGGTGACACTCATTTGCGTCACGCTGTGGTTGGACGACGCATCGGCGGTGCGCATTAGCCCGTACACCACCCACGGCTGACGGCCCACCTCAGTGGTGAACCAGCCCGCCAGAATGGCGATCAGACCGGACGGCCCCATCCACAACACCAGGTGCAGGAACGCGCGGTTCTCGTACAAGGTGCCGCGTTTACGCAGCCATACGCTCCACAGGCCGATAAAGATCATCAACATGCCCAGCGCCACCATGATGCGGAAGGTGAAGAACACGATGGTGGAGTTCGGACGATCCTCAGGCGGGTAGTCCTTCATCGCCGGGATCTGTTTATCCAGGCTGTGCGTCAGAATCAGGCTACCCAGGTAGGGCACTTGAATCTTGTAATTGGTGGTTTCGGTTTTCATGTCCGGAATGCCGAACAGAATCAGCGGCGTCGCTTCACCCGGCTTGTTTTCCCAGTGCCCTTCAATGGCCGCGATTTTCACCGGCTGGTACTTGAGGGTGTTCAAGCCGTGAGCATCGCCGATAAAGGCCTGCACCGGGGCAACCACCAGTGCCATCCACATGGCCATGGAGAACATGCGGCGAATGGCTGGGGTGTTGCGGCCGCGCAGCAGATGCCAGGCGGCGGACGCGCCGACAAAGAAGGCAGTGGCCACAAACGCTGCCGTGGCCATGTGCGCCAGGCGGTAAGGGAATGACGGGTTGAAGATCACGGCCAACCAGTCCACCGGGATCACTCGGCCATCAATGATTTCGTGGCCTTGCGGGGTTTGCATCCAACTGTTGGACGCCAGGATCCAGAAGGTTGAGATCAGCGTGCCGAGGGCAACCATCGCGGTCGAGAAAAAGTGCATCCGCCGGCCGACACGGTTCCAGCCAAACAACATAACCCCCAGAAAGCCCGCCTCAAGGAAGAAGGCCGTGAGCACTTCATACGTCAGCAAGGGGCCGGTGATCGCACCGGCATAGTCAGAGAAGCGCGACCAGTTCGTGCCAAACTGATAGGCCATCACCAGGCCGGACACAACGCCCATCCCGAAGTTGACCGCAAAAATCTTCGACCAAAAGTGGTACAGATCGCGGTACGTGTCGTCCCGGGTTTTCAGCCACATGCCTTCCAGCACCATCAGGTAACTGGCCAGGCCGATGGTGATAGCAGGGAACAGAATGTGGAACGACACGGTAAACGCAAACTGGATTCGGGCGAGATCCAAAGCCTCCAAACCGAACATATGTCTTCCTCTATCAAGTATCAGGTCGTTCAGGACACAGGCTCAATGCATGTATCCGGCGTCCCTGTGCAGGTGGCCCCGACGGGTCGATGCCCGTCGTTTATCACCACCACGCAAGGATTCTGGCCGGTTGGCCATCCAGATCAGCCAGAAAACGTGTTGATCTGGATCAAACAATGAGGGAAGAGTAGTCCATTACGGCCGCGTGGCTAATGTGGTTGGTTGTCGCGTGACAGGATGTCTCAGCCCCCTCGAAAAAGGCCTGTCACAGGCCGGTTTGATCGTCAAAAAAAACACAGATGGCCCCGATTAGACGCATCAATCATCAGTCATTATTTGTTACAGAAAAATGATAATCTCAACATCCCTCAGCCCTCTGCCATGACGCACTTAATGACCAGCCAGCCGCTTCTGTTACGCCATCACCGGCCGTTTGTGGCCTTCTGGTTTGCCCGTATCTTCACCGCCAGCGCCTTCCAGATGCTGACCGTGGCCATTGGCTGGAACCTGTATCAACTGACGGGCAGCGTGATGGACCTGGGTTGGGTGGGCTTGATCGAATTCGCCCCGCGCCTGCTGTTTATGCTGCACACCGGGCATGTGGCCGACCGCTATGACCGCCGCAAAGTGGCCGCGCTGTGCCAGTCGCTGCAGGCGATGATCGCGTTGACGTTGGCCATCAGCAGCACCACTGGCCACATCACCCGGGACATGATCTTTGTGCTGGCGTTTCTGCTGGGCAGCGCCCGCTCCTTCGAAATGCCGACCACCCAGGCGCTGTTGCCGTCCATCGTGCCAGCGGCGCTGTTCCCTCGGGCGGTGGCCGCCGCGCAGGCTGCGCAGCAATCGGCCACGATCGTTGCACCGGCCTTCGGCGGGTTGCTGTATGCGTTTGGCAGCGTCTGGGTGTATGGCCCGAGTGTGGTCTTGTACCTGGTCGCCGCCCTGCTGATGAGCAACCTGCCTGCACGTCAGGCGGCGCTGAATAAAGGCAAAGCCACGTTGCACTCGTTGCTGGCGGGTATTCGCTTTATTCGTAGCCGGCCGGACATTCTGGGGGCTATTTCTCTGGACCTGTTTGCCGTGTTGCTCGGCGGGGCCACCGCACTGTTGCCCGTATTTGCCAAAGACATCCTGCTCACCGGGCCATGGGGGCTGGGCATGTTGCGTTCGGCACCCGCGGTCGGGGCCTTATTGATGTCATTGTGGCTGGCGCGATTCCCGTTTGAACGCAAGGTCGGGCGCACCATGTTTACCGCTGTGGGCGTGTTTGGGGTCGCTACGATTGCGTTCGGGCTGTCGACCTCGTTCTGGTTTTCGATGGCAGTGCTGGTGGTGCTGGGCGCGGCGGACATGATCAGCATGGTGATCCGCGCGTCGTTTGTGCAACTGGAAACCCCGGACGAAATGCGCGGCCGGGTCAGTGCGGTCAACGGCCTGTTTATCGGCGCGTCCAACCAGTTGGGTGAGTTCGAGTCCGGTGTCACGGCCCACTGGATGGGCACAGTGCCTGCCGTGCTGCTGGGCGGCATTGGCACCCTGGTCATCACCGGGCTGTGGATAAAACTGTTCCCGGGGTTGGCCAAGCGCGATCGGCTAGTGGAAGAAACGACCCACTTGTAGGCGTTCGTTATTGAGGGCTCGTGATCTTCTGGTTTTAAAAGATCGCGAGCAAGCTCGCTCCTACGCGCTGGTTTTTGATCCAAGGGTCCCCTTAAACCACGCTGGCCGAACGCAGCAAGGCCTGTAGGAACGAGCTTGCTCGTGATCTTTTGATCTGGTTTTTGATCCAAGGGCCCCCTTAAACCACGCTGGCCGAACGCAGGTTTTGCGCAGTGGGTAACCCGGCAGGACGCCGGGTCAGCCGCGACACGGCCAGGGAGGGCCGATCGCGGCGGCCCCTCCTACTTTATTAGGAGCTGGGCGCTGAGACGGTTGTGTGGGGGGACGAGTGAAGTGTTACTGAACTGGAAGAACCCACCTTCCTTGTTACCCAGATCAAAGGTGTACACATAACCGACCGTGGTGCCCGCACCCTCGCAGGTCACCAGCCCCTGGCCCTTATTGCAGACCGGCGTGCGAACACCGTCCACCTCTTGGCCATCGAGCGTTACCGTCGGCTGGCCGCCATAGCCCCGTTCAAGCACAAACACTTTAATGTTCGGGCCACGATGGTGCCCCCGGGTCTGCTCTTGCCCGTCCAGCACGTCCTCCACGGCCCCAGTGGTGGAGGCGACCTTGAGGATTTCAACGCTGCTCAACGGCAACGCCGGGGCTGCACTCAAACCGCTGCTTATGAACAAGCCGAGGCAGGCTAAAAACCTTGTGCTGATACGCGTCATAAGTCCCCCTGAAAACTGGCACACAGTATGCCTCTCAAACGGATGTTACAAAACATGGCCCGACACGGTAACCAAAGCAGCCAGACGTTCGAGCTGCTGGTATGATGCGCGGCTTTTTCCAACAGACAGAAAAATCCCAGGCCATCTGGCCTGTGCTTTGCTGTTGAAAACGACTTAATCACGGCGCCAGCGGCGCCACGGGGACTGGCATGCTGGAAAGGCTGTTTCAACTCAAGGCACATAACACCAATGTGCGCACCGAGATTCTCGCGGGTATCACCACCTTCCTGGCGATGGCCTACATTCTGTTCGTGAACCCGAGCATCCTCGGCGAAACCGGCATGGACAAAGGCGCGCTGTTTGTCGCCACCTGCCTGGCCGCCGCTATCGGGTCCGCGATCATGGGCCTCATTGCCAACTACCCGATCGCCCTCGCGCCGGGCATGGGCCTGAACGCCTTCTTCACCTACACCGTGGTGCTGCACTTGGGCCACACCTGGCAAGTAGCGCTGGGGGCGGTGTTTATTTCGGCCGTGCTGTTCTTCCTGCTGTCGATCTTTCGCATCCGCGAATGGATCATCAACAGCATCCCGCTGCCATTGCGTTCGGCCATTGCCGCCGGTATCGGTCTGTTTCTGGCCCTGATTGCACTGGGCAACGCCGGTATCGTCGTCGCCAACCAGGCCACGCTGGTGGGCATGGGCGACCTGGCCCAACCGAAAGTGATTCTGGCCTCGCTGGGCTTTGCGCTGATCGTCGCCCTTGAAGCCATGAAAGTGCGCGGCGCGGTGCTGATCGGCATTCTGGCCGTGACCGTGGCCTCTATCGCCATGGGCGTGACCGAGTTCGGTGGTGTGGTTTCAATGCCGCCATCCCTGGCCCCGACCTTCCTGCAACTGGACATCAAGGGCGCACTGGACATTGGCCTGATCAGCGTGATCTTCGCCTTCCTGTTCGTGGACCTGTTCGACAACTCCGGCACCCTGATCGGCGTGGCCAAGCGCGCCGGCCTGATGGGCAAAGACGGGCACATGCCTAAAATGGGCCGCGCCCTGATTGCCGACAGCACCGCGGCCATGGCCGGTTCGCTGCTGGGCACGTCGACCACCACCAGCTACATCGAGTCGGCAGCGGGCGTCAGCGCCGGTGGCCGCACAGGCCTGACGGCCATCGTGGTCGCGGTGATGTTCCTGCTGGCACTGTTCTTCTCGCCCCTGGCCTCCAGCGTTCCGGCGTTCGCCACCGCACCCGCGCTGATGTTCGTGGCCGTGCTGATGATGAGCGGCCTGGCCGAAATCGACTGGGAAGACGTCACCGTTGCCGCACCTGTGGTCATCACAGCCCTGGCCATGCCGTTTACCTATTCCATCGCCAACGGCATCGCCTTCGGCTTTATTTCCTGGACCGTGATCAAGCTGTTGTCCGGCCGCGCCCGTGAGTTGAACGCGCCACTGATCATTCTGTCGATCCTGTTCGTGGTCAAGTTGGGGTGGTTTAACGCATGAGTGACTTGCCGTTCGATCCCGCCACTTACGCCGTCGAGCTTGAAGCCAAGGCCAACCGCCTGCGCGAGCTGCTGGCACCGTTCGATGCGCCTGAGCCCCAGGTGTTTGATTCGCCGTTGAAGCATTTTCGCTTACGCGCCGAGTTCCGCCTGTGGCGCGAAGCCGGTGAGCGTCACTACGCCATGTTTGCCCAGGACGACAAGCGCACGCCGATTCTGATCGAAGACTTCCCGATTGCCAGCCTGCGCATCAACCAGTTGATGCCGCAGCTCAAGGCCGCCTGGAAGGCCAGTTCAGCCCTGAGCCACAAACTGTTTCAGGTGGAGTTTCAAACCACCCTGGCGGGCGATGCGATGGTCACCCTGTGCTATCACCGCCCGCTGGACGAGCACTGGCAAACCGCCGCCGAGCAATTGGCCAGCGACCTTGATATCAGTGTGATTGGCCGCTCCAAAGGCAAACGCGTGGTGATCGGCCGCGACTACGTGGTCGAGAAACTTGAAATCGCGGGTCGCACGTTCACCTATCAACAGCCCGAAGGTGCCTTTACCCAGCCAAACGGCACGGTCAACCAGAAGATGCTCAACTGGGCCTACGATGCGCTGGGCGAGCGTTCGGATGATTTGCTGGAGCTGTATTGCGGCAACGGCAACTTCACCCTGCCGCTGGCCACCCGCGTGCGCAACGTGCTGGCCACTGAAATCAGCAAAACGTCTGTCAACGCAGCCTTGAACAACCTGCGCGACAACGCTGTGGATAACGTCAAACTGGTGCGGTTGTCGGCAGAAGAGTTGACCGAAGCCCTCAACGAAGTGCGCCCGTTCCGCCGCTTGCAGGGCATTGACCTGAAAAGTTACGCATTTGGCAGCGTGTTCGTCGACCCGCCGCGTGCGGGCATGGACCCGGACACCTGCGAACTGACGCGCCGTTTTGACAACATTCTGTACATCTCGTGCAACCCGCTGACCCTGGCCGAGAACATCGCCCAACTGCACGACACGCACCGTATCGAGCGTTGTGCCGTGTTTGACCAGTTCCCGTGGACTCACCACATGGAATCGGGCGTATGGCTGGTTCGTCGGTAACCGGCTGAACAGATCGCGAGCACGCTCGCGCCTACACCTTGATAAACGTTGTGTAGGCGCGAGATTGCTCGCGACCGTTACGTCGAAATCAGAACTTGTACTCCAGCATCCCGCTCAACGTGCGGCCCCGCGCCAGGCTTAAGTTGTTGGCATCGCCCATGGCCACAAAGTAAGCCTCGTCTGTGGCGTTTTCCATGATCAGCGAAATATTCAGATCATCGGTTGCCCAGTAACTGGCATACAAATCGTACACGCTGTATTTGGGCCATGTGGCCTGTTCAATGCTGCGGTAGTTGTGCGTGTTGATATCTTTGTTGTTACCCGGGCTGTAGCGCAGGCGAACACCCGTGTCCAAACGGCGCTCCAGAAAGCGCGCGCCCACGGTTAACGAGCCACGGTCAGCGGGCATATAGGTCGCGTTTCCCATCACCTTGCCACAGCTCTGGGCATTGTTTCGGTCATCGTCGTCCAGCCACTCGGTTTCCGTCACCGGGCGCATGCCGGTGGAGCCGTCAGGTCGCGTGTACTTCTCGAGATAGCTCTTGAGTTTTTTACCGCGTTTCTTCGCGCCGCCCATGTAGTAATCGGCACTGCAAAAGTCATTGCTACCGATCATGTGGGTATAACTCAAGTTGGTATACAGGCGCCCCATGTCGTAATTGAGTTGATACTCAACACCGCGAAAGCGCGTGTCATTCACGTTATTCACATACGCCAGGTCACCGAAGTTACCCGAGGCCGTTTCTTCGGGAAGCATGACGCCGAACTGCATGAACGAGAAGTTTTTGATGGTGTTATCAAAGTACGCAACCTTCATGCCCAGCCGGTCGTTGTTAAAGAACAGCGACTCTTTGAAGATGTTGAAACCCACTTCCCAGTCCCGCGACTCTTCAGCCTTGAGAAAGGGGTTGGGGAAAACCCGTTCAGGCGCATTGCCACCGTGCGGCCGCCCCGTCATAAACACTTCCGTCACCGCCGGCGGGCGCCAGCCCTTGCCCCAGTTCGCATACAGTTGCAACCAGTCTACGCCGGGCTTGATGGCCAGGCCGAAGGTCGGCGAAAACTGGCCGCTTTCCCGGTCAACGTCATACACGTCTTCAGTGCGCACGCTTGAGCCATCAATGACCGCCACACCGTCCTCATAACGGATGATGTTTTTGCGCCAGAGCGTCATGCCGGTTTTCCCGTCAAGACGGTAACGGTCATACCGCAAGCCGCCGCTTACATTCAGCCAATCGTTGTAGTCGTACTCCAGGTGCGTGAACAGGCTGGCCATGGTGCGCTCGCCACCAGGGTTCGAACTTTT
This sequence comes from Pseudomonas sp., assembly GCF_030150285.1. GTDB lineage: Bacteria > Pseudomonadota > Gammaproteobacteria > Pseudomonadales > Pseudomonadaceae > Aquipseudomonas. The sequence continues at coordinate 17,563 of NZ_JASLGE010000022.1, read as the reverse complement.
GACATAGGGCAGCGTTTGCTCATTCACACCCGGCACTTTATCGCTGCGCGGCTTAAAGGTGTCCTGGTACATCTCCAGGCCGTAATTCCAGTTCAACTGGCCGTAGTCATCCAAGTTGAACCGTGACGTGTTCTGCACCAACGCGCCCCAGGTATCCGTACGGAAACGGTCCTTATAACCTTCAAGCGCGTTTGCACCCGAAGCGTTATGCCGGGCGTTGGCCCGGTCGAGCACCGTGGTGACGTAATACACCTTGGCCTTGAGGTCGATCAGTTCATTGTCCGGATTAAAGCTGTAATCCAGCGCGTAGTTGGCGGTGCTGAGGTTGTTCTTGCTGTGGCGAACATAGTCATAGCCTGACAGGTCTTCGCGCATGTAAGTCCATGAATCATTGCTGTCGCTGTCAGTGTTCAGGTAGCTCAGTTCAATGCGCTGGTCGTTGGGCAAATTGAGCCCGAACTTGGCCATTTGTGAGCGGGTCACGCTGCCCGCATCCCCCACTTCACTGTTGAGCCAGCTTTTCCAGGCCACGGGCTGGTATTTTTTGACGCGAATTTCGTCCCCCAGGTTACCGGCGTGCTGCCGACCGCTGCGGTAATCCCCAAAGTGGCGCTCGCTGACCGCAAACAGGGCATCGCCCAGATCGTTGCCGTACGCAACTACCCCGCCACCGTTGAAATAGGTGCCATTACCCAGTTTACCGATGCCGCTGCCGGCCCGAATACGCCCGCCAAATTCCTTGCCGTCCTTCAAGTAATCGCTGGCCTGCAGGGTGTTGAAGGTCGCAACGCCACCCAGCACACCCGCCCCACCCAAGGTGGACTGCGCACCTTTGTCGATCTCAATGCTGGACACCATTTCCGGGTCGATCAGCATTACGCCATTGCGGTGTTGGTGGCCGTTAACGTTGAAGTTCTGACGCATGCCGTCAACGTTCATGTTGACCCGGCCATAGTCCTGGATACCGCGGATATTGACCGACAACCCCGGGTCACGCTGATCCACCGCTGTGTACACGCCGGGGGTTTCTTCCAGCATGTCGGCCGCGTGGCGCGGTGCCCGTTTGTTGATTTGTTCGCGGGTAATCACAGACACCGCTTTGGGGGTCTGGTACACCCAGTCGGCACTGTTGCCGTTACCTTCGCTGGCCGTCACGGAGGTGGTGCCCAACGCCAAGGCCGCGTTGTGTTCTGCGCTGACACGGGTCAGCGTCACCTGGCGTTCACCCGTGAAGCGGTACTCCACCGGGTTGTTGCCCAGCAACCGGGCCAGGCCTTCCTGCACGCCGAAATCCCCCGTGAGCGCCGAAGCCTTGAGGCCGTGCAACATGTGGCTGTCGAACAGCACCTGTAAACCGGCCTGTTCGGCAAACAGCAGCACCGCTTTGTCCAGCGGCTGGGCGGCGATATGGAAGGCAATAAATTCTTGTTGAACCGCTCGGCTGGCGGTGTCGGCCGCCTGTACCGACCCTTGCACAGCCAGCATCCCGAACAGGGCGACATGAACGGCAAAGGCCAACCGGCTTGCGGTACGCCCCCCTTTGCGCTGATTTACGAACATGGTTGTTATCCCCGGACATGCACGAAAAGTTGTGCGAATGAATCTCAATAGCAAGACGCATTACCCGGGAAAACTCAGTAAAGGTTTTTGCAATTAATGTTCAAGGCCCTCAAAAAGACAGGGCCATGGCGGCTGCAACGGGCCCGGGTCAATAGATCAGGCTGACGCCCGCCACTTCAACGCGCTGGATCTGCAACTCACGGGAAAGGGTGGGCAATGCGCTGTCGAGCATGTCGAGGCGAAACACGCCACTGACCTGGCGGTCTGCCAAGCCGGGGTTGGCGAGGATAATGTGCCCCGGGCGGTAGCGATTGAGTTGTTCGATGACGAGGGCCAACGGCTGGCGATCAAACACCAGCACGCCGCGCCGCCAACTGGTGGCGGCGTTCAAGTCAAAACCGGGCAAGGGGTGTACGCCGCTTGCCTGGCTGTAGCGAGCGCTCTCACCGGCTTCGAGGGTGCGCGATGAGGCCCCCTCTACACGCGGGTGTTGCAGGCTGACGGCGACACTGTGTTCCAGTACGCCCACCCAGGCTTGATCGCGGCTTTCCCGGCCGACGACAAACCGGGTGCCCAGCGCCCGGGTACGCCCGCCGGCACTTTGCACAACAAAAGGCCGCGACTCGGCACCGCCCATGGGCGCAACCGAAAACACGGCCGAGCCCTTGAGCAGGCTTACGCGCCGCTCGCCGGTGTCGTAATCGACGCGGATCGCGCTGGCGGCATCCAGCTCGACCACGCTGCCATCGCTCAGCGCAAGGCTGCGAATTTCGCCGGCACCGGTCTGGTAATCCGCCTCCATCTGCACAAGCCAGGACGGCCCGCGTAGCCAGCCAACGGCCACTAGCAACGACAGCACCGCCGCCGCTTTCACCCAACGCGGCCCACGTCGGTGCCGCATCTTAGGCGCAGGCCGGGCATTCGACGGGCGTGAACGGTGAGGGGCCGGCGAGCTGTCCAGCGCCAGCGTCCCCAGCGCGGCCCAGGTCTGTTCGGCATAGCGCAGCGCCTTGGCATGGCGCTCGTCAGCGGCCAACCAGGCCTGCAACCGGGCTTGCTCTTCAACGCTCAGGGCACCCGCGTGCAGGCGCACGGCCCAATCGGCCGCGGCCTCTGTGATGATTTGATCTTCGGGGCCTTGGCTATTCACGTGTGAATCTCGATTTCTCGTTGTATATAAGCAGTGACGTTTAACCTGCCGAATATCAGTAACCCGCGGGTCGATCATTGATCAGGCGCTTGCAGGCGCTGCATGACATAGGCCAGCGCTTTGGACAGATGCTTTTGCACCGAACTGTCGGAAATGCCCAGGTGCCGCGCGACCTCGGCATGGGTCATGCCTTCGATCCGGTTAAGGCGGAATATCTCCCGAGTACGCTCCGGCAACTCGGCCAGGGCCTGCTGTAGCGCCATGCGCTGTTGTTCGGCCATCGCCTGTGCCTCCAGCCCTGCCAGTTCATCCTCGATTTGCGCCAGGTCTTCATGCGCCACCGAGTCGGTCTTGCGCCGGGTTTCCTGACGGATATGGTCCACCAGCAGGTTACGCGCCGTGCGGTAGAGGTAACCGGGGGAGTTGTCGATGTGCTGTTTGCGCCCATGCTCGGCCATGCGCAGGAAACTTTCCTGCACCAGATCGGCGGCCAGTTGCGGGTCTTGCACCTTGCGCGCCAAGTACCCGCGCAGGGTACTGGCATGCTTGAGAAACAAGCCCTTGAGGTCCATGTCCGACAAACAGACTCCATGTAGCGCGTAGGAAAAGGGCCGCCATCTTACTTTTTGTCGCGAATGATTTTCAATTGATATTAGGCGCGCCTCAGGAAACGTTCGATAAACGCCCAGTTCCTGACGAATCCCGCGCGTACCTTCGCCCTCGCAATTGACCTTATTAACTGGTTAGTACAATTTGAGGTGACCGCCTGGGCCAAGCCCGGGCGACCCCACAATAACAAGCCAGAGTTACCTTTTATGCCCCCTATCGTCCTGGTGCTTAACGGCCCGAACCTCAACCTGCTCGGCAGCCGCGAACCCAGTGTTTATGGCCACGAAACCCTTGCGGATATTGCCGACCTGTGTGGGCGCACCGCCCGTGAACACGACCTCACCGTGGAGTTTCGCCAAACCAACCACGAAGGCGAAATGCTGGACTGGATTCACGGTGCCCGCCAGCGCTGCGCCGCTATTGTGATCAACCCGGCCGCCTGGACCCACACCTCTGTGGCCATCCGCGATGCGCTGGCCGCCAGCGAGTTGCCGGTGATCGAGGTGCACCTGTCCAACGTCCACAGCCGCGAAGCTTTCCGCCATCACTCGTTTGTGTCCGGTATTGCCCAGGCCGTGCTGTGCGGCTTTGGCAGCAACGGGTATCGCCTGGCGCTGGAACACCTCAGCCAACAATTCAAAAGGTAAGCACCATGTCGACCGCAACCGCTCCCACCTCCGTACTGGCCGGGCTGATCGGGGCCGGCATCCAGGCCTCTCGCACGCCGGCGCTGCATGAACGCGAGGGGCAGGCTCAAGGGCTGCGTTACCTGTACCAACTGATCGATCTGGACACCCTGCACCTGGAAGCCAGCGCCCTGCCCGACCTGCTGACAGCGGCCGAACGCATGGGGTTCAGCGGCCTGAACATCACGTACCCGTGCAAGCAAAGCATCCTGGAGTGGCTGGATGAACTGTCGCCACAGGCGCGCGGTATTGGCGCGGTGAACACGGTGGTGTTCAAAGACGGCAAACGCATCGGCCACAACACGGACTGCCTAGGGTTCGCGGAAGGGTTTCGCCGAGGCCTGAACGGCGTGCGCGTTGCGCACGTCATTCAGATGGGCGCAGGCGGCGCGGGCTCTGCCGTGGCTCAGGCCTTGCTCGAAGAAGGCGTGCAGTGCCTGGAGATTTTTGATGTCGACATCGGCCGCGCCCAAGCGCTGGCCGACAACCTCAACCAACAGTTTTCAGGGGGCCGCGCCAAGGCTGGCACCGAGCTGGCCAGTGCGATGGCCAAGGCTGACGGGCTGGTCAATACAACGCCCATGGGCATGGCTAAATTGCCGGGCATGCCCGTGCCCGCCGAATTACTGCGCGCGCAGTTGTGGGTCGCCGAAATCGTGTATTTCCCGCTGCAGACCGAATTGCTGCGCACGGCCCGGGCATTGGGGTGCCGCACATTGGACGGCGGCAACATGGCGGTGTTTCAAGCGGTCAAGGCGTTTGAGCTGATCAGCGGCGTAACCGCCGATGCGTCGCGCATGCTGGCGCACTTTCAAGAGATGAATGGCTAACGCCCGCTCGCCTGAGGCAGCGTGCCGCCCCTTCGCGAACGTGTCTCGCCAAGGGGCGGCCCCCGCTCAGACCTTCAGGTAGCGCACCACCGAGTCGCAGATCATCTGCCGATGGCGCTGTTTGACCTGCGCGTCGGACAAATCAAGCTGAAAGATTTCCCCCACCGTGTAGCGGTTCGACACCCGGTAAAAACAGAACGAGCTGACCAGTACGTGAACGTCCAAGGGGTTCAACCCCGGGCGAAAAATGTGCTGTTCCACGCCGCGACGCAGGATGTCTTCCAGCACCTGCACAATGGTGTCGTTCAAGGCTTTGATGCCTTCCGAACGCTTGATGAATTCACCCTTGTGAATGTTTTCAACGCTCACCATCCGCACAAAGTCAGCGTTCAAATCGTGGTGATCAAAGGTGAATTCCACCAACCGACGAATCGCCTGTTCGGGCGGTAGCTCGTCCAGGTGCAGATGGCTTTCGGTGCTGCGGATCTCGCCGTACAGTTTCTCCAGCACCTCGACGTACAACTGCTCCTTGCTGGTGAAGTAGTAGTAAATCATGCGTTTGGAGGTACGGGTACGCTCTGCAATAGCATCCACGCGGGCCCCCGCCAGCCCCTGCTCGACGAACTCTACAAGGGCTTCTTGCAGAATGTTCTCGCGGGTTTTCTCCGGGTTGTTCTTACGGCTTTTGCGCACAGCGGGCACCGGCACCGGGGTGCCGCTATCAGGGTCTGGAGTCTGGGACATTAAAGCCTCACGGCCATCAGGAAATGGCCGCGATTATGGGCTGCCACGCGCGGTGATGAAAGCCACCGGGCTTACAACTTGGCCTGGCGCACCGCGCCGCTGCGCGATTTGGCCATGGCCGCCAGACGCACCGCCACGTTGGCCGCGCCGTAACCCACGTAGCCATTTTTACGCTGCAGCAACTCAAAGAAGAATCGCCCTTCAAACGGTTCGGTGTACACGTGAAACAGTTCACCGCCCTGCGCATCACGGTCGTACAGCACGTTGAAGTACGCCAGCTCACTCAGGAACTCGTCGTCGAAATCAAAGCGCGCGGCCAAGTCGTCATAGTAGTTGAGCGGAATATCCAGCAGCGGAACGCCTGCCGCCTTGGCACGGCTGACTTGTGCGAACAGGTCGTCGCACTCGAAAGCAATGTGGTGCACGCCGCTGCCTCGATAACTCGACAGCGCGTGCGAGATCGCAGTGTTGCGGTTCTCGGAGATATTGAGCGGCAAGCGAATCGAACTGCACCGGCTGCGCAACGCACGGCTTTTAACCAGACCATAAGGGTCGGGCAGCACCACTTCGTCGTCCGCCTCGAAATCCAGCAGGCTCTTGTAGAACAGCACCCAACTGTCGAGGCTATCGGCCGGCAGGGCCATGGCCATGTGGTCAATGCGCTTGAGCCCGTTCTGCACGGGTTGTGGCGGCACCAGGTTGAAATCAGACTCGTACAGCGGCTTGCCGGCTGCGTCCTGGTCGACCAGGTAAATCAGGCTGCCATCCGGTGCGCGCACCGCAGCCAGTTCCAACTCATTGGGGCCCACCAGGCCGCGATAGGGCTGGCCTTTGTAAGCCACCGCACGGGCCAGTGCGCTGGCGCTGTCCTGCACACGGATGGCGGTGGCGCAGAGGGACGGCCCGTGGGCTTCAAAAAAGTTGTGGGCAAACGAATAGGGTTCGGCATTCAGGATCAGGTTGATGTCGCCCTGGCGCAGCAGGCTGACATTTTTCGAGCGGTGCTGGCCCGCCTTGCTGAAGCCCAGACGCTCAAGCCAATGGGTCAATTGCGCCCCCTGGCTCTCATCAACCGCAAACTCCAGGAACTCGATGCCGTCGTACGGGCTGGCCTTGGGTGGCGCAAACAACGGCTCAAGGGTGGCCGCGCTGGCCTGTTCGCGGGCCAGACGTTCACGGGTTTTCTCTTCGAGGTACAGCAACGAACGCAAGCCGTCGGCGGCATTGGCCCGGGGCGGGGCAGCACGGAAACCGTCGTTGAAAATTTCCAGCGACAAGGGGCCGGTGTAACCGCTCTGAATGATCGGGGCCAAAAAGCCCGGCAGATCGAACTCGCCTTGCCCGGGGAAGCAGCGGAAATGGCGGCTCCACTCCAACACATCCATAGCCAGAATCGGCGCGTCGGCCATTTGCACAAAGAAGATCTTGTCACCGGGGATCTGCGCGATGGCGCTGGGGTCGCCCTTGAGCGACAAGGTGTGGAAGCTGTCGAGTAACACGCCGAGGTTGGGGTGATCGATCTCGCGCACCAGGTCCCAGACCTGCTGCCAGGTGTTCACATGACGGCCCCAGGCCAGCGCTTCATAACCGATGCGCACATCGCGCGCGGCGGCCCGCTCGGCCAGCAAGCTCAAGTCATCGAGCAGAATCTGGCGGTCACCCACCGCGTCGGCCGACGCGTTACTGCACACCAACACCAAGTCGGTGCCCAGCTCATGCATCAGGTCGAACTTGCGCTCGGCACGGTCAAGGTTGCGGGCCAACCGGTCGCGGCGGCAGCCTTCAAAGTCGCGAAAGGGCTGAAAAAGGCTGATGGCCAAACCAAGGTCTGCACACATCTGGCGCACTTCTCGCGGGCTGCCGTCGTAATAAAGCAGGTCGTTTTCAAAGATCTCAACCCCGTCGAAACCGGCGGCCGCTATGGCGTCCAGCTTTTCCGGCAAGGTGCCGCTCAAAGAAACAGTGGCAATTGAACGCTTCATTTCACACTCCCGGAATTGGCCAGATCTACGCGCATCTGCACTTCTATATAGCTTGATTATTAAGGGCGTCCTATTATTGAGCAACCAGTCTGTACTAAACGGTTAGTTTTGCGTGCGATTATCGAACACTATGCCCTATGGCGAATTGACGATTTTTTACCCAGTCGCCACCATTCTTTCCGTACTGCGCACCTCAAACGCCGCACACCACACAACAACTCCAATAAAAAAAAACGGGTAACCGCTCATGCTCGCACTTACTGTTTTGTCGTTCTGCTTATCGATGTCGCCTGAACGGTGCCCGGCCTCTCTATGGACGGGTAAATAACCATGATCCCTTCTCAGACTAACCGGGCAGCTTCTGCCCAGAGCGCACCTGGCGCTGGTTTTGGCGGCCGTTTCCGTGGAGCCATGGCCATGGGCAAGACCCGTTGGGGCATGCTCGCACTGGTTTTTTTCGCCACCACCCTGAACTACATCGATCGCGCTGCCCTGGGCGTGATGCAACCGATTCTGGCTAAAGAAATGAGCTGGACGGCGATGGACTACGCCAACATCAACTTCTGGTTTCAGGTGGGTTACGCCATCGGCTTTGTGCTGCAAGGTCGCCTGATCGACCGGGTTGGCGTCAAACGGGTCTTCTTTTTCGCCGTTCTGTTGTGGAGCCTGGCAACCGGTGCGCATGGTCTGGCAACGTCGGCCGTAGGCTTTATGGTGTGCCGCTTTATTCTCGGGCTCACGGAGGCTGCCAACTACCCGGCCTGTGTGAAAACCACCCGCCTGTGGTTCCCCGCCAAAGAGCGCGCAGTCGCCACCGGTATTTTCAACGCGGGCACCAACGTAGGTGCCATGTTTACCCCGATGCTGCTGCCCCTGGTGTTGCATGTGTGGGGCTGGCAGGCCGCGTTTATGGGCATGGCCGCACTGGGCGGTGTATGGCTGATTTTCTGGGGCTTGAAGTACTACAACCCTGAAGATCACCCAACTGTAAGCAAGGAAGAAATTGCCTACATCCAGCAAGAAAAAGAGCCCGAAGACAAGCCGGTCACTTTCTCCACCATCCTCAAGATGCGCGGCACATGGGCGTTTGCGCTGGCGTACTCGATTACCGCACCGGTGTTCTGGTTCTACCTGTACTGGCTACCGCCGTTTCTGAACCAGCAATACAACCTGGGCATCAGCGTGACGCAAATGGGCATCCCGTTGATCATCATCTACATTACCGCCGACTTCGGCAGTGTGGGCGGCGGCATTCTGTCCTCGATGCTGATCAACCGTGGCATGGCCGCCGTCAAGGCGCGGCTGGTGTCGATGCTGCTGTGCGCGCTGTGCATCATCGGCGTAGTGATGGCAGCGGGTACCAGCGAATTGTGGCTCGCCGTGGCGGCTATCTCTTTGGCACTCGGTGCACACCAGGCGTGGACGGCCAACGTGTGGAGCATGGTGATGGACTACACGCCTAAACACATGATGGCTACCGTGTTCGGCTTTGGCGGTATGTGTGCGGCCATCGGCGGCATGTTCATGACGCAAATCGTGGGTTATGTGCTGACCGTCACCAACAACAACTACACCGTGTTGTTCACCATGATTCCGCTGATGTACTTCATTGCCCTGACATGGATGTACTTCATGGCCCCGCGCAAAATCCCGCAGGTCTGAGTTCAACCCAGAGTACGCAAAGGCCCTTCTCCTTCGGGAGAGGGGCCTTTGTGCACCGCCAACAGATCGCAAGCACGCTTACGGTCTGTAATGGATAGGCGATAAGCCCGCAGGGTTCGGCGTCTATCGCTCTCTCATCACCCCTTTCTCTTGCGCTGCTGCCAAGCCGCTGCCAGCCCGCTCACGCAGATAATGGCGATGCCAATGCGCGTGGTCATGTCTGGGGTGTGGTTGAAGAGCAACCAGCCCAACAAGCCCGAGAACACGATTTGGCAGTAGCTGAACGGAGCCAGCAGCGCCGGGGCCGCCAGACGGAACGATTGGGTCAGCAGCAGGTGCGCTGTCATGCCTAACGTGCCCAACGCAAGCATTTCCAGGCCATGCACCAGCGTCGGGGTTTGCCAGAAAAAAGGCACCAACGCACTCATGACCAGGGCGTTGAACAAGCCGGCAAAAAAGTTGCTGGTGGTCGGGGTGTCGTACAGGCTGAGTTTGCGCGTGAGGATCTGGTAGCAGCTAAAGCACAACGCCGCCGCCATCGGCAGCAAGATCGCCGGGGTGAACAGTTCACCGCCCGGGTGAATGATCACCACCACGCCCGCAAACCCGCAGATCACCGCCACCCATTGGCCGGGCGATACCTTTTCGCCCAGCAGCGGGCCCGACAGGGCCGCCACCAGCAACGGGGCCAGGAAGTTAACCGCGGTATTTTCTGCCAGGGGGATATAGAGCAGCCCGAAGGTGAAAAACAGCCCGGAGCCCAATAGGCAAATCGCCCGCATCACCTGGAGCAAAGGTCGTTTACTGCGTAAGACACCCAGCCCGGCCTGCGGCAGGAAAATACCCGCCATCAACAGGGTATGCACCAGATAACGCGCCCACACCACCATTACCACCGGGTATAAACCACTCAAGTACTTGGACAGCGCATCGTGGCTGGAGAACAGCGCAGTGGCTGTCACAATCAGCAGAATGCCCTTTAGCGGCTGGTTAATACCCGAGAGCGGCGTGGGCAATGTCATCGAACACCTCATTGTGAAGCCATGGACTCAACGCATTCAGTCACCCAAACCTGGGCACCGCTTGCACTACAGCTGTTGCAACAGCGCCCGGGTTTTATCAATCGCCCATTGCGCCCGCTGCTGGGCGCTAACACCCTGGGCTTGAAGCTCAACACAGGGAATTTCCAGGCTCAGCGGCAACGTTGGGGGCATTAGCCTCAACAACCCGAGCAAATCGCAGTCGCCGTCACCGGGAAAACGCCGCTCGTTGCGCGCCTGGCGCAAAATTTCTTGCATGTCATCCGGCGTTGGCCCGGCCACATCGCACAATTGCATGTAGCGCATGCGCGACGGCTCAACGCGGGCCAAGTCTTCAAGACGAGACCCCGAGCGGTTGAAGTGGAACGCATCGACCAGCACACAGCCGTTGTCACGGCCTGCCTGCTCAACCACCCGTACAGCCTGTTGCAGGTTCTTGGCATCGGTCCACGGCATGAACTCAAGATGAGGATAGATCCCGTAAGGGCGACTCAAGTCACACAATGCCGCGAAATTGTCGGTCATGCGTTGTTCATCAGGATCATTGCCGGCCACCAGTAACTCGGTGGCACCGAATTCTGCCCCCACCGCCAGGATCGTCGCGAAATCTGACACACGGGTCTGCGGCTTCAGGCGAAGGATTTCGATATCGAGGGCTTTGATGCCGGTGTCACGCAATCGTTTCAGGGTCTGCTGACGTAAACCGGCATCACTGACCAAAGGAAAGTGATACTCCTCGGGCGTGGCAGGTTCGAGGCGCAGGCCAACATGGCTGTAGCCGGTGCGGGCGGCGATTTCGACCATGTCGACCGGCGAAACTTCCAGTACGGTCAGGGCAGCAAGGGACAAGGGACGTGGGTTCATGGGGGCTTCTCAGGCGTCGATAGGGGCCGGGGCACAGGCCCGACCAGTGGCTGCGGCTTCACGAATGGCTTCAATCAGCGCCAGGGTGCGGGCGGCATCTGCCGCACTCACCAGCGGTGCCACCTCGCCACGAATCACCCGCACAAAATGCTCCAGTTGCAGGCGCAAGGCTTCATCCGGGTTAAAGCCCTCTTGCTCAACCAGCAAGGGCTGGTGCCAGCCCGCGCCGTCCTCCGCGTAATGCCAGCGTTTGAGCTGCGGAATGCTCAAGGCCCCGCCGGTGCCGGCCAGCAAATAGCAGGGTTGATCGCTCTGGCGCGGGTACACCGGGTTTTCGCCCGAATCCAGCTCCCAACTCCAGGGCGCGGCCACCGCATCAGACCCGGTCAATGTGCCAAGTGCACCGTTCTCAAATTGCAGCAGCACGGCTGCGCAGTCTTCGTTGCCATACCCGCGCACGGCATTGCTGGTGATGGCCTGTACCAGACGGACTTCGCCGCACAGATGACGCAGCAAGTCCAGGTCGTGGATCAGGTTGGTCAGCAACATGCCCGCCCCGGCCTCACGCCGCCACGGAATGTCAAAGTAGCTCTCGGGCTTTTGCAGTTGCCACAGCGCGGTGACGGTGCTCAGACGCCCCAGGGCACCGCTTTGCACCAGTTCATGTGCCCGCACAATCAGCGGGTTGTGGCGCCGATGATGGCCCACCAACACCGGTACACCGCTGTCCCTGGACGCCGCCACCAGCGTGCGCACTTCTTGCAAGTCCACACCCACCGGTTTTTCCAGCAACACCGGCACTCCCGCCGCCAGGCAGGTCAGCGCCGTGCTTACATGCAAGGTGTTGGGGTTGGCGATGATGACGCCATCAGGCTTCACGGCCGCCAACATCTGCGCCGTGTCATCAAACCACTCAACCCCGCATTCAGCGGCAAACTCGGCCGACTGCGGGGACGGGTCGACCACTGCGCAAAGTACAGCGCTGTTGACCTCCTTCAAGTGTTGAAGGTGCTGGCGGCCCATGATGCCGGCACCAATAAGGGCGATACGCAATGGAGCATTCAACGGGTTGATCCTCTTGTAAGCGTTATGGAATCACAGAACTCCAATTAATTTAGAATCCAGTTCCACTTTCTTGCAAGACAAATTAACTGCTCAGTTCAAATGAGGCATCAGGCATCGAACAATTCAGAGGCCTGGCAGGCCACGGACAGCTCCTCGGTGTACTGCAACAGGTGCGGTGCCAACGTATGCAAACGGGCCTGGGGCAGGCGTGCACTGGGGCCCGCCACACTCAGCACGCCGACCACGCGCTGCCCCAACGGGCTGCGCACCACAGCGGCAATGGCACTGGTGCCAATCGCCGAACTTTCCTCAACACAGGCATAGCCCTGCTCGCGGGCGATACGCAGGCGCTCCAGCAACTGCGCATTGGAGTGAGGCGCATTGGGCCCCACGTCTTCGGGGGGCTCGATGCCCTGGCGCTCAACCTGCGCCAACGCCATAGCATCGCTCATGCTGGCCAGCCAGGCATGCCCGGAGGCCGTGAAGTACAACGGCGCATCGCGGCCCATCTCAGGGTCGTAACGCAAGCCGGAGCGGGCCCCCTGCGACTTGGCAATCCAGGTCAGGCGGTCACCGTCCACCACCCCCAGACGCACCAACTCACCGGTTTCCTGGGCCAACCGGTCCAGGATCGGCTGCACAATGTCGGCCCCGCTGCTGGCCAGGTACTGAAAACCCATCGCCACTAATTTGGTCGAGAGATGGTAACGGCTGTTTTCACTGTTTTGCCGCACATAGCCCAGCCGCACCAGTTCTGCGAGCAAACGGTGAGTCGCGCTTTTAGGGATGCCCAACTGTTCGGCCACGGCCTGCATCGGCACGCCGCGCGGCTCTTGGGTGAGGCGCTCCAGCACACTGAACACCCGTTCGATCTGACTGCCCGCCATACAACGCCCTCGCAAATGAAAAGGATTCTAAAAGGTAAATCCTGGAACACAAAACCTGGAACTGAATCAGCACTCGCAGGGTTGTTGTTTTTGTAGCAAATCTTTATATTTCGGAACTTAATTCCAAAAAATGATTTTATCCGGAGTCCGCCCCATGACCGCTGTGCCCCAACCCGACGTTATCGACTGTGATGTGCTGATTGTCGGCTCTGGTGCGGCCGGTTTATCCGCAGCCGTCACGGCCGCCTGGCATGGGCAAAAAGTGATCGTCGTTGAAAAGGACGCGGTGTTCGGCGGTGCCACCGCCTGGTCCGGCGGTTGGGCCTGGGTGCCCTGTAACCCGTTGGCCAAACGCGCCGGCATCGTCGAAGACGTTGAGTTGCCACGCACCTACCTCAAGCACGAACTGGGTGAGCGCTATGAGCCGGCCATGATCGATGCCTTTCTGGAGGCCGGGCCGCAGATGGTGGCGTTCTTTGAAAAACACACGAGCCTGCAATTTGCCGACGGCAATGCCATTGCCGATATCCACGGCGACACCCCTGGGGCCGGTACCGGTGGGCGTTCGGTGATTGCTGCACCTTACGACGCAAGAAAAGTCGGGAAACTGCTCAAGCGGTTGCGCAAAACCATGCGTGAAACCTCCTTTATGGGCATGCCGATCATGGCGGGGCCTGACCTGGCGGCGTTTCTGAACCTGACACGCTCCGTGCCGGCGGCTTGGCATGTGACCCAACGTTTTAGCCGGCACTTGCTGGACCTGGCCGTGCATCAGCGCGCCATGCAACTGGTCAATGGCGTGGCCCTGGTGGCCCGGCTGGCCAAATCGGCAGAGGACCTGGGCGTGCTGCTGTGGGAGTCGGCACCGGTGACCGAACTGACGCAGGACGCCCACGGGGTCACCGGGGCCGTGGTCAGCACGGCTCAGGGCCCGCGTCAGATTCGCGCGCGGAAAGCCGTGGTACTGGCCGCCGGGGGGTTCGCCAATGATATCGAGCGGCGCAAGCAACTGTTTCCCCGTACCCCCACCGGCCACGAACACTTGGCATTGCCTCCGCTGGGGGTCAATGGCGATGGTTTGAGGCTGGGTGAACGCGCCGGTGGCCGAGTCCATACCGACCTGAAATCCACCGTGGCCTGGGCCCCGGTGTCACGCGTGCCGCACAGCGATGGCAGCATCGGCCATTTCCCGCACATTATTGAACGCGCCAAACCCGGCATCATTGGTGTACTGAGCAACGGCCAGCGCTTCGTCAATGAAGCCAACGGGTATTACGACTACGTGACGGCCATGGTGGAAAAAGCCCCGGCCGATGAGCCGGTCGCGTCCTGGCTGATCTGCACCCACGCGTTCCAACGCCGTTATGGCTTGGGTATCTCCCGCCCATTTCCTATTCCGGTGGGCCCATTTATCAAATCCGGGTACCTGAAAAGCGCTTATACCCTCGAAGGCCTGGCCCGCGCTTGCGGCATCAACGCCAGTGCCTTGCAGGCCACGGTCGACGATTACAACCAACATGCCCGCGCAGGCCTGGACCCGCTCTTTGGCCGCGGTTCAACCCCCTACAACCGCAAGCAGGGCGACCCGCAGCATCAGCCCAACCCATGCGTGGCCCCCCTCGAAACCGGGCCGTTTTATGCCGTCAAAGTGGAGCCGGGGTGTTTTGGCACCTTTGCCGGGCTCAAGACCAACGAACACGCGCAGGTGCTCTCGTCCACAGACGAGCCCATCAAAGGCCTGTATGCCGCAGGCACCGATATGGCGAGCATCATGGGTGGGTACTACCCGGCAGGCGGGATTAATCTGGGGCCGGCCCTGACATTTGGCTACATTGCCGGGCGGCATATAGCGGGGGCAAAAGACTACGAGGCGTAAACGCAAAGGCGCGGCAAATGCCGCGCCTTTAACGTTGGCGGGTGGCAATCAGAAGTCGAAGAACACCGTTTCGCCTTCACCCTGAATGCGAATGTCGAAGCGGTAGGCGGTTTTGCCATCCACTTCACAGCGCTGTGCGATCAAGGTTTCACGGCGCTGCGGCTGTTCAATCAGGTTCAAAACCGGGCATTGGGCGTTGGCCTCGGCTTCGTCACTGAAGTACAACCGGGTTTGCAACTGGATATTGATACCGCGGGCAAACAGCGCCACGTTGATATGCGGGGCCATTGGCACGCCCGCCGCGTTTTTCACCACACCCGGTTTGACGGTGTTGAGGGTCCACTCGCCGGCATCGAACGTGGTGGCGGTGCGGCCGAAACTGTTGAAGGGCTTCTCTGAGTCGAAGTCTTCGTCGTACACCCCTTCAGCGTTGGCTTGCCACAGTTCCAGGAAGGAATCGCGCACCAGGTGACCGTTGCCATCGTACACATGGCCGATCAACACAATATGCTCGCCGGCAGCGCCGGGCTTGGCCATCTGGTTCCAGATTTCTTCGGGGCGCGGCGGGTTGCCGGCCGCCTCCAACGCCAGGCCGATGTGCACATAAGGGCCGGCGGTTTGCGATGGGGTTTCCGGTAGCAATTGGATTGGCATGACGGGGCTCCTCAGCAGTTTTCGAAGTGAGTCTTGCGCTGGCCGCGCAGCACAATATCAAAGCGATACGCCAGGCAATCCATGGGATTGGCGGCCCCCATGTCCAGTCGCGCAATCAGGCTTTGCACGGCGTCCGGGTTGGCAATCGATTTGACGATCGGGCACATCGGGATCAACGGGTCACCTTCAAAATACAACTGGGTAATCAGGCGTGTCGCAATCGACGGCCCGCTGACCGACACATGGATATGCGCCGGGCGCCAGTCATTAGGGTTATTGCGCCATGGGTAGGGCCCCGGCTTGATGGTGCGGAAGCTGTAAAAACCCTGACTGTCAGTGAGCGCACGACCGACACCGCCAAAGTTGGGGTCCAGCGGGGCCAGGTAACGGTCGTTCTTGTGGCGATAGCGGCCACCCGCGTTGGCTTGCCACATCTCAACCAGCGTATGGGGGATCGGCTTGCCGTACTGATCGCACACGCGACCGGCCACAATAATCCGCTCGCCGATGGGCAAGCCGCCGTTGTTGAAATTGAGCAACAGGTCGTTGTCGTACTGACCGAACCGCAAATGGGAAAAATCTGGGCCGCTGGTTTCACTGACCGATTGCGGGATGCTCACCAGCGCCTGGCGCGGGGAGCGGGCAATCGAAGTTTTGTAATCCGGGGCCAGGGCTTTGGGGTGCCAGTTGCGATCACGGATGATAAAGCGCCGGCTGTCTGCATCAGACATGTCGATCTCCTGTTGTTTTTATAAAAGGCCAAGCGCCCTGTTTTTTTGCGGGGGCCGTCGTTGCGTTGCTCACGATACGGGGATGTTTCACCATCGCGAACCCGCTCACTCCCCCGCATTGGCAGGGCCCTTCAGGCCACGTGCTACACGGTGGCGGCCAGTGTCGAACATCAGGCACACGAGGACTACTGAAAAGGCGCCGCCAAGACATAACCAAACGGTTATGGATAGACCCCTTCGGCATACGCCTTGCCCAGCTCGCGCAGTACTTCGACACAGTCTTGCGCGGCCACCGACATAGCCACATGGGCATTGCTGCAGATGCCAATCGAGCCCCCTGGCTCGCGCTGCCCCACATCGATTTCTTGTAACTCGCCGCTGGCCAGGTCCAGCCGCACGGCATCCAGCGGCGCAATCCATACCGCCTCGTTGCACAGCACATACCGCCGACTCAGCGTCACCGACAGGGTTTCCAGGCGCTGGCGTGACTGGCTGATACCGCATTGCACAAACAGGCTGTCGGCAAAGGCGCGAATGGTGGTATTGGCCAGCGGCAACACCAGCGGGTACCGCTCCAGTGCACGACGGTCCAGGGGTGCTTGCGTCAACGGGTGGCCCGCGCGCACCACCAAAGTCATGGATTCACTGTAAAGATGTTCAAAATTCATACCCTGGATTTCCGGGCTGTCGGTCATGCGCCCCACCACCAAATCCACGTCACCGACCCGCATCTGCGATAACAGGTAAGCACTCGGGCCCGTCACCACACTGACCACCAAAGAAGGGTGTCGCGCGTGCAAACGCCGCACCAGTTCCGGGATCAACAGGCTTTCCACGGTGGACAACACCCCCAGCCGCACCGTACCGCCAGCGTACTCGCCCCCGCGCAAAGCGTTCACACCTTCGCGCAGCGCTTGCACCGATGGCGTTGCATAGCGCAGGAAAGCCACCCCGGCATCTGTCAGGCTGATGCCGTTCTTATGGCGCACAAACAACGTGGCCGTCAGCAGTTCTTCCAGCTCCTTGAGCGTCTTGGACATGGCAGGCTGGCTCACCGCCAATACATCCGCCGCCCGCGCCAGGCTGCCCTGGCGCGCCATTTCCAGAAAACACACCAGGTGGCGGTACTTGATGCGGGTATCGATATTCACAGGGGTAGCGGCTCCGAGGCGGGGGGGGGGGGGCGATGGGTTTAGCGGGAGCCAGGCGCCGGTTTTTGCGGT
>NZ_JASLGE010000103.1 GCF_030150285.1 Pseudomonas sp. | reverse complement strand
CAGGCGGTTACCGTTTCCGCAAACTGCACAGTGCCACTCGCATCCTTCGACAACCCAATTTGTAGGCCAAGCATCGTGTGTGCATGGTGCTGGCTGTGGCTTCATCACACGCCGCGTCTGCGTCTTCTGACCCGAGAGGATTGCGTGCACCAGAGGTGCCTTGAACATCAGTCCTGTTTCTTTCATGGATGCTCCTGGATCAATTTCCGCAGCAGGGCAGTGCTTCGCCCTCTTTGGGTTCTGTGTGGATAAGAGCGAGGCAGTGGATGCAGCGCTTGGTGGGCTCAGGCGTTTGCTCTGGCACGGGTGGTGTGGTGGTGCTCATGGGGTTGGCTCCATAGAAAAAGCCCACGCTAGGTGGGCTTGGTATTGAGTTAAGCGGCTCGGCGCAGTGCCTGCCGTTCGCTGTAGTTGGCTGCAACCAGTGCGTGAGACAGCGGCGGGCACACGCTGTTGCCACACATGCGCACCTGGGCGGTCTTGGTGATCGACTCACCAGTTGCACCGGTTTCAATCTGGTAGCTGTCCGGAAACCCCTGGGCGCGAAACAGCTCCCGTGGGGTCAGCATGCGCAGGCCAATATCAACAATGGCGTAGGGCTCTCCATGGACCATCACCAGACCGAAGCGGTCACGGGTTGGGATGGTGTGCAGTGGGTTGGGCAGCTCCTGGCCGTCTTTGTCACTGCCGTAGTACTTCACCAAGAAGGCGCGTACTTCACCGGCATGACCACCACCAGCGGTTAGCGTTGGTACCGGGTCTTCATGCGACTGCCCAAACTGGTTGTTGCGCAGCTTGATCATGTGGCTGGTCACAATCCCTGCCGCAGCACCTTGTGCAGTGATGGTGTTTAGTGGATCGACCACATCACGGATGCCGTGGCTCCAGCGCTTGGTGCCATCCTTGCCTTCGCCGTGGCCCATGTGAATCAGGTTGGCAGTCACAAGGCCCATGGTGTTGCCGGTGCTGGGCCGCTTGGGTGTGCCGCCAGCCGTCACGGTATGCACGGGCTCATCAACGGCGGTACCCACACTGCCCCCACGAAACTTGGTCAGATGTGCGGTCACCATGCTGTGGTGATCCACGGTAGTGACTGTCCCCGCAGGCTGCTCCAGCTCAGTGCCCACCACTCCTGTGTAGTGCTTGGCCAAGAAGGCTTGCACAACCGCATGCTTTTGTCCGGCCACCACGGTGCCCAGTGGTTTTTCCAGCCCCGGTACCCGTGGTGACTGTCCTGGGCGTTCGCCGTAACCCGTCTGAATCAGCGTAGCCGCGACACCCGGAACAATGAATGGCTTCTCCGCTTCCATCACAAAGCGCACGATGCCTTTGGCAATGCGCCGGCACGTGGCGTCGGCCAAGGGCTTAGAGCGCTCAAAGATGCTCGGTGCTGGAATGCTCCAGTCGATGCAATCCGCTGCGGTGCGCCATGGCTTCATGCCAGCGGGCACCTTGCCCTTGGCATCGGGTTTGGCATGCGTAGGGGCGGGCCACACGATGGGCAAGCCATCACGGCGCGCCACCAGGAACAGGCGCTTGCGGATCGTGGGTGCACCAAAGTCACAGGCGCGTAGCTCCTTCCACTCTACCTTGTAGCCAAGGTTGCGCAGCTCTTGTACCCACAGCTGAAAGGTTTGGCCTTTGCGCTCGGGGCAAGGTCGGTCGTCAGCACCCAGTGGCCCCCACGTCTGAAACTCTTCCACGTTTTCCAGCAAGATGAGCTTGGGGTGCGTGTCAGTTGGCAAGAGTGCTTTAACCCACTCGACCACCACCCACGCCAAGCCCCGTATCTTTTTGCTCACGGGCTTGCCGCCCTTGGCCTTGCTGAAGTGCTTGCAGTCGGGGCTGGCCCACAGCAGGCCCACGGGCTGGGCGTCAGTCACAGCCAGCGGGTCCACCTCGAACACATCACTGCAAAAGTGACGCGTCTGTGGGTGGTTGGCCGTGTGCAGGCTGATTGCTTCGCGGTCGTGGTTGACGGCAATGTCAACGTGGCGGCCAATGGCCAGCTCGATACCGGTGGATGCGCCACCGCCACCGGCGAAGAGGTCCACCACCAGCTCGTTGTGCATTGGCAGGACAAATTGAGGGGTCAGCATGATGGAAAGTCCAGACGTAAAAAAGCCCGCTCAGTGGCGGGCTGTGGAATCTATTAAGGTGGGTTTTCTGGGTAGATCACCAGAAAAATGAGGCTGATCTGTATAGAAATCTGTGCGATTTACAAAGGTGCTTTAGGTCAGGTGTGATGGCTGCCTCGGCCCGAAGCAGACAATCAAACAATTAACACCTTGAATTAAGCAATGCTGCGAACCGGCATTAGCTTGAATGAATTGTTAGCGGCGAGCGTAATGCCAGATGTGCCGGACGTACAGGAAAATGAGCGCTGCTGCAATGAAGCAAGTAACTAGCAGCCCGAACTTATCGTACCCGTGCCGGAGTCCGTCATCTTGAAAGGTGATGATCGGAATGAGTAGGCCTAGAGAGTTGATCTTCCAGAACGCGGGACGGCACTTACCAATTAGGCTGAGAATAAAGAAGCAGATGGAGGTCAAGATAACCAAGGGCGCTGTAAACAGTAGATGGCCTATCGCCTGAACGCCACTCGGCTCATGCGGCACTAGCCAGCCACGAAACGAAAGATAGATGCCGGCTGCAAAGGCAAAGTTGAAAAGCGCGGTCACTAATGCTGCCGTGAGAAGAGCCATGACAAACAACCACCTAACTAGTTTTAAAAGCCATGCAATATGCATGTTTGATTCGCCTAATACTGTAAGAGTGTGGAACTCGATAGGCAACTTCGCTGTTGTGGTGTTTAGACAAGCCTAAAAGTTCTGATCTCAGCTATGGCGAGTAATGACGGTCAATGTTCGAAGGGCTGCTGCTTGTCGATTGCAGTCCTAGTATGCAGAGAAATCAGGACAGCACCCATAGGGCGCTGTGCTCATGCCTCTGAAATGAGAAAAGCCAACGAAGGGCGGGCTATCTAGTTCAATAAGGTGGCCTAGATCTGCTTTTCTCCATAAAAAAGCCACCCGAAGGTGGCTCATTCATGGTGAGCTGCATGCTCAGACCTGTGCCTTGCGCCGCTGCGCCCGCAGCCCCAAGGCTGCTAGCAGCATAGTCAGCAATACCATCGCCCACTGGCTCAGCGTGGGGATGGGCTGCACTGCGACGGGGGCCGCCAGCAGCATGGGCGCGAACGGATCAGCAATCACGCCGGGGGTTAGGTTGCTATCGCCTATGCCGTTGTCGGTGACGGTGTAGGTCACAGTGTCGCCAGAGACGCTGCCGTGGGCAAACCAGGTGG
>NZ_JASLGE010000080.1 GCF_030150285.1 Pseudomonas sp. | reverse complement strand
CTGACGATGCCTTCAGGCTCGGCCTGGGTGTGGGCTGGCTTGTCCTTCAGGGCGGCGCCCATGTAGTCCATCCAGATCGGCAGCGCCACGGTGCCACCGAACTCGCGACGGCCCAGGGTTTCGGGCTGGTCGAAGCCAGTCCACACAGTGGTCATGTAGTCGGCGTTGTAGCCGGAAAACCAGGCGTCCTTGGAGTCGTTGGTGGTGCCGGTCTTGCCGGCGATGTCCGGACGGCCCAGCGCCAGTGCGCGGCGGCCGGTACCCAGCTTGATCACGTCCTCGAGCATGCTGTTGAGGATAAAGGTGGTGCGCCCGTCCATGATCCTCGGCGCATAGGCCGGGGCACCTGGAGCGCTGGTCAGCGCCGGGCTGGCGTCGTTGCCGGTGCCGGTGGCAGGGGCAGCAGGCGCAGTACCCGTCGCATCGGCGCTGGCGATTGGCGCGTCGGTGGCGGCAGGTGCCGGAATCGGTGAAGAGCTGGCAACGTCATCCGGCGGTACGCTCGGCGGGTTGGCGGTGAACAGGGTGTCGCCGCTACGGCTTTCGATCTTGTCGATCAGGTACGGTGTGACCTTGAAGCCGCCGTTGGCGAACACGCTCCAGCCGGTGGCGATTTCCATCGGCGTCAGCGTGGCGGTGCCCAGGGCCAGCGAGAGGTTGTTCGGCAGGTCCTGTTTGTTGAAGCCGAACTTGCTGATGTAGTCGATGGTGCGGTCCACGCCCAAGCTCTGCAGCAAGCGAATCGAGACCAGGTTGCGCGACTTGTACAGGGCTTCGCGCACGCGAATCGGGCCCAGGAAGGTGTTGGTGTCGTTCTTCGGGCGCCAGACTTTATCCAGGTACTCGTCAACAAATACGATGGGTGCATCATTGACCAGTGTGGCGGCGGTGTAACCGTTATCCAGCGCGGCGCTATAGATGAAAGGCTTGAAGCTTGAGCCCGGCTGGCGCTTGGCTTGCATCGCACGGTTGTAGTTACTCTGCTCGAAAGCGAAGCCGCCCACCAGCGCGCGAATGGCACCGTTGTCCGGATCAAGCGAGACCAGAGCAC
Source organism: Pseudomonas sp. (assembly GCF_030150285.1). Taxonomy (GTDB): domain Bacteria; phylum Pseudomonadota; class Gammaproteobacteria; order Pseudomonadales; family Pseudomonadaceae; genus Aquipseudomonas. The sequence continues at coordinate 52,882 of NZ_JASLGE010000080.1, read as the reverse complement.
CCTGCACGCTAGGGATCTGGCTAAATTTCAGGCTGCCATCGGCTTGTGGCTGGACGCGGATCAGATCGCCGACCTGAGCTACATCCGAAGGTTGTTTAGGTACCGGCCCCATGCTGTTGGTGTTCAGGAAGCGTCGTGCCCATTTCATGCTGTCCCACGGCACCTGCGCCTCGCCGGTACGGGTCAGCACCTGCAGGCCATTTTTGTCGACCTCGGTCACGATGGCGGGCTCAAGACCGCTGAAGGGGCGCTGCTTGGTGAGATCTTGTGCCCAGGCCTCGCGGGTTTTGCCAGGGAATCGCGACTCCGGGCCTCGATAGCCGTGGCGTTGGTCGTAGGCCATCAGGCCTTCGTGGACCGCCGTATTGGCCAGGCCCTGAAGGTCGCTCGGTACCGTGGTGGTCACGCGATAGCCCTCGGTGTAAGCCTCGCTTCCGTAGCGGCCGACCATTTCGGCGCGTGCCATTTCAGCAATATAGGGCGCACTGACTTCGGGCGTAGGGACGTGATAGCTGGCGTCGACCGGCTCAGCGATAGCGGCTTCATAGCTGGCCAGGTCGATCTTGCCCAGCTTGTACATGCGGCCCAGGATCCAGTCGCGGCGTTCTTTGCTGCGGACCGGGTTGGCGAGCGGGTTGAAGCGTGAGGGTGCTTTGGGCAGGCCGGCAATCATTGCCATCTGCGCCAGGCTGAGGTCGCGAATGGACTTGCCGTAGTAAACCTGGGCCGCAGACTCAATACCGTAAGCACGGTTGCCCAGATAAATTTTGTTCACGTACAGCTCAAGGATTTCGTCCTTGGTCAGCTCACGCTCAATTTCCAGCGCCAACAGGATTTCGTTGGTCTTACGGGAAAAGCTCCGCTCACTGGACAGGAAATAGTTCTTCGCCACCTGCATGGTGATCGTGCTGCCGCCTGACTGAATGTGTCCGCTTTTTACCAGTTGTGTCGCGGCGCGCATCAGGCTGCTGGGGTCGACCCCATAGTGATTGGCGAAATTATCATCTTCTGCGGAAAGCAGGGCATTAATGAAATTGGGGGGAATGTCGGCGAATTTGATGGGCGAGCGGCGCATTTCGCCAAACTCTGCAATTAATTTCCCGTCGCTGGTGTAAACCCGCAAAGGAATCTGCAACTGGATGCTTCTCAACGACTCTACGGACGGCAAGCCAGGACTAAGATAGAGAAACGCGCCGCTTAACACGAGCAAAAGCCCGCAGATAACAGCAACGAAAGACCACCCGAAAAACTTCAGCAGACGAATCAAGGCTTTTGGATTTCCAGATTAAGGAATAGATGTGCACGTCATAGTAGTGCGCGGCGGCGCGGGTCGACAGTACGGGAAAAATCGCCCGGCATTATAAGCATTTTTCGATCATGGGCGTCATGGGCCGCATGTCAGAAGGGGTTCTGAACGGATCTCATTTTTTACCCTCCGTAAGTGACGGATTGCATTAGGGAAAACAGCCGTGCCCGGATTTTTCAGCAAGACATCTCAGCGCCGCGTGGGCATCGATATCAGTGCTCAATCGATAAAAATCGTCGAATTGCGCCGTTCACGCAGTGTGTTTACGCTTGAGGCCTATGCCATTGAACCGTTGCTCATCAAGCCCTCAGGCGATCTGACCAGCGCAGATCCCAAAAGTGTCGCTGTGGTGTTGACCAACGCATTGGAAAAGGCGGATGTGCTTGCTAGACAGGCCGTTGTGGCGGTTCCTGACGCTCTGGCGACCAGTAAGACCCTGGCGGTAGAGGCTGATTTGACGGGCGATGATCTTGAACTCTATGTGCGCCTTGAGGCTGAACAGCACGTTCCTTATGGTCTTGAGGACATGGCGCTGGACTTTGAGGTGCAAGGGCGTTCGCACAATTATCCGGGGCGATCTGATGTGTTGTTAGTTGTTTGCCGTCAGGCGACATTGGCGTGGTATCAAACCGTTTTGAATCGTGCCGGGTTGAGTGAACGCGTGATTACCGTTCAGGCCCATGGCTTGGCGCGTGCTGTTGGCGTGCTGGCGGGTGCGCAATCCTCCCGGGCAATAGCTGTGGTCGACTTTGGCTTGCGCACGACGCTGCTGAGCGTGGTAAGCCGAGAGCAGGTGATCTATTCCCGTGAGTTACTCTTCGGTTCTGACGGCCTTGATGACGAGGCGTTTAAAGTGGCTGCACTCGAGCACCTCGGACGCGGGCTTGCGCTGTTTGCCGAGTCCGGCACTGGAGGGGTTGTCAGCTCGATTCTGCTGAACGGCGAAAACCCATTGCCAGCAATGTTGGGTGTATGGATTGAAGGGCAGTGCGGGCTGCCGACACAGTTGGCCAACCCGTTTGCAACCATGGCCCTCAACCCGGTACTCACGCCTGATACCTTGCGCGGTGATGCTTCAAGGTTGTTGACTGCTTGCGGCTTGGCCATAAGAGGGTTTGATTGATGGCAAGAATCAACTTATTGCCGTGGCGCGCTGTGTTACGCGAAAAAAGGCGCAAACGCTTTTTGATTGTACTGGCGGCTTTGCTGGCAGTGACGCTAGGAGGGCTGCTGGCGATTGATCGCTTTATCGATCGGGCAGTAGAGCGCCAGCTTGTGCGTAATGATCTGATCAGAAGTTCGATGGTGCAGCTCGATGGGCGGGCTCAGCAGATCGATCAGTTGAAAGTGCGTCGAGAACAATTGCTGGAGCGCATGCAAACGATCGAGACGCTTCAGGGTAATCGCTCGGACAGCGGGATTATCCTTGAGCAGTTGGCGCGCAGCCTGCCTGACGGGGTGCATTTCACTGATGTCAAAATGACAGAGCACACCATCGTTATCACCGGGGTGGCCCGGTCCAATAATCTCGTTGCTGAGTTGATGCGCAATCTGGACGCCTCGCATTGGCTGGAAACACCTGCACTGATTGATGTTAAAGCGGGCCCGGCGCGCCCCGATGGGCCTGAACAGCTGTTTCAGATGACCGTGCAACAAACTCACCATGCGCGCACGGGGACTCACTTTTGAGGGCGCTGCGTGGGCTGCTGTTGGGGCACGGTCTCGATATGCAGGCGCTTGATGTTCGGCGTTCGGGGGCGTGGTCGTTAAAGCGGCAGGTTGGTGTGGCCCTGTTGTCCGTGGGGCTATTGCTGACGTTGGGGTGTGTGCTTCTCCAGGCACCTTTGGCACGGCTTGAGCAGCAGCGTTTGGCTGAAACCGGGCTTAAAGCCGAGTTCGAGGTTAAAGCTGCGCAGGTGGCGAGCCTGGATAGCCACATGTTGCACCTGCAGGCCCTGGAAGCGGCTCTTGGGGCGTTATTGAAACAGCTCCCCAGTCAGGCTGAAGTCCCCGACCTGCTTGAAGATGTGTCGCGCCTTGGGCTAGCCAGTGGCCTGGAGGTTGAGAGCATTCAGTGGTTGCCGCAAGTTCTTCAACCCTTCTATATCGAACTGCCCCTGCAATTGACGCTCGTTGGCGGGTATCACGATATGGGGCGGTTTATCAGTGGTTTGACGCATTTCCCACGGATTGTGACCGTGCATGATTTCTCGTTGGCACCGCTCAGTGATGGCCCGTTGCGCATGACGCTGCTGGCCAGAACCTACCGCACGCACGATCAAGGATTGATCCCATGAGTGTTTACGTTCAACTGATGTGCGTCGGGCTGGCGGTGGCGTTGTCGGGGTGCGATGACACGCGCGACATCGACCTTCTGCAAACGTACTTGCAAGCCGTGCAGGCGCGCCCGGGGCAAGCTGTGGCCCCTGTTCGGAGTGCGGAGCCCATGAGCATCGTCGAATATGGCGCGGCGGGCTTGCGCAGCCCTTTTCAGGAGTTCCATGGTGACAGCGCTGGCACGTGGAAGGTAAGCCTTGCAGGGTCGGATGAAGAGACGCTTAGAGCGAGGGCGTTTCTGGAAAGCCTGGGTCTTGAGCAATTCGAGATGGTTGGCACGCTGTCCAATGACCACGGGGCGAATGCCTTGATGCGTGCGCAGGGCGTTGTTCATCGCTTGAAAGTAGGGGATTACCTGGGTCGCAACAACGGCCAGATCGTCTCGATTGAAGCAACTCGCGTTGAAGTGTTTGAAGTGATTTCGGATGGCCGGGGCGGATGGTTGGAAAGAACCTTGGCGATCCCTCTAAAACAGCAGTCTTAACGGAAATACAGTATGAAAAGGATTTTCCCGGTCTGTGGGCTGGCGCTATGGAGTGCGCTGAATTCACCGATGGTGCTGGCCATGGCGCCTCGCGATTCCCCCTCACAGGCAGCGGCTCCCGGCTTTGTCGGGGACAAGCTGTCATTGAATTTTCAAGCGATTGAAGTGCGCACGGTGTTGCAGTTGCTGGCGGATTTTACAGGTTTCAACCTGGTGGTTAGCGACGCGGTGCAGGGCAGTATTACCCTCAATCTTCAAGAGGTCCCGTGGGATCAGGCACTTGACCTGGTGCTCAAAAGCAAAGGGCTTGAAAAACTTCAGCAGGGCAATGTGATGTGGATTGCTCCCGCAGAAGAGGTGGCTGCCCGTGAGCGGTTGGCGCTGGAGGCCCGCAATCAGTTGGCCGACCTGGCACCTTTGCGCCGTGAACTGGTACAGGTCAATCACGCGAAAGCGGCGAGTATTGCCGCGTTATTCCAGTCTGTGGCGGGGGCGCAGGCCGGTGGCAACGAGCGCGGCTCTGTCACGGTGGACGAGCGCACCAATCACATCATTGCCTTGCAGACCGAGGAACGCCTCGACGAGTTGCGGCGCATCGTGGCTCAACTGGACGTGCCGGTACGCCAAGTGCTGATTGAGGCGCGTATTGTTGAGGCCGGCGTGGACTTTGAGAAAAGCCTGGGCGTGCGCTGGGGTGGGAGTCTGCGTGTGGGTGGAAACTGGCGGGCAGGTGGCGTCAGGCCTGAAGGCTCGGGCAATGATTCGGGGGTTCAGAGTGCCCCTTTTGTGGACTTGGGGGCCAAGGGTGCTACGTCAGGGGTGGGCATTGCCTTTATCAGCAACAACGTGCTGCTGGACCTGGAATTGAGTGCCATGGAAAAAACCGGCAATGGTGAAATTATCTCCCAGCCCAAGGTTGTCACGTCGGACAAGGAAACAGCCAAAATTCTGAAAGGCACTCAGATTCCGTATCAGGAGTCCAGCTCCAGTGGGGCCACCTCGGTGTCATTCAAAGAGGCCTCGCTGTCGTTGGAGGTCACGCCTCAGATCACTCCGGACAACAGCGTCCTCATGGCTGTGGTGGTGACCAAGGATGAGCCTGACTACGCGAACATGGTCAACGATGTGCCGCCCATCAAGAAGAACGAAGTGCAGGCCAAAGTGCTGGTCAAGGACGGTGAAACCATCGTGATTGGAGGCGTTTTCTCAAAAACTCAAAGCAAAGTGGTAGATAAAGTGCCATTTTTAGGCGATCTACCGTATGTTGGCCGACTTTTCCGTAAAGACGTTGTCCTGGAAAAAAAATCCGAACTGCTGGTGTTCCTGACTCCGCGTATCATGAACAACCAGGCGACTGCTGTGAGTCATTGATTCTGTGAGAAATTTGATTCTTGTTGGGCCAATGGGGGCTGGTAAAAGCACCATCGGTCGTTTGCTGGCCAAAGAGCTGCACCTGCCGTTCAAGGATTCCGATAAGGAAATCGAAGTGCGCACGGGTGCAAATATTCCGTGGATCTTCGATAAAGAAGGCGAGCCGGGCTTTCGCGACCGAGAAGCAGCGATGATCGCTGAACTCTGCGCGGCAGAAGGCGTGGTGCTGGCGACGGGGGGGGGCGCAGTTATGCGGCCCGAAAACCGCACGGCGTTGCGCGCCGGAGGGCGAGTGGTTTACCTGCATGCTTGTGTCGAACAGCAGGTCGCGCGCACTGCCCGTGACCGCAATCGGCCCTTGTTGCGCACGGCAAATCCCGAGAAAACCCTGCGTGACTTACTCGCCTTGCGTGACCCGCTTTATCGCGAAATCGCTGACCTTGTGGTTGAAACCGATGAGCGGCCACCGCGAATGGTGGTTCTGGATATTCTTGAACGTCTGGCGCGCCTTCCCCCCCGTTAAAGTGGGGTACGAAATGCGCTATCCTCGGTGCCAGCCATGCCCGTTCAGCGGTATGGCTAAAGGCTATTGGGTTGCATCTGCACGCGATGCAGCCATCACTTGATAATTGCGAAGCGGGTCGTTGGCGTCCCGCTTCAACGCGGGGATTCATGCAGACACTGAAGGTTGATTTAGGCGAGCGTAGCTACCCGATTCATATTGGCGAAGGTTTGTTGGATCAGCCTGAGTTGCTGGCCCCGCATATCGGTGGTCGCCAAGTGGCGATTGTGACCAATAAAACCGTTGCGCCACTCTATCTTGAGCGTCTGACCCGCAGCCTGGCAGGGTATTCGGTGTTATCGATCGAGCTGCCTGATGGCGAGTCGTTCAAGAACTGGGAAACCCTGCAGTTGGTGTTCGATGGCCTGCTGACCGCACGTCATGACCGTCGCACCACGGTCATTGCCTTGGGTGGCGGTGTGATTGGCGACATGGCCGGTTTTGCAGCGTCGTGCTATCAGCGCGGGGTTGACTTCATTCAGGTGCCGACGACGTTGCTGTCCCAGGTCGATTCGTCGGTGGGCGGCAAAACCGGTATCAACCACCCGCTGGGCAAAAACATGGTCGGTGCTTTTTATCAGCCCAATCTGGTGCTGATTGATACTCAGACCCTCAACACCCTCCCGGCCCGAGAATTGTCCGCCGGGCTCGCCGAGGTCATCAAATACGGTCTGATCTGCGATGAGCCGTTCCTGACCTGGCTTGAAGAGAACATGGACGCTTTGCGTGGCCTCGATCAGGCGACCCTGACCACGGCGATACAGCGCTCCTGTGCTGCGAAGGCAGCTGTGGTGGGGGCCGATGAGCGCGAGTCGGGGGTGCGCGCCACGCTCAACCTCGGCCATACCTTTGGCCATGCCATTGAAACCCATATGGGGTACGGCGTGTGGCTACATGGCGAGGCAGTGGCAGCAGGCACCGTGATGGCGCTGGAAATGTCTGCGCGCCTGGGCTGGATCACGGATGCAGAGCGCGATCGTGGCATTCGCCTGTTCCAGCGCGCGGGTTTGCCTGTGGTACCGCCTGCCGAAATGACCGAAGCCGACTTCATGCAGCACATGGCGGTTGATAAAAAAGTAATCGACGGTCGTTTGCGGCTGGTGCTGCTGCGTCGCATGGGCGAAGCCACAGTGACTGACGATTATCCACTCGAGGTTCTCCAAGCCACGCTGCGTGCGGATTACCGTGTGCTGGCTCAGCTTAAAGGTTAATAAAATTCCGATGACTAGTTTGCATGCCGACGAGGCGTTCCTCGGTCACTTCCAACTGAACCACGACCCTTTTGCACCTCGGGTGCCGGGCTTCAAGTTTTTCCCTGCGCAGCGCAAACCGGTGCTGGGGCAGTTGCATCACCTTGCTCGCTACAGTCAGTTGCTGCTGGTGGTTACCGGGCCTGAAGGCAGTGGCAAAACCCTGCTGCGCCAGGCGCTGGTCGCCAGCACGAACAAGCAGTCTGTGCAGAGTGTGGTGGTATCGGCGCGCGGAGCGGGTGATGCCGCCGGTATCTTGCGTCAAGTCGCACAAACCCTGAACGCGGCGCGTGCCGATGTGGGCGCGATTCTGGCGCAAGTGGTGCAATTGGCGCTGACCGGCCAAGAAGTGTACCTGCTGGTCGACGATGCCGAGCAGCTTGATGAATCGGCACTCGCAGCGCTGCTGGCGCTGGCAGCCGGGGCGCCGGAAGGCCGTCCGCATGTGTTCCTGTTCGGCGAGCCGTCAATGATTGCCGGCCTGGAGCAACTGAGTGCGGGTGAAGAACGCTTCCATGTGATCGAGCTGCAACCGTACACCGAAGAAGAGACCCGCGAATACCTGGCTCAGCGGCTTGAGGGGGCGGGTGCCGGAATCGAACTCTTTAACGCACAGCAACTCTCAGCTATACACGAGAGCTCCGAAGGTTGGCCCGGTGTGATTAACCAGGTCGCCCGTGATGCAATGATCGAAGTCATGATTGCCAGCCGCTCAGCGGTCAAGCGACCAAGTATGGGGTTCAAGATGCCGAAAAAACACGTAATGGCCATCGCTGCCGTCGTCGTCGTGGCGGTTGCCGCCGCCGTTATGATTCCAGGTCGCGGGAAGTCACCGAGCCCTTCAACTGAAGAGCAGACGCAATTGGGGCAGGCCGCACCGAAAAGCGGCTCAGGGCCATCGGTTGATTTCGCCGGCTCATCGCAGCCCATGCCGTTGCCGCTGGTCGGTCAGTCGCAGCCGGTGATGCGTGGGCCGCTGGCGGAAGCCGCGGGCGGTATTTATGAAGGCGATGATGGGGGCGCGCCTGCCGTTGATGGCGGTGTTTCCCAGCCGCCTACGGTCACCACCACTGCGCCTCCGGTGGGTGTCCCGGCAGGTCCAGCCCCAGTGGCTGCTCCGCGACCAGCGCCTGCGCCTGCGGTTGCTACGGCCAAGCCTGCACCTGCACCCGTGACCAAGCCCGTTGCCACCCCGACGCCTGCGCCAAAACCGGTGGTCAAGCCTGTCGAGAAGCCAGTCGCTGGCACCAAGCCTGCGCCGGGCGCTAGCTGGTACACCAGCCAACCAACGGGTAATTACGTGGTGCAAGTCGTCGGTACCAGTTCCGAAGCGTCTGCGCAAAATGTGGTGAAAGAGTTGGGTGGCGAGTCTCGTTACTTCAAGAAAACCCTCAACGGTAAACCGTTCTTCGTTGTCACCTACGGCAACTTCCCAAGCCATGCCGCGGCCACTGCGGCAATCAAAAACTTGCCAGCCAAGACGCAGGCTGGTAAACCTTGGCCTCGCACTGTCGCCAGCGTACAACAAGAGCTGGCAGCAGCTCGCTGATGACCCGGCGACCTTACCCAGGTCGCCGTTCTAGCCCATCAAAATATTCGCCTGAGCATGCGGCTTTTCAAGCCGTGTGCCTTGTGGTATCTGCGCTGTGCGGCGGTCAACATTAAAAATGTTTTGACTAGCACAGCTAATCGCTTTAAACCTTCATAAATGCGACATAAGTTTACGGTTAATCGCCGCTTAATTTGTGGGTCTTTGTGACGGTGTGTAGAATGACCACCCTTTTGCTCTTGCCAAGCTGGCGCACGTTCAGCGCGGGATGCATGTGGTTGAATTAAAAAGAAATTTGCCCCTTTTTGGGGCAGCCTGGTGAGAAAGTGTCTATGAAAGCAGGTCTGTACCACCCCGATGAATTCAAGGATAACTGTGGTTTCGGCCTGATTGCCCATATGCAGGGCGAACCCAGCCATACCCTCTTGCAAACCGCCATTGAGGCCCTAACCTGCATGACCCACCGCGGTGGGATCAACGCAGATGGCAAGACCGGTGACGGTTGTGGCCTGCTGATTCAAAAGCCCGATCAGTTCTTGCGTGCAGTCGCCAAAGAACAGTTCGGCACCGATTTGCCCAAGCAATACGCCGTCGGCATGGTGTTTTTTAACCAGGACCCCATTAAGGCTGAAGCGGCCCGCGCCCATATGAACCGCGAAATCCTTGCGGCGGGCCTGCACGTGGTGGGCTGGCGCAAAGTACCGATCGACACCCGCGTGCTGGGTCGTCTGGCGCTGGAGCGTTTGCCACAAATCGAGCAAGTGTTCATCGCAGGCGACGGCCTCAGCGATCAGGACATGGCGATCAAGCTGTTCAGCGCCCGGCGCCGTTCTTCGGTGGCCAACGCAGCGGACACCGATCACTACATCTGCAGCTTTTCTCACAAGACCATCATTTATAAAGGCCTGATGATGCCGGCGGATCTCACCGCCTTTTATCCGGACCTGAGTGATGAGCGCCTGAAAACCGCCATCTGCGTGTTCCACCAGCGCTTCTCCACCAATACCCTGCCGAAATGGCCGCTGGCACAACCCTTCCGTTTTCTCGCCCACAACGGCGAGATCAACACCATCACTGGCAACCGCAACTGGGCAGTGGCCCGTCGCACCAAGTTCGCCAATGACCTGATCGGTGATCTGGACGAGCTCGGCCCGCTGGTTAACCGCGTGGGTTCTGACTCCTCCAGCATGGACAACATGCTGGAGTTGATGGTCACCGGCGGCATTGACCTGTTCCGTGGCGTGCGCATGTTGATTCCGCCTGCATGGCAGAACGTTGAAACCATGGACCCCGACCTGCGGGCGTTCTATGAGTACAACTCCATGCACATGGAGCCGTGGGACGGCCCGGCGGGAGTGGTCATGACCGATGGCCGCTACGCGGTCTGCCTGCTTGACCGTAACGGCCTGCGGCCTGCGCGTTGGGTCACCACCACGAACGGCTACATCACCATCGCGTCGGAAATCGGCGTGTGGAACTACCAGCCGCAAGACGTGATTGCCAAAGGCCGCGTAGGCCCGGGTCAGATCCTCGCCGTTGACACCGAAACCGGTCAGGTGCTGGACACTGACGCCATCGACAACCGCTTGAAGTCGCGCCACCCGTACAAACAGTGGCTGCGCAAGAATGCCCTGCGCATTCAGGCCACTATTGAGGACAATGACCACGGCTCTGCGTTTTACGACGTCGACCAGCTCAAGCAATACATGAAGATGTACCAAGTCACGTTCGAAGAGCGCGACCAGGTACTGCGCCCGCTCGGTGAGCAAGGCTACGAAGCCGTGGGCTCCATGGGTGACGACACGCCAATGGCCGTGCTGTCTCAGCGCGTGCGCACACCGTACGACTACTTCCGCCAGCAGTTCGCGCAGGTCACTAACCCGCCGATCGACCCGCTGCGTGAAGCCATCGTCATGTCGCTGGAAATCTGCCTCGGTGCCGAGCGCAATATTTTCCAGGAGTCGCCGGAACACGCTTCACGCGTCATCCTCAGCTCGCCGGTGATCTCGCCGGCCAAATGGCGTTCGTTGATGAACCTGGATCTGCCGGGTTTTGAGCGTCAGATCATCGACCTCAACTACGACCAGGCGTTGGGCCTTGAAGCGGCTGTGCGTCATATCGCGGACCAGGCTGAAGAAGCCGCTCGTGCGGGCCGCACCCAGATTGTGCTGAGCGACCGCCATATCGCACCGGGCAAGCTGCCGGTTCACGCCGCTCTGGCCGTGGGTGCTGTTCACCACCGCCTGACGGAAAAAGGCCTGCGCTGCGACAGCAACATCCTGGTCGAAACGGCGACCGCGCGTGACCCGCACCACTTTGCCGTGTTGATCGGCTTCGGTGCTTCGGCGGTGTACCCGTTCCTGGCGTATGAAGTGCTGGGTGACTTGATCCGTACCGGCGAAGTGCTGGGCGACCTTTACGAAGTGTTCAAGAACTACCGTAAAGGCATCACCAAGGGCTTGCTCAAGATCCTCTCAAAGATGGGCATCTCGACCATTGCGTCCTACCGCGGTGCGCAGTTGTTTGAAGCCATTGGCCTGTCGGAAGAAGTGTGCGACTTGAGCTTCCGTGGCGTGCCAAGCCGCCTGAAAGGTGCCCGTTTTGTCGATCTGGAAGCCGAGCAAAAATTGCTGGCAGCCGAAGCCTGGAGCGCACGCAAGCCCATTCAGCAAGGTGGCCTGCTCAAGTACGTGCACGGTGGCGAGTACCACGCCTACAACCCGGACGTGGTGGCTACCCTGCAAGCGGCTGTGCAGCAGGGCGACTACAGCAAGTTCAAGGAATACACAACGCTGGTCGACAAGCGCCCGGTGTCGATGATCCGTGACTTGTTGCAGGTCAAAACCCTGGAAACCCCGCTGGCGATCGAAGAGATTGAGCCACTGGAGTCGATCCTCAAGCGTTTCGACTCAGCGGGCATCTCACTGGGGGCCTTGTCGCCAGAAGCGCACGAAGCCTTGGCCGAAGCGATGAACCGCTTGGGCGCACGCTCCAACTCCGGTGAAGGCGGCGAAGACCCGGCGCGTTACGGCACGATCAAAAGCTCGAAAATCAAACAAGTGGCCACCGGCCGTTTTGGCGTCACCCCGGAATACCTGGTTAACGCCGAAGTGCTGCAAATCAAGGTTGCCCAAGGTGCCAAGCCGGGCGAGGGCGGGCAACTGCCAGGCGGCAAAGTAAACGGCCTGATCGCCAAGCTGCGCTATGCCGTACCCGGTGTGACCCTGATTTCGCCACCGCCACATCACGACATCTATTCTATTGAAGACTTGTCGCAACTGATTTTCGACCTCAAGCAGGTCAACCCCAAAGCGCTGGTTTCGGTGAAGCTGGTGGCCGAAGCGGGCGTCGGCACCATCGCCGCTGGCGTGGCCAAGGCCTACGCCGACCTGATCACCATTTCCGGTTATGACGGCGGCACCGGCGCATCGCCGCTGACCTCGATCAAATACGCGGGCGCACCGTGGGAGCTGGGCTTGGCGGAAACCCACCAGACCCTGCGCGGCAACGACTTGCGAGGCAAAGTGCGGGTGCAGACCGACGGCGGCCTGAAAACCGGCCTGGATGTGATCAAGGCCGCCATCCTCGGCGCTGAAAGCTTCGGCTTCGGTACCGCGCCAATGATCGCGCTGGGCTGCAAATACCTGCGTATTTGCCACCTCAACAACTGCGCGACCGGTGTGGCCACCCAGAACGAATCGCTGCGTAAAAACCACTACATCGGCACCGTCGACATGGTGGTCAACTTCTTCACCTATGTGGCTGAAGAAACCCGCGAGTGGCTGGCCAAGCTGGGCGTGCGCAGCCTCGAAGAGCTGATCGGGCGTACTGACTTGCTGGATATTTTGCCGGGCGAAACCGCCAAGCAGAACCATCTCGACCTGACGCCGTTGCTGGGCAGCGACAACGTGCCTGCCGACAAGCCGCAGTTCTGCCAGGTGGACCGCAACCCGCCGTTCGATAAAGGCTTGCTGGCCGAGCAAATGCTCGACATGGCGCGCTCGGCCATCAACGACCTGAGCGGTGCTGAGTTTGCACTCGATATCTGCAACTGCGACCGCTCCATTGGTGCGCGGATCTCGGGTGAAATCGCCCGTGCCCACGGCAACCAGGGCATGGCCAAGGCACCGATCACCTTCCGCTTCAAAGGCACTGCCGGTCAGAGCTTTGGTGTGTGGAACGCCGGTGGTTTGAACCTGTACCTGGAAGGTGACGCCAACGATTACGTGGGCAAAGGCATGACTGGCGGCAAGCTGGTGATTGTGCCGCCAGTAGGCAGCGTCTACAAAACCCAGGACAGCGCCATTATCGGCAACACCTGCTTGTACGGTGCCACCGGCGGCAAGTTGTTCGCCGCCGGCACCGCAGGCGAGCGTTTCGCCGTGCGTAACTCCGGCGCGCACACCGTGGTTGAAGGCACGGGCGACCATTGCTGCGAATACATGACGGGCGGCTTTGTCTGTGTCTTGGGCAAAACCGGTTACAACTTCGGCTCTGGCATGACAGGCGGTTTCGCCTACGTGCTGGATCAGGACAACACCTTCGTCGACAAGGTGAACCACGAACTGGTGGAAATTCAACGTATCAGCGGTGAAGCGATGGAAGCCTATCGCAACCACCTGCAACACGTGCTGGACGAATACGTTGAGGAAACCAACAGCGAGTGGGGCCGTAATCTCGCGGAAAACCTCGATGATTACCTGCGTCGTTTCTGGATGGTCAAGCCTAAGGCTGCCAGCTTGAAAACGTTGCTTTCCAGCATCCGTGCCAATCCGCAATAACGATGCAGGGGCAAGCTTGCAGCTTCAAGCTGCAAGCTTGAACGCAGAATGCGGTGTACCGGTAAACGTGTTTGTCTTGCAGCTATGAGCTTGAAGCTTGTAGCTGTCGTAAAGAGGTTTTGAAGATGGCCGAACGTCTAAGTAACGACTTCCAATTCATCGATGTCGGGCGCAAAGATCCGAAGAAGAAACTGTTGCGTCAACGCAAAAAAGAGTTCGTGGAAATCTACGAACCCTTCAAACCCCAACAGTCGGCCGACCAGGCCCACCGCTGCCTGGGTTGCGGTAACCCGTACTGTGAATGGAAATGCCCTGTGCATAACTTCATTCCCAACTGGCTCAAGCTGGTGGCTGAGGGCAATATTCTCGCCGCCGCTGAACTGTCGCACCAAACCAACACCCTGCCCGAAGTGTGTGGCCGGGTGTGCCCGCAAGACCGTCTGTGCGAGGGCGCTTGCACCCTCAACGATGGTTTTGGCGCGGTCACGATCGGTTCGGTCGAGAAGTACATCACCGACACCGCTTTCGCCATGGGCTGGCGACCGGACATGTCCAAAGTGGTGCCGACGGGCAAGCGCGTGGCGATCATCGGTGCCGGGCCTGCGGGCCTGGGTTGTGCCGACGTGCTGGTGCGTGGCGGCGTGACCCCGGTGGTGTTCGACAAGAACCCGGAAATCGGCGGCCTGCTGACCTTCGGTATTCCGGAGTTCAAGCTTGAGAAAACGGTGTTGAGCCATCGTCGCGAAGTCTTCACCGGCATGGGGATCGAGTTCCGCCTCAATACCGAAATCGGCAAAGACATCAGCATGGAAGAACTGCTGGCCGAGTACGACGCGGTCTTTATGGGCATGGGCACCTACACCTACATGAAAGGTGGTTTTGCCGGTGAAGACTTGCCGGGCGTGCACGACGCGCTGGATTTTTTGATCGCCAACGTCAACCGCAACCTGGGCTTTGAAAAGTCGCCGGAAGACTTCGTCGACATGAAAGGCAAAAAGGTCGTGGTGCTGGGCGGTGGCGACACGGCCATGGACTGCAACCGTACCTCGATCCGCCAGGGTGCCAAATCGGTGACCTGTGCGTACCGTCGCGATGAAGCCAACATGCCCGGTTCGCGTAAAGAGGTTAAAAACGCCAAGGAAGAAGGCGTCAAATTCCTCTATAACCGTCAACCGATTGCGATTGTGGGTGAAGGCAAGGTTGAAGGTGTGAAAGTGGTCGAGACCCGTCTTGGCGAACCGGACGCCCGAGGCCGTCGCAGCCCGGAGCCGATTCCGGGTTCCGAAGAGATCATCCCGGCAGACGCCGTGATCATCGCGTTCGGTTTCCGCCCGAGCCCGGCCCCATGGTTTGAGCAGTTCAGCATCGCGACCGACAGCCAGGGCCGCGTGATTGCGCCTGAGCAGTCGCCGTTCAAGCACCAGACCAGCCACCCGAAGATCTTCGCTGGTGGCGATATGGTGCGCGGTTCTGACCTGGTGGTCACCGCGATCTTCGAAGGCCGTACGGCAGCGGAAGGGATCATGGATTACCTGGGCGTTTAACCTAAATCCTGTAGGAGCGAGCTTGTCTCGCGATCTTTTGATCTTTAAAAAGCCCGCGAGCAAGCTCGCTCCTACAGGGCGGTGGGGGTTGTATACCCTGCGTCAAATCGCCCCGATAGATAAAAGGCACGGCTCTTGCCGTGCCTTTTGCGTCTGTCTCTGAGAAAATGCCCTCACTTTTTTTCCGGATGCTGACATGACTTCTCTCAAGAATGACCGTTTCCTTCGCGCTTTGCTCAAGCAACCCGTAGACGTAACGCCTGTCTGGATGATGCGTCAGGCCGGCCGTTACTTGCCGGAATACCGTGCCAGCCGCGCCAAGGCCGGTGATTTCATGAGCCTGTGCAAGAATGCCGAATTCGCCTGCGAAGTCACAATGCAGCCTCTGGACCGCTTCCCTCAGTTGGATGCGGCCATCCTGTTTTCGGACATTCTGACCATCCCCGATGCCATGGGGCAGGGCCTGTATTTTGAAACGGGCGAAGGTCCGCGCTTCAAAAAGGTGGTCAGCACCCTGGCCGACATCGAAGCACTGCCCATTCCCGACCCGCAAAAAGACCTCGGTTATGTGATGAACGCGGTCAGCACCATTCGCCGCGAACTCAACGGCCGTGTGCCGCTGATTGGCTTCTCGGGTAGCCCGTGGACCTTGGCCACTTACATGGTCGAAGGCGGCTCGTCCAAAGATTTCCGCAAAACCAAAGCCATGCTCTATGACACCCCGCAGGCCATGCACTTGCTGCTCGACAAGCTGGCGCAGTCGGTCACCTCGTACCTCAACGGCCAAATCCTGGCGGGCGCGCAAGCGGTGCAGATTTTCGACACTTGGGGCGGAAACCTGTCATCAGCGGCGTATCAAGAGTTCTCCCTGGCCTACATGCGCAAAATCGTCAGCGGCCTGATCCGCGAGCACGAAGGGCGCAAGGTGCCGGTGATCCTGTTCACCAAAAACGGTGGGTTGTGGTTGGAGAGTATTGCGGATGCCGGTGCCGATGCACTGGGCCTGGACTGGACCTGCGATTTGGGTGAAGCGCGCCGTCGTGTCGGCAATAAGGTTGCGTTGCAAGGCAATATGGACCCGACGGTGCTGTACGCCAACCCGGAAGCGATTCGTACTGAAGTCAAACGCATTCTGGCCAGCTATGGCAAAGGCTCCGGCCATGTATTCAACTTGGGGCACGGCATCACGCCAGAAGTGAAGCCTGAGCACGCGGGTGCTTTTATCAGCGCGGTTCATGAGTTTTCGGCGCAGTATCACGTTTAATCGCATGAGTTAAATGAAGCGCCCGGCCTATGCCGGGCGTTTTAGTTTTCGCGCTATTTCTAGATTTGGAGTAATTATTCTATTTTTTATGTAAGGCTTTTATATTTTTTAAATAAGAATCAGATCGGCGTCTTAAGGTTTTTTTCCGTATTTAAGTTTATTACTACAGCTATGTAGGGAATGTCCTACATCATTAATATTCCAGACTCGTAGAATTCGTTTCGCTTCAAGTAAGTACTTATTCCTGGGGTGAGTTAAAGATTCCAGGTTGTGCTTTCTCTCAGGTCTCAAGAATCTTTTTGGTTTTCTGGAGCTTCTTGGGCGCTGATGTTTCGTACAGTGTGTTGTCCCCATAAATACTGTTAGTTGATATAAGCCGATCTGGAGTTTAAAGATGAAGTTTACACACGCGAAATCGCGTACGTTGATGGGGTGTGCCTCCTCGTTGGCATTGATGGCAAGTTTGTTTGCCTCGCAACAGGTTGCCGCTCATGGTTATATGAGCGAACCGCCTTCGCGCGCTTATGCTTGCAAGCTCGGGCTAAATGCCAACTGTGGCCAAGCCCAGTACGAGCCACAAACTGTGGGTGAGGCTCCAAAGGGCTACCCGGCCAGCGGCCCTGCTGACGGTAAAATTGCAAGTGGCGGCCTGGCTCCGTTTGCAGTGCTGGATGCTCAATCGGCCACGCGTTGGCACTCGACAGATATCACCGATCGCAATATCAAGTTCGGCTGGTTTTACACCGCTGCCCACAAGACTACTCGCTGGGAGTATTTCATCACCAAAGCGGGCTGGAGCGCGAACAAGCCACTGACTCGCGATACCTTTGACGCAGAACCGTTTTGCAGCGTCGAATTCGGCGGCGGTGTACCGATTGATGGCCCTGCGGGCGGCAATGGCCCAGGCGAGCAAAAACATGACTGTGTGATCCCTGCAGACCGCAACGGTCAGCACGTCATTCTGGGTGCATGGACTGTTGATGACACCGGTGCCGCTTTCTACAACGTTGTCGACGTCAACATCGTCGCTGCCGCTCCGGACCCGGATGGCTGGACCAACGTTGGGGCTATCTCGCCAAACCAGGCATTGCTGCCGGGTGACACGATCAAGGCGCGTGCCTTTGTGGGGAGTGCCGAAAGCCCTGAGAACAGCTTCAGCGTGGGCATTGCCAGCGTTGAAGAGGGCAAACCTGCCAACGTGTCCTTCAAACTGGCTGAAGCTGTGAATGCTGCAAACAAGCCTATTCGTGCCGGTGTGCGTAACGAAGAGGGAGCCATTGAGCCGATCAAGGGCACCAACATTCTGTATGTGAAGCCTGAAAGTGGCATTACGACTTACCAGATGGAAACCACCCTGGTACCAGACCCTAATGCCTACATGCATGTCCATAATGTGGCACCACAATACGTGCTGGACAAGGGCCGTACCAATGTTGAATTCACGGTGATGACCAACAAAAAAATCACCGTTGAAGCCACTGTGTTTAACGAAGCCGATAAGGCTGTCGGCGTGACGACACAAACGGTCGACGCAACCACTACGCCGCTGAGCATTGCGGTTAAAAGTGCACCGGGTGCTCACTCGTTGAAGCTGATCGCTACCAGTGAAAATGGCCGCGAGAACTTTCAGGAACTCAAAGAGCTGTCGATGACCGGCGAGGGTGCTTCTCAGGAGTACGATGCGGTATTCCCTGAAGGCTTGAAGAACTACACCGTCGGAACACGTGTTCTGCAGGAAAAGACTGGAAAAGTATACGAGTGCCTTCCGATTGGTAATGGTGGCTATTGCACTCAATACACGCCGAGCTCGACTCAATACGAACCGGGTACCGGTTCAGATTGGGAAATAACGTGGGCTGAGCAGTAAGCACTTCTTGATACACCGGGCTATTGATGGTCAATAGCCCGGCCACATATTGCCCCAGGAGTCATTATTGTTATGAGTGTAAGGACTTATACAGTAACGCAAAAAATACTTCACGGCCTGTCGGCGCTATTGATTGTGTGGTTGTTGGTTTCGGGGTTTTATGTGGCGCTGGTTAATGTATCAGCGCTCTCAAAACAATATGTAAGTGAATTTAATGTCTCACTAAGTCTGTTGTTGATGGGGGTTTTCGTGCCGAGGTTGTTTATATCGTTTGGGCGAGGCATTCACGCGGTTGCCGAATCCAGGCAACTGATGCCGTGGTTGGCTTTTATTATTCACACCCTGATCTATCTGGTCGTTATCACGGTACTGGTTACAGGTATTTTGATGATGAGCGGCCCGATCAATTTTTTTAATGTGTTCACCTTCCCTCAACCGCTTACCGATTCTGTATGGATTAAACGGTTCGCTCTGCTTCATACCCAGGCGTGCGCGGTTTTGGCGTTGTTGGTGACGGTTCATGTCGGCGCGGCGATCAAGCATCAGCTGTCGGGCCGTGCCCTTTTGCAACGTATGTTTACGTGAGTCGTTACGGCCCCTTGGCACTGAGTGGCGCGTTGTGGATGCTGGCGGTGTGCTATGGCGCTTATCAAGCGTTTCAGGAACACGTGTTTCGCCAGTCTGTGGCCGCATCGCCCGTTGCCGCTTCTGCGCCTGCACCCGCGGCACCCGACGCCATTCGTTTCAACCCTGCTGCGATCGTCACCGTACTGGGCTTCGATGCCGGGGGCGGGCGGGTGAACAGCGCTGAGTCACTGCAGTTGCGCGCCAGTTTTGTTTCCAGCCAAGGCCCTTCTCAAGCCTTGTTGGCAGGCGCTCAGGGAGCACGTTTTTTTCAGATCGGCGAGCAACTGCCGGGTGGCAGCGTGTTACGGCGTATCGAAGTCGACCATGTCGTGCTATGGCGCAACGGCCGTGAAGAACGCCTGACGTTGAAGCCCGCAAGCCGGCACCTGGTTTCGACCTCGGATGCAGCACGTCTGAATACGCCTGGTACCCCCCGCTACCTACGGCCTCCTTCCCCAACCCTCCGAGAGACGCCATGACCCTGTCACGTGTGTGTTGCATCAGCGCCTTAATGATCGGTGCGATGGTATTCCAGCGTTCAACGCTGGCCGAGAATCAGTTTTGGCGGCTGGCGATGAAAGATGCCGAACTGCGTGATGTGGTGCAGGAAATGTCTTCGGCACTGGGCGAGACCGTGGTCCTCGACCCTCGGGTTCAGGGGCGGATAACGGTCATATCTGATCAGGATCTGGACCGTGAAGGGGTCCGCCGGCTGTTTTACTCAGTACTCGATGCCCATGGGTTTTCAATTATTGACCAAGGCGACCGCTTGCTGATTATTCCCGCCGCCGAGGCCAAGGTGCGCGCGTCTGACCCGCAGGCCAAGCCCGCTCCGGCTCAGGGCTTTGTCACGCAGGTGATTGAACTCAATGCCAGCACGGCGGCTGATCTGGCAAACCTGTTGCGGCCGCTGGTGTCGAGCAATGGGTATGTGGGGCCATCGGCCTCTGCCAATGCCCTGATTATTACTGACACGGCGGGCAATACGGCACGTATCGCCGGCATCGTCCGCCAATTGGACGCGGGGACGCAGTATGGCCATACGGTCGTAGCGCTCAAACATGGCGTGGCCAGTGACATTGCCAAAGTCATGGAGCAATCGCTGGACAAGAAAACCACCGGTGCGAAGAGCCAAGTGATCGCCGATTCGTCGGCCAATCGCCTGATCATTCTGGGCAGCGACACCGTGCGCAAGCGTTTGGTCACGTTGGCCCGAACGCTTGATACCCCGGCCAACGCCGAGCAGGAAAACGCGCGGGTGATTCGCCTTCGTCACAGTGATGCCAAGCAATTAGCCGAGGTGCTGGAAGCGGTAGGGCAAGGGATCAAGCAAGAGACCGCGTTGGCCGGGGCCACGCAGAAGGCGTCGAGCCGTGACGTGAAGGTCGCCGCGGATGAAAGCCAAAATGCGTTGGTGATCATGGCGGACCCGGTGCAGGTGCGAACGCTGGAGCGCATCGTGCAACAACTCGATCAACCCCGTTCTCAGGTACTGATTCACGCCGCTATCGTCGAAATTTCAGGGGATATCGTTGAAACCCTGGGCGTGCAATGGGGGGTTAATTCGGGCAGTGCCCAGGGCGCTGTTACCTTTCCAGGTACCAATGTTCAGATCGGCGGGTTGTCGGCAAGTGACGTCAAACTTCCGGAAGGGGCTGTGCTGCAACTGGGCGGCGACCGTTTCAACGCGCTGATTTCGGCGTTGGCCAGCGACACCAACAACAACGTGCTGTCCACGCCAAGCCTACTGACCCTGGACAACCAGGAGGCCGAGATTCTGGTAGGGCAAAACGTGCCGTTCAAAACCGGTTCCTACACGGCCACGGGCGAGGGCTCGCAAAACCCCTTCACCACCGTGACACGTCAGGACATCGGTATCAGCTTGAAGATCAAGCCGCACATCAATGATGGCACTTCGCTGAGGCTGGAGGTCGAGCAGGAGAACTCCGAGCTGGCTCCCTCGTTGCAAGGGGTCGATTCAACCGATTTGATTACCAACAAGCGCGCGCTTAAAAGCACCATTCTGGCTGAAGACGGCGAAATCATTGTGATCGGCGGGTTGATCAAGGACAGCGTGCGTACCCAGGTCAGCGGTGTGCCCTTACTGCGCGACATTCCGTATTTGGGTGCCCTGTTTCGTTGGAACAAGGACTCGCACACCAAGACCAACCTGATGATTTTCTTGCGCCCGACCATTGTGCGTAGCAAGACCGACCTTCGCGACATCAGCGATGACCGCTACAACGCGTTGCGCTCGCTCAGCCAGCCGGGGCCAAAAGACAGTAATTCGCTGCTGTTGCCCAGTGACCCGCACCATCTGTTCGACGCCCCTCAGCAAGCCCCAGGCACCGTTGACCTGCGCCAACCCAAAGCTGCGCAGCCATGATGGTGCCCCTCGCGCGTTTGCCTTTTAGCTACGCCCGGCGTCATGGGTTGCTGCTGGATACTTCGACCACCCCGGCCCAGTTGGTCATGCGTGCCGACACGCCCTTGAGCGCGGTGGCCGAAGCCCGGCGCTGGGCGGGGAGTGAGGTGACGTTGCTGAGCCTGGCGGATGCAGCCTTTGCCCAGCGCTTGGCCAGCAGTTACAGCGCCGGGCATAGCGCGGCCGAGCAAGTGGCCCTGGGCCTGGATGACGAACTCGACCTGATGAGCCTTGCCGAGCAAGTCCCGCAAACGGCTGACCTGTTGGAGCAGGAAGGTGATGCGCCGATCATTCGTCTGATCAATGCCTTGCTGCGCGAAGCCATGCGTGAAAAAGCCTCCGACGTGCACCTTGAAACCTTCGAGCATTACCTGGCGGTACGCATGCGCATCGACGGCCAACTGCGTGAGGTGCTGCGGCCCAAGCGCGAACTGGCCAACTTGCTGGTGTCGCGGATCAAAGTCATGGCCCGGCTCGATATCGCGGAAAAACGTGTACCGCAAGACGGGCGCATCAGCCTGCGCCTGGCGGGCCATGAAGTTGATGTACGGGTTTCGACCTTGCCCTCGGCCCACGGCGAGCGCGTGGTGATGCGGTTGCTGGATAAACAGGCCGGGCGTCTGGACTTGAAATGCCTGGGCATGCCGGCTGCAACCCTGGGCCGCTTTGAGCACATTCTGGCGCGCCCCCACGGCATATTTTTGGTCACGGGGCCTACGGGCTCGGGAAAAACCACCAGCCTGTACGCGGCCTTGAGCCATCTCAATCACCAAACGCGCAACATCCTCACCGTGGAAGATCCGGTGGAGTACCACTTGCCGGGCATTGGCCAAACACCGGTCAACACCAAAGCAGACATGACCTTTGCCCGTGGGCTGCGGGCCATTTTGCGTCAGGACCCGGACGTGGTCATGGTGGGTGAAATCCGTGACCCTGAAACGGCCGACATTGCGGTACAGGCGTCACTCACGGGGCACCTGGTGCTCTCCACACTGCACACCAACAGCGCCATCGGCGCCGTCACCCGCCTTGTGGACATGGGGGTGGATGCCTACCTGCTGGCATCCTCACTGGTGGGCATTCTGGCGCAGCGGTTGCTGCGCACGTTGTGTGCCGATTGCAAGGTGCCTTACACCGCCGAGGCGGCGACCTGCCTGCGGCTGGGTGCCGAACCGCAGGCCGCGCTGACCCTGTATCGCGCCCACGGGTGCGGCCATTGCCAGCAAGGCTATCGCGGGCGTACCGGCATTTATGAACTGGTCAGCATCACTTCGGCACTGGCCGGGCTGATTCATCAGGGTGCCAGTGAAACGGACCTCACGCGTGAAGCCCGTCAGCAGTCTCACAGCCTGTTTCAGGACGGGCAGCGGTTGGTGCTCGAGGGCCTGACCAGTGTCGATGAACTGCTGCGCGTGACACAGGAGGACTGAACATGCCCGGTTTCGACTATCAGGCCCATGACGTCAACGGACGCCGTTGCCGGGGCGTGCAAGAGGCCGACAGCGCACGCCATGCACGGCAATTGCTGCGCGAGCGCGGGTTGCGTCTGACGCAATTGACTGCCGCGAAACATTCGGGGCAGCCGGGTCAGCCTGCACAGGGGCGAACGCGGTTGGGCGTGACCGACCTGGCGCTGCTGACGCGGCAATTGTCGACCCTGATTCAAGCGGGTTTGCCCCTCGAAGAAGCGCTGGGGGCGGTGGCCGCGCAAAGTGAAAAGCGTGCCGTCAGCGCGGTGCTGGCCGCCGTGCGCAGCCGCGTCACCGAGGGCCATGCCCTCGCAACCGCACTGGCCGCGTTCCCCCGGGCGTTCCCGGACTTGTTTCGCGCCACGGTGGCGGCGGGGGAACGCAGCGGTTATTTGGGGCAGGTGTTGGAGCAATTGGCCGACTACACCGAAGCCCGACAGATGTCGCGGCAAAAAATCCAGTTGGCCTTGGTGTACCCGCTGATTTTGTTGATCACCTCGTTTGTCATCGTTGGCTTTCTGCTCGGCTATGTGGTGCCGGACGTCGTCAAGATTTTTATCGGCAGTGGCCAGCCGTTGCCTTTCCTGACCCGCGCCCTGATTGCTCTGAGCGATGGCCTGCGCCAACAGGGTTGGCTGTTGCTGTTGGCCGTCATCGCGGGGGTGAGCGCTGCTCGTTGGGCGTTGTGTCAGCCTCGACTGAAGCTGCGCTGGCATGTGCTGTTACTCAACGTGCCGCTGGCGGGCGGTGTTTTGCGGGCGATGGAAGCGGCCCGCTTTGCCAGCACCCTGTCCATTTTGGGCCGCAGTGCGGTGCCTTTGGTGGACGCGCTGGAGATCGCCGCCACGGTGATTTCCAACCTGGCGATTCGCCAACGCATGCTCGATGTGGCGCGTTCTGTACGCGAGGGCGGCACGCTGGCCCGAGGGCTGGAACGCAGCGGCGATATCCCGCCGATGATGCTGCACCTGATCGCCAGCGGCGAGCGCGCCGGTGAACTGGACAGCATGCTGGCGCGGGCCGCCGAGCAGCAGGAAAAAACCCTCGCCGCGCGCATCGCGCTGGTGGTGAGCCTTTGTGAACCGATCATGTTGGTGCTGATGGGCGGCGTGGTGTTGTTGATAGTGCTGGCCATTCTGTTGCCGATTCTCAGCCTTAATCAATGGGTGAATTGACCGATGAAATACCCCTCAAAAGCTTCGCAGCACGGTTTTACTTTGATTGAAATCATGGTCGTGGTGGTGATCATTGGCGTGCTGGGTGCCATTGTCGTGCCGCAGTTCATGAGCCGCCCGGACCAGGCCAAAGTGACGGCCGCCCGGACGGACATTCAGGCCATTTCCACGGCCCTGGAGATGTACCGTCTCGACACCTTCAATTACCCCTCCACCCAGCAGGGCCTCGAAGCCTTGAGCAAACGCCCGAGCGGTACACCGGTCGTGAAAAACTGGAACCCGCAGGGCTACCTCAAAAGCATGCCGCTGGATCCGTGGGGTGCGCCGTACCAATACCTCAACCCGGGCTCCCATTCCGCAGGCTATGACCTGTTTTCCTATGGCTCGGACGGTGCGCCGGGGGGCGAGGGCTACGCCGCTGACATCGGCAACTGGAGCGACTGAGCCATGCGTCGGGCGATGGCCGGGTTTACCTTGATCGAAATGATGGTGGTCATCGTAGTGATCGGCGTGCTCATTTCAGTGGTGCAGATCAGCCTGGGGGATAACCGCCCCCGGCAGGCCCGTCAGGAGGCTGACGTGCTGCTGCGCTTGATGCACGGGTTGCGTGAGAAAGCCGTACTCGACGGCCAGGAATACGGCCTGCGCTTGACCCCCGACAGTTATCAATTGATGGGGTTTGATAGTGAACGCTGGCAACCGCTTGAACGGCCCGTGCACATACCGGACGGGCTGGTTTTGGCCTTGACGCTGGACGGGCACGCGCAACCGCTGTCGGGCACGTCGCCAACGCCCCAGTTGCTGTGGCTAAGCAGTGATGAAAGCACCGCGTTTGAGCTGCACCTCGACAGCCCGCCCGAGCGCTGGCTCACCCTCGCCAGTGATGGGCTCAATGCGCCGCAGGTGTCTGATGAAGGCTGAGAAAGGCTTTACGTTACTGGAAGTCATGATCGCCCTGGCCGTGTTCGCCACGTTGTCGGCTGCGGTCACGTCTGCCAGCCAGTTTGTGCTGGGGCAAAGCGCGCGGGTTGAAGCGCGTTTGCTGGCCGCGTGGCTGGCGGATAACCACCTGACGGAATTGAAACTGCAGCACGCGCCTTTGGCGGTGGGCAGCCAGCGCTTCGAGACCCGCTATGCCCAGCGCGATTGGACCCTTACCCGTAAGGTCGAGCCCGGGACAGGCAGTGGTTTTTTGCGGGTTGAGCTGAGCGTCAGCCCGGCGGGCAGCGACCAGGTGCTCGAAACCGTCACGCAGTGGGTTGCCATCCACCATGACTAAGTCCCAGACGGGTTTTACCTTGCTTGAACTGGTGATCGCCATGGCGGTTTTTGCGCTGTTGGGGTTGGGTTGCTGGCAGTTGTTCGACGTCGTGGTGCGGGCTGAGCGCAGCAGCAGCGCCCATGAGCAGGCATTGCGCAACCTTCAGCGTGCCGTCGCGTTAATTGAGCGCGATGTGCTGCAGGTGCAAACCTCAATAAAACACCCGGGACTGAGCGTGCACCCTGACCGCCTCACCTTGCGCCGAGGCAATTGGCGCAACCCGTTGGGACAGCCGCGCAGCGAGGTGCAAGACGTCACCTACAGCGTTGAAAACGGCGTGCTCTGGCGTCGCAGCCAAGGGCTGGGGCTGGCAGATATTCAGGCTCAGAAAGTACTGAGCGGAGTCAGGGACTTGCGCTGGCGCGTGTACGGCAGCGAAACCGGCTGGCGTGGCGAGTGGACCACCGGCAAAGCCCTGCCCAGCGCACTGGACGTGCAATTTTCGGTTGGCAACTATGAGCAGATTCGCCGTGTTCTGCTGTTGCCGGAGGGCGAGTAGTGCCCGGTACCCAGCGCGGCGTGGCGTTGATTACCGTGCTACTGGTCATGAGCCTGGCACTGCTGATCACGGCGGGCATGTTGCGCAGCCATCGGTTGGCGCTTGGCAGCAGCGGCCAGCAACTCCATCACTTGCAGCTCCGGCAACTGGGGCTGGCGGGTGAGGCCTGGGGCCTGCAACGCTTGCAGGTGGTGATGAACGACCCCAAGGCGGCGCTGGTGTTGGGGCCAGCGTGGGTGGGCGTGCAACCGCCGCTGCTGCTTGAGCAAGGCCAGATTGATGTCAGCGTCGAAGACCTGGCCGCCCGCTTCAATATTCGCCCGTTACTGGCCAGTAACGGGCCTGACGAGGTGACAGCGCAACGCTGGCAGCGGCTGCAAACCGGGTTGGGCCTCACCCCTCTCAGAGCCGATGCATTGGCAGGCATGACGTTCAGTGACATCAGCCAATTGCGCCAGGTCCCCGGCGTCGACGCGCAGACCTACGCCCGGCTGCAGCCCTGGATTGTGCTGTTGGACGGCACCGCGACACTGAATATCAACACCGCCTCGGCCACGGTATTGGCGACCCTTAAAGGCGTAACGCCGGTTGTCGCTCAAGCGCTGGTGGCGCAGCGCCCGGCGCAAGGCTACACCCGGGTCGAAGACTTTATCTTGGCCCCGGCCCTGATCGGGCTGGGTGTTAACAGCGCCGGGCTCGGTACCACGAGTCGCCAGCTCCGCCTCACCACGCAGGTGCGTGTGGGGCAAGGCCAACTGCGCCTCGAAAGCGACGTGGCACGGGACAAAAAAAGTGGCCAGTGGCGCATTTTGCAACGGCGTTTTCTGGCACCTACACACAGCGGACCTCTTCCATGAACAGTTGGCTTTATCTGAGTGCGGCGGGCTTCGCCGGTGCTGAAAACCCTGATATTCACGATGCGCCTGTGTGCTTCTGGCACGCGGATTTGAACCTGTGCCATGCCCCGCTCAGCGAGGCCTGCGCAGCGTTACACGGGTGCGCAGTCAAGCTGATCCTGCCGATGGAGCTGTGCAGTTACGTGCTCACAGAGGCTTGGCCCGGGCGGCGGCAACCCGCTGTGCAAGCCCTGGCGTTTGCGGTGGAGGAGCAGTTGGCCAATGACCTCGAAGACCTGCACTTCGCGGTGGGCCCCCAGGACGCGCAGCAGCGCTACCCTTTGCTGATTATCGCCAAGCAACGGCTCGAACACCTGCTGAGCCTGCTCAAGACCCAAGGCTTGAGGGTGGTGAGTGTGCAGGCGGACGCGGACCTGTTGCCCGCTGATCGCCCCGGCGGCTTGTGGTGGGACGGGCGCTGGATCATTGGCGGCGCGCAAGACGTACGGTTGGCGTTGTCAGACGCCGACCTGGCCGTGCTCGGCAGCGCGTTACCGGCCGATATGGCATGGGGCGGTGTCGAGGCCGAGCAGTGCTTGAGCATGACCCCGACGCGGGGTATCGACTTATTGCAAGGCCCGTTCAAACCCGCGTCGCGCCGTTGGCCGTGGCGAACCCTGGGGGGCACCGGGGTGCTGGCCTTTGCGTTGGCGCTGGGCTTTACCCATGCGCGCAGTGGCTTTCTGGAGGCGCGGGCCGCGCAGTTGTATGCCCAGAGCGAAGCCCGGTTCAAAGCGCTGTACCCCGGGCAAGACCGTATCGTTGACCTGTCGGCGCAATTCAGCGCTTTGCAACAACGGGGCAGCGCGCCTGTGGACGGCCACCTGACGCGTCTGTTGCAACTCTCCGAGCGCGTGATAGGTGCCAGCGGTGTCGAGGTGCAGCGCATGGAATGGCGCGCCGCCGCGGGCTGGACCCTCGCCATTTCGGCCGGCAGCTTTGCCGAGCTGGAGCGCTTGCGTGAGCGTTCTGTGCAGCAAGCCTTGGCGGTCACGGTGGCGAATGCGAGCCAGCAGGGTAACCGGGTCACTGCGCTGCTGACCCTGGAGGACACGCTATGAAGGCTCGTTTGATTGGACGATGGAGACAATTGCCGCAGCGTGACCGCCAATTGTGCGGGGTGCTTGCCGTGTTTTTGGCGGTGATTGTCGGGGTGTACGGCCTGTGGTTGCCCGCGCAGCAACGCCAGGCGGCGGCTCACAGGCTGTATGACAAACAGTTGGCGCTGGCCACACAATTACAGCAGGCCCGGCCTGTGCGGGCGGCTCCGGTATTTGACCAACCCCTGTCGACCCGCCTCAGCGAAAGCGCCGCCAGCGCAGGGCTGGCGGTGCAGCAATTTGATCTGGACGCGGACGGGGTGCGCATCACCCTGAGTGGCGATGCCGTGACACTGTTGGCGTGGCTCAACCGCATCGAACACGAAGGCGCGGTATTTCAAAGCCTGGCCCTGGATAAACGCGACGCCAGCCTTGAGGCTCGCCTCTACCTCAACAACTGAACCGGCGGCTCAGGCGGCTTTTGCGTTGCCTGGCAGCACGGGCAGTCGGGCCAGGTGCAGCGCCACCAGCAGGGCGATCACCAGCAACCCGCCGATAAACAGGCCAATCCCATTCCAGCCGCCAAGGTGCCAGAACACGCCGCCCAACGTCCCGGCAATACTCGACCCGGCGTAGTAACTGAACAGGTACAGCGATGACGCTTGCCCCTTGGCGCGGGTGGCACGCCGGCCGATCCAACTGCTGGCCACCGAGTGAGCCCCGAAAAAGCCAAAGGTGAACAGCACCATGCCGATAATGACGAAGGCGATGGGTTCGAGCATGGTGATGGCCATCCCGATCAGCATCAGCACAATCACCGCCCACAGCACCCGACGGCGCCCCAGTTTGTCGGCCAGCGCACCAATTTGCGCTGAGCTGTAAATACCCGACAGGTACACCACCGACAGCAAGCCGACCATCGCCTGGCTCATGTTGTAAGGGTCAGCCAGCAAGCGATAACCGATGTAGTTGAACAGCGTCACAAAGCTGCCCATCAACAGGAACGCCTCCAGAAACAGCCACGGCAAACCGGCATCGCGAAAGTGCACGGTAAAGCCGTCCAACAGGCTGCGCGGTTTCATCGGTTGGGCGTGGAAGTTGCGTGAGGGTGGCAGGATCTTCCAGAACACCACCGCCGCCAGCAGTGCCAGCCCGCCGATGATCAGCATTGCGGTGTGCCAACTGACAAAGTCGATCAATACCCCGCTCAGCAACCGCCCACTCATGCCGCCAATGGCGTTGCCGCCGATATACAGGCCCATTGCCAGGCCGATGTGCTGCGGGTGAATTTCTTCACTCAAGTAAGTCATGGCCACGGCGGCCAGGCCGCTGAGCGATAAACCCACTAACGCACGGGTGATCAGCACGCCTTCCCAGGTGGGCATCAGGGCGCTGAGTACGGTAAACAGCGCCGCCGAAAACAGCGCAAACACCATCACCGGTTTACGCCCGAAGGCATCAGAAATGGGCCCGGTGATCAGAAGGCCGATGGCTAGCATTGCGGTTGCCACCGACAGAATCAGGCTGCTTTGCGCCGCGTTAATCCCGAAGTCATGGGACAGTATCGGCATCATGGGCTGCACGCAGTACAGCAGCGCAAAGGTCGCAAACCCGCCCGAGAACAGCGCCAGCACGGTGCGCATGAACATCGGGGTGCCTTTTTCGATAAACACGTCATTGAATTGAGCGACAGCATCATCCAGCGCTGAAGGGGTAACTTCGTGGGCAAGAGGAGCAAAAGCAGTTTTCACGGGGACCTCAAACAGGCGTAAAGCCGAGCGGCAATGACAAAAGAGTATAGGTGGCTAACGATTCTTTCCAATATATTATTCGACCTGTTTAATAGGTTTTACGACCTAATGGAGAAGGTATGGAACTGCGCCATTTGCGCTACTTCATTGCTGTGGCCGAAGAGCTGCACTTTGGCCGGGCGGCTCAGGTACTGGGCATTTCCCAACCGCCTCTGAGCCAGCAAATTCAAGCGCTGGAGAACGAGTTGGGGGCGCGATTGTTCGACCGCACCAACCGCCGCGTCGAGCTGAGCGAAGCCGGGCGGCTGTTTCTGGAAGAGGCGCGCCTGGTGCTGGCACAGGTGGATAAAGCTGCCGATGTGGCCCGCCGCGCGCAATTGGGTGAGCTGGGCGAGTTGAAGATTGGCTTCACCTCGTCGGCCCCCTTCAGTTCGAGTATTCCCCAGGCAATTTTTGCCTTTCGTCAGGCGTTCCCGGCGGTGCACCTCAACCTTCAGGAGATGAGCAGCCGCGAGGTGCTGGACGGCCTGCTGGATGAGAGCCTCGAAGTGGGCATGATTCGGCCCTTGTTATTGCCCGACTCAGTGGTGGTCACGGAGTTGTTTCGTGAGCCTTTGGTTGCGGTCATCCGGGCGGATAGCCCGCTGGCGCAAGGGAGTGAAGAGGGGTTGTATCTGTCGGCGTTGGCTGAGGAGCCTTTTGTGTTCTTTCCGCGCAGTTACGGCAGCGGCTTGTATGCGCAACTGTTGAGCCTGGCCCGCCAGGCAGGTTTCAGCCCGCACTTCTCGCAGGAAGCCGGGGAGGCCATGACGATTATCGGGCTGGTTTCGGCGGGGCTGGGGGTGTCGGTGTTGCCGGCGTCGTTCCAGCACATGCGCATTAATGGCGTGGTGTACCGGCCGTTGCTGGACCCGGACGCCAACACGGCCGTATTGCTGGTGCAGCGTAAAGACCATGCGTCGCCAATGGCGCAGGCGTTTGCGGAATTATTGACCCGTAAAACCGTGACGGCACCGGCGCGTGCGTGAGGTGAAAGTCGGTTGTTGCGCAGAAAGCTGTGGTTCATTTCGCGGCAAGGTAGCGAAGCCGCGCAAAGGCCAACTACACTCGGGCACTTATCGATACACGGAGGTTTTGAAATGCGTCGCGTGGTGTTCAATCAAAAAGGCGGTGTGGGTAAGTCCAGTATCGCTTGTAACCTGGCTGCGGTGAGTGCCAGTGAAGGCTACCGCACCTTGTTGGTAGACCTGGACGCTCAGGCCAACTCCACTCAGTACCTCACCGGGCTCACCGGAGACGACATCCCCATGGGGATTGCCGAATTCTTCAAGCACAGCTTGTCGGCGAGCGTGGGCTCCAAAAAGAAACGGGTCGATATTTACGAAACACCCTTCGAGAATTTGCACGTCATCACGGCCACCGCCGAGTTGGCGGACTTGCAGCCCAAGCTCGAAGCCAAACACAAGATCAACAAGCTGCGTAAGTTGCTGGATGAACTGGCCGACGACTATGACCGCATCTACATCGATACGCCTCCGGCCCTGAACTTTTATGCCGTATCGGCGTTGATCGCCAGTGATCGTGTACTCATCCCGTTCGATTGCGACACGTTTTCACGCCAGGCGCTGTACGGCCTGCTGGCTGAAATCGAAGACTTGAAAGAAGACCACAACGAAGACCTGCTGGTCGAAGGCATCGTGGTCAACCAGTTTCAGGCCCGGGCCAGTTTGCCGCAGCAAATGCTCGACGAATTGATGGCTGAAGGCCTGCCGGTATTACCGGTGTACCTCAGCAGTTCCGTGCGTATGCGCGAATCGCACCAGGCGTGTCAGCCCCTGATGCATTTCGACCCGCGCCACAAACTGACCCAGCAGTTTATTGAACTGCACGACTACCTGGATCAGAACGCCTAAGCACTGACGCCCTGGCTTTGCAGCCAGGCCTTGAGCTGGGGCAATGGGAAGGCACCGCTTTGACGGGCGATTTCCTGACCGTTTTTAAACAGGATCAGGCTGGGGATTGAGCGAATGCCCAATTGCCCGGCCAGTTGCGGGTTGCTTTCACTGTCGAGCTTGGCCAGCCGGCACTTGCCCGCCAACTGGCTGGCGGCCTGTTGAAAAATCGGGGCAAAGGCTTTGCATGGCCCGCACCATTGAGCCCAGACGTCGATCAACAGCGGCAGGTTGCCCTTGATCTGGCTGGCGTAGTCCGTTTGCTTCAGCTCGAAGGGGTGAGTCAGCAGCACGTCATTTTTGCAGCGGCCGCATTTCGGATGCTCGCCCACGCGTGCAGCGGGGATGCGGTTCAGGCCGTTGCAGTGAGGGCAGGGAATCAGCAGCGGGTCGGTCATGACAGTTCTCCACGAAAGAGGGTCAGTTCAGCAGAGGATGGCCCAATGTGCCACCCGTGTTGTGTGCGCTGTATCGGCGCCGTTCATTACGATGAACAACTGATTTCCAGGTGCTTGCCCCATTCAGGCGGCCGCTGGGCATAGCGTTCCATGCCCGGTTGCTCGGTAAACGGTTGGGTCAGCACGGTGTGCAATCGCTTAACTTCGCTGTAATCACCCGCTTCAGCCGCGCCGATGGCTTGTTGTGCCAGGTAATTGCGCAGGATGTACAACGGGTTGACCGCGTGCATGCGTTCGCGGCGGGCGGTTTCATCCGTCGGGCCTTCGCGCTCGACCCTGGCCACATAGCGCCCGGCCCAGTCGTCAAAGCCCTTGAGGTCGATAAACTCATCGCGCAAACGTGCCACGGCCTGCGCGGCGGGGGCATCACCCAAGTGGCGGAAAAACAGGGTGTAGTCGATGTGGCTGCCTTGCATCCGCTGCAACAGCGACTCGACCAGTTGCTGATCGCCGTCTTCAGCGGTGGTCAGGCCCAGCCGGCGGCGCATCAGGTCCAGGTAATGGGCTTGATACAGCGGCAGGTACAGCGCCAGGGTTTCGCGCAAGGCTTCAACGGTGATAAACGGTGTGAGGGCTTGGGCCAGCGCGCTGAGGTTCCATTGGCCGATGGGCACTTGGTTGCTGAAGGCGTAACGGCCCTGATGGTCGGAATGGTTGCAGACAAAGCCCGCGTCAAAATCGTCGAGAAAGGCAAACGGGCCGAAGTCGAAGGTCATGCCCAGAATCGACATGTTGTCGGTGTTCATCACGCCGTGGCAAAAGCCGTAGGCCTGCCATTGGGCGATCAGCGCGGCGTTGCGCTCGACCACTTCGCGGAACATCGCCAGGTAAGGTTCCGATTGCTCCAGGCACTCGGGGAAGTGCATCGCCAACACATGTTCGCCCAGTTGTTTTTGCAGTTCGGGCTGTTGGGTGTAATAGAAGTATTCGAAATGCCCGAAACGCACATGGCTCTGCGCCAGACGCAGCACCATGGCGGCACGCTCCTGTTTTTCGCGCCACACCACGGTGTCAGAGCCGATCACGCACGCGGCGCGGCTGCTGGGAATGCCCAGCGCATGCAAAGCTTCAGAGGCCAGGAATTCACGGATCGATGAGCGCAATACGGCGCGCCCGTCGCCCATGCGCGACCAGGGCGTCATGCCCGCGCCCTTGAGGTGCAGGTCCCAATGCTCACCGGCATCGTTGTACACCTCGCCCAGCAGCAAGCCGCGGCCGTCTCCCAATTGCGGGTTGTAGCTGCCGAACTGATGCCCGGAATAGACCATGGCGCGGGGTTCTGCATCGGCCCACAACGTGTGCCCGCCGAACAGTTTGGCAAACACCGGGTCTTCGGCGGCGGCGAGGTCGAGGTCGAGCAAGGCCAGGGCCGCCTCGCTGGCAACCACGACACGCGGTGCATCGATGGGCTCGGGCAGCACGTGGGTCGAAAACGCATCACCCAAACGCGCGAAACGGTTATCGAAGATCAGTTCATCGAGGGCTTTCATTGGCGGCCTCCAGAAAAATGTGTGTATCCCATAAACCGGTGTAGGTTTTAAGATCAAAAGATCGCGAGCAAGCTCGCTCCTACACGGGGGTGTCAGTCCGTTTTTGGCACTTGCGGGTCGATGGGTACCAGCTTGTATTCCTGGCCTTCCAGGTTTTTGAGGTACACCTCCATCTGCTGGAACGAGATGTTGATGTGGTGCTTCTTGAATTCGCGGTTGATAAAGCGGTTGACCTCATCGACCACCGGGTTGCGGTCACCCAGGTCGCGCACGTGCATGCGCAGTTCATGGTCCAGGGTGCTTGGGCCGAAGTTCAGGAAGTACACGTGGGGCTCGGGGTCTTTGAGCACGCGTGGGTTTTCCTGGGCGGCCTTGAGCAGCAGTTGCTTGACCAGGTCCAGGTCCGAGCCGTAATCGACGCCCAGTTTGAGTGTGACGCGGGTGATGGTGTCGGTCAGCGACCAGTTGATCAGTTGCCCGGTAATAAAGGTTTTGTTCGGGACGATGATGTCCTTGCGGTCGAAGTCGGTGATGGTGGTCGCACGGATCCGGATCTTGCTCACGGTGCCGGACAGGTTGCCAATAGTAATGGTGTCACCGATACGCACCGGGCGTTCGAACAGGATCATGATCCCGGAGATAAAGTTGGCGAAGATTTCCTGCATGCCGAAACCCAGCCCGACCGACAGGGCCGCCACCAGCCATTGCAGTTTGTCCCAGCTCACCCCGAGGGTCGAAAGGGTCGCGACAAAGCCGATGCCGATGATCACGTAAGTGAGCAGGGTGGTGGTGGCGTAGGCGCTGCCCTGGGCCAGGTCGAGCCGGGACAGCACCAGCACTTCCAACAGCCCCGGCAGGTTGCGCGCCAGGGCAATGCTGATGCCAATGATGACCAGCGCGCCGAGCACGTCGCCAATGCTGATAGGCACCATGCTCATCGTTGCACCGCTGCCGCTGGTGTATTCGTACAGGGTGATGTTGTCCAGGTAAGAGAATACCGAGATCAAGTCGGACCATACCCAGTACAGCACCCCGACAAAGCATGCGAGCAGGGTCAGACGAATCAGTCGCAGGGATTGCTGGTTGACCTGTTCGATGTCTAGCGTTGGTTCCTCGATGACGATCTCGTTCCCTTCGCCGGCCTCTTTAGCCGCCTGGCGTTTGGCCAAGGCCCGCTGGTAAGCCAGGCGTCGAGCCGCCACGGCCAGGCCGCGCACAAAGGCCGCCTCGATCACCAACCACAGCATGAGCAGGTACAGGGTGTTGATCAGCCGGTCGCTGAGTTTGAGGGCGGTGTAGTAGTAGCCGAAACACACGGCCACAAACAGCGCGAGTGGCAGCAAGGCGAACGCAAAGCCCAGCAATTTGCGCAAGCGATAGGCTTTGGTTTCAGTCTCGAAGTCGTTGAGCAGCAGGCGGCACAGCAACCAGGCCATCGCGGCGTAACAACTCAATACGACGACGATGCCCAGCACATCGTCTGCCAGGGCCGCCGGTTGCTGTTCGGCAAAGGCGACCACGGCAACTAGGGCCAGTACCACCAAGCCCAAGCGTCGAATCCAGCCCTGCAGGAACGCCACCTGGGGTTTCTCCCAGCGAAAATGCAATTCGGCGACGCCACCCGGGGCCAGAATCCGGTAGGCGGTATAAAACACCAGCCAGGTTTCCGCCATTTGGATCAGGGCCGCGCCCATGTCGGCATTCATCCCGCGCGCGTCACTCTGTAGCGCGTACCCGCACAGGGCCAGCGCCATGGAGACGGGCAACGCCAGCAGGATGTTGATCAAAATCGCCAGCGGTGTGTTCCATTGGTTGTCACGTTTGAAATGGCCAATGTCCTGGTGAATCTCGTTCAACTTGGTATAGAGGTAATTGCGCTTCCACAGCAGGGCCACCATCAGCAGCACCAACGGTAAAAACAGCAGCGGCCGCTGGGCCAGGCCTTCACGCAGTTCCCCAAGGCTGGAGGCCCAGGGCAACGTCACGATCTGCTGTTTGAGCTGGCGCGGCGCGCTTTCCAGCCATTCCAGGTCCAGCGGTTTATTGCTGGGGATCCAGAACATTTGCTCATCCAGCGTGGCGCGCAGGCTCTGGGCGGTGCTGAGCAATTGTTTCTGGTTCAGTTGCAAGGTGATGGTTTCGTTGAGCAGAGCGCTCAGCTCGCGGTTCAGGCGGTCGAGTAGATCGCTGCGGGTATTCACCAGCTCAATCAGCGTTTTGCGCAGTTGTGGGGTGATCTGGTCGGGCGGTTGTGTGGCCAGCAGGTTATCGACGTAGGAGGTCGGGTTGCTGATCAGTTCGCGCTGCTGGTTGACCTCAAACTGGTAAAGACGAATATCCGCGATTTCGTCAGCCAGGTTTTTGTCCATTTTTTGCAGGCGGGGCAAGGCCTGTTTTTGCTTATAAAGAATCTTGGACAGCAACAAGCTGCCCTTGAGTACGCTGATTTGTTCATCCAGGGCTTGATCGCTCTGAGTGATGTTGTCCAGTTGTTGCTTGGTTTCAAGGTTCTGCTGGGTGACTTCGTTAAGCCGGTCCGTGCTGCGTAACAGGTAGTCGGACAGCCTCAGGTTGGCCGCGCTTTCGGTGGCCAGCAAGCTGCTGCTGCCCGACTTTTTCGCTTCGATGGATTGCTCGGTCACGGTCTGTTGCGACTGCGCCAGACGCTTCTGGTTGATCAGGGTTTGCAGGTCCTGAATCTCTTTGTCCTGGCGGGCGGTTTTTTCCAGCAACAGGTCATGCTGGCTGCCGCTCAGGTCTTGCAACTGGCTGTTGCCGGCCAGTTCCTGGCGGCGCAAGGCAATCAGCGCGTTGAGCGAGGCGGCTTCGGCGCTCAGTTGATTGCGCTGATCGGCCGTCAGCACCTTGCCGTTCTCGCGGCCTGACTTGAGCGTGGTGTTGATCTGTTGAATGCGTGTCTGGCTGCTGCTGATCTCGGCCTGTGCCCGTTCGGGCCGGGTTTGGGCGGCGATGCTCATGCTGTTGGCGTTGGCCAGGGCTTTCTGCAATTCCCCTTGCTGGGTGGTGCGGTCGGCCAGCAACTGTTCCAACTGGGGCACCGACAAGGTGGTGTAACGCTGTGCCACGGGTACCGGCGGGGTGGCTTTCAGGCGGGCCAGCTCGCGCTGATTTTCGCTGGTCTGGCGCGGTGCGCTTTCGAGCTGTTGCTTGACCGCACTCAGGCGCTGTTCGTAATCGGCTTTACTGGCCAGCAGGTTAAGGGTTTGTTCCAGCACCCCCTGCAGGGCTTTCTGATCGGCCTCGGGCAGCTTTCGGTCGGCAATTTTGTCGAGGCTTTGCTGGACCGATTCCGGGGAAGGCGGCTCGGCTGCCTGAAGCGTGCCAACGCAAAGGCTCAGGCCGAGCAGGACTGTAAACAACAACGGGCGCAGAGTGGGCATAGATACCGGTCAGACAGGCGTAGGAATTTGGAGTTTAGAGGAACAACCCCGGGCTCGGGGCACTTCCTTCGGGGAATCTGACGCCCACTTTGCCTATCTTGTTCCCGTCCATGACGGCCACTGTCCAAAGGGTGTTGTTCCATTCCACCTGGTCGCCGACCACCGGCGCGCCGCCGACTTTTTGTGTAATGAAGCGGCTCAGCGGCATATCGGGGTCGATGCCGTCGAGCTGCAGCCCATAAAGCGCCGATACCGCGCCCAGTTGAGCGTCGCCTTCAAGCACAAAGTCGCCGAAGAAACGCAGGTCCAGGCCGCGGGTGGGTGGCTGGCTGAACAGTTTGCCCAGGGCTGGCAAGTTGTGTTCGTGGCCAATCACACAGAGCAAATCGCCTATTTCCAGCGTGGTGCTGCCCGACGGATGGAGCAGTTGTTGACCGCGAAACAGCGCCGCGATACGAGTGCCTTCGGGCATTTTCAGTTCACGCAGGGCGGCACCGATGCACCAGTTTTGTGCGTCGAGTCGGTAAACGAACAGTTCCCACTCGCTGGTGACATGCACTTCCAGGGCAGCGCGGGAGATCGGGGCCAGGTCTGGCGGTACCGTCACCTTCAACAGTTTGGCGACCCACGGCAAGCTGGTGCCTTGTACCAGCAGCGACACCAGCACGATAAAGAAAGCGAGGTTGAAGTACAGCTGCGCATTGGGCAGGCCCGCCATCAGCGGGAACACGGCCAGAATGATCGGCACCGCGCCGCGCAAGCCCACCCAGGAAATAAAGGCTTTTTCGCGGGTATGAAAGGCCTTGAACGGCAGCAGCCCGATCATCACGGACAGCGGGCGGGCGAACAGAATCATCCACAGGGCCAGCACCAGCGCCGGCACCGCGATGGGCAGCAGGTCGTGCGGCGTAACCAGCAGGCCGAGCACCAGGAACATGCCGATCTGGGCCAGCCAGGCCATACCGTCGAGCATGTGCAAAATGCCGTGGCGGCTGCGGATCGGACTGTTACCGATGACCAGGCCGCACAGGTACACCGCCAGGAAACCGCTGCCGTGCAGGGCGTTGGTCAGGGCAAACACCACCAGGCCGCCGGCAATCACCAGAATCGGGTACAGGGCATTCGCCAGGTTGATGCGGTTGACCATTTGCAGCATCAGCCAGCCGCCCGCCAGCCCCACGGCCCCGCCGATGCCGAACTCGCGGAGCAAGTCGAGCAGCAGGGTGGCGTGCAGTGTGCTCTCACCGCTGGCAAGCATGTCGATCAGCGTGACCGTGAGGAACACGGCCATGGGGTCGTTGCTGCCGGACTCGATCTCAAGGCTGGCGGACACCCGTTCGTTGAGGCCTTTGCCGCCCAGCAGCGAGAACACGGCGGCGGCATCTGTGGAGCCGACGATGGCACCGATCAGCAAGCCCTGGATCAGGTTAAGGTTGAACAGCCATGCGGCCATCAATCCGGTCAGCCCGGTGGTGATCATCACCCCGACCGTGGCCAGCGATAGCGCAGGCCATAGCGCCACACGAAAACTCGACACTCGGGTGCGCAAGCCACCGTCGAGCAAAATCACCGCGAGGGCGAGGTTGCCCACCAGATAAGCCGTGGGGTAGTTGTCGAAAATAATACCGCCGCCATCGACGCCAGCGACCATGCCTACGGCGAGGATGATGACCAGAATCGGGATGCCCAAGCGTGAAGACAGGGAACTCACCAGAATGCTTGCACCTACCAGCAACGCGCCGATCAAGAACAGGCTGTTGATGGTCGTCGCATTCAAAGGCAGTACTCCGGAAAAACGTAAGGGGCGGGGCGTCAACAGCGGATGCAGTCAACGTGCCAGCGATTCTAACCTGCACGATTGGCGCACTGTCAAAAAGCTTTTGCGAGGTCGGCACAAACATACGCTAACGCGTAAAGCGGCCCGCTTATTCGTCACGTACGCTGGCGGCGGTCGTCAGTCTCGGTGATTTCGTATGAAGGTTTAGGATTAGTCTTACATTTTATATTGAGACAAAGTGTGCCTACTACAGGGCCTCATTTCGCTAAGGACGAGCCATGAAAGCCCCCCTTTCTCCCAGTGTCACTGCCCTGGGAACCCCCTGTGTGCCCGACCACCGTCGGTTCACGTTGTATGCCGTAACCATCTCGCGGTTCATGCTGCTGTACCTGCTGACGTGCGGTGGCTACTTGTTCTATTGGTCATACCGCAATTGGGCCTCCTACAAGGCCGCCACCGGCGACAATATCAGGCCGGTCGTACGCGGTGTGCTATGGCCGTTTTACATTCTTGCCTTGTTTGAATGGGTGCAGAGCGGCCTTGATAAAGTGGGCAGTTTTCACCGGTGGTATCCCGAAACCCGCGGCCTGTTGATCATGGTGGCGTTTGCGTTAAGCGCCCTGATTGCCCTGTTCTTCGACCGGCCTTCGGACACGGTGTTTGTGTGGGCGACCATCGCGGTATTGATCATCGGCAGTGTGCTGCTGTTTCTGGGGGCTCAACGTGCAATCAACCTCTTGGATGACGCTGCCAAGGGCGCTGCCTAATTCACCATGTGACGTTCAGAGCGGGCGAAAAAAAACCGGATAGCGGTTTAGGCTACCCGGTTTTTAGACCTGCGTTACACCGTTAACCGATGGTCATCAGGCTTGCGTTACCGCCTGCGGCTGCGGTGTTGACGCTCAGTGCGCGTTCAATCACCAGGCGTTCCAGGGCGATGGTGGTTTCGCCTTGAGACAACCCTTGCACGCCGACGATGGCACCTGCGCGCTTGGCCACTTGCTGGCACACGTCCCGCAGTTGGTCGCAGTCGCCGTGGTGCAGCACGGCGTCAAACACGGCTTCGTCCTTGGTCCAGTCAGCCACGAAGGTGAGGCGTGCCTTCACCTCCTTCGGCAGGCGGGCGAACAGGTCTTTGGCCATTTTGCCGTCTTGCACTACCGCTGAGCCGCCCACGGCCAGTACGGCCGCCAGTTGGGTCAGCAGGTCGCCTTCAGCATCGGCCAGGCACAGCACGTGTTCGCGCGGCAGGATGGCGTAGCTGTTGCGCTCGCCGGTCGGGCCGTTGAGCAGGCGCGTGATGCCGCTTTGCGAGTGGGCGGCGTATTCGTCGCACAGCTCGGCCAGCGCCGCTTGCTGATTGCTTTGTGCCCAGGTTTGCAGCGCTTTGAGCGGCTTGCTCAAGGCTTCGCGGGCCTGGGTGTCTGGCGCGTTGATGGCGTCGACTTTGGCAAACGATTGCTCAATGGCATCACTTGGGCGCGTCGACAACAGGCGGAACAGGTACAGCGGGCCACCGGCTTTAGGGCCGGTGCCCGACAGGCCTTCGCCGCCGAACGGTTGCACGCCGACCACGGCACCGACGATGTTGCGGTTAACGTACACGTTGCCCGCGTTGACGGTGTTGACCACCTTGGCAATGGTCTCGTCGATGCGGGTGTGTACGCCCAGCGTCAGGCCGTAACCCGACGCGTTGATCTGGGCGATCAACTGGTCGATGTCCTTGCGCTTGTAACGCACCACGTGCAGCACAGGGCCAAAGATTTCGCGCTCCAGTTCATCGAAGCTTTCCAGTTCGATCAGTGTTGGCATGACGAAGGTGCCGCGCTTGCTTTCTTCGATGTCGGCAATCGCCATCTGATAAACGCTGCGGCCTTTGTCGCGCATGCCCTGGATGTGTTTCTCGATACCGGCCTTGGCTTCGGCGTCGATCACCGGGCCAATGTCCACGCTCAAACGCTCCGGGTTACCCATGCGCGATTCGGCCATGGCTCCTTTGAGCATTTCGATCACGCGGTCTGCCGAGTCTTCCTGCAAACACAGCACGCGCAGTGCCGAGCAACGCTGACCGGCGCTGTCGAAGGCGGAAGACACGACGTCAATGACCACTTGCTCGGTCAGTGCAGAGGAATCGACGATCATCGCGTTCTGGCCGCCCGTTTCAGCGATCAGCGGGATCGGACGGCCCTGAGCGTCCAGACGACCGGCGATGTTGCGTTGCAGCAGGCGGGCCACTTCGGTAGAACCGGTGAACATCACGCCCTTGACGCGATCATCGCCCACCAGGCGGGCACCGACGGTTTCACCACGGCCCGGCAGCAGTTGCAGCACGCCTTGCGGAATGCCGGCTTCGAGCAGGATGCGCACGGCCTGAGCCGCCACCAACGGGGTTTGTTCCGCCGGTTTGGCCAGTACCGGGTTACCGGCGGCCAGTGCAGCGGCCACTTGGCCACTGAAAATGGCCAGCGGGAAGTTCCACGGGCTGATGCACACCACCGGGCCCAGTGGGCGGTGGGC
Organism: Pseudomonas sp.; assembly: GCF_030150285.1. GTDB lineage: Bacteria > Pseudomonadota > Gammaproteobacteria > Pseudomonadales > Pseudomonadaceae > Aquipseudomonas. The sequence continues at coordinate 11,769 of NZ_JASLGE010000080.1, read as the reverse complement.
GTCGTTGGTCAGGTCATTACGGGCCTGTACCGCGTAGTACCGCAGGAAGTCCACGGCTTCGCGCACTTCAGCGATGGCGTTGGCGTAAGTCTTACCGGCTTCACGGGCCAGCAAGCCCATGAGCGGCTGGATATCGGCTTCCATCAAGTCAGCGGCGCGTTCCAGGATCGCAGCGCGCTCAGCCGGCGGCGTGGCCTGCCAGATCGGTGCAACGTTCAGGGCGCACTGGATGGCGTTGTCGGCATCTTCAACCGTGGCTTCTTGCACGTAACCCACGATGTCACGCAGGTCTGACGGGTTAAGCACCGGCGCAGGGGCTTCGTTGCTGGACGTGCAGCCGAGCATCGGCAGCGCTTTCCAGTCGTTGTGCGCGGTGGCCAGCAAGGCACAGGACAGCGACGCCAGACGGTGTTCGTTGGACATGTCGATGCCGCTGGAGTTGGCGCGCTCGCTGCCATACAGATCGCGCGGCAATGGAATACGCGGGTGCGGCAGGCCAAAGCCGCCTTCTTGCGTGGCCATTTTCTCGATGCTGCTGATCGGGTCGGCCACCAACTCATGAATAGAGATGGTGTGGTCGGCGATGCGGTTCACGAACGAGGTGTTCGCGCCGTTTTCCAGCAGGCGGCGAACCAGATACGCCAGCAAGGTTTCGTGGGTGCCAACCGGTGCGTACACGCGGCACGGACGGTTTAGCTTGCCTTCGGATACTTTACCCACGACTTGCTCGTACAGCGGTTCGCCCATGCCGTGCAGGCATTGGAACTCGTACTGCCCCGGGTAGTAGTTCTGACCGGCAATGTGGTAAATCGCCGACAACGTTTGGGCGTTGTGGGTGGCAAATTGCGGGTAGATGGCTTCTGGCACTGCCAGCAGCTTTTTCGCGCAGGCCAGGTAAGACACGTCGGTGTACACCTTGCGGGTGTAGACCGGATAGCCTTCCAGCCCTTCGACTTGGGCGCGCTTGATTTCGCTGTCCCAGTACGCGCCTTTCACCAGGCGAATCATCAGGCGATGACGGCTGCGGCGCGCCAGGTCGATCACATAGTCGATCACATACGGGCAGCGCTTCTGGTAGGCCTGAATCACGAAGCCAATGCCGTTCCAGCCCGCCAGTTGCGGTTCGAAGCACAGGCGTTCGAGCAGGTCGAGCGACAGCTCAAGGCGGTCGGCTTCTTCGGCATCGATGTTCAGGCCGATATCATATTGCTTGGCCAGCAGGGTCAGCGACAGCAGGCGCGGGTACAGCTCGTCCATGACGCGCTCGTACTGGGCGCGGCTGTAACGCGGGTGCAGGGCCGACAACTTGATCGAAATGCCCGGGCCTTCATAAATCCCGCGACCGTTGGACGCTTTGCCGATGGAGTGGATGGCTTGCTCATACGACGCGAGGTATTTTTGCGCGTCATGTTCGGTCAGTGCCGCTTCACCGAGCATGTCGTAGGAGTAGCGGAAGCCCTTGGCTTCAAAGCGCGTGGCGTTGGCCAGGGCTTCGGCGATGGTCTCACCGGTGACAAATTGCTCGCCCATCAGGCGCATGGCCATGTCGACGCCCTTGCGGATCATCGGCTCGCCGCTTTTGCCGATGATGCGGCTCAGGGAGGAGGTCAGGCCCGCTTCATTGTGCGTGGACACCAGCTTGCCGGTCAGCAACAGGCCCCAGGTCGCGGCGTTGACGAACAGCGAAGGGCTGTTGCCCAGGTGCGGATGCCAGTTGCCGGTGCTGATTTTGTCGCGGATCAGCGCGTCACGGGTGCCTTTGTCCGGGATACGCAACAGCGCTTCGGCCAAGCACATCAGGGCCACGCCTTCCTGGGACGACAACGAGAATTCTTGCAGCAGGCCTTGCACGATGCCGGCACGGCCACCGGCGCTCTTCTGATTGCGCAGTTTTTCGGCAATCGAGGCGGCCAGGGTTTGCGTGGCTTCGGCCATCGGTGCGCTCAGGCGGGCCTGTTCCAGCAGCATCGGTACCACTTCAGGTTCCGGGCGGCGGTACGCCGAAGTGATCGCGGCGCGCAGAACAGACTGCGGCAGGATGCTTTCTGCGAACTCCAGGAAGCACTGGTGCGTGTGATCGGCTTGCACGTCGTCGGCGTCATCGCTGGCAGTACCAGGGGTGCCGCTCAACTCTGTCAGGGTTGCACCACCCTCGAGTTTTTCCAGGTAATTGAAGATTGCCTGCTTGATCAGCCAGTGTGGCGTGCGATCAATCGAGGTTGCGGCCGCCTTGAGGCGCTCGCGGGTCGGGTCATCGAGTTTGACCCCAAGGGTGGTGGTAGCCATATTTTTATCCTCATGGGTGCCACAGTTGCGCGGCATCAGCTGGTGGCAAGATTAGCGCTGCGTTGCGCGGGGTGCAACTAGGTGCAACCCGCTTTTGTCGGAATTTTCCCCCTTTATATATCCCCTCTGCAGGTGGGGTTTATGACGATAGGGTGGGCGCTTTTGCTGCGAAAAGCTGCAAAAGGTACGGGTTTGAGTCGAAAAGGCGACAGGGTGCAACTGCTCGGTCAGAAACTGGTTGCACCTCGTTTGCTTTGTTGCATAGCATTCGCGGCCTAGGTGCAACCGCTTAAGGCGGGGGTTCATCGGCGGGTAGATTTCCTGGGGAAGCGCCCGCCATCAGTGCGCGGCTATGTTTTTCGTCTCAAACAGGACGTTTGTGAGCGTTCAACGAGACTGCTGCTAAACATAAAAACAATGCCAAGGCTTTATTCATGAGTATTACCAACCCAACCCTGATCACGTTCGTGATCTATATCGTGGCAATGGTGTTGATTGGCTTTATGGCCTATCGCTCCACCAACAACCTCTCCGATTACATCCTGGGTGGCCGAAGCCTGGGCAGCGTTGTGACCGCTTTGTCCGCAGGTGCTTCGGACATGTCGGGCTGGCTGTTGATGGGGTTGCCGGGTGCCATTTATATTTCCGGTCTGTCGGAAAGCTGGATTGCCATTGGCCTGGTGGTCGGTGCCTACCTGAACTGGCTGTTTGTGGCGGGTCGCCTGCGGGTGCAGACCGAACACAACGGCGATGCGCTGACCCTGCCGGACTACTTCGCCAGCCGTTTTGAAGACAAAAGCGGCCTGCTGCGTATTATCTCGGCCATCGTGATCCTGGTGTTCTTCACCATTTACTGTGCTTCCGGCATTGTGGCCGGTGCGCGTCTGTTCGAAAGCACCTTCGGTATGCCTTACAGCACCGCCCTATGGGCCGGCGCTGCAGCGACCATTGCCTACACCTTTGTGGGCGGGTTCCTGGCGGTGAGCTGGACTGACACCGTACAAGCCACCCTGATGATCTTCGCGCTGATCCTCACGCCGATCATCGTGCTGCTGGCCACCGGCGGCGTGGACACCACGTTCCTGGCCATTGAAGCCAAAGATCCCAGCAACTTCGACATGCTCAAGGGCACCACCTTTATCGGCATCGTCTCGCTGATGGGCTGGGGCTTGGGCTACTTCGGCCAGCCGCATATCCTGGCGCGCTTCATGGCGGCCGATTCGGTCAAGTCGATTGCCAAGGCACGCCGCATTTCCATGGCGTGGATGATCCTGTGCCTGATCGGCACCGTGGCGGTGGGCTTCTTCGGTATCGCTTACTTCTCGGCGCACCCTGAAGTGGCCGGGCCTGTGAACGAAAACCCGGAGCGCGTGTTTATCGAGCTGGCCAAGCTGCTCTTCAACCCGTGGATTGCCGGTGTGTTGCTGTCGGCCATTCTCGCGGCGGTCATGAGCACCCTGAGCTGCCAGTTGCTGGTGTGCTCCAGCGCCCTGACCGAAGACTTCTACAAAGCCTTCCTGCGCAAAAATGCCTCCCAGCTTGAGCTGGTATGGGTAGGGCGTTTCATGGTGCTGGTGGTTGCATTGATCGCCATCGCGTTGGCCGCCAACCCTGAAAACCGTGTGCTGGGCCTGGTGAGCTACGCCTGGGCAGGTTTTGGTGCTGCATTTGGTCCTGTGGTGCTGATTTCGGTGCTGTGGAAAGGCATGACCCGTAACGGTGCGTTGGCCGGTATCCTGGTCGGTGCCATCACGGTGATTGTGTGGAAACACTTCAATCTGTTGGGGCTGTACGAAATCATTCCGGGCTTTATCTTCGCCAGCATCGCCATTGTGGCGGTCAGCGTGCTGGGCCAAGGCCCAAGCAAGAAGATGATCGAGCGTTTCGACGCGGCCGAGAAAGACTTCCAGCAAAACCACTGAGTGCCTTGAGCTTCGGCTCAATCGGTGCCTGAGAAACGGCCCGTCTCTTCAAGAGGCGGGCCGTTTTTTGTGGTGTGCACTCGGGGCTATGGCCATGGCGAACGGCCGTTTATAACAGGCTGTTGCGACCTCAGGTCGTCTGATTCAGGCACCGTCCGGCGTGGATACGGGCACCCCCTCCTGACGTTAGGCGCTGCACAGGGTAAACTTCGGCCCCTGCGCAGGAGCAACCATGAACTATCGTCACGCCTTCCACGCCGGCAACCACGCCGACGTCTTCAAACACATTGTCTTGACCCGCCTCATCGCCTTGATGTCGCGCAAAGAGCAGCCTTTTGCCTACCTCGATACCCATGGCGGTATCGGTTTGTATGACCTCAAGGGCGACCAGGCCAATCGTACGGGCGAGTACCTGGAAGGCATTGCAAGGTTGTGGGGGCGTAAAGACTTGCCCGCGCTGACGGCGGACTACATGCAAGTGCTGCACAAAATGAACCCGGACGGCGAATTGCGTTACTACCCGGGTTCGCCTGAGTGGGCGCGCCGGTTGACCCGCTCTCAGGACCGCGTGCTGTTGAACGAGAAACACCCTGAAGACGGGTTGTTGCTCAAAGACAACATGAAGGGTGATCGCCGCGTTGCGGTGCACTTGGGCGAAGGCTGGCATGTGCCGCGAGCGCTGCTGCCGGTGGCTGAAAAGCGTGGGCTGATGCTGATCGACCCGCCTTTCGAAAAGCTTGATGAAATGAAGCGCTGCACCGACTCATTGAAAGATGCCATTGGGCGTATGCGCCAGACAGTGGTTGCGATCTGGTACCCGATCAAAGACAAACGCCAACTGCGACGCTTCTACCAGGACCTGGCAGGCTCGGGTGCGCCTAAATTGCTGCAGGTTGAGCTGTTCGTGCACCCGCTGGACACCCCCAACAGCCTGAACGGCTCGGGCCTGGCGATTGCCAACCCGCCATGGGGGCTGGAAGAAGAACTCAAGGAACTGTTGCCGTGGCTGGCCAAAACACTGGGCCAAACCCAGGGTGGCTGGCAGATGGAATGGATCATCGCTGAATAAAGATCACCTCACCCTGTAGCAGCGAGCTTGCTCGCGATCTTTTAAAGATCAAAAGATTGCGAGACAAGCTCGCCCCTACAAGGGGTGTGGCGTCAGATCGGGCACGTCACGCCTGTACCGCCGATGCCGCAGTAGCCTTGCGGGTTTTTCGCCAGGTATTGCTGGTGATAAGCCTCGGCAAAGTAGACCGTGGGGGCCTGGTCGATCTCGGTGGTGATCTCGCCCAGGCCAGCCTTGGTCAGTTCAGCCTGATAAGCCGCTTTGCTGGCCTGCGCTTCGTCCAGTTGCTCGGGCGTGGTGCAGTAGATCACCGAGCGGTACTGAGTGCCGATGTCGTTGCCCTGGCGCATGCCCTGGGTTGGGTTGTGCAGTTCCCAGAACATCGTCAACAGCTCTTTGTAGCTGACTTTGTCTTGGTCATAGACCACCAGCACCACTTCGGTGTGGCCGGTCAGGCCCGAGCAGACTTCTTCATAGGTCGGGTTCGGCGTAAAGCCGCCCGCGTAGCCGACGACGGTGCTGACCACGCCTTCACGTTGCCAGAACTTGCGCTCTGCACCCCAGAAGCAACCCAGCCCAAAGATCGCAAACCCGACATTGCCCAGAAACGGGCCCAGCAAGGGTTCGTTCGTGACGAAATGCTTTTCAGGCAGTTGTACGTGGGCTTCACGCCCCGGCAGGGCTTGTTCTTTAGTCGGTAGCACGTTTTTGTTCACCAGAATGTCCGAGCGCAAGACCATGGCTCAAGTCCTCTCAGTCAGATAATTAGAAGTCGGACCCCAAAGGGCCGCGGGGGTAGCGTTTAAGCCTTTTGAACAGTTCGCTGCCGCAGATCGGGCGGTCGAACAGGTAGCCCTGGCCCACATCGCAGCGATGACGACGCAAGAAGGCCAACTGTGCAGCGGTTTCGATGCCTTCGGCAACCACTTTCAGTTTGAGGTTGTGGGCCATGGCGATCACGGCTGAGGTGATTTCCATGTCGTCCTGGTTATCGGGAATGTCATTGATAAAGCTGCGATCGATTTTGATGATGTCGATCGGGAATTTTTTCAAGTAACTGAGCGAAGAGTAGCCGGTGCCGAAGTCATCCATCGCCAGGGTCAAGCCCAGCTCCTTGAGCTGATCGAGTTGCTGTCGGGTGTCCTCCGTGGCTTCCAGCAGCAGGCCTTCTGTCAGTTCAAGCTCCAGCAGTGCAGGGGGCAACTGTTCTTCTTTGAGGATGCTGGCGATTGAGGCCACCAGGTCCGGGTCGGAAAACTGCTTGGGTGACAGGTTAATCGCCACTTGCAGGTTGCCCAGCCCCGCGCTGGTCAGTTGCTTGCTCATGCGGCAGGCCTGGCGGGCAACCCATTTGCCAATGGGAATGATCAACCCGGTTTCTTCGGCCACGCTGATGAACTGGTCGGGGCGGATCATGCCTTTTTCGGGGTGGTTCCACCGTAGCAAGGCTTCCATGCCCAAGAGCCGCCCGGAGCGCAGGCAGAGTTTGGGCTGGTAGAACACATCGAGTTCATTTTGTGTCAGGGCGCGCCGCAGGTTGTTTTCAACAAACAGCTTGTAACTGGCCTCGGCGTTCAGCACTTCGGTAAACACATGCACTTGGTGCTTGCCGTTGGCTTTGGCCTTGTGCAGCGCCAACCCGGCGTTACGCATCAGGGTTTGCGGGTCGAGCCCGTGCAACGGGGCGCAGGCAACGCCCACCGAGCCGGTCACGCTGATCAATTGGTTGTCGACAAACATCGGCTTGTCGAGGGTCATGAGCAGTTGGCTGGCGATTTTCTGGCCTGTTTCGAGGCGAGTGTCGTTGAGCAGAACGGCAAACTCATTGCTGGCGAAACGGGCCAGGTTGTCTTGGGGGCTCAGGCTGTTGCGCAGGCGTCGGGCCAGGCTAATCAGCAGTTTGTCGCCAGTCTGGTGGCCGAGGCTGTCATTGATGCGCTTGAAGTTGTCGATGTCTACCAGCAGCAGGCACACAGGTGTTGTGGGCGAGCGCGAGAAATGTTCATCCAGGTTGCGGATAAAGGCGGGGCGGTTGCCCAGGTTGGTGAGGTTGTCTGTGTACGCCAGGCGTTCAATGCGTTGCTGGGCCAGTTTGGCGTCGGTGATGTCTTCGTAAATGCCGATGTAGTGCGTCAGTTCGCGGTTGTCGCCATACACCTTGGAAATCGACATCTGGCCCCAGTAGGGTTCCAGGTTTTTGCGCCGACTTTTGAATTCGCCTTGCCAACTGTTGCCCTTGCTCAGGCTTGAGTGGGCATCGAACAGCAAATTGCTGAGGTTTTCCAGCGCCGGCAGTTCGGACAGTTTATGGCCTTGAACTTCGTCGGAGCTGTATTGCGTAATCGCCGTAAAGCTAGGGTTGACGTACTCCACCACACCGTCGCAATTGACCAGCAAAAAGGCATTGGCGCTTTGTTCGACCGCTCGTTGGAACAGGTGCAGGGCGTTGGTGGCGGTGCGCCGGTTGTGGTTGTTGATGACTTGGGCAAACTGGTCCGCCAACTCCCCCGCAAAGGCGATTTCGTCGGCCTGCCACACCCGGGTTTTTCCGGTTTGCTCAAGGCACAGAACGCCGACGACCTGACCGTCAATGCGAATACTGGCATCGAGCATGGCATTGGTGTCGAAAGGGTTCAGGCTGGCAATCAGTTCACGGGTACGCGGGTCGCGGTTGGCGTTTTGTGCATCAATGGAGCGGCTGTTGTGCAGGGCTTCGAGGTAGTCCGGGAAAACGCTGGCGTCGATGACATTCTGCGTGACGTAGGCTTGGCTTTCGCGATGGTAGGTCGAGATCGGCAGCAGTTGCTTGCCTTCCAGGTTCCACAGGCTGGCACCGTCGATCTGGTAAATATCGCAGGCGCTGCGGGTGATCAGTTCAGCGGCTTCTTGCAACGAGTTGTGCTGGCTGTAGCGGTGACGGGCCAGGCGCAGAATCAGGTCCTGCTGGGCGCGCACACGCTCCAGGTGCTGAAGCTGTTCCTGCTGGGCACGCTGGTTGAGCTCAAGGGCGATGTGCAGGCGGCTGTTTTGCGTTTCAAGTTCTGTGGCTGGCGTTTGCGGCGTGCGTGACGGGGAACCTTCGAGTACCAGCAGGTAGCCGCGCAGCAAATGGCGGTTGTGCTTTTTATACGCCTCGCCGGCTTCCATCAAGTTCAGTGCGCCATACGGGGTGTGCAATGTGTAATGCACCACGTAATGGGCGCTGGCCTGCAATTGAAGCTCAATGGCGTCGTGCAGGCGATAACGGGCCTTGGGTTCCATCAGGCTGGCGTAGGGCGACCCGACGAGCGCGCACAGGTCTGATGTGGGCAAGCCGAAATGACGTTCACAGTTCGGGTCGAGGTAGAGCAGTGCCCAACTGGCTTCATTAAGCCGTTCGAAACGCAGCATGCCCAGCCGCGAAGGCACGGGCAGTTGCGTGACGACCTCGGCTGCCACGCGCGTGGCAGCATCAGGTTGGCTTTTCATGGGGACACTCGCTCACAAATGCTGGTTACGCACGGGCTAGAGCCCTGTCTTTGCGGTCTGCCGCAAGGTTGCATCATGCTCATTGCGCTGACAAGTGAGGATAACGGCTTAGTGCTACATGTGCGCATGACAGGCCGGAAAATTTATTGCGTTTGCACCTGTTGTTTATCGGCGTGGCGCTATTGCAAGGCAATGGTCACCGCCTCGAGCACATGGCCATCGCGGTTGTGAAACGCGACATGCAGGTGCTCCTTCTCGACGGTCAGGCAGGCGAAATTATCTTCTCTGACGACCTTGCTGGTGAGCGTTGGCCAGTAAGTGCCTGAATCGGGCGCGGCCAGAGGCACGTCAAGGCTCAGGTTCTCAGCACTGGCGTAGGGCAGCAGTGTTGAATTGCACAGCGGGGAGGACACAATGCTGTGGATGACACAGTCCGGGTCCTGGCTGTGGTTCAGGCGGCAGGTCAGGGAGCCGTGGATATCACCAGACACAAACAGCACATTGCGTATGGTGCGAGTGCGGATCGTGTCCAGAATCCGCTGGCGCTGCCCGGCGTAGGCCTTCCAGCCGTCATCGCCGTTACGGTGCAGGTCAGGAAATACCAGCACGCTGCTGACGATCAGTTTGACGCTCGCCGTGCTGCGGGTCAGCCAGGACAGCAAGGCTGTTTCTTGCTCGTGGTCGAGCATGTCGGTGTGGCTGCGTTGCGTGCGGCAGTCCAGCACAAACCAGTCGGTGTCACCATCAGCGAACGAATACCAGTAGTGGTTGACCTTGCGGCTGACGTGACCGGTGGGGAGCAGCGTGTGGGCCGGGCCGTGGCAGGACTGATAGATCTCATAGGCCCGCATGGCATTGTCGTACAGCACCTGATCGTTGCTGCCTTTGCGTGCTGGCCAATTATCTTCGATTTCGTGGTCGTCTAGGATCATGTACGTCGGCGTACCGGCCATCAGGCTGCGAATGTGAGGCTGTGAAAACGCCGCGCGGTATTTCAAGCTGATGGACGGGAAATCGCGGTCCGGGGCCACGATATTCAGGTCATCGACATACACTTGATCGCCCACCATCAGCAGGCCGTCCAGCGGGGTGGTGGCATTCAGGGCCTGGATGGCCGCGAAGATCCTGTCGCCCTGTTCCGGTCGGGCAGGAGAACCCAGCGTGAGGCGCAGGTAGCGACATGAGCCCACCACATAGCGATGGGTGCGGTGACGTGTGGGGGAGGCGGATTTAAACCGATAGACCGTCGAGGGCCATTGCAACGCACCGTGTTTGAAGGGCTGCGGGGTGTCATCGGGGTGAGGGGCCGTGAACCAGCCAGCCTGGTATTCGTAGGGGGTGTCAGCACTCAGGCCGTCCAGGACAAGCACCTCGGACAGGTCGTATTGGTCGCTGAGCTGTGAAAATACGCCTGCAGACCAGGCATCAGTACCGGCTTCGCGGTGGCGAATACCGGCGAAAACAGCTTCTTTATGACTGGGGGCCCCTCTCACCAGAATGCGGGTTTGCGCTGGGGTGGTGTAGCCCACAATGGGGCCGACGGTTGGGTTTTCCACATCGAAGTCCTTTTTGATTCTTGGCGATCACTGTCGCGTGGGTGATGTCCTTTTGTTAACCGTAGAAGTGAGCCGGGGGATGTTCGCCTCTTCACATCAGCAGGTTTCGTAGTGCCGGGCTGTTGTGTGGTGAGGGAATTTTCTGGTTACAGAATCAAGATCAAACGATCGCGAGCAATCTCGCATCCTACGGATGGCAGCGTTTGTAGGAACGAGCTTGCTCGTGATCTTTTGATCTGGTTTTTGATCTAAAAGCCCCCTGTCAATCATGTGCCCGGTCTATAGAAGATCAAACGATCGCGAGCAATCGAGCGTCGACCGGCTGCTCCTACAGGGTTTGTGGCATTTCAGGCAAAAAAAAGCCCCGCTTATTGGGCGGGGTTGAGGTACGAGCGTGGCGCTCGGAAAACAGTGCGCAGCCCCGGCCTTCGGTGAAGAAGGCCGGGGCGTGGCTTACAGCAAGATGGTGCGGATGTCGCCCAGCAACTGGCTCAGGCGCTGGGTGAAGCGTGCAGCGGCTGCGCCGTTGATCACACGGTGATCGTAGGACAGCGACAGCGGCAGCATCAGCTTAGGCTGGAAGGCTTTACCGTCCCAGACTGGCTGGATGGTTGCCTTGGATACGCCGAGGATCGCCACTTCCGGTGCGTTGACGATCGGTGTGAAGCCGGTGCCGCCAATGTGGCCGAGGCTGGAAATGGTGAAGCAAGCGCCTTGCATGTCGTCTGCGGTGAGCTTCTTGTCGCGGGCCTTGGCGGCCAGCGCAGCCGCTTCACCTGCCAGTTGCAGCAGGCTCTTCTGATCAACGTTCTTGATCACCGGTACCAGCAGGCCATCCGGGGTGTCCACGGCAAAGCCGATGTTCACGTACTTCTTGCGGATGATCGCTTTGCCGCTAGGTGCCAGCGAGCTGTTGAAGTCCGGCATTTCCTTGAGCAGGTGCGCGCAGGCCTTGAGCAGCAACGGCAGTACAGTCAGTTTCACACCGGCTTTTTCTGCGACGGCTTTCTGCGCAACGCGGAAAGCTTCCAGCTCGGTGATGTCAGCCTGGTCGAACTGCGTCACGTGCGGGATGTTCAGCCAGCTGCGGTGCAGGCTCGACGCGCCGATTTGCATCAGGCGGGTCATGGCCACTTCTTCAACTTCACCGAAACGGCTGAAGTCGACTGTCGGGATCGGCGGAATGCCTGCGCCGCCAGTTGCAGCGCCGGCAGCCGGAGCTTCCTTGGCCTTCTGCAGAGCGGTTTTGACGTAAGCCTGTACGTCTTCTTTCAAGACGCGACCGTGTGGGCCACTTGGGCTCACCGCGCTCAGCTCTACGCCGAATTCACGGGCCAGTTGACGCACGGCAGGGCCGGCGTGAACTTTGGCACCGCTTTTGGCGGGAGCGGCAGCCGGGGCAGGGGCGGCTTCGGCTTTGGCAGCCGGTGCTGGAGCCGCGGCAGGTGCCTGTTCCTTGGCTGCTGGA
>NZ_JASLGE010000061.1 GCF_030150285.1 Pseudomonas sp. | reverse complement strand
CAGCAGGCACAACGAGACATCAGTCATTATTTGATGCATCGCTACAACTGGATACGGCCTCATCAATTTAATGGCGGGCTAACGCCGGCTCAGGCCGAGAAAAAACTTAACGTCGTGTCCGGGATTAGTTGACCACTACATCCTGTCTCAGGGTTCTACCGCGATCGGTGCGGGGGAGGCCATGTTTGCCAGGAATCTGGAGGCCGTGAAAGGCACCCTGCGTGACATCGAAGCGCTGCATCAGCGCGCCTTCCTCAAGGATGGGCACCTACGTTCACCGGAGTTTTTTGTCGAGCGCAAGCGCCTGCTCGCGCAGCTTAACACCGGTTTGACCGGGCTGGTTCGCAAGGGCATTGGCTTTCCTGATCACCCGAATTTGAAGAGCGCGCTGGGGATCTCCAGTCGCAGCCTAGTGCACCAGTGGACGAAAGCCGGCGCGCCTGAGCAGATCCCCGGCTACGCAACGCACGTAGAGGGGGTGGCCAAGGCCGCCAAAGTCGTCAAATATGGCGGCTGGTTCGGCACGGCCATCGGCGGAGGGGCCTCCTACATGAAGGTTCAGGACGTGTGCTCAGCTGGTGAAACCGAGGCTTGCAAGAAGATTCGGTTCACCGAGACGGGAAGCTTCGCCGGAGGTGTCGCTGGCGGCGCATTTACCGGGATGATCTTTACCTCCCCTGTAGTTGGTACGGTTTGCTTGGCGCTGGGTGTTCCCACTGGCGGTATGGCCACCTTGGCTTGTGGCATTGTGTTGGTCGGCGGCGCGTCTGTAGCAGGCGGCGCACTTGGAGGGAGTGGCGGTGAAATGACGGGAGAAGTCCTGTACGAGATGACGAAATGAACACTGCCGAACTCGTTGTTGGGGGCCTGTGCGGCGTGGTGCTTGTCTGCATGTTCGTCTGGATTGGGGTCGCGCTGCGCGTTGGCCACGTCTACATGGATCAGATGTTGGGGCACCTCAAAAACAGCCCTTCAGTTGTGGCACTGGCAGCACTTAGAAATGGCGGTCCGTGGGGACGCTTGATGCTGATCGGCGGAATCTCCGGCTTCGTAACCTTCTCCGGCTTCTACCTGAAACGCGGAGGGGTCAGCGCTGATGATATAAGCAGCTTCCCTTTGCGCCTCAAGCGCAAGCTGGCCATGCTGCAGTGGGTTTCCATCGGGTTGTTCGTCGCCCTGGCGTTGCTGGTTCTCGTCGGAAAATCCGGAATACTCAGTTGAGCCATTCCGGCCTTTTTAGGCAGCCTGCGCGAGTGAATGTTCAGTTGCGGCTAATGTGAGCCCGCCGCAATGAAATGCGAGCCCGCGCCGTGGAATGCAAGCTCATTTGCAATTAATGTGAGCCAGAAATGCCGATGAATGCGAGCCCGCGTGTTTTCAAACGCGAGCCGTTATACCTACCTGCTCCGACCTGCTGTCAGGCGCGGATTAACGTTAAGTAACGGTAAAGTAACGTTAGAAGCGTTAGCGGTAGGTCGGGCTTCCCCATTTTTGGGGAGCCATCGTCTATGGCTTTAGGGTGTGTTCGCTTGAATTTACGAATTCAACCTGCACCGGGGTAGCTGGGACCTCGCACCCGGCCTCACCTCTCGCCCGGCGATTGGTGTAGATGTCGCCGCACTCTTTGGCGGCTTGCTCCATGATCTTCATCGCCAGCACCAGGTGCCCGCGCGCCTCGGCCTCTTCACACATCCGCCCAAGCGTACGCAGCCTCATGGACCTGTTGGCGATCGGCTCCTTGACCATCTCAGTGCGGCTGCTGTACGACCAAGCCTGAAACAAGGAAGCTTTCGTAGTATCAAGGGCACTACCCCGTCACAGGGTGGTGCCCTTTCATCATTCGCAACACCCGAGAAATCCACGGTAGTTACCGACTCATTCGAACCACTGCCGTAGCATTCCGCGCACGCCCCGACGCCCTCACGCGCACCACACTACAGCGCTCAGTATTGGTCGGTATGGATGGTAAATTATAAGGGTGTCCAAATTTTGGACTAACAAAACACTCAAAAACGTCATTAGCAGTCCATTTTTTGGACTGCTAATTCAAAGGCCTGACGTAACCGGACGCAACCAGAAAACCTAAGTCCAATTTTTGGACCAGTGATGTCCAATTTTTGGACTAGAAGAATTTGAAATTTTTTCCTCTGACTCAGCGCAAAAAAGCACCTGGCAGGAGGATTAGAAACTCAGGTTTCTATGCCTGCTGCTGTCACCCTGCTGTCACGGACGTTTCAGCTTTCAGAGTGAGCAGGCTGTAAGCCTTGATTTATATGGTGTCCCAGGCGGGGTTCGAACCTGCAACCTTCCCCTTAGGAGGGGGATGCTCTATCCAATTGAGCTACTGAGACACATCAGATGCACCGCACGTTGCGTGCAGTGCAATCAACGGCGTGCATGGTAACGGCCAAGCCTGGATTTGTCATGTCGTCCGTGGGCTTTTTCAGTGTCGGTACGCAGCCCAAGATGGGGGGCGTAAACGGCTTCGCGCGGCTAAATGCCAAGCCAAGAAGCCCGCTCAGACCTTTTGAATGACCGTAAAGCAGATAAACTACCCAACCTGACGCACATTTATCATAATCACTGCTGGCATAACGCCTTTATCCGGTTCAATATTTGTCACAGAATTGACGCCAGGGAAGTGGCTGACTTGAGGCATGATGCATGCCTCTTAGCAATTCAGGTTGAACATTTGGCCAGCAGGACGGTCTTAAAACACATCCTGCGGCCAATTCCGAGAACCGCTCCCCTGAACTAACCGGTTAATTATAATGCGCCCAGTGAAACAGGCAATTTACTCCAGCCGCACAGCTGACAAGTTCGTAGTACGCCTGCCAGACGGAATGCGCGAACGCATTGCCGAAGTGGCTCGCAACCATCACCGCAGCATGAACTCTGAAATTATTGCTCGTTTGGAGCAAAGCCTTATTCAAGAAGGTGCCCTGGGTGAAGAACTCAGCATGCGCCTGGACAGCCCCGAGCTCTCCCTGAACGAGCGTGAGTTACTGCAACGCTTCCGCCAACTGTCCCACCGCCAACAAAACGCCCTGGTTTCATTGATCGCCCACGATACTGAGTCAGCATCTGACGCGTCCTGATTCAGCCAGGCACAAAAAAGCCAGCATTTAGCTGGCTTTTTTATGGGCGATGCTCAGGCATAAGCACCGCCTATGGCCGGCCCAGGTTGATACCCGAGCCGCCGCAGACATTTACAACAGAAAGATGGTTGCCAACCCCAGGAAGATGAAGAAGCCGCCGCTGTCTGTCATGGCGGTGATCATCACGCTGGCCCCCATCGCCGGGTCGCGCCCCAGCTTGGCCAGCGTCATGGGAATCAGAACCCCCATCAATGCAGCCAGCAGCAGGTTCAATGTCATGGCTGCCGTCATGACCAGGCCCAAGGACCAACTGCCGTACAGCAAGTAGGCGACCACACCGATCACGCCGCCCCACACCACGCCGTTGATCAAGGCCACCGCCAGTTCTTTGCGCATCAAGCGCGAAGTACTGCCGGTGTTGACTTGGTCGAGCGCCATGGCGCGCACAATCATGGTGATGGTCTGGTTGCCGGAGTTACCGCCGATACCAGCCACGATGGGCATCAGTGCCGCCAAGGCCACCAGCTTTTCAATCGAGCCTTCAAACAGGCCAATCACCCGTGAAGCAATAAACGCGGTAATCAGGTTGACTGCCAGCCACGCCCAACGGTTACGCAGGGATTTCCACACGGAAGCGAAAATATCTTCCTCTTCGCGCAGACCGGCCATGTTGAGGACTTCGCTTTCGCTTTCCTCACGAATCAGGTCGACCATTTCATCGATGGTCAAACGGCCAATCAGTTTGCCGTTCTTGTCGACCACCGGGGCCGAGATCAAGTCATAACGCTCGAACGCCTGTGCAGCATCGTAGGCGTCTTCGTCCGGGTGAAAACTCACCGGGTCGCTGGCCATGACTTCGGAAACCTGTTTGTCGGGGTCGTTGACCAGCAAGCGCTTGATCGGCAGCACACCCTTTAGCGCGCCGTCGTAATCGACCACAAACAATTTATCGGTATGACCCGGCAGTTCCTTGAGACGACGCAGGTAACGCAAAACGACTTCAAGGCTGACGTCCTCGCGGATCGTGACCATCTCGAAGTCCATCAGGGCACCGACTTGATCCTCACTGTAGGACAGTGCGGAGCGGACACGCTCACGCTGCTGGGCGTCCAGGGTCTCCATCAGCTCATGGATGACGTCTCGCGGCAGCTCAGGGGCCAGGTCAGCAAGTTCGTCAGCATCCATCTCCTTGGCCGCTGCCAGGAGTTCGTGATCGTCCATGTCGGCGATCAGGGTTTCACGTACCGAGTCAGACACTTCAAGCAGAATGTCGCCATCACGGTCAGCCTTGACCAACTGCCAGACCGTGAGACGGTCGTCCAGGGGCAATGCTTCAAGGATGTAGGCAACGTCGGCGGAGTGCAGATCTTCCAGCTTACGCTGGAGTTCAACAAGGTTTTGCCGGTGGACCAGGTTCTCGACCCGGTCATGGTGATGGCCTTCCTGACGATGAGTCAGGTCTTCGACCACACGCTGGCGATTGAGCAGCTCGATAACTTGAGCGAGGCGGCTTTGCAGGCTGTCTTGCGTTTTCTTTACTTCAACTTCGGTCATAGGCGAACTCCACTCCCAGCAGCAGGGCACGCCGGAAGGATCAATCAGTTAATTCATGATTGGGAAAACGGGATGCTGAGTGTCTACTGGGTAAGTCCATGGAGGTATTCCACAAGCCCCGGCGGGACTGTCGGGCGCAATCATACACGGCTTAAAAATTAATGATGTTAAATAATCACGCCGCTCTGAAACCCTTGCGCAGGCGCTGCGAGCATTTGGCGCAACGGTCAATCTGCGACGCGTCATTATTGAGTCAGAGCACATGCGCTCGTAAATAATTCCCGACCTTTCGGTTTTTTCAGTCAGCGCTACAAAACCAAGGGAGCGCAGACGGGTATCCCATGGCCAGAGTAAAGCCGATAGAAGCCTGCATCATGACACCCCTTCTGCAACCAGGAAGGCCTCATAGAAAGCGCAAAGCGCAAATCGCAGACAGCAAAAAGCCCACATAAATGTGGGCTTTTTGGTGTTTGGTGCACTCGACAGGATTCGAACCTGTGACCGCTCGGTTCGTAGCCGAGTACTCTATCCAGCTGAGCTACGAGTGCAAGGTGTGTTTGTTAAACCAGACCACCCTGGTTGAAGCCAAGTTAACTGCCGGAGCAACTAACTCTTAAATGGTGCACTCGACAGGATTCGAACCTGTGACCGCTCGGTTCGTAGCCGAGTACTCTATCCAGCTGAGCTACGAGTGCATTTGAAGCTGCGTATTATAGAGCGTTGAATCTCTCTGCCAAGTACTTTTTTCAATAATTTCAACAACTTACTGAAACGGGCTAGATTCGAACGTGCTACATGAATAATGGCGGAGAACGGGGGATTCGAACCCCCGACACCCTTTTGAGGTGTACTCCCTTAGCAGGGGAGCGCCTTCGGCCACTCGGCCAGCTCTCCGCAACACGGGGCGTATAATAACTAGCCTTTTCCCCGCATGCAACTAAAAACTTAAATAAAATTAGAGACTTGGTCCTTCATCCTTTTCCTTCTTGATCCGTTGGTAGATTTCTTCACGGTGTACCGCGACTTCCTTGGGAGCATTGACGCCAATGCGCACTTGGTTTCCTTTGACACCGAGCACGGTCACAGTAATTTCGCCGTCACCGATGATCAGGCTTTCTGCGCACCGACGAGTCAGAATCAGCATACGTCTCTCCTCATGCTTTTCATTTCAGGAATAACAGTTTGCAAAAAAAAAGGGCTTCGGCCTATACGCTAAATAGCTATAGCCCGCCGCTCCTTAGTATTGACCAACAGAATGAAACACGTGGCCTTCATTCGCATCTGTCATAAAAGCAAAGGGCGCGGCTCAACCGCGCCCCTCGGTGTTACGCGCTACTCGCCCTGACGAACAGGTGCATCCAGCTCGAAAGCGGTGTGCAGGGAGCGCACTGCCAGCTCCAGGTACTTCTCTTCAATCACCACCGAGACCTTGATCTCCGATGTGGAGATCATCTGGATGTTGATGCTCTCCTTGGCCAGCGATTCAAACATGCGGCTGGCAACCCCGGCGTGTGAGCGCATGCCCACCCCTACAATGGATACCTTGGTGATATTGGTGTCACCAACCACTTCGCGCGCACCGATCTCACGCGAGGTGTTTTCCAGAACCAGCATCGCGGCCTGATAGTCGTTGCGGTGCACGGTGAAGGTGAAATCCGTGGTGTTATCGTGCGCCACGTTCTGCACGATCATGTCGACTTCAATGTTCGCCGCACTGATAGGGCCCAGAATCTTGAACGCCACGCCCGGGGTATCCGGCACGCCACGAATGGTCAGCTTGGCCTCGTCGCGGTTAAAAGCGATGCCCGAAATGATCGGCTGTTCCATGGATTCCTCTTCATCAATAGTAATGAGGGTGCCTGGCCCCTCTTTGAAGCTGTGCAATACGCGCAGCGGAACGTTGTACTTGCCAGCGAACTCGACCGCCCGGATTTGCAGCACCTTGGAACCCAGGCTGGCCATTTCCAGCATTTCTTCGAAGGTGATTTTTTCCAGACGCTGCGCCTGCGCCACTACGCGCGGGTCCGTGGTGTAAACACCGTCAACATCGGTGTAAATCTGGCATTCATCCGCCTTCAAGGCTGCCGCCAGCGCCACGCCCGTGGTGTCGGAACCGCCTCGACCCAGCGTGGTGATATTGCCGTGCTCATCCACGCCCTGGAAGCCTGCCACCACCACCACGCGCCCGGCCTTCAGATCGGCACGAATCTTTTGATCGTCGATCTGCAGAATACGGGCCTTGGTGTGCGAGCTGTCCGTGAGGATACGCACCTGGCTGCCGGTGTAAGACACCGCAGGCACGCCGCGCTTGTTCAACGCCATTGCCAGCAGGCCAATCGTTACCTGTTCGCCCGTGGACACGATGACATCCAGCTCACGGGGTAACGGCTGATCGCTGATTTGCCTGGCCAGGTCGATCAGGCGATTGGTCTCGCCGCTCATCGCAGACAGCACAATCACCAAGTCATTACCGGCTTCGCGAAACTTCTTAACTTTATCGGCGACCTGCTCGATTCTCTCGACAGTGCCGACCGAGGTGCCTCCGAATTTTTGTACGATCAAAGCCATTTCAAAGCAGCCTCAGCCCCTAAAGGGCGCCCATTTATCATTCAAACGACGCGCCATCACTAGACGATGGCGCGTTCTGGACTTCAGATACCCTGCTCGACAAATGGCGCAGTCAGAGCCAGCGCAGCGTCCAGGGCACTGGCGTCAACACCGCCGCCTTGCGCCATATCCGGACGACCACCGCCCTTCCCGCCCACTGCCACAGCGGCCTGTTTCATCAAATCACCGGCTTTGAGTTGGCCAGTCAGGTCTTTGGTTACGCCTGCAACCAGTACGACCTTGTCTTCATGAACACTGCCGAGCAGGATCACCGCACGGCCGAGCTTGTTCTTCAGCTGATCTACCAGCGCCAGTAGCGCTTTGCCATCCTGGCCGTCCAGGCGAGCGGCCAGCACTTTCACGCCTTTGATATCCACCGCCGAGGATGACAGATCGTCACCGGCGGCGCTTGCGGCCTTGGCCTGCAATTGTTCAAGCTGCTTTTCCAACTGACGGTTGCGCTCAAGCACAGCGGCCAATTTGTCGAGCATGTTGTCACGCGAGCCCTTGATCAGGCTGGCGGCTTCCTTGAGCTGCTCTTCGGCCGCGTTCAAGTAGGCCAGCGCCGCAGCGCCCGTGACGGCTTCAATACGACGCACGCCAGACGCAACACCGCCTTCGCTGATGATTTTCATCAGGCCGATGTCGCCGGTGCGCTGGGCGTGGATACCGCCGCACAACTCTACCGAGAAGTCGCCGCCCATGCTCAGCACACGAACGCTGTCGCCGTATTTCTCACCGAACAGCGCCATCGCGCCCTTTTGCTTGGCGGTGTCGATGTCGGTTTCTTCGGTTTCAACGGCCGTGTTATTGCGGATCTGAGCGTTGACGATATCTTCCAGCGCCTTGATCTGCTCTGGCTTAATCGCTTCGAAGTGGCTGAAGTCAAAGCGCAGGCGCTGGCTGTCGACCAACGAACCTTTCTGCTGCACATGCTCGCCCAGCACTTGGCGCAACGCGGCATGCAGCAAGTGAGTGGCCGAGTGGTTCAGGGCCGTGGCATGGCGCACATCGGCGTCAACGTGTGCGTCAACGGCTTCGCCCACGCTCAGGCCACCCGCCGCCACCACACCGTGGTGCAGGAACGCGCCGCCGGTTTTGGTGGTGTCACGCACGTCAAAGCGCGCAGCACCGGCCTGCAGGTAACCGCAGTCACCGACCTGGCCGCCCGATTCGGCGTAGAACGGGGTCTGATCGAGCACGACCACGCCCTCGTCACCTTCGTTCAAGGCCGTCACTGACTGGCCTTCTTTATAAAGGGCAACCACCTTGGCCGGGGCCTGAGTAGCGCTGTAACCGATGAACTCGGTCGGTACGTCAACTTTGACCAGGGTGTTGTAGTCCAGACCAAATGCGCTGGCCGAACGGGCACGCACACGCTGGGCTTCCATCTCGCGCTCGAAGCCGGCTTCGTCTACGGTCAGGTTGCGCTCGCGGGCGATGTCCGCCGTCAGGTCCATCGGGAAACCGTAGGTGTCATACAGTTTGAACACCACATCGCCCGGTACCACGGTGCCCTTGAGGTCGGCCAGGTCTTGCTCAAGGATTTTCAGGCCCTGCTCAAGCGTCTTGGAGAACTGCTCTTCTTCGGCCTTGAGTACGCGCTCGATAGTAGCCTGCTCGCGTACCAGCTCAGGAAAGCCTTGGCCCATCTCGGCCACCAGCGCGGCGACGATTTTGTAGAAGAAGTTGCCAGTGGCACCCAGTTTGTTGCCGTGGCGGCATGCTCGACGAATGATGCGGCGCAGCACATAGCCACGGCCTTCGTTGGACGGCAATACACCGTCGGCGATCAGGAAGCTGCACGAACGGATATGGTCCGCCACAACCTTGAGCGACGACTGGCCCTCGTTCTCGCAACCAATGGCTTGCGCGGCAGCCTTGAGCAAGCTCTGGAACAGGTCAATGTCGTAGTTGGAATTGACGTGTTGCATCACCGCGCTGATCCGCTCCAGGCCCATGCCGGTGTCTACCGACGGCGCTGGCAACGGGTGCAGTACGCCATCGGCGGTGCGGTTGAACTGCATGAACACGTTGTTCCAGATTTCGATGTAACGGTCGCCGTCTTCGTCGGGTGAGCCGGGTGGGCCGCCCCAGATATCCGGGCCGTGATCGTAGAAAATCTCGGTGCAGGGGCCACATGGGCCGGTGTCGCCCATGGTCCAGAAGTTGTCGGACGCGTAAGGCGCACCCTTGTTGTCGCCAATGCGGATCATGCGCTCGGCAGGCACGCCCACGTCTTGGGTCCAGATGTCATAGGCTTCGTCATCACTGGCGTAGACCGTCACCCAAAGCTTCTCTTTAGGCAGCTTCAACACGCCGGTCAGAAAGGTCCAGGCGAAGTTGATGGCGTCTTTCTTGAAATAGTCGCCAAAGCTGAAGTTGCCCAGCATTTCAAAGAAGGTGTGGTGGCGCGCGGTGTAACCGACGTTTTCCAGGTCGCTGTTCTTGCCACCGGCACGCACGCACTTCTGGCTGCTTGTTGCACGGGTATAGGCACGTTTTTCCTGACCCAGGAAGCAGTCCTTGAACTGGTTCATCCCCGCGTTGGTAAACAGCAGGGTCGGATCGTTATTCGGCACCAAGGAGCTGGAAGGGACACGGGTGTGACCTTGCTCCTCGAAGAAGCGAAGGAAGGCTTCACGGATTTCTGCGCTTTTCATAGGTTCTTCCACGGAGGCTGCGGCCAGAGGCAAGTCAATAATGTCGTCGACAGTGCGACTCGCAAAGGGCCGCATTATATCGGCCCTTCGCCTTGGGTACAGCGTGTTTATACGATAGGCACACGCAATTGGACGGCCTGCACACTCAATGCCGGTTAAATTCGCTCAAAACCGCGATGACTTGCTCAATCTGGCTTCGGCTGACGTCCATATGCGTGACCATACGCAGGCGCGGCGCGGCACTCAACTTGATCCCCCGTTCGTGGGCAAACACCTTGAGCGCCTCGGCGCGGTCACCCAGTTGCACATACACCATATTGGTCTGCACCGGCTCCACCTCATAACCGGCCGCTTGCACCCCCTGCGCCAACACCTGCGCATTGTCGTGGTCGTCGGCCAGGCGAGCGACCTGGTGGTCCAGTGCATACAGCCCGGCAGCCGCCAACTGGCCTGCCTGGCGCATGCCACCGCCGACCATCTTGCGCAGCCGCCGCGCCCGGCCGATCAATTCTGCGGTGCCACACAGCACCGAACCCGCCGGCGCGCCCAGGCCTTTGGACAGGCACACCGAGACCGAATCGAAGTGACGGGTGATATCACCCGCGTCCACGCCCAGCTTGACCGCCGCGTTGTACAGCCGCGCACCGTCCAGGTGCAGCGCCAGGCCCTTTTCGCGGGTCAGGCGGCTCGCGGAGGCCAGGTACGCCATGGGTAGCACCTTGCCCTGCATGGTGTTTTCCAACGCCAGCAAGCGGGTACGGGCAAAGTGAAAGTCATCAGGCTTGATTGCCGCAGCCACCTGTTCAAGGTCCAGCGAGCCATCGGCCTGAATCTCCAGCGGCTGTGGTTGAATCGAGCCCAGCACGGCCGCCCCGCCGCCTTCATACTTATAGGTGTGGGCCTGCTGGCCGACGATGTATTCATCGCCGCGCCCGCAATGGGCCATCAACGCCAGTAAATTGCTCATGGTGCCAGTGGGCACAAACAACGCCTCGGCAAACCCCAGACGCCCCGCCAGCTCAAACTCCAGCGCGTTCACTGAAGGGTCTTCGCCATACACATCGTCACCCAACGGCGCATTGGCCATGGCCTCACGCATACCGCAACTGGGCAGGGTCACGGTGTCACTACGAAGATCGATAACCGTCATCAAGAACGCCTCGGCAATAGGATGAGCAACGGAGGCTCATCGGGGGAATGTCTTTCACACATATTTTCAGTGACGTGGTCACAGCCTTCAAATTACCGCGTCAGGACCTTCGGATAAAGCCATCTGAAAAATCGATGTCTATTAGCAGAAAGCCCCCCATGCATCTTTGAAATATTTGTGATACAAAATGCCCGCCGTCAGAAAAGCTGGTGGCAACGTTCTCAGGGCGGGGTGTAACTCCCCACCGGCGGTAATTGCGCGCAATGCGCATAGCCCGCGAGCGCTTGGCATGCCTTCATCCTTTGGCTGAGGCATAACAAGGTCAGCAGACCCGGTGTGATCCCGGGGCCGACGGTCATAGTCCGGATGAAGAGAGAACGGGATTGGCGCCAAAGGGCCGTTATCCGGGCAGCACCGATGTTTGCACATCACGTGCACTGTGCCTGAACGTACCCTTAAATCCCATTCGATTCATATGCCCTGTTTTTCACACAAACAGGAGTCAGAACATGCAACCCACCGCAATTCATCACAACGAGCGCGTCGCGTTTATCCAGGCCTCCTGGCACAAAGAGATTGTTGACCAGAGCCGTAAGGGCTTCCTGGCCGAGATGCTGGTGCAGGGTTATCAGGAAAGCGATATCGACTTCTTTGAAGTCGGCGGTGCCTTTGAAATCCCGCTGCACGCCAAGCTGTTGGCCAAAACCGGGCGCTACGCCGGTATTGTCGGCGCGGCATTGGTGGTTGATGGCGGGATTTACCGTCACGACTTCGTGGCCCAGTCCGTGGTCAGCGGCCTGATGCAGGTACAGCTGGAAACCGAAGTGCCGGTGTTCTCGGTCAGCCTCACGCCGCACCACTTCCACGCGGGCGAAGAGCACCAGAAGTTTTTCTTTGACCACTTTGTGCACAAGGGTCAGGAAGCGGCAAAAACTTGCGTCGACACGCTGCAAAAAGTCCGGGCCATCAAACGCCTGGAGACTCAGCAAAAACGCGCCGTGTAACGATTTGATAACCCGCCCGCTCCCTTTGTAGAAGCAGCCGGTCGATTGCTCCTACGCGTGAGCGGCTACCCCTTGAGCCTCGCGGGTCTCGCGCCGGTTTTACGCAGCGGGACCACGAAGCAAGACCTGTAGGAACGAGCTTGCTCGTGATCTTTTGATCTGGCCTTTGATCTAAGGGCCCCCTTAAACCACGCTGGCCGAACGCAGGTTTTGCGCAGTGGCTAACCCGGCAGGGTGCCGGGTTAGCCGCGACACGGCCAGGGATGGCCGATCGCGGCGGGCCCACGGCGTAAAGCCGAAACCTTAAGTGGCCGTAACCGCAGCAATGGATAGGCAGAAGACGAGGCGACACCGTGTTAAAGATCAAAAGATCGCGAGCAAGCTCGCTCCTGCAGGCTGTGGCTACACGAACGCCTGCGCGTTTACCGGTTCGATGATAATGCCCGCCCGCAAGCCAATGGCGACTTTGGGGTTAGGGAAAATAATCCGCGCACCGTCCTCTGTGATCACCCACGTCGTGTCACCGCTGTCTCGCGCCAGCTCATAGCCCTTGGGCAACACACTGAAATTCTCGACATCGGCCGCCAGGTTGAAGGTGAACGCATCGCTGTGTTTGATCACTTCGCGGGCCACGCGGAACAGCTGCAAGCCCTTTAAGGAGACATCTTCAAGCGCCGGCTCGGTGCCTTCGATGATGTGCGTCAGGCGCGTTTCAAGGCGCTCGACATTGACCCCGGCGTTCTGCCCGAACGGCCGCGCCTTGCCCAGTTCCAGGGTAAAAGCTTCTGCCCCCAACCGGTCGTAGGTATACGCGCTGAACACGATCGACGGCTTGTTTTGCAGCAGCACGGCCTCCATTCCTGCTGCCTGCAAACGGGCCAATTCATTCCGGGAGTGGGCCCTGCCTTCCTTGAAGGGGTACAGCGCGAACTGTTCGATTTTGGAGCCGCGAATGGCCGTGTGCAGGTCGTAATGCAGGCGGGTGCGGCCCTCGACATTGAAAAACGCATGCGCCAAACGCTCTAGCTCGCACGCACGCAGGGCTTCAGGGCCGCTGCTACTTTCGTGGCGGCCATTGAACAGGCGATTGAGGTCTTCTTCGAGATAGCGGGCCCCGGTACGCATGGCACCGGGGTTGCCGAACAGAAACAGAATACGGGCCCGAGGCTTGATGGTGCCCCGTGCGATGGCTTGCAACAAGCGATCGAGCAATTCAATGGGCGCTGTTTCATTGCCATGAATGCCAGCAGACAGCAGCACATCCAGGCCGCTGTCACGCGCCTCGGGAGGACGCACTTCAAGTGCACCCTCGGCCAGCCAGCGCATGCGCACGCCGTCGACAGTCAGTTGAGTCTTCTCGGCCGGCTCACGTCCGGCCAGGGTCAGGTCAAGCAGTTTGCCGAGGGCGAGCATAGGGCATCCTTAATCAGTGATTGCAGTCCGGGCCGTGCACGTGACCGTCTTCGTCATCGCCCATGTCAGCCGGTTCCATTTCCAGTTGCAGGCTCACCAGGTTGGTCGCCAGAGGGCGCAGCAGCAGGTTGGCGTATTCGGCGTCACCTTCTTCAACGTCTACACCGATCAACAGTTGGCCACGGCCGTCTTGCTGGATCCACAGCTCTTTGCCCTGCCACATGACCGCAACGCGGGTGCAGGTGGTTTGCAGTTGCGTGCCGTCAGTGTCTTCAAGGATCAGTTGCAGGGAATCGCTCATAATTTCGTTCTCATCGCAGGGGGAAATGGCGTGCACGGTTGATTAAAGCGCATGCACGCCGTAGATCAATTGATCTGGAATGGGTATACCGCGCCCAGTTTAAGGATTTGCGTCAATTCATCCAATGCCGCGCGGCATTCAAGTAGCAATTGCGGGTCAGCCAGGTCACGTTCACGCAAGGCATCGCGGTAATGGGTGTTGACCCAGCGGGTCAGTGAGTCGTAGAGCGTCGGGGTCAAAATCACTCCCGGGTTGACCGCGGCCAGCTCCGTTTCATTCAGTGCCACGCGAAGCCGCAGGCACGCTGGGCCGCCGCCGTTCTGCATGCTCTGTTTGAGGTCGAACACCTTGATTTCGCGAATCGGTCCGCCCGCAGTGATCAGGCCTTGCAGGTACTGCCACACGCGCGTATTGGCGCGGCACTCCAGCGGCACAATCAACAGCATCGAGCCATCGGCACGGCTCAACAGCTGGCTATTGAACAAGTAAGAGCGCACGGCATCTTCGACCGCCACCTGATCGCGGGGCACGCAGATGGCCTGAAAATTCGCGCCTTGGGCAGCCAATTTGCCGTGCAACTCGGCCAGCATGGGTTCGGTATTGAGAAACGCATCTTCGTGATAGAACAACACCTCGCCGTTGCCCACGGCGATCACGTCGTTATGAAAGACGCCCTGATCGATAACGGCCGGGTTCTGCTGGGCGAACACCACGCCCTCTTCGCTCAGCCCGTGTAAGCGCGCTACGGCCTGGGAGGCTTCGAGTGTCTGGCGGGCCGGGTATGTCTGCGGTGCCGGGTAACGGCTGTCGAACGCGCTACGCCCGTACACAAAAAACTCCACCCCGGCCTGACCGTAATCGCGGCAAAAGCGCGTATGGTTGGCCGCGCCTTCATCGCCAAACTGCGCCACCGCCGGCAAGGCCGCGTGGTGGGCAAAATGCTGCTGGTCGGCAAACATTGCCCGCAGCACTCGGCTGGTGGTGGGGTGCTCAATGCTGCGATGGTATTTGCAGTTCAGGTTGGCCGCCGTGAAATGTACGCGACCGTCTGCGGTGTCGGCGCTGGGGCTGACCGTCGCCGCATTCGCGACCCACATGCTGGAGGCCGAGCAACTGGCAACCAGTAACGGCATGGCCTCTTTGGCCGCGCGCTCGATGACTTGCGCATCCGTACCGCCAAAGCCCAGGCTGCGCAAGGCCGCAACGTCGGGGCGCTCCTGAGGGGCGATAACGCCCTGGACAAAGCCCATGTCCATCAGCGCTTTCATTTTTTCCAGGCCTTGCAGCGCCGCTTCCTTCGGATTGGAGGCCTGCTGACTGTTGCTCTGGGAAGCGACGTTGCCAAATGACAAACCGCCGTAGTTATGGGTCGGCCCCACTAAACCGTCAAAATTGACTTCAAAGGACTTCATCAGCGAGGCTCCGGGAAACGGTTGTAATAGTCATCAATCAAAACGCTGTAGCCGCTGGCGAAGGCAGCGACTACATGGCCGCATCAGGTCAGGCGCACACCGGGGGTCAAGGCGGCGGGTAGCGCCAGGGTCGGCGTTTCCAGTGAAGCCACCGGGTACGCGCAATAGTCCGCCGCGTAGTACGCACTGGCGCGGTGGTTGCCCGACGCGCCGACACCGCCGAACGGTGCGCTGCTCGCCGCCCCCGTCAGTTGCTTGTTCCAGTTCACGATTCCGGCACGGCTTTGCAGCCAGAATTGCTCGTAACGCGCCTTCGAATCCGACAACAAACCGGCGGCCAAGCCGAACGCGGTGTTGTTGGCTTCGGCAATGGCAGCGTCAAAATCAGCGTAGCGAATCACCTGCAACAACGGCCCGAACAGTTCTTCGTCTGAACGGTCGGCCACGTCGGTCACGTCGATGATACCGGGCGTGAGCAAGGCTGCATGGCTGTCTGGCTGGTGCATTTCCAGCAAGGCCACCGCGCCCGCGCCCAACAACATTTCCTGGGCCTCCATCAAGGCGTGCGCTGCACCCAGGGAAATCACCGACCCCATGAACGGTGCGGGTTGTTGATCGAACGCGCCCACTTCAATCTCTCGGCTAACCGCGACCAGGCGCGCCAGCAGGCTATCGCCCCAGGCCCCTTCTGGCACCAGCAAGCGGCGCGCACAAGTGCAACGCTGGCCCGCTGAGATAAAAGCCGACTGAATGATGGTGTAAACCGCGGCTTCCAAATCAGCGACCTGATCGACCACCAGCGGGTTATTACCGCCCATCTCCAGGGCCAGGATTTTGTCCGGGCGGCCGGCAAATTGTTGGTGCAAGGCATTGCCCGTACGGCTCGACCCGGTAAAAAACAGGCCATCGATACCGGCATGGGCGGCCAGCGCAATGCCGGTGTCGCGGGCACCTTGCAGCAGGTTCAGCACACCGGCCGGCAGCCCGGCTTCGATCCAGCACTTGACGGTCAGTTCGGCCACCTTGGGCGTCAGCTCGCTCGGCTTGAACACCACGCAGTTACCGGCCAATAAAGCAGGCACGATATGCCCGTTGGGCAAGTGACCCGGAAAGTTATACGGGCCAAAAACCGCCACCACACCATGAGGCTTATGGCGCAACACCGCCGTGGCGTCGCCCAGCGGGCCGCTTTTTTCGCCCGTGCGCTCATGGTAGCTCTGTACCGAAATGGCCACTTTATTGATCATGCTGGTGACTTCAGTGGCGGCTTCCCACAACGGCTTGCCGGTTTCTTCACCGATGCCGCGCGCCAACTCATCCGCATGCTGCTTAAGGCTCGCGGCGAAGGCCTCAAGCACGCTCAAGCGCTCTTCAAACGTGCGCCCGGCCCAGGCCGGAAATGCCTGACGCGCCGCCTTGACCGCCGCGTCGACCTGCTCGGCATTGGCCCCCTGCCCTGCCCACAGCACCTGCTGAGTCACCGGGTTCAGCGACTCAAAAGCCTCGCCCTGCCCGTTCTGCCAAGCACCTGCGATATAAGACGTGCTCATTATTTGGACTCCCGTGGGGCAACTGGCTGGGCGGACAAAGGAACGGCGCGCACCTGATCGCCTGCGCTCAGGTGCAGGCGCTTGGCGGTCAAGGGGTCGACCACCAGCGTGCCGGCGGCCAACCGTGCCGGGGCGGCGGTGATGCGGCAGTCTTCGCGCTTGCGGTTGTGAATCAGGTACGGCGTGGCGTCATCACCCGGCGTGCCAATGGCCAGCACCAATGCTTCGCTGTCGCGCACCGCACGGATCTTGCGGGTTTCGCACTCCACCGCCGGGCCCGCGTCGAAGATATCGACGTAACCCTGGTAGCTGAAGCCTTCGCTCTTGAGCATGTTCAAGGCCGGCTCGGTGTGCGTGTGCACCTTGCCGATCACGGCACGGGCATCTTCAGAGAGGAAGCAGGTGTACACCGGGAACTTGGGCATCAACTCGGCAATAAACGCTTTATTGCCCACGCCCGTCAGGTAGTCGGCCTGGCTAAATTCCATTTTGAAAAAATGCCGGCCCAGGCTTTCCCAGAACGGCGAGCGCCCGGCTTCATCGGACATACCGCGCATTTCAGCAATGATCTTGTCGCCGAACAGCTCCGGAAATTCCGCAATAAACAACATGCGCGCCTTAGCCAGCATGCGGCCGTTAAGGCCGTTGCGGTAATCGGCACTGAGAAACAGCGAGCACAGTTCAGAGTTGCCGGTCAGGTCATTGGCCAGGAACAGCGTCGGAATTTCACGGTAGATGTTCAGCTCTTGTGAGGCACTGACCGTCAGGCCCACGCGAAAGTTGTACCACGGCTCACGCAGCCCTACGGCCCCGGCAATGGCGGAGATGCCAACCACTTTGCCTTCGTCGTTTTCGAGCACGAACAGGTAGTCTGCATCGGCACGGTCGGCTTCGCCACGGAAGGTTTTTTCAGCCCAGCTCACGCGGTGCAGCAGGCGCTCTTCGTTGGCGGGCAGGGTTGTCAGGCCGGTGCCGGTGCTGCGGGCCAAGTCAATCAGGGCCGGTAAATCGCTGTTGCGTACAGGACGAACGATCATGCTATCTCCTTAGACAGGGCGCGCTGGCGAACCCCGCGAAACTCGCTCAAACGCGTTAAACCGCAACCACTCGCACGCTGGCACCTTCGCCAACGCCCAGTGCTTCGGCTGCCTCCAGATCCAGCGTGACGGGCTTGCCCGGTGCCCAATCCAGCGCCAGCAACACGGCGCGGTAATCCTGCAACTGAGCATTCGCCACCAGGTACTGGCGGCCGGCCCCCTTGATCAATTCACCGATTTTGACCGGCACCACGCGGCTTTGCGCAATGGAGCGAATGCCGGAAACGCGGGCATGCAACGTGGGGCCGCCGTCGAAAATATCGATGTAGTGATCGGTCTCGAAGCCTTCGCGCATCAGGATGTCGAAGGTGATCTGCGCACGCGGGTGCACCTGCCCCATCGACTCTTGAGCGCTGTCGGGCAACAGCGGTACATAAATGGGGTAATGCGGCATCAGCTCAGCCAGGAAGGTGCGGCTTTTCAGCCCGCACAGGCGCTCGGCGGCGGCGTAGTTCAAGTCGAAAAAGTTGCGGCCGATGGCGTCCCAGAACGGCGAGTCACCGTTCTCATCGCTGTAGCCAACAATCTCGGTCACCACCGAGTCGGCAAAACGCTCCGGGTGGCTGGCCACAAACAGCAGGCGGCCACGGGAGTTGAGCTCGGACCAGGCCGTGCCGACCAGTTCCGGCAGCACATAGAAACTGGTGAGCAAGCTGTTGCCAGTGAGGTCATGGCATTGCGACAAGACGTGAATCTTGTTGTGAATTTTCAATTCACGGGAGGCGTGAACGAAGGTCTCGTTACGAAAGCTGTAAAACGGCTCCGAGTAACCCGCCGACGCCACGATGGCCGAACAGCCCACCAATTTGCCGGTGGTGCTGTCTTCCAGCACAAAAAAATAGCTTTCTTCACCGTTGAAGCTCACTTCAGCGGCAAACGACGCTTCAGACGCAACGATCTTGTCACGCAGGCGTCCGACATCGTCCGGCAATGAAGTAACACCAATCGGGCTGTCCGCAGCCAGCCGCTGTACCTCGTCCAGGTCAGCCATTTGTGCGGGGCGCATCACCAGCATGGTGTCACTCCTTAATCCAGAAAATAAAAAAGGGGGCCTCTGTAGGAGCGAGCTTGCTCGCGATCTTTTAAAAAGCTCGCTCCTGCAGGGTTAACGCGTGAATCAGGCGGTCAGGTTTTTGACTGCACGCTCAAAACGGTCCAGGCCTTCGGTGATGTCGGCATCCTCCACCACCAGGCTTGGCGCGAAACGCACCACGTCGGGGCCGGCTTGCAGGATCATCAGGTTTTCTTTTTCCGCAGCGTTGAACACGTCCTTCGCCTTGCCTTTCCAGGCATCGCTCAACACGCAACCCAGCAACAGGCCCATGCCACGCACTTCGCTGAACAGGCCGTACTGCTGGCCAATGTGCTCAAGGCGCGTCTTGAATTGATCGTGCCGGGTTTTAACGCCGTTCAACACTTCAGGGGTGTTGATCACGTCGATCACCGCATTGCCCACTGCGCACGCCAGCGGGTTGCCGCCGTAGGTGGTGCCGTGCGTGCCGACGACCAGGTGCTTGGCCAACGCTTCGGTGGTGAGCATCGCGGCAATCGGGAACCCGCCGCCCAGGCTCTTGGCGCTGGTCAGAATGTCGGGGGTCACACCGTAATGTTGGTAGGCAAACAGCTCGCCGGTACGGCCCATGCCGGTTTGCACCTCATCGAACACCAGCAACGCATGGTGTTGATCGCACAGTTCGCGAGCGCCTTGCAGGTACGCCAGCTCGGCCGGCAGCACACCGCCTTCGCCTTGAATCGGCTCCAGCACCACGGCGCAGGTCTTGTCCGAGATGGCGGCCTTGAGGGCGGCCAGGTCGTTGAACGGCACGTGGGTGATGCCGGTGATTTTCGGGCCAAAGCCATCGGAGTACTTCGACTGCCCGCCGACGTTCACCGTAAACAGGGTACGGCCGTGGAAGCTGTTGAGGGCCGCGATGATCTCGTACTTCTCTTCACCAAAGCGATCATGGGCCACACGACGGGCCAGCTTGAACGCGGCCTCGTTGGCCTCGGCACCCGAGTTGCAGAAGAACACGCGATCGGCAAACGTGGCATCGACCAGTTTTTTGGCCAGACGCAGCGCAGGCTCGTTGGTAAATACGTTCGACACATGCCACAGGTTGTTCGCCTGCTCCGTCAACGCGCCGACCAATGCCGGATGCGCATGACCCAACACGTTAACGGCAATGCCACCCGCGAAGTCGATCAGTTCGCGCCCGGCCTGATCCCAGACTCGGGAACCGGCACCGCGTACAGGAATAAAGGCAGCCGGTGCGTAGTTAGGCACCATGACCTGGTCGAAATCGGCGCGTTGCACCGGGGCTTGCTCAACGGACATCGGAGTCTCCTGAAGAGGAACGCCTGCCTAAACTGGCGAGCGATGGGGGATTGTAGGGATACGCAGGGGGTCACGCCTTGTCGTCAAGCGACAACTTCTTATAGCGCTAAACCACGTTTTTCCAGAGCTGTCGACAATGCGACATATTGCGTCACAAAGGCGCAGTCTAAACGCTGGGCTTGATTTACGGCAGCACCTTGGCGGTTTGATTTTTAGCGCCGTGACCTGGCAGTCATTCGCACACCGGCACAGGGGCTGCACGCGGGCGCACAGGAAAAAGCGTCAACCGCGTTCGGCAGGCGCGGACGACAATTCGAACGGGCTGCTGCTACGTCGCTGGTTGCGGTCTTCGCGCGGGGTGGCCCCAAAGAAGTTACGGTAAGCGCTGGAGAAATGCGGCCCGGAAGAAAAGCCGCACGACAGGCCGATCTGAATGATCGATTTACTGGTTTGCATCAGCATTTGCCGGGCCTTGTTCAGGCGCAGCTCCAGGTAATACTGGCTAGGCACGCGATTGAGGTACTGCTTGAAAATACGCTCCAATTGCCGGCGGGACACACACACGTGCTGGGCGATTTCATCGGTGGTCAACGGTTCTTCAATATTGGCCTCCATCAACAGCACCGCCTGCGTGAGTTTTGGATGGCTTGAGCCCAGGCGATTTTGCAACGGAATACGCTGACGCTCACCGCCTTCACGAATGCGCTCCACCACGAGCTCTTCGGACACCGCCCCGGCCAACTCGGCACCGTGATCGCGGGCCAGCACGGCGAGCAACAAGTCCAGCACGGCCAGGCCGCCGCAGGCGCTCAGGCGGTCGCGGTCCCAGTCGAACAAGTGGCTGGTGGCGATCACTTTGGGGAATCGCTCGGCAAAGTCGTCCTGCCAGCGCCAGTGCACGGCAGCCCGATACCCGTCGAGCAACCCCAATTGCGCCAGCGGGTAAACACCGGCCGACAAGCCGCCAATCACACAGCCAGTGCGCACCAGTTGTTTAAGCGCCGTGCTCAAGGCTGGCACCATCGTCAGGGGCGGCTCGTCGGCCAGCAGAAACAGTTTCTGACAGCCTTCAAGCTTACCTGCCCACGGCACGCCAGGCAGTTGCCACGCGCCTTCAAGCGGCGGCTCGGCCTGCAAGAAGGCCAGCTCGTAAACCACTTCAGGGTGCACGCGCTGAGCAACACGCAACGCTTCCTCAGCCAGCGCCAGAGTCAAGGCTTTGGTGCTGGGCCAAATGAGGAAACCAATTCGATGGGCGGTCATGGCGTGCTATCCGAAGCGAAAAACAGTGGTAAAGACGAGGGCCAATGCTAGCCCGTAAATGAACACAACTCTAAACGCCTTGCTTGCAGGAGCCGCGACTCGACGGCTCGTGATCTTTTGATGGGTTTAAACGATCGCGAGCGCCTGCAGCTCCTGCTGTACTTACTTGAGGCTACCGGACAAGAACTGCTGCAAACGCTCGCATTGCGGGTTCACCAGCACTTCACGCGGGTTACCGCTTTCTTCGACGATGCCTTTATGCAGGAACACCAGTTGGTTTGACACTTCACGGGCAAAGCCCATTTCGTGGGTCACCACCACCATCGTACGGCCTTCCTGGGCCAGGTCCTGCATGACCTTGAGCACATCCCCCACCAGCTCAGGGTCAAGGGCAGAGGTCGGCTCGTCAAACAACATGACTTCGGGCTCCATCGCCAGCGCACGGGCGATCGCCACACGCTGCTGCTCGCCGCCGGACATGTGGCCCGGGTAGGCCTCCTTGCGATGGGACACGCCCACCTTGTTCAGGTAATGCTCGGCTTTTTCCCGGGCTTCAGCCTTGGTCATACCCAAGACGTGCACCGGTGCTTCCATGATGTTTTCCAGCGCGGTCATGTGCGACCACAGGTTGAAATGCTGGAACACCATCGACAGGCGTGAGCGCATACGCTGCAGTTGTTTGGGGTCGGCGGCTACCAGCGCCCCCTCTTTGTTGGCGACCAGCTTCAGCTCTTCGTTGTTCAGCAGGATCTTGCCCGCATGGGGCTGCTCCAGCAGGTTGATGCACCGCAAAAAGGTGCTTTTACCCGAACCGCTGGAACCGATGATGCTGATGACATCGCCTGCCTTGGCGGCCAGGGAAACGCCTTTGAGCACTTCATGACTGCCATAGCGTTTATGCAGGTCTTGGACTTCAAGTTTGTACATGCTGTCGGTTCTCACAAAAACAGTCAGTCGTTAAGCAAGCGCACGGGGCGCACGGGCAACACTGGATCAATACAATTCACGGCTCAGGCCTTGCGCGGGGCCATATAGCCCAGCCAGCGGCGCTCGGCCAGTTTGAACAGGCGCACCAGAATGAAGGTCAGGCACAGGTAGAACACCCCTGCGGTGATGTACGCCTCAAACGGCAAGTAATACTGCGCGTTGACGGTACGCGCCGCACCCGTGATATCAATCAGGGTCACAATGGACGCCAGGCTGGTGGTCTGCAACATCATGATCACTTCGTTGCTGTATTGCGGCAGCGCACGGCGCATGGCCGAGGGCAGCAAGATACGACGGTACATTTTAGTGCGGGACATGCCCATCGCCTTGGCCGCTTCAATCTCGCCATTGGGCGTGGCCTTGAGGCTGCCGGCAATGATCTCGGCGGTGTAGGCGCTGGTATTGATCGCAAAGGCCAGGCACGCACAGAAGGTTGCACTGGACAGCAATGGCCACAGGAAACTTTCGCGTACCGCTTCGAACTGCGCCAAACCGTAATAGATCAGGAACAGTTGCACCAGCATCGGTGTGCCACGAATCACATAGGTGTACAACCAGGCGATACCGTTGACGAAGGGCTGCTTGGACACGCGCATCAGGCCCAATGGCACAGCGGCCAGCAAGCCGAAAAACAGCGAAATCGACAGCAGCTTGAGGGTGGTCAACAGCCCACTGAAGTACAGCGGCAGGCTGTCCCAAATGACGGTGTAGTCGAAGATCATAAATCAGCCGTCCTTACGCCTACCGAGTAGCGTTTCTCAAGTTGTCGCAAGGCCAGCAGCGAAACACTGGTCAACACCAGGTACAACGCGGCCACCGCCAGGAAGAACGTGAAGGGTTCGCGGGTGGCATCTGCCGCCTGCTTGGCCTTGAACATCATGTCTTGCAAACCGACCACCGAAATCAGCGCGGTGGCTTTGGTCAGTACCAGCCAGTTATTGGTAAAGCCCGGGATCGCCAAGCGAATCATCTGGGGCACCAACACCCGGAAAAACACCTGAAAAGAGCTCATGCCATACGCCATGCCGGCTTCTGCCTGCCCCTTGGGGATGGCCATAAAGGCACCACGGAACGTTTCAGACAGGTACGCACCGAAGATGAACCCCAAGGTGCCGATACCGGCGGCCAACGGGTTCAAGTCAATGTAGTCGTCATAACCCAGCAAGGGCGCGACGCGGTTCAGCAGGTCCTGGCCGCCGTAGAAAATCAGCAGGATCAGCACCAAGTCAGGAATGCCACGGATCACCGTGGAGTACAAATCGCCCAGCCAGGCCAACCAGCGCACCGGCGACAGGCGCAAGGAAACACCAATCAGACCTAGAACAATGGCCAGGGCCATGGACGACAAGGCGAGCTGAAGCGTCAGCCAAGCGCCATCGAGGATGACAGCCCCGTAGCCTTTCAACATGATTCAGGTCCTCAAAATTTGGATGAAAAAATGGCGCAAACTTCAGAGATCCTGTTGCTTGCGCCATTTAGGACAGACCGCTGCGACGTATTACTGGGCTTCTGGGCCGTAAATATCGAAGTTGAAGTATTTGTCCTGGATGGTTTTGTAGGTGCCATCGGCACGAATACCATCGATCGCGGTGTTGATTTTGTCTTTCAATGCGTCACCCTTGCGAACCGCGATACCGATGCCGTCACCGAAGTACTTGGCGTCAGTGAACTGCGGGCCTACAAACGCGAAACCCTTGCCTTGAGGCGTTTTCAGGAAACCGTCTTCCAGCAGGGTGGCGTCCGCCACGGTGCCATCAAGGCGACCGGCCTGGACGTCCAGGTAGATTTCGTTCTGTGAGCTGTAAGGCACCACCGTTGCCCCTTTTGGGGCCAGCACTTCCTTGGCGAAACGGTCATGGATCGAACCGCGCTGCACGCCAATTTTCTTGCCTTTGAGTTCTTCCAGGCTGTCGCTCACCGCCGTGCCTTCCTTCAACACCAGGCGTGCGGGCGTGAGGTAGTACTTGTGGGTGAAGTCGACCGACTTTTTACGGTCTTCGGTGATCGACATCGAAGACAGAATGGCATCGATCTTGCGCACTTTGAGGGCCGGGATCAGGCCGTCGAACTCTTGCTCGACCCAAACACACTTGACCTTCATCTCTGCGCACAGCGCGTTACCGATGTCGTAGTCAAAACCCACGATACTGCCATCCGGTGCCTTCGAGGCAAACGGAGGGTAAGCCGCTTCGATACCAATTTTCAGTGGTTTTTCATCGGCAAAAGCCTGCACGGACAGCACGGACAGTGCCAGGGCGCCAAGAAGTGCGAGTTTCTTCATCTTAGGACTCCATCGGTAAAGGGCAATAAATGCAGAATGAGCGTGAGCCCAATATGCGGAGGTTAAACCGAGAATGCGGCGCCACGTCCGATTGGCGTCGAGCTGATATCAGCACGACATCGACGAGCGAGTGATCGGCATTCTAACGACAGGCTTCACGCCGTTATTTCTTCAATGCGACAACAACTTACAAATGCATCGAGAAAGGCGTCCGACAGCATTGACAGCTCTTCCAATTCATGCAAGAGCAAAAGACATAGAACCTATGTGAGTTGCAAATAGCGGGCCTATTATTCGCAAAGCCTTCTATTCCGGCAAGTGTAGCGTTTCATCTTATTATTTTAAGCGCCCGCGAGCGCTCTAAAACGGTGCTAACAGTGTTGATAGGCCCCAGCGTGGTGCACGACGGTTACATATCGGGTAACACCCAAAATTCAC
Organism: Pseudomonas sp.; assembly: GCF_030150285.1. Lineage (GTDB taxonomy): Bacteria > Pseudomonadota > Gammaproteobacteria > Pseudomonadales > Pseudomonadaceae > Aquipseudomonas. The sequence goes on along the minus strand of NZ_JASLGE010000061.1, from coordinate 17,202 downwards.
CTGTGCACTCTTCAGAGAATTCTTCGCGCTTCGCAAGAACCACCCTACAGAAATATTAGTGGCAACCGACTTTGATCACCCCTTGCAGGCCTGCAATCTCTCAAGGCTCCAGATTAGACATTGGCCTATCCCCATGACACATGACCCTCTGTACAGCGCTTCCTGCTCATGGTGCTGGATCGGCAAGATCACACCACCCAAAACGCTTGTGACCTCACAGATACGCGAGACGCTGCTGGCCACTTTGCACACGCATGGCCACGTGCCCCTGGTGCTGTTGGTCGCACCGGCCGGCTATGGCAAAACGGTGCTGCTGATGCAATGGCGTCAGGAACTGCTTAAATGCACACCCAACGCCAACGTCGCCTGGCTGTCGCTGGACGAGGCCGATGGCGAACCCAATCGCTTTCTGGCTTACCTGATCCTGGCGCTTGAGCGCAGCGGCCTGAAGCTGGGGCATTTGTCACGGCTGGCCGAATCGCAGTCGCTGGACGCACAACCACACCGCACGCTGCGGGCGCTGGCACACGCGCTGGAGCAGTCAGAACAGCCCGTGACCTTACTGCTGGATGACTATCACGCGGTGGGCGGCCACGAAGTCAATCACATCTTGCAAACCCTTATCGAACACACCGTGCCCTGGCTGCACGTCGTGGTCGCCAGCCGTACCCGCCCGGCATGGCCGCTCTCACATTGGCGGGCAAAGGGCTGGATGCATGAAGTGCCAGCACAGCAGTTAAGCCTGTCCCCAGACGAAACCCGGCGCATTCTTGGGCCCACGGTGGCACCGCAAGACGCACTGCAACTGCACCGCACCACCGAAGGCTGGGCAGTGGCAGTTCAATTGGCGCGCGTGTGGCTGGCCAGCAGTCATGGCTGCCTGTTCGGGCTCACCGCATTTTCTGGAGGTGTCACCGATATCGCGCAGTATTTGGCCGAACAAATCCTGGCGAGCCTGTCGACCGAGTGCCAGTCCTTCCTGCTGGAGACCTCATTATTGGCCCGCTTTAATGCAGAGCTGGCAGACGCTGTGCGCGGGCGCACCGACAGCACCCACCTGCTGATGCAACTGCGTCATCTCGAGGCCCTGCTCGTTCCGCTGGACGCTGAGTGCCAATGGTTTCGCTATCACCGATTGCTGCGAGACTTTCTCAGCTCCAGGGTCAACACCCACCAGGCACAGCACATTCATCAGGCGGCAGCTCTATGGCTGGCGCAGGCCAACGATTGGGTACAGGCTGTGGCCCACGCCCTGCAGGCCAGGGACACAGACCTGGCCATCAGCCTGGTGGTGCGCGCGGGCGGTTGGTCACTGGTGCTGAGCAAAGGCATTCGCTACGCCCAAAGCCTGATCCAGCAGTTTGATGAGCAGGCTCGACAAACCGCACCCGACCTGTTGCTGCTGCAAGCGTACCTGCATGCCAAATTGGGTAACCATGCGTTTTGCAGCCAATTGCTGAGCCTGGCAGAACACAACCTGCAGGGCGACCCACGGTTAATCCGCGACTTCCACCTCATTAACACCCTGTCAAATACCTACCTGGACCACTTTGAACACACGGTTGAACACCGCCCTCGGCTGTGCACCGATCCCCAGGAAGAGATGTTGATACAAGCAACGCTGGCGTGCGTTGACACCATGGCGCTGATGATTAATGGCGATATCAACGGCGCACTGAAAAGCGTTCGCACCGCACAAATCAAAATGCATCTGGTTGCCAGCCCGCGTGGAGAAATTTACTGCAACATTCATGAATCCCAGGCGCTGGCGCTGTCCGGGGATATCCTGGCCGCCCGGCACTTGATGGATAAGGCACTGGCGTTCGTGCTCAGCCATTTCGGTACCGAGAGTTCGCTAAAAGCCTTGATCGGGTGCTTGAAAGCTCAACACTGCTACTGGCAAGGCGAATGGTCGCACGTCCCCCCCTGGTTACAGGACGGCTGGGCCTCTCTGGAGCATACCGAGGGCTGGCTGGATATTGTGGCCAATACAGCCGAGGTGACATGGCGCACCACATTGCGCGCCAAAGGCTTGCAACCCGCATTGCATGAACTGGAACACGTTGCAGAGCACGCCACGGCACGCAACTGGCAGCGCTTGCATCAGTTGGTACACGCCTGGCGGATTGAAGTGCTGGTGCAATGCGGGCTGTTGACCCAGGCGCGAAAAGAGGCCACGCAGATCAATCTCGAAGGCATGGCCGCCACGCCCAAAGACTGGCGCACCCAACACGCCGCGACGCTGGCCCAAGCCAGATTGCAGATCGCCACCGGTGCCGCCCTTGTCGCCCTCAATCGCCTGCAACGCGAAGGAACAAAGCTTCAGGAAAAAGGCTTGCAGCTCCCCCGCTGGCGCCTGGAATTGATGGCACTGGCTGCCGCCTGCAAGGCACAGGTCGATATCAACCCTCAGGCAGAGCAGCAAACCCTCGCCGCCATCTCGCCTGATGCCCTGCCCGGTCTGCTACTGGAAGTGGGCCCGTGGTTACTGCCCGCCCTTGAGCGCAACCCCGACGCCCTCCCCTCAATGCCCTGCGTTATCACCCGCCTGCGAGGCTGGCGAGCGCATCCCGTGCGCCCCACAATTCTATTAAGCCCCAAGGAGGCTCAAGTCCTCGGCCTGCTGGCCAATGGGCTGCCAAACAAAGTCATCGCGCAAGGCCTGAACCTGTCCGAGAACACGATCAAATTCCACCTCAAAAACATCTACGCAAAACTCGCGGTGGACAACCGCACAGCGGCCATCAGCGCAGCGCTGCGCCAAGGCCTGCTGGAGGGTGTTCGCCCTTAGATTCCAGGCCATTGGGAGGTTCTGACTCACCCCCCCACCCAGGCGGGTAAGTCCTGCGCAGGAATCTCGCCAACCTACCCGTCCCGCGCCTGTCAACCAGCACCCGGCGCGCCTAGCATCGTGTTCAACGGTCAGGGCCTTCTGGTATTCGCCCGCCCATACCCCAACACACACAGCACCAGGAGAGTTCACGTGGTGATGGATGGAAAAACGGTACGTGTCGCCACCGATGTGGGAGGCACATTCACGGATCTGGTGGCGTTCGAAACGGACGCGGTGACTGGCCAGCAAGTGATTCGCACAGCCAAGGTCGATACCACGCCACCCGACTTCGCTCAGGGCGTACTCAACGTTATTCGCAAGGCCAATGTCGAACTGAACACCGTCGACTATCTCGCGCACGGCACCACCGTCGTCATCAACGCCCTGACCGAACGGCAAGGGGTTAAAACAGGGTTGATTACCACGCGGGGCTTTCGCGACGTTCTGGAGATTGCGCGGGCCAATCGCCCGGACTACTTCAACCTGAAATGGGTCAAGCCACCGCCCTTCGTACCGCGCTACCTGCGCTGTGAAATTGGCGGGCGCCTGAGCACCGATGGCCAGGAGCGTGAGCCGCTGGACCTCTCTACGCTGCCCGACATTCTGGACGCCTTCCGCGCCGATGGGGTGGAGGCCATTGCCATTTGCCTGCTGCACGCCTACGCCAACACCGCCCATGAACAGGCAGTGCTCACTGAGGTCCGCCGGCTCTGGCCCGACGTGTCGGTGGTGGCATCGCACCAAATCACCCGCGAGTGGCGCGAATACGAGCGCACCAGCACCACGGTGCTGTCGGCCTATGTGCAACCCATCGCCGCACGCTACCTCGACGCCTTGCAAGCTCGCTTAAAAGCCGAAGACTACGCCGCACCGTTGTACATCATGCAGTCCAACTGTGGCGTCGACAGCGTGGCCCACACCCGGCAAACCCCCATCACGATGGTCGAATCAGGGCCGGCCAGTGGTTTCTGGGCGGCGGCCGAGTTGGGGGGGCTGATCAATGAGCCCAACCTGCTGGGGCTGGACATCGGAGGCACCACGGCCAAATGCGCCTTGATCCGCAATGGTCAGGTCACGATCAAGACCGACTATTGGATCGAACGCAATCACGTCAATGCGGGTTACCCGATCATGGTGCCGGTGGTGGACCTGGTTGAGATCGGCAACGGCGGGGGGTCCATTGCTTGGGTCGATGATTTCGACAAGCTGCATGTCGGCCCTCAATCCGCCGGTGCCCGGCCCGGCCCGGCAGCCTATGGCAACGGTGGCGTCGACATCACCACCACCGACGCCAACCTGGCCCTGGGCCGCATCAACCCCGATTACTTTTGCGGCGGCGAGCTGGTGGCCGACCTGGCCGCCGTCGACCACGGCCTCAGCCTGCTCAGCCGACGTTTACAACTGCCGACACAGGAAGTGGCTCGCGGCATCGTGCGGCTGGCCAACGACAACATGGTCAACGCACTGAAGCTGGTGTCCCTGAGCCGCGGCCATGACCCGCGTGAACTGACCCTCATGGCTTTCGGTGGCGGTGGCGCGCTCCACGCCGTGGCGCTGGCTCAGGAGTTGGGGGTTAAAAAAGTCATCGTACCACGCAGCGCAGCGGTGTTTTCAGCGTGGGGCATGACCCTCTCCGACCTGCGCCGAGACCTGTTTATTAACCATTTTACCGACACTACCCAGGTGGACGCCCTGACCAGGGCTCAGGCCTTTCTGGGCGACCTGATGCTCACCGTGTGCAAGCAATTCGACGCCGAAGCCATCCCGGCCAAACAGGTCACCCTGACCGCCCACTGCAACCTGCGCTATCAAAACCAGGAACACGCCGTGCAAGTGCCGCTCCATGATCAGGAGCGCATTGACACACACTGGCCACAGATCGAACAGCGCTTTCATCTGTGCTACGAACAGCACTACACCTACCGCCTGGAAGCCCCCGTGGAAATCGTCGGCTTTCACCTGATCGCGGTCGCGCAAATCGGCAAATTGAAGCCCGAATCCTTGCCTGTCACCGGTCGCTCAGTGGCAGCGGCCTGCAAGGGAAAACGCTTCGTGGACTACGTGTTGGAAGGCATCCACGAAGCAACTCTCTATGACTACGCCTTGCTGGAGCCGCAGATGAACTTCAACGGCCCGGCCATTGTTGAAGACGCAGGCACCACCGTCGTGATCCACCCCGGCAACCACGTAGGGGTCGATCACTTGGGCAACCTGCATATCACCCTGGCGGGTGACGGAGCCTGAACATGCACACCCTCGACATGTTTACCCGCGACATCATCCAGAACGCATTGCAGGCCATTGCCGATGAAATGTTTGCGGCCATGCGCCAAGCCGCCATGAGCCCGATCATCTACGAAGTACTGGACATGGGCACGGGGATCACCGACGCCGAGGGCGAAATGGCCAGTTCCGGGGCCGGTATTCCGGCCTTTGTGGGGGTGCTCGACAAGGCCGTGAAAAACATCCTGCTCACACACACGCCCGAGGACATTGAGGAGGGCGATGTGTTTATCAGCAACGACCCCCACGACGGAGGGGCCGTCACTCACCTTAACGACGTGGTGCTGGCCATGCCGGTGTTCGCCAACGGCACACGGGTGGCCTGGACGGCCAACATCGCCCATTGGAATGATGTCGGCGGCATGGTGCCGGGTTCACTCTCGACCGAGGCTGTCGACATTTTCCAGGAAGGCTTGCGCCTGGCCTCGGTCAAGTTGATCAGCCGCGGGCACCCCATTCGCTCCGTGCTGCAGATCCTGCTGGCCAATTCACGGATGCCGGACTTTCTGGAAGGCGATCTATGGGCGGGCGTGGCCGCCGTACGCGGCGGTGCGCAGCGCCTGCAACAGTTGACGAAAAAGTATGGCACCGAGGTGTTTTTGCAGGCAATGAGCGACTTTATGGACCTGGGCGAAAGGGTCTCGCTAAAAGCCCTGCACGCGTTACCCAACTGCAGCCTGAGCCTGCGGGAGCCCCAGGACGACGGCAGCGAGTTCCACCTTAGCCTCGAGATCCGCGACCGCGAACTGATCATTGACCTGCGCGACAACCCCGATCAGTGCCAGGGCCCCACCAACCTCAGCCGTGACGGGGCAGTGGTGGCCGCACAAATGGCATTCAAGGCACTGACCGCACCGCAAGGCACGACCAATGGGGGTACCTTTCGCCCGCTCACGGTACTCACGCGGCCTGGCTCACTGTTTGACGCCCGGCCTCCGGCCGCCGAAGGTTTCTATTTCGAAAATCTGATTCGCGTCCACGACCTGATTCTGCGCTGCCTGGCCAAGGCGTTCCCGGATCGGCTCCCGGCAGGCAACTTTGCCTCGGTATGCGCCACCATTATTGGTGGCCGTCACCCGGACACCGGGCGTGTGTTCACCCTGGTGGAGCCAGAAATCGGCGGCTGGGGGGGCGAGCCGGGCCGCGACGGCAACAACGCCGTGTACTCGGGCCTGCATGGCGAAACCTACAACTGCCCCGCGGAAGTCTGCGAGGCCCGCTACGGCGTGTACGTCGAACGTATGACGCTCAATGATGAGCCCGGCGGCCACGGCGAGTTTCGCGGCGGCCGTGGGGTGTGCATCGACTATCGGGTCCGTGCCGACAACAGCTTCCTGACCTGTGGCTACACCCGTTCAGTCATCCCGCCCTGGGGGCTGGAGCACGGCGCGCCGGGCTCACTCAACTACGTGGAAGTGATTCGCCAAAACGGCCTGCGCGAGCGTTATGCAATGGCCAGCAGCATTCCTCTGAATGCAGGCGACCTGGTGCGCGTGCGCACAGGGGCCGGAGGCGGTTATGGGCGCGCCGCACAGCGCTGTGAAAGCGCGGTGCGCAACGATCTGAAAAACGGCTACATCGACGCCCGGACCGCACAACAGATCTACGGCCTCAAGGGATGAGGCTACCCCCGTCACACCGCACGTAACCGCTCGTCACGCTGCGCACCACAACAACAAGAAGAGCACATGAAGATGAACACACATCGCTCACTGCGCCCGCTCGCAGGTCTTTCATTCGCCCTGATGCTGACCTTCAGCCCCCACGCCATGGCCGAGCAATTCATTGGCTTCGGCCAACCGGGCAAACCGGGCAGTTGGGCGGTGGAGTCCTTTCCCGTCATCAACCGCACCAGCGATGGCAAGACCAGCATCGCCGGCAACACCGTGCTGGCCTATTTTTCTGAAACCGGCTTTACCGGCACCCAACGTGATCAATTGCAGTTCTGGGCCGGTGCTGTTCCCGGTTACGCCAGTACGCGAGGAGCTGTGGACAGCAACGCCTGGGGCGTGGCCTCGCCCAACCTCGGATTTGCCTATTACTACAACGTGGTGGAACCGGGCAGCACATACGGATTGGCGAACGACACCACCTTCTGGACCAACCCGACCCTGATGGTGGAGTTCCCCAACGGCAACGACGACAGTGCCGGGCACGGTGCCTTTGCCAACCGCTATGCCGTGAGCTTCAGCGTCGCCAACTACCTGCGAATCGGCCGCTTTGGTGCCACGTTCACACCGGCCGGCATTCATTACGCCGCCCGCAACCGCAACCACACAGACCTGGGCAGCAGCGACCCCACTCGCCTGCGCGGGGGCGTCAGCCTGTGGCTGGCCGATATCGCCGCCGGGTATCAGGTGAACGAAGACCTGTGGCTGGGGGTGCATCACGTTTACCACCTCAACAACACCTCTGCCTCCGACTTCAAACCCTCACGGGCCGGCAAAATCGGGCCGTCCATGACCTACAGCGGGTTTTCCGGCGCAGGGTTATTCGTGTCCGCCAACTTGAATTTTGACTACTACCACAGCGCCAATCTCAAGCGCTCCAATGCCTTGACCCTGGCCTTGGTGAAGTTTTTCTAGCTGCTTTTCCCCGCCCTGAAGACTGTTGAGGATTTACCCATGGCCACCCCTGCCTTCACTGCTCTGCCCCATGACGTGCCCGTATCGGTGCGCTGGCTCAACCCCATTGGTCATCCCACCTACGATGCCCCGATTGCGCAACTGCTGCACGCCATCAAACAACCGTCCACTCAGGTCGATGTGGTATCGCTGGACCTTAAACACAGCCCGACGCACCTGGAGTACCGCGCCTATGAAGCGCTGACTTACGGCCCCATCGTACGCATCGCTCGCGCCAGCGCCCAAGAGCAGATAGACGCGCTGGTGGTGGGGTGCTTCTACGACCCGGCACTGGAAGACGCCCGCGAAATTTCGGGCAACACGCTCATCCTTGCCCCGTGCCAAGCCAGCCTGCAGGTCGCGGCCAACCTGGCTAACCGTTTCTCGATCATTGTCGGGCGCACCAAATGGATGGAGCAAATGCACGCGCGGGTCCAGGTATACGGCGCGCAAAAACGCCTGGCGTCGATGCGCTCGCTCGGGATGGGGGTTGACGAGTTCCAGCGGGATCACGCCCTCACCCGGCAAAAAATAATCCAACAGGCACGCCTGGCGGTTGAAGAGGATGGCGCGGAGGCCATCGTCCTTGGCTGCACCCTTGAATTCGGGTTCTTTGAGCAGGTACAGGCAGAAATCGGCGTGCCCGTCATCGACCCGGTTATCGCGGCGTTCAAAATGGCCGAGGCCCTTGCCGGCATGAAGCGGCGCTTCGGCTGGAACCCCAGCCAGGTCGGCAGCTGCGAGCCCCCGTCCGAAGCCGAAATACAGGCGTTCGGGCTGTTTCAGGAACCCGCACCTATTGGTCATCGCATCATCGCTTAGGGGGGCTTCCATGAGCATCAGCCATCACACCTCAACACCGGCTGTCGATACCGGCGCGTCCACCTTGCAGGTGGGCGAGCTCTTCAGGGACGTGCCCTTGACCCGCGAACATTTGAAAAGCGGCCTGGCACTGTTCTTTGTGTTCGCCATCGAGGCCTGGGAGATGATGATCATCGTCTACACCGCACCGTTGATCGCCCAGGATTTCGCCCTCGATACACTCGCGGTGGGCAACCTGATCGGTGCCATGTTTATCGGCATGCTGCTGGGTTCGCTGGCCTGGGGCAAAGCTGCCGAACGCATGGGGCGCAAGCGCGCCATCATCTGGAGCCTGGCACTGTACGGGGTTATCTCGCTGGCCAGCGCCTTTGCGCCTGACTACCTGTCGCTATATGGGCTGCGATTGCTGTCCGGGGTGGCAGCGGTGGGCATGATGGTGGTCACCTTCGCCCACTTCCAGGAATTGTTACCGCTGCGTTATCGCGGTGCGCTGTCGGTCTACCTTGCAGCGGGGTGGCCTGCGGGCATGCTGCTGGCGCTCGGCGCTACCGTCTGGCTGCTGCCTTTGGGCTGGCGCGCGATTATTGTGTTCAGTTCTTTAGGCAGCCTGTGGGCACTGGTCGTCGCCTATTGGGTTCCCGAGTCACCTTACTGGCTGGCAGGCGTGAATAAACAGCAGCAAGCGCGAGCGGTTATTCACCGCTTGAGTCGGGGGGCCGTGAACATCGCCGACAGTTGCCAACTGCACATCGACCAGACCACCCGAGGGCATCAACGGGAACTGTTCAGCGCCGCGTTGTGCAAAATCAGCGTGCTGCTGATCATCGTCAACTTCACCTTCTCGTGGGGCTATTGGGGGCTGCAAACCTGGCTCCCGACCCTGTTGCAGCAACGTGGCCTGAACCTGCCACAAAGCTATGGGTTTATCGCCCTGTCGGCGTTATTCATGATCCCGGGCTATATGACCGCATCATGGTTGACGCAGCGTTGGGGGCGCAAAAAAACCATCGTCGTATTTATCAGCGCCGCCGTCGTGGCGGGTTATGGCTTTGCCAACGTACACAGCCTGAGCATGCTGTACCTGAGCAATTTCACCCTGGCTTTCTTCAGCCTCGGTGCTTGGGGCGTGTGGGGGGCGTGGATCGGCGAGCTCTATCCCACGCCGCTGCGCACGATCGGCTACGGCTGGGCGGTGTTCGCCCAACGAGTGGCCAATATCATGGCTCCCAGCCTGATCGGCGCGCTGATTGCCTACGGTTCGTCCTTCAACCTGACCGTCACCCTGATTAACGGCTTTATGTTGATCACCGTACTGCTGGTCCTGTTCATCCCCGAAACCGAGGGCAAGGCCTTGCGGTAATCGCGTCTCGCAAAAACTGTTGCCCTTTCCGACAACGTTCCTGGGTTTGGAGGACATCGTACCCCTCCAAAACCCATTTCAATACGTGCCTGGCATGGATATGCCATCACCCCTCATAAGGAAATCACTCACTATGCCCTCACCCTCACTGGAAAACGGCCTTGTCTTTCACATGTACCGTGGCCCGCTCCAAAACAATGGAGCTACGGCCTGGTACTCGCCCTTGCAGTTGGGCACCCCCGGCCAACCCCTAAAACTGGCACTCGACACCGGCACCAACATCACCTGGGCAACGTCGACACTGTGCCAACCGGATCAATGCCAGCATTACAGCGCCAAACGCTTTAACTACCAGCGCTCGCGCACCTTTGCCTTCACTGATTGCCTGCAACGCCCCTACAGTTTCGGGCCTTGGGGCACCATGCAAGTCGAAGCCGGCTCCGATGTACTGACGCTGCCCAACAAAAATACGATGGCCATGAATGTGTTTTTGGCAGCCCGTTATTCCGGCGAACAGTTTCGCCAACTGGACTGGGACGGTGGCATTGGCCTGCCGTCGAGCAGCGCCTATGCCGAGGAGCGTAATTCGTTTCTGTTTCTAGAGCTGTTACGCAATCACGTCATAGATCCTGTCCAGCCTTACGTGTGCTTCGACTGGGACCCGGCCACCCACCGCGGCACCTGCCGGATGGGAGCTCTTGATATGAGCAAACTCAAAGGCCCGCATCTGTTCCTGCCGTGGTCGGCCTACACCACAGTACCCGGCGTGGAATACATCTGGTCGTCCGGGCTGAGCCATTACAGCGTCGGCGGCGAAACCCTGGCCACCGACATCGGCTTCGCTCTGGACTCCGGCTCATCGCAGTTCAAGGGCGATGACACGCTGATGCGCAAAACCCTGCAGCGCATCGCACTGGGGGGCAACCCGGATGTCGTACTGGGATTCGAAGACGGTGAGATCACATTAGGGGCCGACCTCTACAACGTGTTGATCGAGGAAGGCCCACAAAAAGGGCAAACCATTCCACAGTTTGCGCCACTGGGCTTAACCGACCTGGTGCTGGTCGGCTCACTGGTGATGGAACAGTGCTACACCGTCTACGAATACCGAGTCGTGCAATGCAAAGGCCAGGGCTATTCGCTGGCTCCCGTCGGCATCTGGTTATTCAATCGTCCCGACGGGCCGCAGATCATTACCCGCCCCTCTAAAAAAACCTTCACACCTGGCCCCCGCGCAGTTACCACTGAAAGAGTCAGCCTGGTGCCACCCGCGTCAAAACCGACGCCCTCCACGCCTCAGCCCCATCAGGGTTCTGTCGCGGGCACCTGGACCAATGACTATGGCTCGTTGATGACCCTGAGCGTCTACGGCCAGCACGTCTTCGGTTTCTACCAGTCATCAACCGGGTCGGTTGGCCTGTATGAGGTGACGGGCTATCAACTACACGCACCAGCCACCCCGGAGATGAGCCAGCCCGTGGCACTGGCCATCGAATGGCACTCCGTGGGCGAAGGCCCGGCCGACCCCAGCTGGAACTGGTCGTCCAGCCTGTACGGGCAAATCAGCCTTGAGGGCACTGAAGAAGTACTGACACTCTCGCACTTACTGGTGGCCAGCAGCGACTTCCCGGCACTGGCCGGCGCGGGCACCTATGCCGACAGGCTGGTGTACCGCCGCAGTACTGTCACGCCTCACGGGGCCCCAGCCCCGGTGCCCTCGGTACCGAAGCGGTCTATCAGCAGCTTGACAGGCACCTGGATGGCCCACGACGGGACCGCCATGAAGCTGCATATAGAAGCTGAAAGCGAAGGGCGTTTCGGTCGAATACATGGGAGCCTGGTCCATGCATCGAAGCATTTTCAAGTGTCCGGTTTCACGGATATCAATGCAGCCGCCAGCGGGCTGTCACATCAATCGCTGGCAATCACCGCGGCGTATGAAGACAGCCTGTTAACCCTGTGCGGAACCTTGCGGTTTAAGGAGGACAGCCTGGCCTTGATCATGATGACCGGCGTAGCCACTTCGCCTGCCCACACCTATGTGCAGACGCGAATCTCGGCGCTGACATTCAAGCGCTGGGGGTAAAGCAAGGCCTGTTGGCGCTCGATTACTCGCGATGTTTTAAAGGTCAAAAGATCGCGAGCAATCGAGCTCCTACGCGTGAACACCGTGCTTTTGATCCAAGGCCCCCCTTAAATGACGCTGACCGAACGGAGCAAGGCCTGTAGGAACGAGCTTGCTCGTGATCTTTTGATCTGGCTTTTGATCCAAGGATCAAAAGATCGCGAGCAATCGAGCGTCGACCGGCTGCTCCTACCGATTAAACGGCAACCCCGCACGGCATGGCCGGGCGGGGTTCGGTGAAGCGGTTCGCGTGTTACGCGACGTTCATGGTTTTATGCGTGTCAATCAAGTGCTGCACCACACCCGGGTCAGCCAACGTCGAGATATCGCCCAGGCCGTCGTACTCGCCAGTGGCGATCTTGCGCAAAATACGACGCATGATTTTGCCCGAGCGGGTTTTCGGCAAGCCCGGGGCCCATTGGATGACATCCGGCGAGGCAATCGGGCCGATCTCTTTGCGCACCCAGTTTTTCAACTCCAGGCGCAAGGCTTCGCTCGGCTCTTCTCCCCCATTCAGGGTGACGTAGACATAAATGCCCTGCCCCTTGATGTCGTGCGGCACGCCGACGACCGCCGCTTCTGCCACTTTAGGGTGAGCAACCATAGCGCTTTCGATTTCAGCCGTGCCCATGCGGTGACCGGACACGTTAAGCACGTCATCCACACGGCCCGTGATCCAGTAGTAACCATCGGCGTCACGACGTGCACCGTCGCCGGTGAAGTACATGCCGCGGAAAGTCTTGAAGTAGGTGTCGACGAAACGGTCGTGGTCGCCATACAAGGTACGGGCCTGGCCCGGCCAAGAATCCAGAATCACCAGGTTGCCTTCCGCCTCGCCTTCAATCAGGTTGCCCAGGTTATCAACCAGCGCCGGTACCACACCAAAGAACGGGCGGGCCGCAGAGCCTGGCTTGAGGGCATGGGCACCCGGCAGCGGGCTCATCATGCAACCACCGGTTTCGGTCTGCCACCAGGTGTCCACAATCGGGCAGCGCTCTTTGCCCACAGTGGTGTAATACCAGTTCCAGGCTTCCGGGTTGATCGGCTCACCCACCGAGCCCAACAAACGCAGGCTGGAACCGTCGGCATCTTTCACCGCAGCCTGGCCTTCAGCCATCATGGCGCGAATCGCCGTTGGCGCGGTGTAGAGGATGTTGACCTTATGCTTGTCGACGATTTTCGACACCCGGGTGATGTCCGGGTAGTTCGGCACGCCCTCAAACAGCACAGTGGTCGCGCCATTGGCCAGCGGCCCGTAGACGATATAGGTGTGGCCCGTGACCCAACCCACGTCGGCCGTGCACCAATAGACTTCGCCCGGGCGGTAGTCGAAGACCCGCTCATGGGTCATCGCGGCGTACAACAAGTAACCGCCAGTGGTGTGCTGAACGCCCTTGGGCTTGCCGGTGGAACCTGAGGTGTAGAGGATAAACAGCGCTTCTTCAGCCCCCATTTCTTTGGGCGCGCAGTGAATCGATGCCACGTCCATCAAGTCGCTGTACCAAATGTCACGGTGACGGTACCAGTCAATCTCGCCGCCAGTACGCTTGAAGACGATAACTTTTTGTACGCTCGACGTTTCAGGGTTGGTCAGTGCCACGTCGACATTGGCTTTGAGCGCCGTGCGCTTGCCGCCGCGAAGGCCTTCGTCAGCCGTGATCACGACTTTGGATTTGCAATCGATGATCCGACCGGCCAGCGCTTCAGGCGAGAAGCCGCCGAACACCACCGAGTGGATCGCACCGATACGGGTACAGGCCAGCATGGCCACTACCGCTTCCGGCACCATTGGCATATAGATCGTGACCACGTCACCACGGTGCACGTCCTGGCCGCGCAGGGCGTTGGCCAACCTGCACACATCTTCGTGCAGTTCGCGGTAGGTGATGTTGCGCTGCTCAGAAGGGTCATCGCCCTCCCAGATGATCGCGACCTGATCGCCACGCTCGGCAAGGTGGCGGTCCAGACAGTTGTAAGAGACGTTAAGAGTACCGTCCGCGAACCACTTGATATCAACATGGTGGTCGTCGAAAGAGGTTTGTTTGACGGTCGTAAACGGCTTGATCCAATCGAGACGCTTGGCTTGCTCACGCCAGAAACCATCGGGGTTAACGACGGATTGCTGATACATGGCCTTGTAGGTCGCCTCGTCGGTCAGCGTATGGGCTGCAACTTCAGGGCGTACGGGATACAGGGAAGCGGCACTCATGTTTCATACCTCAATGTTTGTAGTTGTTGTTTTATGACCCTGTTTTAGCCGGGCCCGGGCCTGAGAACCATTCGACGTTGGTAGTAAGAAACACACAGAAAAACAGTGGTTTTTAAGCGTAAGGCTCAAGCACGGTACTTACCGAGCGATACCACCGGACGAAAATCGTGTGAAACCTGAAAACCCGTCCTGTTTTCGACGATTGTTGCAGAATCTGTCAACAGACTTTATCAAAACGCCCTCTATATGCCCGCCCTGCACCGGCCTAAAATTCATCTCGCTTACCAAGGCACTGCGATTAACGCAAGTTAGAGCCCCCACGAAGGCAAGTTGAATCGCATTTTAACCCTTTAGTTTCACACGCAACCTCACAAGGGTTGCGTGACCCCTCTCGCCCCAAAAACAGGTAACCAAGTCATGAAAGCGTTGTTAGTTCTGGCACTGAGCAGTGTGTGTCTGACCGCCCTGGCAGGTGAAGCAAACACTCAAGACTCCAGCCAGCAACCGGCCGTTGAGCATTACTCCTACTCGTCCGACCTCGATATTGCCAAGGTGATTTCCATGAGCGAAATCCCGAATGTCTGCGAAGTGGTTCCGGCCCGCATGGTTTACGAAGATTCACAAGGTGTGAAGCACACACTGGAATACCGCGTCATGGGCAATGGCTGCTCCAACGGTTAATTGAGCGCTTCGTTTTTTCAGAGCGGTCAATCAACTCATATGTTTAAGCGATTTAATGTGGCGCTTAACTGCAACTTTCAAGTGTATTCATTGGCATTGAACAGTTGCCTGCCTGCGCCTTTATCGCCAGGAAAATATTAAATGAAACGTACACGTGTTTTGATCCTGAGCCTGTCCTTGCTAGCCGGTGCAGCCTTTGCGGCTGATGGTTATGATCGCACCCACAGCGCAACATTTGCCGAGGATGGCTACAGCCATACCCGCTCGGCCCACTTCGCTGAAGATGGTTATGACAGCACACGCTCTGCCTCTTTTGCCGAAGACGGTTACGACAGCACCCGTTCAGCTTATTTTGCCGAAGACGGTTACGATCGCACCAATGGGCATCGCCTGAGCTGACATCGCATCGACTCAACGCCCGGTTTCAACCGGGCTTGGTTCGCCACGCAACCTCCCCTCGCCTCACTCAAGCCACCGCGTTTGCACGCTTCCCGGCTTACGTCAGAAAAACTTGCTTTCGAGCAAACCCTCGCCCAGCAACGACTATGCTTAAGTCCAGGCCGATTTAGTGCGTTTCGTCGCCCACGCTAAAAAAATACTGGCTGAAATACCCTGTACAAAAGCCGTATACTGCCGGCCTCCAAAGGGGGCTGCATATCCCTTTGAGCGGGCTGAAAACCACGCAGATCCGGCCTTATGGGCCAGGGAGACGCTGAACAGACAGCGCCCCTTAGCGACAGCGGGCCAGCCCCCGAAGCTATTCATGTTTTTGCGTGCGTACATCGCGACTGCAGCAACATTTCTTAGATCCAAGTGGCCTATGGCCGTGTGCCAACCAAACCATCAGTGTTACCACACGGGCATAGGCCCTCACGCAGGAGACGACACGTCATGCTGAGCTGGGACGAATTCGACAAAGAAGACGAAGGTGAAACCGCTGTCAAAGGCGCCAACGCCGGTCACGCCACCGAAGCCAACATGGACCGCCTGGACGCCGCCGGTGGTGTTGCCGCCCAGGAAGCCCGCGCCGTAACAGCCTCCGACTCGGCCGCTATCAAACGCGCCAAAGCGGCACTCGACACCCTGGACATCGCTGAAGGCCTGGCCGAACTCGAAGGTGCCAGCGCGCGTGTTGCCGTCGACGAAAAAATGATGATCAACTGCCGCGCCGACCTTAACCAACTCGTACCGTTCAAGTACGACTGGGCCTGGCAGAAGTACCTGGACGGCTGCGCAAACCACTGGATGCCGCAAGAAGTCAACATGACCGCCGACATCGCCCTCTGGAAAAACCCGGAAGGCCTGACCGACGACGAGCGCCGCATCGTGATGCGCAACCTCGGCTTCTTCTCCACCGCCGACTCCCTGGTTGCCAACAACCTGGTGCTGGCCGTGTACCGCCTGATCACCAACCCGGAATGCCGCCAGTACATCCTGCGCCAGGCGTTCGAAGAGGCGATCCACACCCACGCCTACCAGTACTGCATTGAATCGCTGGCCATGGATGAAGGCGAGATCTTCAACATGTACCACGAGATCCCGTCGGTCGCTAAAAAGGCAACCTGGGGCCTGAAGTACACCCGTTCGATCTCCGATCCGAAGTTCGAAACCGGCACCGTTGAAACCGACAAAGAGCTGCTGCGCAACCTGATCGCTTACTACTGCGTTCTGGAAGGCATCTTCTTCTACTGCGGCTTCACCCAGATCCTCTCCATGGGTCGCCGCAACAAAATGACCGGCGTCGCAGAACAGTTCCAATACATCCTGCGCGACGAATCCATGCACCTGAACTTCGGCATCGACGTGATCAACCAGATCAAGATCGAAAACCCGCACTTGTGGGATGCTGAACTGAAAGAAGAGGCTTCGCAGATGATTCTGCAGGGCACTCAGCTGGAGATCGAATACGCTCGCGACACCATGCCTCGCGGCGTACTGGGCATGAACGCGGCGATGATGGAGGACTACCTCAAGTTCATCGCTAACCGTCGTTTGAGCCAGATTGGTTTGAAGGAAGAGTATCCAGGGACGACCAACCCGTTCCCTTGGATGAGCGAGATCATGGACTTGAAGAAAGAGAAGAATTTCTTTGAGACGAGAGTGATCGAGTATCAAACTGGTGGTGCGTTGAGCTGGGACTAATGGTCTCGCTCGGAACGATTTGACGATTGCTGCTTGAGTCGGCGAATCGAGAAAGCAAAAAGCCCCGATCTGATCGGGGCTTTTTTATGGACGATTGGTAATCGTTTTTTACGCCTACGTCAC
>NZ_JASLGE010000035.1 GCF_030150285.1 Pseudomonas sp. | reverse complement strand
CAAGCCCAGCAAGCGCTGCACGGCGGCGCTCATCGACGTGGCGTCCAGGCTCTGCGGCGTGCTCAGCGCCCAGACCACCCCGTCCAGCCCACGCCAACGGCTCACGCCGTGCCACTGCGCGAACAGCGCGCCATCGCCCGGCGCAGCACCGCCCCACAACAACACCGTGTCCTGCCCGTGCAGCCAAGTCTGCTCGCTCAGGCCGGGGGCGATGGCGTCAACTTGAGCCGGCTCGCCCATCACCAACAGCAGACGGACCTGGCGGCGCCAGAAGAAACCGTATTGGTTGCGCAGGTAGTGGACGACCTCGGCGCGTTCTGAAGGTTGAGGGGCATCGGCGCTAGACGGCGCGGGTAATGCCTGGCTGCTAAACACCCATTTGCGTACGTCGTTCTGCACAATGTGCCAGGTCAACATCGACAGCGCGAATAACAACACCCAGCACCAGAACCCCTTGAACAGTGCATCCTGCAACGCTGCACGGCCCAGTGCCTGGGCCCCGCTCCAATACCACACGCTCACGCTGCCCAGAACAACCAGCAACGCAATGACCGTCGCGAGTAACAGCGCTGTATACCAAGGGGATACTTTGGACATTTCAACGACTCGATTCATCAGGTTTCACAACTCCAAGGGCCAGCGTGTGATGAAGATCCGAGGACAGCCACGTGCAAGGCTCTCCATGCTGCTCGGCATACCAAGCCGCCAAGGTCTGCACCACGAAGGGCTGCAAATGCGCCAATTCGCCAAAATGGCCGTCCTGCACGTTTTGCTTGATGGGCCAGCCCGTCGTGGACACCTCGGCCACATCAGGTTGCGTAAAGGAGACACAACGCTGAGCAGGCCCCTCCAACTCGCCTTGCTTCAATGCGCGCGCGGCAACCGCCGCCAAGCTCTCGGCACCCGCCGCAAACCCTTCCCCGCGGGTAAGGCTTACGCCTCCCTGCGGCCCAAGCCACCACAGCACACCCGCCTCACCTGCAGGCAGCCGGCTCTGTCGTTGAGGTGCCGTGGACTGGCAGCCGGCACAGAGAATACGAGTGGCTGGCGCGGCTCCCTGCAACCGATCGATGATGGCGTCCACACTTCGAATGCCTTGCCAGGTCTCAGGCTGTGCGGGTAATTCGACCTGCGGGAAACACACCCTCATCTGCTGCGCAAAGGCCTGCCAAGCCGGCAGAGAACCCTGCCAGTAACAACACACCGGCTGAACCAAAGAGCCCTCCGTGCGTTGTGCTTGCCATTGCAGCGCGAGCAACACCGCCAACTGCCGTTCACGCTCGGCGGTGTCTGTACCAAATACCTGCTGCAGGCGAAGGGTTGCACCTTCAGAGGTCTCGTGCGGCGCGGGCAATTGAGTGTCTGGATCAAACACACCCTGGCGATGCTCGGGTGCACTGCACGAAGGCCCGATCAGTACCGTCTCGATCAATGCGCCTCGCTGCCGGTGGTGCGCCCACCATGCCGTGCACACGCGCTCTACAGCCTCGGCGTAGCACTGCGCGTTATGTCGATTCAGGCGGTAGTGCAACACACGCAACAAAAATGCAACGACCCAGATCATCAACACACCTGCCACACCCACCGCGGCTAAACGCGGCTCGATAAACGGGCGCAAAAACACACTGGCACTGCTCACCAACGCCAGCAATGCCACGCCACTGGCCAACCAACGCGAATAAACAGGCACCGCTACCAATGGGTAGGGCGCGAACTCAGGGGCCG
This sequence comes from Pseudomonas sp., assembly GCF_030150285.1. GTDB lineage: Bacteria > Pseudomonadota > Gammaproteobacteria > Pseudomonadales > Pseudomonadaceae > Aquipseudomonas. The sequence continues at coordinate 7,381 of NZ_JASLGE010000035.1, read as the reverse complement.
TATTCATGAAACAACCAGGGCAGCGGGCATGGAACTGGCCCAGGTGCGGCCACGGGCGCAGCGATACCCGTGCAATGCCCCCGGGCGGCCATCCAACACAAACAGATCGCTGCCCTCATCAATATCAGTGCGCCCACGCACGTTGCACGCCAGACAAGCGATGGTCTGGCCATCGCACTCATAGCGCCCTTGCAGCACCTCTGCGCCCCCTTCGCGCAGCGTGTCGCCTTTACGAATAATTGCTTTCATGGAAACTCCTGCCAGCTAGCGTTATTTTCACTTCGGACATGACTGAGGCTCCGGCAAATGCAGCGGGGTTTTGATCGGGTATTCGGGGCTGCCGTAGGCGTAGCAGGACGTGGTGACTTGAACCTCGTCACAGGGCAGGAAATGCACAGTGAGGCCGCAGACTTTTTGATTTGTGTAATCGGGTACGGGGACGACCTTCGAGTGACTTCTCGTTTGCGCGACAATCTCGTTTTCCCATGCAAGATACTTGGGCCAATCTTCGTATCCGGGAGACCCGTCGGCGTATGCGACACCACTTTCCCAATCCACACGCACCGTCATGCCCGGTATCCAGCGTTCCGGGGCAACGTAACAACAACCTCCGCCGCCCCCTTGATACGGACCAATAATGTCGATACCCGAACGGCCATCAACGCTAAACCTATTGATGGCCCAATGGGTGTGATTGATCGCCCCAAGGGTGCTGGCCTGTGCATTGAGAGAGAGCATTACTGCAACCAAGGTGCACATACCCGCCATCAACCGCCCTGACTGCCAGGCCGGGGCATTTTTCACTTCGGACATGACTGAGGCTCCGGCAAATGCAGCGGGGTTTTGATCGGGTATTCGGGGCTGCCGTAGGCGTAGCAGGACGTGGTGACCTGAACCTCGTCACAGGGCAAGAAATGCACGGTGAGGCCGCAGACTTTTTGATTTGTGTAATCGGGTACGGAGACGGTTTTACTGTGTTGGCGTTTTTGGGCATCAACCTTCTCAACCCAAGACAAGTACTTGGGCCAATCCGCATACCCTGGGTAGTCTTTTGTACCACCTTGGCCCGTCTCCCAATCCACACGCACCGTCATGCCCGGTATCCAGCGTTCCGGGGCAACGTAACAACAACCTCCGCCGCCCCCTTGATACGGACCAATAATGTCGATACCCGAACGGCCATCAACGCTAAACCGATTGATTGCCCAATGGGTGTGATTGATCGCCCCGAGGGTGCTGGCCTGTGCATTGAGAGAGAGCATTACTGCAACCAAAGTACACATACCCGTCATCAACCACCGCGACTGCCAGACCGGGGCATGTTTCACTTCGGACATGACTGTGGCTCCGGCAAATGCAGCGGGGTTTTGATCGGGTATTCGGGGCTGCCGTAGGCGTAGCAGGACGTGGTGACTTGAACCTCGTCACAGGGCAAGAAATGCACAGTGAGCCCGCAGACTTTTTGGCCTGTGTAGTCGGGGACGGGGACTACTTGGGTGTGTTGGCGTTTTAACGCTCTATTTTTGTCTTTCCATGCCAGATATTTAGGCCTATCTGCAAAGCCTGGAAATCCTTTTGAACTACCGACTCCAGTCTCCCAATCCACACGCACCGTCATACCCGGTATCCAGCGCTCCGGGGCAACGTAACAACAACCTCCGCCGCCCCCTTGATACGGACCAATAATGTCGATACCCGAACGGCCCTCAACGCTAAACCGATTGATGGCCCAATGGGTGTGATTGATCGCCCCGAGGGTGCTGGCCTGTGCATTGAGAGAGAGCATTACTGCAACCAAAGTACACATACCCGCCATCAACCGCCCTGACTGCCAGGCCGGGGCATGTTTCACTTCGGGCATGATTGTGGCTCCGGCAAATGCAGCGGGGTTTGGATCGGGTATTCGGGGCTGCCGTAGGCGTAGCAGGACGTGGTGACCTGAACCTCGTCACAGGGCAGGAAATGCACGGTGAGGCCGCAGACTTTTTGGCCTGTATAGTCGGGGACGGAGACGATTTTGGTGTGTTGGCGTTTTTGGGCTCTAAGTAAACCTGCCCAAGCCTCGTACTTGTCATCATCCGCAAACCCTGGAAAGCCTTTAGAACCTGCTACCCCCGTCTCCCAATTCACACGCACCGTCATGCCCGGTATCCAGCGCTCCGGGGCAACGTAGCAGCAACCTCCTCCGCCCCCTTGGTACGGACCAATAATGTCGATACCCGAACGCCCCTCGACACTGAAGCGATTGATGGCCCAATGGGTGTGGTTGATTGCCCCAAGGGTGCTGGCCTGTGCACTGTGTGCCGCGGCGATTGCCCACAGGGTCACGGGCGCTGCCCAGCGAGCGATGCGACGGCGAACAGGATTAAACTCGCCCATCATTCACCTCCGTTGCCTTGGCCTCAAAAGCCTGCCAGTGCGCGTCAATCCCTTGCATGGCCTGGGCCAGGCGTTCGGCATCCAGTGGCTGTTTCGGTGCTGCCACATTGGACGCGGGCAGGCCTGTAAGCCCCGACCACCTTTCGGCCTCTTGGCTATCGAGATGCAGCGCCAATTCCCTGCGGCTGGCCTCGCCGAAAAACACCATGCGCTCGCGAAAAAAACTGCCCATGGGTTCACGGCCAAAGGGGTAAAGAAACCACGCGCGTGAGTCGTGCACCTGGTCATCAAACAGTGCACGCAGCAGCCCAGCCGGCTGGGTGGCGTTTGCGCCTTCGTCTACCGGGCCCCGGGTCTTTTCGTTTAGATGATTGTTGTACCCGGCGGGAGGCGCAAACAACTGACTGACCCTGGCCCGCCCTGCCGCTTTCATCTGCCGACACTCAACCCGCACATCGGCGGTGATGGTATGCAGCACCAACGCTGCGGGCGCGCGCGCCGGCAGCAGGCGACTAAACGCAGAAGCCAGATGATTCGGGTCGCGGTAAGCCGCCGCAAACTCCTCGGCGGCTTCACGCAATTGGGTTTGGGCCATGTCCGCGTCGAAGTCCTTGACGCCGGGCTCCAGGGGCACTTGTGGCGTGCGTTTGAGCCGTTCCTGGGCCACTTGCTCACGCCGACGCTTCTCGACTTCTGTTTGTAGCTGTTCCCGCTTGGCCTCGGCGCTGTTGCGAACGGCCTTATCGGCTTGGCTATCGGTCGCTTCTTTGTAGAAGGTGGTCTCTTTCAGGCTGGCAAAGGCATAGCGGTCAATACGCCAGGCGGTGAGCCAGCCTAGTTGGGCGCGGGTGGCTTGTTCCAACGTCGTGCTTGCAGGCAGAGGGTGGTACTGTTCAACCACCTTGATCGGCAGGGGGTGAGTAACGGGAGGCAGGTCTAGTGTCACCTGTCGCCAAGCGTTGAAGCGGCTGATTAGTATAGGGGAAACATCGAACTCATTCTGAACATCAAACTCCATTGCTCGCCACTGCTCATTACGCAAGCTGATAGGCAACGCGTCCTTGGGCACCTTCAATGGTGCACCATGTCTGAATGCATCGGCATATAGATCATTCAAAGCAATCTGCGACAGCAGCAGGCCATCACCTTCAGCACTACCCGGACTAACGCTCTTCCCCTGATCCCCCGGCGGATACCCTCCCCCCAAATCCGAATGCACACCCGGATAAATCACTTCCACACTGTTGCGCGGGTATTCACCCCCCTCACGGCGAATGGACTCCGAGGGAAAGCACAACCGCTGCTCATGGCTAGCCACCAGGTGCAAGCAACGCTTGACCAGCCCGCCACCAGGCAGTTGCTGATTGCCGTCGGCCCAGCTCATATGGCCGTCCGCTCCGGGCACGATATCGGCAATACCTACCGAAGCCACGGTATCCAGCAGCCCCAGGTATTCCACACTCAAGGGCAGCTCCAGATCGTCCAGCCTTAAAAACGGCCGGTAACGCATCAATTGGTTCAACCAACTGACAAAAGCCCGGGCTGCCGCCGCACCACGGGAAAAACCGTAGATATACAACTTGATGCCCAATAACTTCGATGTACCCGGCGTGGGCTGGGCCATGGCCAGGCGCAACGGCTTTTCAATCGCCTTGAGTTGCTTGCGAAACGTATCGGTACGGTTGGCTTGCCCCTGGATAAACTCCAGCCCGGGCAAGGTACCCATGGCCTCGACCGCAGCCTTCAGGCTTGCATTGTCCAACCGTGGCTGACCCAGCGCGCGCCGTAGGGCATCGATGATCATCAACAAACCCCAGTTGATCCGTTCCTCACCTCGCGAACCAAAGGCCAAGCCGCCGGTGCTGTAATCCAGATCGCCCACTTCCGGAAAAGGCGTGCCCACGCCCGGCATGTAGTATTTGAAATATTGCCCGTTGCCGGTGCCTGGGCCATCCGTCAACCCCTGGGCCTTGCTACCGAGATGGGCCGTGCCACCGGCATAGCCATCGCCAATAGTGGCCCGGAACATCCGGGCGATATTGGTCGGGTGCGGGGTACTCGACTGATAAAGGTCGTTATTCAGGTTATTCCCCGTGCCATCAAAAAACAGACTGATATGCAGCGTTTTGCAGCAGGGCGGCGGCACGCGATACCCGGCTGCCAGGCACAGGGCATCGTGGAAACCGCGTTCCTGATCGCACTGCCGCAAAATATTCTGCTGTACGTGCTCGACCCTGCCGGGCAAACGGCCCTGAACCGGAAAGGGCGGTGGGTACCAGACCGGGGCATGTTTCACTTCGGACATGATTGTGGCTCCGGCAAATGCAGCGGGGTTTTGATCGGGTATTCGGGGCTGCCGTAGGCGTAGCAGGACGTGGTGACCTGAACCTCATCACAGGGCAGGAAATGCACGGTGAGGCCGCAGACTTTTTGGCCTGTGTAGTCGGGGACGGGGACTACTTGGGTGTGTTGGCGTTTTAACGCTCTATTTTTGTCTCTCCATGCCAGATATTTAGGCCTATCTGCAAATCCGGGAAATCCGTCGGGATAAGCCACTCCCGTCTCCCAATCCACACGCACTGTCATACCCGGTATCCAGCGTTCCGGGGCAACGTAACAGCAACCTCCGCCGCCCCCTTGGTACGGACCGATAATGTCGATACCCGAACGGCCATCAACGCTAAACCGATTGATGGCCCAATGGGTGTGGTTGATTGCCCCAAGGGTGCTGGCCTGCGCATTGAGAGAGAGCATGGCTGCAACCACAGTGCACATACCCGCCATCAACCGCCCTGACTGCCAGACCGGGGCATTTTTCACTTCGGACATGACTGAGGCTCCGGCAAATGCAGCGGGGTTTTGATCGGGTATTCGGGGCTGCCGTAGGCGTAACAGGACGTGGTGACTTGAACCTCGTCACAGGGCAGGAAATGCACGGTGAGGCCGCAGACTTTTTGATTTGTGTAATCGGGTACGGCGACGGTTTTGCTGTGTTGACGTTTTTGGTCGTTCACCATTTTCTTCCAGGCAAGATACTTAGGCCAATCTCCAAAGCCTGGAAATCCTTTTGAACTGCCGACTCCCGTTTCCCAATCCACACGCACCGTCATGCCCGGTATCCAGCGTTCCGGGGCAACGTAGCAGCAACCTCCGCCGCCCCCTTGATACGGACCAATAATGTCGATACCCGAACGGCCCTCAACACTGAAGCGATTGATGGCCCAATGGGTGTGGTTGATCGCCCCAAGGGTGCTGGCCTGTGCGTTTAAAGCACCGGCAATGGCGACCCAGGCGAACAGGCCTTGGGGGCTAAAGCGCTTGAGCCGGAGGCTCAGGTTCTGTCTGTATACCGGGGGCATGGTCATAGCTCTCCCAAGGTCTTGAGGGTGTAAGCCTCGCGTTGCTCGGTCAGTAGCAGCCCGGCCTGGGTTGCCTCGATCATCGCGCCATAGCAATGCTCAAAGCGTTGTTCTGCGCCCCACTCGCACGGCAGGGCATCGCTCAGGCTCACCATCGCGGCGGTGGCATCACTGGCACAGCTCAGGGTTTCCACTTGACTGTCGCTCAGCTCAATAGAGCTGAAGGCAGGGGAGCCCCCGGTTAAGTCGGGGGTGCCCAAAAGCCGCTTGGGAGTACCGTCGCGATCGAGCCAACTCCAGAACACAGCGGGGCGCAGCAACACCTGCTGCTGGTCGGGTTCAAGCACATGGCTGAACAGCAAGGGAAATAAGCGCGGGTCGTAGTAGCGCAGCAACCCCGTATAGCCGCCATTGCGCGCTTCCAGGCAGCGCCCCAGATGCTCGGCCAGGGTCTGAAAAGGCCATAGAGAAGCCAGTACCAAGAGTTGCGAGCGCCCCCTCAAGTCGTGCATCAGACCGATGAGCCATTGGCGTTGTAGAGGCTGCGACAGGTCAATGCGCACCAACAACGGTGCCAGATCGTCAGCCCCCTCCTCCGGTAACCCGGTGAACAGTGAGTACCAGGGCAGCGGCGGTTCAATACTGCGAACGCTGGGAAGCAATGGCACCTCACTGCCCGCCTGGTCGACGATGATGTCCAGGTGCTTTGTAGCGAGGTGTGCACAGGACGCTTCCAGTAAACCTAACCAGTGACTGATAGGGCCGTCAGTCATGCTTGCACCTCCCTTTGGAGAAAACCCTGGGCAGCGGCCTGGGCCTTTTTCAAACACTCTTTGCACACTGAACTGGGTAGTTCGGGAAGCGCAAAAGCTTCACCCCCGGGAGGGTTAAAACGGTGTTGCCCCTTCAGGCTGATCAGGCCAGGGCTATGGATGTGGATCTCACCCTGGGGCGTGATACGGATATAACCGCCGCCACAGCCCAGGGTGATGCCATTTTTGGCGGTCAGTTGCAGGTGACCCTGCACCGACTGCACGGTGATGTCCTGCTGTGCAATCAGGTTCAGCACATCGCCGTGGGATTCGATGTCCAACGGGCCCTTGCCAGATACAAGGCGCATGCCTTCCTGCTGGGCCAGCAGCGAGATGGCTTTATTGGCGTGGGCGGACAAACGCTGAGCCGCCGCCAGGTTGATTTCATCATCGCTTTGCGCGTACAAGGCCGCGCCGCTTTTAAGCAACAGGCTCGCGGGCGTCACCGCGCCAATACCGTTTGGGGCACTGAGCAGGATGGCCGGGGCGCTCAGGTCTTTGGCGCTGTCTTGAAACTGCTGCAAACCCGCGATGGCCGGCGGGCGGCTGTGGTGGGCCTGAGCGATGCCCTGCCAGTCGGCGATTTGCTGTTTCGCGCCCTGGACCTGACGGGAAGCCGGCTCCATGGCCAGCACGTCGCCTTGGGCCTTGGCCTGCGTATCCGCACTGATAAACACCCCTTTGCCGCCCCGAATCGCGCCCCAGCCGTCGGTGCGCAGTTCAAAGCCTTCACCGCGCTTGCGCTTCTCGGCATCCACCAAGTGCCCCAGGTTGAGCTGGCTTTTGCCGCTGTGTTCGGTGCTGAGTTTGATGTGTTCCTGGCCACGGGTG
>NZ_JASLGE010000112.1 GCF_030150285.1 Pseudomonas sp. | reverse complement strand
GAAAGGAGTATCAAATAATTGACAGTGTATATAAGAGTCATGAAGAAGCTTTTAAGAGATACGAAGAGCTGAGAAAGAAAGAAGAATCAGCACGGGTTATTTATATTGGATAGTAAGGAGAAAAGTATGAAAACAAGTAAAGAAGTGAGAGAGATCATTGCGGATAAAGTGAGAGAGAATATTATCAACGGGGTTTATGTGTATGAAGGCATACAATATAAGTCGGCACTCGGCAATTGGATGGATGAGGATGGGGATCTTGATTTTGGATATGAATATCGAGTCAAACCTCAAACAATCACAATCAACGGCGTAGAGATTCCGAAGCCTTTGGGTGGTTCGGAAATGCTCGGAGATGTTGTTTATTACTGCGTTGATAATAGTGAATTTCTCTACAAGCAAAGAAAGGGACAAGCTATTGTCGATCAGGGTGTTAGGTTTGCTTACGCAACAAAAGAAGAAGCAATTAGAGCATCAAAAGCATTATTTGGAATTAAGGAGTAGTTAAAATGAGTAAAGAAGTTGGAATTATTAGAGCAAATACGGAAGAGCTGTCTAAACATCTAGGTTTACACGTTGGCTTTGAAGAAATGTATTCAATTATGAAGGCTCAGTGTTTTGGTGGTAAAGATCCTTCACATGCTCAAATGAGTGCGTTTGTTGTGTTAGCTAATCAGTACAAGCTAAATCCTCTAACTAAAGAGATTTACGCATTTCCAAGTGGCGGAGGCATTACCCCGATTGTCGGTATTGACGGCTGGCTTAAAATAGCGCACTCAAACCCTAACTTTAACGGCATTACTCACGAGTTAATTATGGATGACAAGGGTGGAGTCGTAGCGGTAAAATGTATCGTTGCTCGCAAAGACTTTGCATTTCACACTGAAACAATTGAGTTTATGGCTGAGAATAGAAGAAACTCGCCTACTTGGAAACAATTCCCAGTCAGAATGTTAAAGCATAGAGCGACTGCACAGGCTATCAGAATGGCATTTAACGTCAACGCAATGATGGAAGATGAATATCAGGGTATGAGTGATAAGCAATCTGTAAGCGATGAAATGGACGATAAGCGAGCTGATATTGTTCTATCGCTAGAATCTCACGCTGAAAATGGAATTGAAGCTTTAACTAATGCTTTTAACGCATTGAGCACGAAAGATAAGCAGATCTTGGGATCTAAGGAATACGCTCGACTAAAAGAGATCGCTGGTAATGTGGAGGTTATAGATGCTGAAAGTTAGAGCTTCATCACTTAGTAAAATAATGGGCAAGCCTCGCTTAAAAAGTGAGGTGTTATCTGAAACGGCAAAGAGCTATATCATCGAGTGCTTTAAAGAGGATCAATACGGATTCAGTTCGTTTGAGGGGAATCAGTACACGAAGAAAGGTCACTTAATGGAAGATGAGGCGATATTCCAATCTTCCATACTTGACGGAGTTAGTTACGAAAAGAACCAAGAAAGGAAAGATAACGGATTTATCACGGGTGAGTGCGATATATTTACCGGCAGTAAAGTGATAGATATTAAAAACTCATGGGATATCGGTACTCACTGCTTTTTTAAACGAGAAGCAGAAGAGAAGACAAAGAAGTCTGGGTACGATTGGCAATTATGGGCTTACATGTGGCTATGGGAAGTAAATCAAGCAGAGGTTCATTATTGGCTACTTCCAACGCCTGAGGAAGCTATGCGACCCTTTGACGATGAGGGCAAGCTGATAACGCTAGTCAATCAAATACCAATCGAGCAGCGCAGGACAGTTCAGGTTATTAATTTTAACCCTGAGCTGATCGAAGAAGTAAAAGAGAAAGTTCAATATGCAGAAGATTTTTACATTCAATTAAAGAAAGAGAGAAATATACAATGAGTGAAGTATTAAAGTTTTTAAATAAAAGATCGTTGATCTTGATGGATCTTTTCACTGGAACTCCAACAAGTGACAATATCATTGAATTTGCAGAGTGGGAGGATACTGAAACGCAAAAGCTGCACGATCTTGATTTGGTTGAAAAGGAGATCATTAAATATGATCCAGAAGATGAGAATGAGTATATTAAGATCACAGATAAGAGCAACGGCAAGCAGTATGTATTGAATGTTGAAATGGGCGACGATGTAGAGGTCTAAGTCCGAGCAACAACATAAATTAAATAATTTTAATAAAATTCAGATAAGGAATAAATAATGTTGAACAAAGTACAAGTTATTGGACATTTAGGAAACGATCCAGAAGTTAGATATACGGCTAGCGGAGCTGCTATCACTAATATTTCAGTAGCGTCTACTGAAAAATGGAAAGACAAGCAAGGCGCAGAGCAGAGCGAAACTGAGTGGTTCAGGATTACGTTTTTTGGGAGATTAGCAGAGATTGCCGGACAGTATCTTAAAAAAGGATCACTCGTATATGTTGATGGTAAGCTTAAAACAACGAAATACACTGATAAAAACGGCATTGAGCGATATAGCACGGATGTTATTGCTAGAGAGATGAAAATGCTCGGTGGTGGTCAAGGATCATCTAACAATCAAGGAGGATTCAAGCCGCAAAATAACAACGGAGCGCCGCAAGGAAATAGTCAACCATCGGGCGGATTCGATGATTTTGACTCAACTGTGCCGTTCTAGTATTAATAACTGATAACGATAGGCGTATTAACTTACGCCTTCATTTTAAAGAGATAAAACAATGATACCGAGCGAAGAAGAAAAAGACGAATACAATGCACTCTTAGGTAAGCTATACGATGCGCACGAAGCCGGAGCGCTTTTTATCACGTATGTTAGCCGTGATCGCTTCTCGTATATTTACGACAATGGAGTAGTTGAGCGATTTTTCTTCTTTTCTGGTGTTTTATCTTGCGAGAAAGAAGCTAAGATAATCAAAGAGTTGAGTGAGTTAAAGCAAGAATCTTTAGATTTATTTTAAATAAGTGTTGCTTCTTATATCGTTATACGATAATATTCTATTCATACAGTAGTTAACCGGAAGACAAGGAGTAGCGAATTATGTTGGGTATTAAAGATTTAAAGACTGGTTTGTTGGTTGAGAAGATTGAAGGCAAAGAAGCATGGGTAACAATGGTAAATGGGGAACTAGTTATTGTTAAGCTTGTCAACTGGAGTACAAGCGTGACTGTCCCAAGAGGTGTAGATTTCGATATTGTTGCTATTTAGAGGAATTATGAGTAAGGATAAAAAATACAACAAAAAAAGGCAGTTAAAAGCTGTCTCTTTTTTAAAAGAAGAACATGCGAAGCTATTGGCATATGTAAACAGCTTACCGGATTTTAGCGGTCACGTTAGGGATTTGTTAGAGCAAGACATGGAGAAGCAAGATGACAAGTAGAGAGAAGCAAGATTTGCCAGTAATGGTATTAGTTGGAGCGATATTTGCTGGCATTGCACTGTTATTGATTGGCGCTTTTATCAATATCAATGGCGATATAGTTGATGAGATTAGACGTGGCGATAAATCCCTGTGGTGCGAGATGTCGGATGGATATCGTAAAATAGATGGAAGTCTGATAACTGATTTTGATGAAGGTGTATTTTATTTTGTTAACGGTCAAGCGACTAATTGTGAGGTTAAGTAATGAGCAAGTTTATTAAGGTTACAGATTTTGATGAGGGTGTTGCAGTGATCATTTTGTCTCGCAGAGTAAGTAGTATTATTCCTCATTATGATGCTTCTGGTTCGATTATGTATGGTGTAGATGGAAATACATGGCACGTTAAAGAGTCGATAGACCAGATCGAAGCGCAGCTACTTAGAGATGAGTTTGCAAAGGTTGCTTTGAATGGCCTACTGTCAAACTCTGAGGGAGTCGTCCAAAAAAGCCCTATGTCAGGCACAGGGTATGTAAATGGGGATGATGAGACGGTTTCAGCGTGGGCGTACAGCTTAGCAGACGCAATGATAAAGGAGCGCAACAAATGATCAAGTACACGGAAGCAGTAGTGCTATTAAAAAGAGAGCGGGATCAGCTCTATAAAAAGATCAACGAGAATCCTATTATTGAGCAAGGGTTGAGTAACGAGCTGTATGCGTTTGATAGTGCGATAATATTACTGATTGAGTTGATTGAGGGTGAGGAAGATGAATAAAAAGCACCTGGCAATGTTCAAGAAAACAAAAGAAGGTCAGAAGTTTATTGATGAATTGCTCGGACAGCTATTAAACGGATTCAACGTAGTAAACGGCAAGATTGTCGAGTTGCAATTTAAAGAACATCCAGTTTTAGATTTAGATGCGATTGAGTTAAAAGTTAAGAAGATGAGAAAGGAAATTTAGAGATGGGCATGTCTATTGCAAGTAGAAAGGCGAAAATTAAATATCTTAAAGGTGAAATTGAAGGTCTTAATAAGCAATTACAAGAAGCAAGAGATCTTAATGATTGCAGCGAAGCATTTTACAGGGTGGGAGAGATTATTAACCCCTCTAAAAATGTGAATAATATAGTTTGCTATACATTCAACGATAGAGATTTAATCATTGATGATATAACACTATGCGACTACAACGGAGTTGTTTACGAGTGCACAGTATTAAACAAAGATGGAAGTAGAAGTAAGTACAATACTACGAAGTTCTATATTGAGAATCTTATAGATATGTTAACAGCGGAATAAAGAGGAGATTTAAAGATGAAAAAACTAGTAGAACAAGTAAAACAATGGGGAGTCAACAAAGGTCTGCACAAGGTGGGGCATTTAGCTCAGGCGAAGTATACGCTCAAAGAAACGGCTGAATTGCTAGATGCTTATGCAGATGGGAATATTGAAGAGATCAATGATGCTATTGGCGATATTTTAGTGACGTTGATTGTCGGTGCGAGTAATGATGATGACATTTTTGACTATGCTATGAAGAAATCAGTAGAATACTCTTTACCTAAGGATTCTCATATTTACGGTAATGCATTTGCAAAACTAGACGGGCTGAATACTTTGCGACATTTAGTAGGGGAAGTTTTGTTTTTAATTCACAACTGTAAAGAGGATGCTGTTAAAGACTACCATTATGACAGATGCCTAGATGCTCTATATTGCGTTGCTATTGGTATAAATAATGAGTTCCATAAGACACCATCGCTCCAAGACTGCCTACAACTAGCATACAACGAAATCAAAGACCGCACGGGCAAAATAAATGAAGATGGTAACTTTATTAAGGACTGATATGCAAACAAAACATATCGACTTAGAACTGAGTAGAGCGTCTATTCAGTTCATCAAAGAAAATGAGCGATACGTAAACAACAAAGCTATCGAGAAGATATACAATCGCGGATACATCAAAAAAGCGAGAGTTGTGCAAGTTACAAAGATAGCAAATACAGCTCAAGTAATTATCAGAGCAGACGGCGCAAAGATCGAATTTGAGATTGATGCGAAAGATTTAGACAGAGTTTATTCAAATGCAAAAGCATATGCGGAGAAATATATATGAGAGTAATATGCGTTAACAACGAGAGTATTGAAAGGAACTTTACGGTAGGAAAAACGTATGAAGTTCTGAAGGAATTTTATGGCGATGATGGATTTTATTCGATACGTAATGACAGGGGATATAAAGCGTCTGTTAATAAGAGGTTTTTTGAGGTGGTAGTAGAAGATAAACCCACAGGCGTCCCGACATTTGACGGAGATATTGCCAAAAACCCTGAGCTTGGATTTATGGACGATAGCAGATATTCTTTTGAAGGAGCGCCGAAAATAGACTACGTGTTAGAAGATAATTTTTTGACAGATGTAAATGGAAAAGTCCATTTAACTAGAAGCGGGCAAATATTTGGCGCTGTAGATAAGGTGGAGTATTTAAAGGATGGGGATATTTTGCCGGATATTGACTTATCCCATCCTCGCAGGGATCTACCAAAAGGCACAAAGCTAGATCAAGGAAAACTAAAACCAACGCTACTACTTGATGATATGCCTCTAGCTATTAATGAGATCCTTAAAGTCTTGCAATTCGGAGCTGAGAAATACAGTGAAGGAAACTGGTTGAAAGTACCTAACGGCATTGATCGATATAGGAACGCAGCAGACAGACATAGATTGGCAATTGATGAGTTAGACGATGAAAGCGGAATGATGCACTTAGCGCATGAAGCAACGAGCATATTGATGTTGTTAGAGCTGAAATTAAGGGAGAAGAGAGATGGAAAAGCTAAATGAGTTAATCGAATTATGTATATCGCTATCTGATATCAAGGCAAATAATTACTATAATTTAGATATAATCCCGCAAGGAGATTCTATTGTAGTTTATAAGATTGTAGCGAATGATGTAGAGGACATGGATGTGTCAAGTCTTTGCAATGAAGGTGCAGAGAATTTAATAAACTGGGTTCACGAAAAGGAGCATAGAGATGCAGAGTAAACTAAACGAGATCTTAGAGTTGTGTATTGAAAAGAGTGTAGGCGATGTATTTTATTCGTTCGCTTATAACAATCTAACTAATTACATATGGGTTCAGAAATTTAACGAGAAAAATAGAATGATCAATTTCAATAGCTCTGATAAAAATTTCTTTATGGTCACTACGAATGAGATCGACAAAGCCCTAGAATACATGCAAAACGAATAAGGAGATTAAAAATGATTAAACATATAGATTGGTTATTTTGCGATAAATGCAACGGCAAATCACCGATAGAGATTACAACGGATCATAATGATGACAGCTTAAAGATTTGCTATGAGGGGGACATGGCTAAGTGCCAAGACTGTGGCGCGACTGGGGAAATATATGTAGAGGGGTCAGACAACCCTCCTACCGCACATGTTATTTGGAGTGATTAAGTGTTTAGCTGGTTTAAAAAGAAGAGATATCAGTACATCTTTGAGTGCTGGGCTAACGGAGAGAATTTTACAGTTAGATTAAATCTTGATAGATGCATAAAGAATGATGATGACATTGCAAGAATAGAAAGATTTATAGCAATGGATAGATCAGAGAAAGATGTTGAAGTTATAGATTACATGTATATTTGTAGAGAGTAACAAAAAAGGGATCGTAGTTGATCCCTTTCTCTATTCTGCATTAATCAACAATCTATCATTATCAATAACAGCATCTAACGACATGATTAGTTGCTCTTTGAATATAATAATCTGTTCGAGCTCTCTAACCAGCGTTGTACCTTCTTGTAAGTATCTGTCGAGTAATACTGCTCGCTCGATAATACGCTTGTCGCTGCACTGTTGATATTCTTGTCGATAATAATTGGCTCGCTCTTCATGCTCGTGCAAGCTGTCAGAATGATCGCTATTGATATTACTGATAGTGTTCTCATATTCTTTTTTCGCTTCGTTGAATGTCACAATGATTTGACTCTCTCGGATCGTGTGTTCACGTTCGAGCTGTTTGATTCGATCTTGCTGTTTTATGAGCATTGATTGCTGTGTGAGTTTCTCTTTATCCCATTTCGACTGTACGTGACCAGAACCGATACAAGCGCCAAGAATGACCAATATTGCCGAGTAGATCATCGTTCGCATACTCACCACCTCGCACGCTTACTGCGAGTGTCGACATGGACAAATGTTTTATACAGTCCGATTCCGAAAGTCTTAGGATACTTGCCGTTAATGTAGTCGTACACTTCCCGCGGCGTGACATCTTTGACACGAATGTCGATCGCAATGCCTTCAAGATGTTTCGATCCTTTCGCACCACCGACCCGTTTATTGTGAGCTTCACAACGACACGCTGAGTTGATAGCGGCGGGACTGTCGAAATGATCTCTAATATCTTGAGCGACTTCAACTATCTGTTCGTCGATTGAGTCAAAGCCACAACCGCATTTGCATGCAAATTCAGCGCGTTTGAAATTTTTTGACAACATGTTTCACCTCTTCCCACGCTTCACTCACATTACCGTGACAACTGAGGATCGGTATAGAAATGATAAGCGTAGCTATTAAATTGAAAATTGTGGAATGATTCAGCGCGTAAATCTGTAACGCATACATGATGACGAGCAGATACGCTATGCCGTTAAACACGTACTTTTTGCGCTGATTCTTTGACGTTTTAAATGTTATTAAACTGACAATCGTCAAAATGGAGAATGAGAAAATTACTGTTTCCATTTTGATACCTCCTTCAAGACTTCAATGACTTGTGCAATATCGATTCGATTCAATACTTTATGAAATAATAGCACAACTCCTACGATACCTGCACTAATTATAAAAGCCACAAATCCTGAGGGGATAGTTTCAAGAACCGGAGAGCCGAGATAACCCGCGACAAATGACGCACCCATGAAGACAATACGTTGTTTCATGGATGAGTCACTTGCGATCGTCACGTACAGTACAGCGCCGAAGAAAGCGCCAAGAATGGCGCTTCCGTCGACTGCCATACCTGCGGCGAGGGCTGTTGAGAGCGAGTAGGCGAGCAGATCGGATTTATTTGTCATAGGTTTATTCTTTAAAGTGTAGTGTTAGACAGCTTTAAAGCATCTATGATCTGATTTATCTTAGCTACAATCTCACTAGAAGTGGCGTTAGTTTGTAGCTTCTCAATAACTCCTTGCTTAAATAATGGGTACATCTCTTTATATTCAATATAAAACACATCTGCTCCCTCGGCTATAGATCCAAAAGATAAATCAGGTGAGATAGTCCATGAGTTGTTTACCACATCTACCCCCGTCACAGTCCCCTTATACACCCTACCATCCGCATGCTTTGCAGCTATAGATAAACCTAAATCTGATTCCACAACATTAGTAACAGATAACTTATCGGTATTCCACTTACCACCACCTACACCTGTAACTTTCCTGCCACTACGTGCATGATGCCATCCATAAGATCCTGTATCCCCTTCAGGTTTACCACCTGCGTTGTTTTTAAATACAGGTTGATAAATAATACTCCCGTACTCATTTTTAAACAAAGGTAGATCATGTTTTCTAGATACTCCAAATATACTTGGAGTTAATTGAGGTGTTTGTTGGTTAGAGAATACCAGTAAGTCGCCTATATTACCGGATTGCGTAGTTGAAACGAAACAAGATGAATCAAATAGTAAGTTAGGAATATCACTGGGAGTCCTTGCAAACTCCCATGCACTTAGCCCGTAATTACCAACTCTCACATTTTTAAATATCAGGTCTTTCACTACCCCTATAACTAGCTTTGAAGTTTGACCGCTAACAGTAGAAAATGAGTTGTAGAAAGGGTCCCCACTATCAGAGTAGTTTAGGATATTGTCAATAGATACAAACTCGCCCGCACTGATATTAACATTGCTCATACCATATCCGTGCAGGTTTTGCACGTATATGTTTTTAATGGGGTGTTTGTAACCTTCTAATTTAAAAGAATCCCCAGTAACAGTATTTTTAACTGTTGTATTTTTAAAACTTAGGTTCGTGATACTTATATCTGTTTGAGTAACTCCACCGTAGATCAATATACCTGATCGAGACCCCTCAATAGAGCAGTTTTCCGTTGTAACGTTAGATATACTACATCGTTTCTCAGGTTCAAAGTCTATTGAAGGAGCAGCCCAGAGCCTTCCAGTATCTGATTTGATGGGTTGCTTACCACTTTGAGTACCTTCTACCTCTAATCCTGATTTATCAAGTCTGGTATTCTCTATGTGTAAACCGTCCACGCTTATGACGCTTATGTTATTTCGTCTAGACAGGCTAAAATTACACCCTGAAACGAGAATGTCATAAGGTCCGTCTGATGGTTCAGTTGCAGAAGTATATCCGTAAATCTGTAGAGCATCTGTAGCCATATTCGTCACTGTACAGTTTAAGAATTTTATATCTCTCGCACCTTTTCCGATATCAAAAGCAACACAACCCCCATCCTGCGTTCCCGCATTATCTAAGTTCTGCTCCCCTCTCTTACCGTCAATTGTTAAATTACTGAAAGTGACATTTTTAACATCTACAATACTGAAGATATGTTTAATAAGTTGCCATTGGCTTAAAGGCTCTGACTCTACGAGCTGGTTTATTATCATATCTCTTACAACAATGTTAGAAGGAACTGCGGTATTACGCACAACATATGTTTTGCCATTAACCCCAGATAAAACCCCGCCTCCTAAGTTTCTCAAGCTATCTAATGCTTTCTGAACCGCTAAAGTATCATTGGTAATACCATCGCCGACTGCCCCGAACATTTCAGGAGTTACATACCCTAAGTTCTTGTCAACCATAATCTTCCCACCATCACCGTAGCGAGGAAACGTATATTCTCTATCTCCATCTCGCAATAAAGCATTGCCCTCTGAATCTTCCCCTAGATGCTTACTAATCTTGGATTGACTAACAACCTTCTCGACAGAATCCCCAAATTCACTAACAACCTCAACGCCACCAGCCTCCTTAATTATCGCATCAATCTCGCCCTCGAACTCACTGATTGTATTATCAGCCCTCTCTTGAATCTCGCCGTGTTGTTTATCTGCGCGCTCTTGAATCTCTCTATTCATATCATCAGCATCTTTCTGAATCCCCGCAAGCGTTTTACGAGGTACGCCGAACCTGTCTTTTACTGCAAGCTCTTCGCTATTAACGTACCCATCAACGATAATCGAGTTATCATTAAGATCTCGCAAGTCATTGCTGCATATGTCATTACCTGTATTAAATCTACCTTTTTCGCAAACCATAATTATTCCTTATTGTCATAAGCGTAAACACGCCCATCATAAATTGAAGCTTTAACTGTTGCTGAATCTACGCCATTTGGGGTTATTTCATCAACTAAGCATTTGTAAGTGAATCGTTCTTTTTTACCGATGTAAGCGTGAGGTAATTCCATCCCTAAGCTCACAATCGGCTTTTTGCTTCCTAAATCAACATAAACCTTATTTCCGTCAACCCTGATTATATCATGCTCACCATTGTATCTTCCCTGCGCATCGCGCCACGCAAATACGTCAAAATCAACGGGAATATCTTCACTTAATACAACGTGATCTTTCTCGGCGTTCAAGATTTGAGAGGACTGCATCATATTAGGCGACTCTGTAATAACCCGAATAAATGAGCCGTATTCACTATTAAATGCGTCCATCTCTGTCTTAAAGCTAAACTCTCGATTTACGTAGAGATCTTCGCTAGCTAGGCGCATACCTGCAATATAAGCTCTGTCACGATCAGTCACGCCTCGCAGGCTTGTCTTTCTGAGCTTAATACCTTGAGAATCAGGCAAAATACACTCTACAACTTTCTTGTCGAAAGTTTCCGGATCTACGTATTCAACTTCTACGCCGTCAAAGTCATCTAGTTGTCTTGATCTGAAAGTATGCGTTATTTCTCCGACCGTGTTTTGCGCTGAATATGATTGTTCGCTTATCGTCCTGATATCGTCGCGAACAGGCTTTATTTTCCCGTTACTGATCGTGAAATCAGATAGACCCGCATTAAATGCGTAGTCAAGCGCTTGCTTAACGGTAGTTTCATCAAAGATATAATCGAAATGCTCGCCTCTTGGTTTCCAGTAAGTATTGTGCAGTCTTAGCAATTCCGTCATATCAATGTCGTTGTCATTGTAGCCAATTGTGTGCGCTAGATATCGAACGAATGAAGCAATATCGCGTGTAGGTTTAGGCTCAGACCACGATCCATCACTTTGCAACTCTGGCAATATTCTAGTAACGATAGCATTTAATCTGCTCTCTGATTGTGTCGCGATCTTACCGCCTGATTGCATTGTTACGCCGATTGTTGTCCAGTTTTTGTATACCCTGACGTCTGGTAGGCGTGCTTTTAATCCAAACCATGTCACTTGTGAGTGAGATTGGACTGAGTTGTTTAAATGTCCTATTCTACGCATCTGCACGGTTGCCCGCATTTGTCTTGGTAGTTTTATACGCT
>NZ_JASLGE010000083.1 GCF_030150285.1 Pseudomonas sp. | reverse complement strand
GGGCTCAAATCAGGTAGAATGCGCGCCCAGTTTTTGGAGAAGCTCATGACCCTGCTCAAATTCAGCGATGTGTCCCTTGCTTTCGGCTCTACGCCGTTGTTGGACAAGGTGTCCTGGCAGATCGCCCGTGGAGAGCGGGTGTGCATCATCGGCCGAAACGGCACCGGTAAGTCCAGCATGATGAAGCTGGTCAAAGGTGATCAGAAACCCGATGACGGCGCTGTCTGGCGCGCACCCGGCCTCAAGATTGGCGAGTTGCCGCAAGAGTTGCCGGTAGCCGACGAGCGGACTGTGTTCGACGTGGTGGCCGAAGGCCTGGACGGTGTGGGTGAGCTGCTTGCTCAATATCATCACCTGAGCCAGAACATCGTCACCGATGCCGACCTGGACAAACTGATGCATGTCCAGCAAGACCTCGAAGCCCGTGATGGCTGGCGCTTGCAGCAATTGGTCGACAGCACCCTGAGCCGTCTGCAATTGCCTGCCGATAAAACCTTGGCCCAGTTGTCCGGTGGCTGGCGTCGTCGCGTCCTGCTGGCGCAAGCCCTGGTGTCCGAGCCGGACCTGCTGCTGCTCGACGAACCGACCAACCACCTGGACATCGGTGCCATTGCCTGGCTGGAAGAAGCGCTCAAGGATTTCCAGGGCGCCGTTCTGTTTATTACCCACGACCGTTCATTCTTGCAGAACCTGGCCACCCGGATTCTGGAGCTGGACCGTGGCGGCCTGATCGACTGGAACGGCGACTACGCCAGCTTCCTGGTCCACAAGGAAGCCACCCTGGCGGCCGAAGAAACCGCCAACGCCCTGTTCGACAAGCGCCTGGCCCAGGAAGAAGTCTGGATCCGTCAGGGCATCAAGGCCCGTCGTACCCGCAACGAAGGCCGGGTTCGCGCCCTGAAGGCGCTGCGTGTAGAGCGCAGCGAGCGCCGTGAGCGCACCGGCAAGGCGAATATCCTGCTCGACACCGCGGACAAGTCTGGCAAGCAAGTGATGGTGCTGGAAAATGTCAGCTTTGCTCACCCTGAGGGGCCGTTCCTGATCAAGGACTTCTCGATGGTGCTGCAACGTGGCGACCGTATCGGTCTGCTGGGTGCCAACGGTACCGGTAAAACCACCTTGCTGAAGCTGATGCTGGGCGGCCTGCAGCCGACCAATGGCTCCGTGGAAGAGGGGACGCGTATCGACGTGGCCTACTTCGACCAGTTGCGCCATCAGCTGGATCTGGAAAAAACCGTCATCGACAACGTGGCCGAAGGCCGCGACTTCATCGATATCGACGGCCAGAGCCGCCATGTACTGAGCTATCTGGGTGACTTCCTGTTCAGCCCGCAGCGTGCACGCACGCCGGTCAAGGCACTGTCGGGCGGTGAGCGAGCGCGTTTGTTGCTGGCCAAACTGTTCAGCAAGCCGGCCAACCTGCTGGTGCTCGATGAGCCGACCAACGACCTGGATGTTGAAACCCTGGAATTGCTCGAAGAGGTCTTGCTGACCTTCCAGGGCACTGTGCTGATGGTTAGCCACGACCGGGCATTCCTCGATAACGTGGTCACCAGCACGCTGGTCTTCGAAGGTGAAGGCAAGGTGCGTGAGTACGTCGGTGGCTATCAGGACTGGCTGCGTCAAGGCGGCTCGCCGCGCTTGTTGGGCGTGACCGAGAGCAAATCCGGCAAGGCTGACCTCAACTCGGCCGTGGTCACGGCCGCACCGGCCCAGGCGGCGGCTGCACCGGCACCGGCGGCGAAAAAGAAACTCAGCTACAAATTGCAGCGTGAGCTTGAAGCATTGCCGGGCGAGATCGATGCCAAGGAGCAAGCCATTGCTGCGGTTGAGGCTGAAATGGCCGATGCAGGCTTTTACCAGCGCCCTGCGGCGCAAACGGCGGAAGTGATTGCCAAGCTGGAAAAGCTGCAAAACGAGCTTGAGCAGTTGGTCGAGCGTTGGGCTGAGCTGGATGCCTGATTGATCACGTGCTGAACAAAAAAGCCCGGCCTTTTAATTGAAAAGGCCGGGCTTTTTGCTGTCGTGCTGATGTTTTATGAGCTGGACTTGACCAGTCTTACGGCGAGAACGTCACAAGGTGCGCCGTGCAGAACGTCATTGGCGGTCGAACCCAGCAGCAGCGCCAGGCCGTGGCGGCCATGGCTGCCGACCACGATCAGGTCGCATTGTTGCTCTTTGGCTAGGTGATGGATTTCCTGACGGGGCTGGCCGTAAGTCAGGTGGCATCGTTCTTTTATCAGGGATGGGTATTTTGCGATCAGGCGCTCAAGGCGCTCCTTGGCCTGGTCAAACTGTTGTTGTTGCAGTTGAGAGAGGTCCATAGGAACGTCTCCGCCGAATGCCATTGCCATGGGCTCAACGATATGTACCAGCGACAGTTTGGCACCGTTGGCTGTAGCGCTTTCATTGGCGCGTTTGATGACTGGGTCACATTCTTCGGTCAGGTCGACAGCGACCAAAATATGTTCGTAGGGCATGGGAGGCGCTCCTGTAGGTGGCAATTTGTTGTGAGTATGGCCCCTTTGTAGAGGCTAAGTCTGGATCGGGGTCAACTCGTTAATACAGTTAATATGAGTACAGATATGACGGTATGGATAGTGGTGTCAATCCTGGCGCTGATTTTGAGCCCTTTGGCCTGGCTACGGCCTTCGCGTCGTCAGAGCGGACGCATGGCATTGCGTATGGAAGCGCGGCGCATGGGGTTGGCCATGCAGCTGACTTCCCAGGAGTGGCCACATTGGCTTGAGCCGGAGCCGCCGGGTTCCTGTGCGCAGTTTCATCGACCGCGGCGCAGCACTAAGCCAGATGTATGGTGCTATTGGCAATCGGCGCCGGGACTATGGGTCAATCAATGGCGTGAAGCTTGCGTCGATGAGCGCTTGCTGACTCAATTCAGCACATTGCCGGCGAACGTGTACAAAGTGGAAGCCGGGCCACAGATGATTGCCTTGTACTGGGGTGAGAAGGGCGAACCGCAAGTCCTGCAAGCCATTGATCAAGTGCTTAAAGCACTGGCGTAAGCCGCGTTCTTGTAGTCGCTGACGAGGCCCGAGGCTGCGATGGGGTGCGCAGCGCCCCCGGCGACGGCCCTGGGCTCGCACCACCAGTGGTTACATCATCAGCGATTAAAGTGGGCTGCCCTGCCGTAAAACGCTGTCTATCCTTGTCTACTCTTCTGCGGGTGTTAAATCTGACCGGTGAGTCGTTTTGTCATGGTTGTTTTGGACAATTGACAATCGTGGTCTTTTCCCTGAATGTGTCGACACCCAAATCAAACGGGCGTATGAATCGGGTGTTTGCCGTGTAGGCAACACTCGCATGAGCCCGATTATCGCATCGGCGGGTGTGCCTGGTGAGTTGGCGTTAGCAGTGGCGCAATACCCACTGCCAGTCAGACACCAGCGTCCGATGTGTACTGTTCAGCTTCCATATCCTGGAGATCAGTTGATGATTTACGAAGGTAAAGCCATCACGGTTACGGCTCTTGAAAGTGGCATCGTCGAACTGAAGTTCGACCTCAAGGGTGAGTCCGTCAACAAGTTCAACCGTCTAACCCTGAACGAATTGCGTCAGGCCGTTGACGCGATCAAGGCAGATGCTTCGGTCAAGGGTGTCATTGTTTCCAGCGGTAAAGACGTCTTTATCGTCGGCGCAGACATCACCGAGTTCGTCGAAAACTTCAAGTTGCCGGATGCCGAGCTGATCGCTGGCAACCTCGAAGCCAACAGAATCTTCAGTGATTTCGAAGACCTCGCTGTGCCGACGGTTGCTGCCATCAATGGCATCGCGTTGGGCGGTGGTCTGGAAATGTGCCTGGCCGCGGACTTCCGCGTCATGGCCGACAGCGCCAAAATCGGTTTGCCTGAAGTCAAGCTGGGCATCTACCCGGGCTTCGGCGGTACCGTACGCTTGCCTCGTCTGATCGGCGCTGATAACGCGATCGAGTGGATCGCTTCCGGTAAAGAAAACCGGGCTGAAGACGCGCTGAAAGTCGGTGTCGTTGATGCTGTGGTGCCTGCCAATGAGCTGGGCGCAGCGGCGTTGGACCTGGTCAAGCGTGCCATCAGCGGCGAACTGGACTTCAAGGCCAAGCGCCAGCCGAAGCTTGATAAGCTCAAGCTGAACGCGATTGAACAAATGATGGCTTTCGAAACCGCCAAGGGTTTCGTGGCAGGCCAGGCGGGCCCGAACTACCCGGCACCGGTCGAAGCGATCAAGACCATCCAGAAAGCCGCCAACTTTGGACGTGACAAGGCGCTGGAAGTTGAAGCAGCGGGCTTCGCCAAGCTCGCCAAAACGTCGGCTTCGCAGTGTTTGATCGGCCTGTTCCTGAATGATCAGGAGCTGAAAAAGAAAGCCAAGGTCTACGACAAGGTCGCCAAGGACGTGAAGCAGGCTGCCGTTCTCGGCGCAGGCATCATGGGTGGCGGGATTGCCTATCAGTCGGCCTCAAAAGGCACGCCGATCCTGATGAAAGACATCAACGAGCACGGCATTGAGCAAGGCCTGGCAGAAGCCGCCAAGCTGCTGGTTGGCCGCGTTGATAAAGGTCGCATGACCCCAGCGAAAATGGCTGAAGTGCTTAACGGCATTCGCCCGACCTTGTCCTACGGTGATTTTGGCAATGTTGACCTGGTGGTCGAAGCCGTTGTCGAGAACCCGAAGGTCAAGCAAGCCGTGTTGGCAGAGGTGGAAAACCACGTCCGCGAAGACGCCATCCTGGCGTCCAACACCTCGACCATTTCCATCAGCCTGCTGGCCAAAGCCCTCAAGCGTCCGGAAAACTTCGTCGGCATGCACTTCTTCAACCCGGTGCACATGATGCCGCTGGTTGAGGTCATTCGGGGCGAGAAGTCCAGCGAACTGGCCGTTGCAACAACCGTTGCCTACGCGAAGAAAATGGGCAAGAACCCGATTGTCGTTAACGATTGCCCGGGCTTTTTGGTCAACCGCGTACTGTTTCCGTACTTCGGCGGTTTCGCCAAACTGGTCAGTGCCGGTGTGGACTTCGTGCGCATCGACAAGGTCATGGAAAAATTCGGCTGGCCAATGGGCCCGGCCTATCTGATGGACGTGGTTGGCATCGACACGGGCCATCACGGTCGTGATGTTATGGCTGAAGGCTTCCCTGATCGCATGAAAGACGATCAGCGTTCCGCCATTGATGCGCTGTATGACGCCAAGCGCCTGGGCCAGAAGAACGGCAAGGGCTTCTACGCCTACGAAGAAGACAAGCGTGGCAAGCAGAAAAAAGTCGTGGATTCCAGCGTACTTGAAGTGCTTAAGCCGGTTGTCTACGAGCAGCGTGAGGTGACTGACGAAGACATCATCAACTGGATGATGATTCCGTTGTGCCTTGAGACCGTGCGCTGCCTGGAAGACGGCATCGTAGAGACCGCGGCCGAGGCCGATATGGGCCTGGTGTACGGCATTGGCTTCCCGCCGTTCCGTGGCGGTGCGCTGCGTTACATCGACTCGATCGGTGTGGCAGCGTTCGTGGCCCTGGCGGATCAGTACGCTGAACTGGGCGCGCTGTACCACCCGACTGCGAAGCTGCGTGAAATGGCCAAAAACGGCCAGAGCTTCTTCGGTTAAGCGCCCCATTAGAGTGAGAGTGAAATTATGAGCTTGAATCCTAGAGACGTGGTGATTGTTGACTTCGGTCGCACCCCGATGGGCCGCTCCAAGGGTGGCATGCACCGCAACACCCGTGCTGAAGACATGTCTGCGTACCTCATCAGCAAAGTACTGGAGCGCAACGGCAAGGTTGACCCGGCTGAAGTGGAAGATGTGATCTGGGGCTGTGTGAACCAGACCCTGGAACAGGGCTGGAACATTGCGCGCATGGCGTCGTTGATGACCCAGATCCCGCACACCTCGGCAGCACAGACCGTTAGCCGCTTGTGCGGCTCGTCCATGAGTGCCTTGCACACGGCGGCGCAAGCGATCATGACCGGTAACGGTGACGTGTTCGTCGTGGGCGGCGTCGAGCATATGGGACACGTGAGCATGATGCACGGTGTTGACCCTAACCCGCACATGTCGCTGTACGCGGCCAAGGCCTCGGGCATGATGGGCCTGACGGCTGAAATGCTGGGCAAAATGCATGGCATCACCCGCGAACAGCAAGATGCCTTTGGCGTGCGCTCACATCAGTTGGCCTGGAAGGCGACCGTGGAAGGCAAGTTCAAGGACGAGATCATCCCGATGCAAGGGTATGACGATAAAGGCTTCCTGAAAGTTTTCGACTACGATGAGACTATCCGTCCGGAAACGACCCTGGAAAGTCTGGCTGCCTTGAAACCGGCCTTCAACCCTAAAGGCGGTACCGTGACGGCGGGAACGTCATCGCAAATTACCGATGGCGCTTCGTGCATGATCGTAATGTCGGCACAGCGCGCCAAGGATCTGGGGCTGGAGCCGCTGGCCGTGATTCGCTCGATGGCTGTTGCCGGTGTCGACCCGGCAATCATGGGCTATGGTCCAGTACCGGCCACACAAAAAGCTTTGAAGCGGGCGGGCTTGAATATGGCCGATATCGACTTCATTGAGTTGAATGAAGCGTTCGCCGCACAGGCCTTGCCAGTACTGAAAGATTTGAAAGTACTCGACAAGATGGATGAGAAGGTTAACCTGCACGGCGGTGCCATCGCTCTGGGCCATCCATTTGGATGCTCGGGTGCTCGTATCTCCGGCACCCTGCTCAATGTAATGAAGCAGAATGGCGGCACCTTTGGGTTGTCCACCATGTGCATTGGTCTTGGCCAGGGCATTGCCACCGTCTTCGAACGCGTCTAAGCGTTGCGTTGATGGAAGCCGGGGCCATGTGCCCCGGTTTTTGTTTTTTGGACTTTTTTATTTTTTTATTTGCAGGGTGCCGCACTATGTCGCTAAAACCTGGGCTTTATCAGCACTATAAGGGGCCGCACTATCGGGTCTTTAATACGGCTCGCCATTCTGAAACCGAAGAATGGGTTGTGTTTTACCAGTCCTTGTATGGCGACTATGGTTTTTGGGTGCGCCCACTGAGCATGTTTCTGGAAAACGTCACTGTTGAGGGCGAGCAGGTTCCGCGCTTCACACTGATCCAGGCTGAACCCAGCCTTTTTACCGGCGGCTAAGATGACGTCGCGCACCCCGCTGCGCTTGACCTCACCTTGTTGCCACTATATATAGCGGTGCCGCGTCAGGCGCGAACCGCCTTTCACTTCTAGAATTCAGGAATTTTCTGATCCATGGGCAAATCGCTGGTCATTGTGGAATCCCCGGCTAAGGCCAAGACCATCAACAAGTACTTGGGTAACGAGTACGTGGTGAAGTCGAGTATCGGCCATATCCGAGACCTGCCCACCAGCGGTTCGGCTAGCGCCA